>CP119326.1:2637424-3296781 GCA_029202665.1 Candidatus Brevundimonas colombiensis
GGCGGCGAGCCGTTCGCGCCAGTCGCTGACGATCGAGCCGGGACCGGCGGCGGCGCGGATCGCGGGGGTCAGGGCGCCGACCTGATCGGGATCGTCCACCTTGATCTCGATGGCGTCCCAGACGCCCTCCTTGCCGAAGAACAGCTGCTGCTGCTCCAGCGGCATGAACATGAAGGCGCGGTCGTAATCGGCGGCGCCGGATCGGAACAGGCCGCCGACGAAATAGGTCTTCTCCAGACCGCCCAGATTGCCGAAGGCGCTGTCGGCGCCGGTCGGCGAATAGACGGTGATCGCGTCGCCGACCCTGATGCCCAGCGCATTCGCCAAGGCCGCGCCGATCAGCACCCGGTCGCCGCCATAGGCGCCCTTGCCGAAGCTGTCGCGCTCCTGCGGCGACAGGCTGTCGAACACATACTGGGTCTTGGCCAGGTCCTGGGGACGGATGCCCTTGACCATCACGCCGGTCGTATAGCTGCCGACGCGGATCAGGCTTTGCGCCTCGTTCAGCGGATTGACGCTATGGACGCCCGGGATCGCCTCGATCTTCTTGAGGACCGCATCGCGATCCGGCGAGGTCAGCACCGGCCCCTGCACATACATATGGCCGTTGAAGGCCAGCATCCGGCCCAGCAGTTCGCTGCGGAAACCGGACATGATGCTCATCACGCTGATCAGCACGGCGACGGCCAGCATGATGCCGATGAAGCTGATGACGGCGATGGTCGCCACCCCGCCCTCCTTGCGCTTGGCGCGCAGGTAGCGAAGGGCCAGGCCGATCTCCCACGAGGAGAAGGCGCCGGACGGGCGGGACGGCAGGCTCAAACGGTCAGCCTTTCGATGGCTTCGGCCAGCGGAACGGAAACCTTTTCGCCGGTGGCGCGGCGCTTCAGCTCGACCACGCCATCGGCCAGACCTTTCGGGCCGATGGTCAGCTGCCACGGCACGCCGATCAGGTCGGCGGTGGCGAACTTGCCGCCCGGACGCTCGTCGGTGTCGTCGTACAGCACATCCTTACCCAGCTTCTCCAACTGGGCCACCGCGTCTTCGCAGGCCGCCGAGACGGCCTCGTCATTGGCGCGCAGATTGATGACGACCACGTCGAACGGCGCCACGGCGTCCGGCCAGATGATGCCGCCCTCGTCGTGGCTGGCCTCGATGATGGCGCCCAGCAGACGCGACACCCCGACCCCATAGCTGCCCATATGGACCTCGGCGTCCTGACCGTCCGGTCCGGCGACCTTGGCCTTCATCGGCGCCGAATATTTCGTGCCGAAGTAGAAGATGTGGCCCACCTCGATGCCGCGGGCGGACAGACGGTCGCCTTCGGCGGTCTGCGCCTCGAACTGGGCCTGATCGTGCATTTCTTCGGTGGCGGCGTACAGGGCGGTGCGCTCATCGAACACGGCCTGCACGGCCTCCGGGCTGAAATCGTCGCCGGGCGCGGGCATTTCCACCAGCTTGCGGTCGCAGAAGACTTCGCTCTCGCCCGTTTCGGCCAGGACGATGAACTCGTGGCTCAGGTCGCCGCCGATGGGGCCGGTGTCGGCGCGCATCGGCACGGCCTTCAGCCCCATGCGGGCGAAGGTGTTCAGATAGGCGGTGAACATGCGGTTATAGGCGACGCGCGCCGCCGCCTCATCCACGTCGAACGAATAGGCGTCCTTCATCAGGAACTCGCGCCCGCGCATCACGCCGAAGCGGGGACGACGCTCGTCGCGGAACTTCCACTGGATGTGAAACAGGTTCAGCGGCAGCGACTTGTAGGACTTCACATAGGCCCGGAAGATGTCGGTGATCATCTCCTCATTGGTCGGGCCGTACAGCAGCTCGCGCTCGTGCCGGTCGGTGATGCGCAGCATCTCGGGGCCGTAGGCGTCGTACCGCCCGGACTCGCGCCACAGGTCGGCCAGTTGCAGCGTCGGCATCAGCAGTTCGACGGCCCCTGCCCGCATCTGCTCCTCGCGGACGATCTGCTCGATCTTGCGCAGCACCTTCAGGCCCAGCGGCAGCCAGGCATAGATGCCGGCGGCCTCCTGCTTGATCATGCCGGCGCGCAACATCAGCTGATGCGAGACGATCTGGGCGTCCGAAGGGGCTTCCTTCAGCGTGGGCAGGAAAAAGCGCGACAGGCGCATGATCGGGAATCCTAGGCGTAGAGACAGAACAAGGCTTTAGCCGCTGGACCAGGGCGAAAGCTAGACCGGCTTGTGGTTTAGACCGCCGGGGCCTGCGAGAAGTCCGGCAAGGGCAGCCAGCCGGTGAAGATCAGCACCATGACGAAAGCCCAGACGATGGCCGAGACCCAGGTGGTGGTCAGGAACTTCCGCTTCAGGTTCGGCGTGCGGGGCGCGCCCCATTGGGCGCCGTCGGTCGGCGGCTCGTGCGTTTCCTGCGACGTGCCCAGCGGCAGGACGGCGAACAGCACCGTCCACCAGACGATGATATAGATGCCGATCATGGTCAGGGGGCCGATAGGCATGACGGGCCTCTTTTTTTAAGGATGCGGCCGGCCGACGCCGTAGCGGGCCGCCAGATAGGGGGCGATGGCGTGGTCCTGCAGGAAACGCCGCCCGGTCTCCGCGCTGATCTCGGCCTGGGGCCAGTCCAGTTCATCGTCCAGGATCAGGATCGGACAGCTCTGATGCGCCTCGCCCACCTGTGCGATCACCGGCGGGCGCGGCTTGGCGTGATCCAGATAGACCACGTCCAGCGCGTCGCGCAGTTGCGGATAGAAGGCCAGGACGCCCTCGATATAGGCGCCGGGCGGGCAGAACCACGGTCCGCCCTGATCGTCATGCCAGTCGGGATTCAGCAGAAAGAGCGTCTCGGCCATGCCCCAGCCTATAGCCGATGCGCACGCCGTGTCGCGACCGCTAATCGCTTTTCGGCGGCCAAGCCGTTCGAGCGCCGAACCGGCGCCCGAACAGCCGAGGTCCAATCAGACGCGCAGGACGACCGTCTCGACGATGGGACGACGGTCCCAGACCTGCTGACTGGCCTTTTTCAGAACGCGGGCGATGGCCTGTTCGACCACCATCTCGTCCTCCAACGCCTCGCCCTTCAGGTTCTTGACCACCTGTTCGACGCGCTCGGCCAGATCGTCCAGCACGTCGCCCAGCGGCTTTTGCAGATCGCCGGGCAGGCCCACGCTGCGGATGTCGATGTCGCTGACGATCCGCCCGCGCTTGTCCAGGGCGAAGCTGACGATCAGCACGCCATTGGTCGAGGCATGGCGACGCTCCTTCAGCGCCTCGCCCTGTTCCGTGACCAGCATCCCGCCGTCGACGTAGAGGCGGCCGTTCGGCACCTCGTCGACGATCTGGGCCGGCCCGGGCGCCAGGCGCACCATGTCGCCATTGCGCGGCGTGACCGTTTCCTTGACCCCGACCTCCTTGGCCAGATTGGCGTGTTCCAGCAGGAAGCGCCGCACGCCGTGGGTCGGCACCGCGATCTGCGGCCGCGCCCATTCGTACATCTGCTTCAGCTCGTCACGGCAGGGATGGCCCGAGACGTGGATGCCTGGGTGATCCTTCTCGGTGTAGAGGCGCACGCCCCGATCCGCGAGGCGATCCTGCAGATTGCCGATGGCCAGTTCGTTGCCCGGTATCTGGCGCGACGAGAAGATGCAGTGGTCGCCCATGCCCAGTTTGACGGTGGGGTGCGTGCCGTCTGCGACGCGCGACAAGGCCGCCCTCGCCTCGCCCTGGCTGCCGGTGCACAGATACAGGATCTGATCGGCGGGCCAGACGCGGGCTTCCTCGTCCGACAGGAAGGGTTTGACGTCCTGCAACATGCCGACGTGTTTCGCCGCCGCCGTGATGCGGTGCATCGAGCGGCCGGCCAGGGCGACGCGACGGCCGCAGGCCTCGGCCGCGCGGATCACGCTGTCCATCCGGGCGACGTTGGAGGCGAAACAGCCCACGGCGACGCGGCCCTTCAGGCTGGCGATCAGCTTGGAGATGGCGACGGCGACATCGCCTTCCGACCCGGCCACGCCCGGCACGAAGACATTGGTGGAATCGCACACCATGGCCAGCACGCCCTCGTCGCCCAGGGCGCGAATGGCGGGGGCGTCGGTCTTGGTCCCGATCACCGGCTGGTCGTCGATCTTCCAGTCGCCGGTGTGGAACACCATGCCCAGAGGCGTATCAATGGCCAGGCCGCTGGGCTCGGCGATCGAGTGGGTCATGTTGACGAAGGTGACGCCGAACGACCCGATGTCGACCGTGCCGCCCAGCGGCACCTCGATCAGTTCGACCTGATCCAGGATCCCGCGCTCGCGCAGCTTGTCGCGGATCAGATAGGCGGTGAAGGGGGTGGCGTAGATCGGCGCCTTGATGCGCGGCCACAGCCAGCCCAGGGCGCCGATATGGTCCTCGTGCGCGTGGGTCAGCACGATGCCCTTGATCGTCTCGCCCTGCAGATAGGTGGGATCGGGCACGATCACGTCCACGCCGGGCGTCGACAGGTCGCCGAAGGTGACGCCGACGTCGACGATCAACCATTCACGGTTCGCCTCTGGGCCGAAGCCATAGGCGTTCAGGTTCATACCGACCTCGTCCGAGCCGCCCAGCGGCAGGAAAACGAGTTCGTCTTGGTTTTGCTTTTTCATTCAGTCAGTCAAATGGGCGTTACGACGCCAGATTGCGAGGAGGCCGCGAATAGTCAGGTCGGAATCGAAATGGTCGATGCTGTCGGTCGCGCCTTCGAACAGGCTGGCGACGCCGCCGGTGCCGATGACCGTCATGGGTCGACCCCATTCGGCCTTGATGCGCCCGACCAGTCCCTCGATCAACGAAATATAGCCCCAGAAGACGCCGGATTGCATGGCCTCGACCGTGCCCTTGCCGATGACGTGTTCGGGCCGCTGGATGGCGATGCGCGGCAGTTTCGCCGCCGCCTCGTGCAACGCCTGCAGCGACAGATTGATGCCCGGCGCGATCAGGCCGCCCTCGAAGGCGCCGTCGTCCGCCACGATATCGAAGGTGGTCGCCGTGCCGCTGTCGATCACGATCAGGTCGCCGGGATAGACCAGCTTGGCGCCGATGGCGTTGACCAGTCGGTCGGCCCCCGCCTCGCTGGGCTTGGCGATCCGCACGTCGATGCCCAGATTGACGTTCTCGCCGATCACCAGCGGCTCGATGTTCAGATACCGCCGCGCCAGATTACGCAGGTTGAAGATCGACTGCGGCACCACGCTGGAGATGATGCAGCCGGTCAGGCCCGCGACCGCCAGCCCCTTCATCAGCATCAGCTGGTTCAGCCAGACTGCATATTCGTCCGCCGTCCGCGTGGCCTCGGTCGCGGCGCGCCACTGGGCGATCCATTCCGATCCGTCATGGACCGCAAACAGCGTATTGGTGTTGCCCTGTTCAATCGCCAGCAGCATCTCAGGACGCCTTGCCGGCGTCTGGGCCGAAGAAGACATCGCCGGCCGAGATCAACCGCACCGAGCCATCGGCCAGACGCAATCGAAGCGCGCCGTCCGGCTCCACACCCTCGGCCACGCCTTCCAGGGTTTCGTTGTCCAGCCGCGCCACGCACGCCCCCTTCAGCCCCTTGAGACGACTGGTCCAGGCGTCCAGCACGGGTTCGAATCCCAGCGTCTGCCAGCGTCCCCACCAGACGGCGAAGGTCTCGGCCAGGATCTCGGCCGCCGCCTCTATCGGCGGCACATAGGTCAGGTCGGCCCTCAGGCTGTCGGCGACGGCGGCGGCCCCCCGTTCGGTCCCTTCCGGCGCGTGCGCCAGATTGACCCCGATGCCCACGGCCAGCCAAAGACCGCCGTTCGCATGGGCGCCGGATTCGACCAGAATCCCCGACACCTTCACGCCGCCCAACAGCACGTCGTTGGGCCATTTGATCGACACCAGGGCGGGCGAGACAAAGACGTCCAGCAGATCCGCCACCGCCAGCGCCGCTACAAAGGTGGCCTGGGCCGCCTCCGCCGCAGACTTCGGCGTGGTGATCAGCAGGGTGGCGGCCAGATTGCCCTGTTCGCTTTCCCATCTGCGGCCGCGCCGCCCGCGACCCGCGGTCTGACGGCGCGCCACGATCCAGCGCGGACCGGTTTCTCCGGCCTCAGCCAGACGACGGGCTTCGGCGTTGGTCGAGTCGATCTCGTCGTGGATGACCAGGGGGGCGGGCGTCAACGCCCTACCCGTTCCCGAAACCGGCGCTCGCAGCCTTGGTCAGCGGCTCCAGCCAGGTCAGACCCACGAGCACCAGGGGGAAGGCGAAGGCCGCGCAGGCCCAGCCGATCCACTTGGCCTCGACCGGCGCCCGGTCGGTCGCAACCTCATCCACCGGCGCATCGAACCACATCAGCTTGATGATGCGCAGATAGTAGAAGGCGGCCACGACCGAGGCGACCAGACCGATGGCCGCAAAGGGCCACAGACCGGCATTCGCCGCGGCGCCGAAGACATAATACTTGCCCCAGAAGCCCGAGAACGGCGGCATGCCCAGAACCGACAGCGACAGGATGGTCAGGGCCACGGCCGTCAGGGGACGATCCCGCTTCAGCCCCGCCAGATCGGCGATCCGCCGGATCGGACGACCCGATTTGGACAGGCTGAGCAGGATGGCGAAGAAGCCCAGCTGGTCAATGACGTACAGGGTCATGAACATCAGCATCGCCTGCAGACCGGCGGCCGTGCCGGCGGCGATGCCCAACAGGGCGTAGCCGATGTTGATGATCGACGAATAGGCCAGCAGGCGCTGGATGTCCTTCTGCACCAGACCGCCGAACGCGCCGACGACGAAGCTGATCAGCGAAATGGCGATCAGAACCTGCGACCACTGGGCGTGGGATTCACCGAACCCGCCTTCCAGCGCGCGTGCGATCAGGACCATGGCCGCCACCTTGGGCGCGGTCGCGAACAGGGCGACGACCGGCGTCGGCGCGCCTTCGTAAACGTCGGGCGTCCACATGTGGAACGGCGCCGCCGAAACCTTGAACGCCAGACCGCAGATCAGGAAGACCAGACCGAACAGCAGACCCGTCGACGGATGATCGACGGCGAAGGCGGCGATGTCATCGAACTTCATCGACCCGGCGAAGCCGTAGATCAGGCTGGCGCCATACAGCAGCAGGCCCGACGACAGCGCGCCCAGGACGAAATACTTCAGCCCCGCTTCCGACGCCTTGACGTCGTTGCGGTGGAAGGCGGCCAGGACATACAGGGCCAGCGAATGCAGCTCGATCCCGACATACATGGAGATCAGGTCGCCCGAGGACGCCATCATGCCCATGCCGACGGCGGCCAGCACGATCAGGACCGGATACTCGAACTTGGCGATACGCGTACGCTTCATCCAGCCGTCGCCGAGGATGATGGCCACGGCGGCCGACAGATAGATGACGCTCTTGCCGTAGATGGCCAGCGGATCGACCACATAGGCGCCGTTGAAGGCCGCACCCCAGGGCCCGATGACGGCGATGACGGCGGCGGCCAGCAGCAGCAGAACCGACAGGATCGACACCAGGCGGGCGCTCTTTTCGCCGATGAAGGCGCCGACCATCAGCAGGACCAGGGCGCCGACCGAAAGGGTCAGCTCCGAGGCGGCAAGGTGCAGGGCGGAGGACAGATCAGGCATTTATGGTCTCACCCGCCGATCGCGGCGCGATAGGCGCTGGTCAGGGCCTCAACGGCAGGCCCGGTGTAATCGAGGACGGCGGCCGGATAGACCCCCAGCCAGATGGTGCCGATGATCAGCGGCACGAACAGCAGCAGTTCGCGCTTGTCGATATCGGCGATGGTCTGAAGCTTCGGATTGGTGATCTCGCCGAACATGACCGCGCGGTACAGCGTCAGCGCATAGATCGCCGAGAAGATCACGCCCGAGGCCGCAACCAGTGCCGCCCAGGTCGAGGCGTGATAGGTCCCCGTCATCGTCAGGATTTCACCGATGAAGCCCGAGGTGCCCGGCAGGCCGACATTGGCCATGGTGAACATCAGGAAGATGGCGGCGAACCACGGCATCCGCGCCGTCAGGCCGCCGTAGAAGGCGATCTCGCGGGTGTGCATCCGGTCATAGACGACGCCAACGCACAGGAACAGCGCACCCGAGATCAGACCGTGGCTGATCATCTGGAACACGGCGCCCTGCATGCCCTGGTCGTTGCCGGAGAAGATGCCCAGCGTCACAAAACCCATGTGGGCGATCGAAGAATAGGCGATCAGCTTCTTCATGTCCGTCTGACGCCAGGCGACCAGCGACGTATAGACGATGGCGATCACCGACAGGGTGAAGACCAGCGGGCGGAACATCTCGGACGCCTGGGGGAACATCGGCACGTTGAACAGGATGAAGCCGTACCCGCCCAGCTTCAGCAATATCCCGGCCAGGATGACCGAACCGGCCGTCGGCGCCTGGACGTGGGCGTCAGGCAGCCAGGTGTGGACGGGCCACATCGGCATCTTGACCGCGAACGAGGCGAAGAAGGCCAGCCACAGGATCGGCTGGACGACCGGGCTGAAGGCGAACCGCTTCAGTTCCGGAATACTGGTGGTTCCGGCGGTATGCGCCATCCACAGCATGGCCAGCAGCATCAGCACCGACCCCAGCAGGGTGTAGAGGAAGAACTTGTAGGCCGCGTAGATCCGGTTCGCCCCGCCCCAGATGCCGATGATCAGGAACATCGGCACGAGGGTGCCTTCGAAGAAGATGTAGAACAGGAACAGGTCCAGCGACGTGAAGACGCCGATGACCAGCGTCTCCAGGATCAGGAAGGCGGCCATATATTCGACGACGCGCGTCGAAATCGACTTCCAGCTGGCCAGGATGCAGATCGGCATCAGGAAGGCAGTCAGCAGCACGAACAGGATCGAAACCCCGTCCACGCCCAGATGATAGCTGGCGCCCGCGAACCACGGTGCGAACTCGACGAACTGATAGCTGGTGTTCGACGGATCGAAACCGGCGACCAGGACAACGGCCACGCCCAGCACGACCAGGGTGGTGATCAGGGCGATCCAGCGCGCCGCCGGGGCGGCGGCCTCCTGGGTCTTGGACGCCAGTCTCGCGCCAAGGATGACCAGCGCGCCGACCAGCGGCAGGAATGTAACGAGGCTCAGAATGTAGGGCACGGGCTCAGGCTCCCCACGCGAGGATGGCGAAGGTGAGCAGACCAGCCACCCCGAGCAGCATCACGAAGGCATAATGATAGACATAGCCGGACTGGATCTTGCCCAGTCGCGCGGCGGATTTCAGCGAGGCCCAGGCGGCGCCGTTGGGCCCAAGCCCGTCGATCAGATTCACATCGACGACCTTCCAGAAGACGTCGCCGACAGCCTTGAAGCCCCGCACGAAGACGAAGTCGTACAGCTCGTCGAAGTACCACTTGTTGTACAGGAACCGGTAAACGATCCCGTTCCGCTCGGCCATGCGACGCCCCATCCCCTCGCGGGCGACATAGATCCAGTAGGCGAAGGCCGTGCCGATCAGGGTCAGGATCAGCGGCGACCACTTCACCCAGGTCGGGACCGAGTGGCTTTCGTGCAGGACGTGGTTGTGCTCGCCTGTGAAGATGGCTCCGCGCCAGAACTCGCCCTCGTGGTGGCCGATGAAGTGCGGCGCGAAGACGAAGCCGGCGGCGACGGCGCCGACCGACAGCAGGATCAGCGGAACCAGCATGACCAGCGGGCTCTCGTGGGGCTTCAGCGGGCCGTGGTGGCCATGATCGTCATGGGCGTGGTCGTCATGCGCATGGGCATCCGTGACCGGCTCGGAATGGGTTTCGCGCTGGGCATGCGAGGCGTGATCGTCGGCATGGTGCGCATCGCCCTCTTCCTTCCACACCGGCTTGTTGTGGAAGGTCATGAAGACCAGGCGCCACGAGTAGTAGGCCGTCAGGCCGGCGGCGATGATGCCGACGAAGAAGGCGAACAGACCGATGGCCGAGTGACCCGAGGCCGCCGACGCATAGGCGCTCTCGATGATCGAGTCCTTGGAATAAAAGCCCGCGAAGCCGCCGACGCCAGGGATGCCCAGGCCGGTGATGGCGATGGTGCCGATGGTCATCACCGCATAGGTGACGGGCAACAGCTTCCACAGACCACCCATCTTCCGCATGTCCTGCTCGTGGTGCATGCCGTGGATCACCGAACCGGCGCCCAGGAACAGCAGGGCCTTGAAGAAGGCGTGCGTGAACAGGTGGAACATGGCGGCCTGATAGGCGCCGACGCCCGCCGCGAAGAACATATAGCCCAGCTGCGAACAGGTCGAATAGGCGATGACCCGCTTGATGTCGTTCTGGGTCAGGCCGACCGTGGCGGCGAACAGGGCCGTGATCGCGCCGATGATGGCGATGATCTGCGACGCGCCCGGCGCATATTCATAGATCGGCGACAACAGGCAGACCATATAGACGCCTGCGGTGACCATGGTCGCCGCGTGGATCAGGGCCGACACAGGCGTCGGGCCTTCCATCGCGTCCGGCAGCCAGGTGTGCAGGAAGAACTGCGCCGACTTGCCCATCGCGCCGATGAACAACAGGAAGCCCGCCAGATCGAGCGCGGACCATTGCACGCCCAGGAACTCCCAGGTCGTGCCGGCCTTGGTTCCGATCAGGGGGAACAGTTCGGCGAAGTTGATGGTGCCGTACATCCAGAAGATCGTCATGATCCCCAGAACGAAGCCGAAGTCGCCGACGCGGTTGACGACAAAGGCCTTGATGGCGGCGGCGCTGGCCGTCGGTTTCTTGAACCAGAAGCCGATCAGCAGATAGGATGCCAGGCCCACGCCTTCCCAGCCGAAGAAGATCTGCATGAAGTCCGCCGCCGTCACCAGCGCCAGCATCATAAAGGTGAACAGCGACAGATAGGCGAAGAAGCGCGGACGACTGTCGTCGTCGGCCATGTAGCCCCAGGAATACAGGTGGACCAGCGACGAGACGCTGGTGACCACGATCAGCATGGTCGCCGACAGGGCGTCGATGCGGATCGACCAGGCCGACTGGAACTCACCCACATTGATGAAGGGCGCCAGGCGGATGGTGAAGGGCTCCAGGTGCCCCCATGTCCATTGTCCGAACACCGTCCAGGCGACGGCGCACGAGAAGAACAGCAGGCCGGTCGTCACCGCCTGCGACGGGATGTTGCCGATCCGCCGCCCGAAGAAGCCCGCGATCGCGGCGCCCAGCAGCGGAGCGAAGACGCCCAGAATGACAAGGGTCTGAATAGTCACGCTCAACCCTTCATCACGGAAGCGTCGTCAACCGCGATGTCGCCGCGGTTACGGAAGAAGGTCACCAGGATCGCCAGGCCCACAGCGGCCTCTGCGGCGGCGACGGTCAGGACGAACATCGCCATGATCTGTCCGCTGATTTCGTTCAGATAGGCCGAGAAGGCGACGAAGTTGATGTTCACGGCCAAGAGGATCAGCTCGATGGACATCAGGATGATGATCACGTTCTTGCGGTTCACGAAGATGCCGAACACCCCGATGGTGAACAGGATGGCGGCGACCGTCAGATAATGGGTCAATCCAATGACCATCAGAGAAGCTCCTCGGCGCTGACGCCCTGCCCGGTCTGGGCCGACTTGACCTCGACCGACTTCTTGCGGTCGCGGTTGACCTGATCGCCGATGTTCTGGCGCTTGATATGCGGCTTGTGACGCAGGGTCAGGGTGATGGCGCCGATCATGGCGACCAGCAGCACGATGCCCGCGGCCTGGAAGAAGTAGACGTAGTCGGTATAGAGCACGCGTCCGATGGACTGGATGTTGGTCACAGCCATCGACGGCTCGGCGATGACGGCGCCCTTGCCGGCCCCGCCGTTCACGACGGCGGCCGAAACCATGATCATCTCGACCAGCAGCACGGCGGCGATGATGGCCCCGAACGGCAGATACCGGGCGTAGCCCTCGCGCAGCTTGAGGAAGTCGACATCCAGCATCATGACGACGAACAGGAACAGGACCGCCACGGCGCCGACGTAGACGACGACCAGCAGCATCGCCAGGAACTCGGCCCCGATCAGGACGAACAGTCCGGCCGCCGAGAAGAAGGTCAGGATCAGCCAGAGAACGCTGTGCACCGGGTTGCGCGCGGTCACGACCAGAAGGCCGGAAACCGTAGCGACCGTCGCCAGCAGGAAGAAGGCTATGCTTTGCAGCATCTCGGGACGAAGCCCCTTTCGTATCGGCCGCGACCCCGTTCAGGAATCGCCGACCCGTTCAAGCGTGTGCGCCTTAGCGGTAAGGCGCGTCGAGTTCCAGATTCTTGGCGATCTGCCGTTCCCAGCGGTCGCCGTTATCAAGCAGACGTTGCTTGTCGTAGAGCAGCTCCTCGCGCGTTTCGACGGCGAATTCAGAGTTGGGCCCTTCGACGATCGCATCCACCGGGCAGGCCTCCTGGCACAGGCCGCAGTAGATGCATTTGACCATGTCGATGTCGTAGCGCGTGGTGCGGCGGCTGCCGTCGGCGCGCGGTTCAGCCTCGATGGTGATGGCCTGGGCCGGGCAGATCGCCTCGCACAGCTTGCAGGCGATGCAGCGTTCCTCGCCATTGGCGTAGCGGCGCAGCGCATGCTCGCCGCGGAAACGCGGCGACTGCGGGTTCCGCTCGAACGGATAGTTCACGGTCACCTTGGGCCGCGTCATGTATTTCAGCGTCAGACCGATGGCGCCGATGACGTCCAGCATCATCGCGCCCTTGGCCGCCTGGGCGATACGATTGAACATCAGGGCTTATCCTTGGAGGCAGACGTCTTCGGAGGCGTTGCAGGCTGGCTGGCGCGGAATTCCTGTTCGATCCGCTCCTGACGGCGCTGCCATTGATAGCTGGTCTCGGGCATGCGCGGATCGGGTGCGCACGCCGACGTCAGGGTCAGAAGCCCGATGGACACAAAGAGGGTCCTCATGACGCCCCCATCACGAATACGCGCCAGGCCGAGACGATCACGACCGCGACCAGCGAGGTCGGCAGGAACACCTTCCAGCCCAGCCGCATCAGCTGGTCGTAGCGGTAGCGCGGCACGAACGCCTTAACCAGGGCGAAGGCCAGGAACCAGACGACGGTCTTGGTGACGAAGGTCAGCAGATAGATCGTATAGGCGATCCAGGCCGGCAGGCTGTCCAGAAAACCTTGCGACAGGAAGCCGGGATTCCAGCCGCCGAAGAACATGATGCTGATGAACGCCGACATGAAGACGATGTTGACGTACTCGCCCATCATGAACAGCAGGTAGGTCGTCGAGCTGTATTCGACCTGATAACCGGCGACCAGATCCGACTCCGACTCCGGCAGGTCGAACGGCGGGCGGTTGGTTTCCGCCAGGGCCGAGATGAAGAAGATGATCATCATCGGGAACAGCACGACGATCAGCGGCCAGGTCCCGGCGCCGCCGCCGAAGGCGAACCAGTTCCAGAAATAGCCGCTCTGGGCTTCGACGATCTTGGACAGGTTCATCGTGCCGGCCAGCAGGATGACGTTGATGATGATCAGACCCAGCGACACCTCATAGGACACCATCTGCGCCGCGGAACGCAGCGAACCCAGGAACGGATACTTCGAGTTCGAAGCCCAGCCGCCCATGATGATGCCGTACACGCCCAGCGACGACACCGCGAAGATGTAGAGGATGCCGACGTTCAGGTCCGACACCACCCAGCCGGGGGCGAAGGGGATGACCGCCCAGGCCATGAAGGCCAGGATGACCGTGATGATCGGCGCCAGAAGGAAGACCGCCTTGTCGGCGCCGGACGGAACCACGACCTCCTTCAGCACGAACTTGATCATGTCCGCAAAGGACTGCAGCAGGCCGAAGGGGCCGACCACGTTCGGGCCCTTGCGCATCTGCACCGAGGCCCAGACCTTGCGGTCGGCCAGCAGCAGGAAGGCGACGCCGACAAGCACGCCGACGGTGATCAGCAGAATCTGACCGACCGTGATCAGCGTCCAGCCAACGGGCGTGGCCCAGAAAGAAACGGGGTCCATGGTCTACTCCGCCGCCATCGCGACCGGGGCGATCCGCAAGGCGGACAGTTCGGCCATCGTCGCGCTGGCGCGCGCAATCGGGTTTGAAAGATAGGGGTCGGTGACGACCGAGGTGAAGACGGTGTCGCCAAGATCGCCCTTGGCGCCCAGCGAGGCCACGTCGAAGGCGACCGGGGCGGGCAGATAGTCGATCCGTCCGAAGGTCGGGTGATCGCCCATCAGCCTGGCGCGCAGCTGCTCCAGCGTGTCGTAAGCCAGGGTCTGGTCGACGCGGGCCGACAGGGCGCGGATGATGGCCCAGTCCTCCTTGGCCTCACCCTTGGGGAAGACGACGCGTTCGGCCATCTGCACCCGGCCTTCGGTGTTGACGTACAGGCCCGACTTCTCGGTGTAGGCCGCGCCCGGCAGGATGACGTCGGCGCCATGGGCGCCGCGATCCCCGTGGCTGCCCAGATAGACGCGGAAGGCGTTCGATCCGGTCGGATCGACCTCGTCGGCGCCCAGCAGGAACAGGACGTCCAGCGCATCGGGCTTCAGCATTTCAGCCGCCGTCAGGCCGCCCTCTGCCGGCACGAAGCCCATGTCCAGACCGGCGACGCGCGCCGCGGCGTGGTGCAGGACGTTGAAACCATTCCAGCTGTCGGTGACGACCCCGACCTTTTTGGCCAGGGCGCCCAGGGCGTTCAGGACAGCCGCGCCGCCCTCCCCGCCCAATGCGCCCGAACCGACGATGATCGCCGGGCGTTCGGCCTTGGTCAGGACGTCCAGCGCCGACTTGGGCAGTTTGCCCAGCGTCTTCGAACCCGCGCCCAGATAGGCGTAATCGAAGGTCAGGTCGGCCTGTTCGCCGATCAGACCGATCTCCATGTCGCCCTTCAGCCAGGCCTTGCGCAGGCGGGCGTTCAGCAGCGGCGCCTCGGTGCGCGGATTGGCGCCGACGATCAGAACGGCGTCCGCCTTTTCAATGCCTTCCAGGCCGGAGTTGAACAGCCAGCCTTCGCGCGGACCATAACCCAATGCAGCGCCGTCCTGGCGGCAGTCAGTGTTGGCCGAACCCAGGGCGCGGAACAGGTCCAGCGTCGCCTTCATCGACTCGGCGTCCTGCAGGTCGCCTGCGATCACGCCGATGCGGTTGGCCGACGCGGCCTTCAGCCTGGCGGCGACGGCGTCCAGCGCCTCGTTCCAGGTGGCGGCGCGCAGCTTGCCGTTCTCTCGGATCCACGGACGGTCCAGGCGGCGCGCGGTCAGGCCGTCGACGACATAGCGGCTCTTGTCCGACAGCCACTCTTCGTTGACGCCCTCGTTGACGCGCGGCAGCACGCGCATGACCTCGGACCCGCGATAGTCGGCGCGGATGTTCGATCCCAAAGCGTCCATGACGTCGATGGTTTCGGTCTTCTTCAGTTCCCACGGACGATAGTGGTACTGCCACGGACGGTGCGTCAGGGCGCCGACCGGGCACAGGTCATTGACGTTGCCCGACAGTTCCGAAGCGACCGACTTTTCCAGATAGGTCGTGATTTCGGCATCTTCGCCGCGCGAGATCATGCCGATGTCCGGCACGCCCGCAACCTCGGTGATGAAGCGGACGCAACGCGTGCACTGGATGCAGCGCGTCATGAAGGTCTTGATCGTCGGCCCCATGTGCTTTTCTTCGACCGCGCGTTTGTTCTCCGAATAGCGCGAGCCGTCACGGCCATAGCCGACCGACTGGTCCTGCAGGTCGCATTCGCCGCCCTGATCGCAGATCGGGCAGTCCAGCGGGTGGTTGATGAGCAGGAACTCCATCACCCCTTCGCGCGCCTTCTTGACCATCGGCGTGTCGGTGAAGATTTCCTGGCCGTCGGCGGCCGGAAGCGCGCACGAAGCCTGGGGCTTGGGCGGTCCGGGCTTCACCTCGACCAGGCACATGCGGCAGTTGCCGGCGATGGACAGGCGTTCGTGGTAGCAGAAGCGCGGGATTTCCTGCCCCGCGCGCTCGGCGACCTGGAGCACGGTCATGCCGGGCTCGAACTCGGTTTCGACGCCGTTGACCTTGGCGACTGGCATCAGCGGGCCTCTTCTTCAGCGGGAACGGCCAGATCGGCCTGTTCCGTCGTCCCGTCAGGGAGCGTCTGTGTGATGGTGATCGCGCCGCCATTCATGACGTAACGGATCACCGGATCGCCCGGCTGGTTCATCCAGCGAACGAGCGTTTCATCGGCAAGATCGAGCGGCTTCCACTCGATCGCATCATTCTGAACGCGGCAGTCGGCTCGCATCCGGCCGCCATCGACCGGCGCGCGCCACGAGGCGTGAACCACGCCGCCTTCGACACCGTCGATATCGATGGCTGACGGCTGCTGACCGTGAACAGCGGCCAGTCCGGCGCGGCAGACCCGGCGCAGATCAGTTTCCGCCAACACGGCCGCAGCGGCGGTTTCAGGCGCCTTCACCTCGGCCGAAGCCGTTTCCGTCGGCTTCGGCGCAGCCGCGCGCTCGCCGCAAGCGGCGAGAGCCAGGGCTCCGATGACGATGGCGGGCGAAAGGCGCATGATCTATTCCGCAGCGATCGCGTGGCCGGCGAAGTTCGCGCGGCGGCTGCGGTAGTTGGCGATGCGGTCTTCGATTTCGTGACGGAAGTGACGGATCAGGCCCTGAACCGGCCAGGCGGCCGCGTCGCCCAGGGCGCAGATGGTGTGACCCTCGATCTGGGTCGACACTTCCAGCAGCAGGTCGATCTCTGACGGATCGGCCTCGCCCACGGCCATCCGCTCCAGAACCCGCCACATCCAGCCGGTGCCTTCGCGGCACGGCGTGCACTGGCCGCAGCTCTCGTGCTTGAAGAAGTAGCTGATGCGGGCGATCGCCTTCACGATGTCGGTGGACTGATCCATCACCGTGACGCCCGCCGTCCCGAGGGACGAGCGCATCTCACGCATGGAATCGAAGTCCATCAGGACCGTCTCGGCCTGTTCGCGCGTGATGACCGGGCAGGACGCCCCGCCGGGGATGATGGCCTTCAGATTGTTCCAGCCGCCGCGCACGCCGCCGCCGTGATCCTCGATCAACTGACGCAGCGGGATCGACATGGCCTCCTCGACCACGCAGGGCGTGTTCACATGGCCCGACAGCGACATCAGCTTGGTGCCGGTGTTGTTCGGACGACCGAAGCCGGCGAACCAGTCGGCCCCGCGACGCAGGATCGTGCCGACGACGGCGATCGACTCGACGTTGTTCACGGTCGTCGGGCAACCATACAGGCCTGCACCGGCCGGGAACGGCGGCTTCAGGCGCGGCTGGCCCTTCTTGCCTTCCAGCGATTCCAGCAGCGCCGTCTCTTCGCCGCAGATATAGGCCCCGCCGCCATGGTGGATATAGACGTGGAAATCCCAGCCGTGGACATTGTCGTCGCCGATCAGCCGGGCCTCATAGGCCTGCTTGACGGCGGCTTCCATCCGCTCGCGCTCCAGCACGTATTCGCCGCGCAGATAGATGTAGCAGGCGTGGGCCTGCATCGCGAAGCTGGCGATCAGCGCGCCTTCGATCAGCAGGTGCGGATCATGACGCATGATCTCGCGGTCCTTGCAGGTCGCGGGCTCTGACTCATCGGCGTTGATGACCAGATAGTGCGGCCGATCCTTCACTTCCTTGGGCATGAAGGACCACTTCAGGCCGGTCGAGAAACCGGCGCCGCCACGGCCGCGCAGGCCCGAGGCCTTGACGTTGTTGATGATCCAGTCGCGCCCAAGGTCCAGCATGTCCTTGGTGGCGTTCCACGCGCCGCGCGACTTCGCCCCCTCGACGCCCCAGTCATGGAAGCCGTACAGGTTGGTGAAGATGCGATCCTTGTCTTCGAGAATGCCGACCATGGCCCTCAGAGTCCTTCCGCCAGACGGCGCTTGTGGTGGCGCGTGCGCATCCAGATGGCCGCGATGACCATCACCCAGCCCGCCGCCAGCATGAAGTAGGAGGCGTTGACCGCCCACGGCCCGACGGCGCCCTGGCGCGAGATCAGGATCAGAAGCGCGGCGCCCACGACCATGGCCAGGCCACCGGCCCGCAGCGGACGTCCCACGCCCCGCAGCTCCTTGCGATAGGCCGCGCGGCCCTCATCGGTGTTCAGATCAGGCGGCGACATCAGGCCGGAGCCTTTTCAGCCGGGGCCGGATCGCTGTTGGGCAGCTTCTTGATCGGCTTGGCGGCCGAGCCGTCGTACAGCTTTGCGTCCAGCAGGGTCTTGGCCCCGCCTTGCGGCGCGGCATTGGTGCGACCGATGTAGGATCCCCGTTCCGGCGACTTGCCGGCGGCGAAGTCGTCGATGATCTGGGCCATCGTCTCGGGCGTCAGGTCTTCATAATAGTAGTCGTTGATCTGGGCCATCGGCGCGTTCGAACAGGCGCCCAGGCATTCGACTTCCTGCCAGGTGAAGCGACCGTCCGCGGACAGATGATCCTTGGGACCGATCTTCTCCTTGCAGACACGCATCAGTTCGTTGGCGCCGCGCAGCGCGCACGGCGTAGTGCCGCACACCTGGATCAGCGCGGTCCTGCCGACCGGCTCCAGCATGAACATGGTGTAGAAGGTCGCGACCTCCAGCACCCGGATATAGGCCATGCCCAACAGCTCGGCGATGGCGCGGATGGCGGGTTCGGAAACCCAGCCCTCCTGCTTCTGCACCAGCCACAGGACCGGGATCACCGCCGACTGACGGCGCGATTCCGGGTATTTCTTGATCCACCATTCGGCCTTTTCCATCGTCGCTTCCGAGAAGGCGAACGAGGCAGGCTGTTCCTTGGCGAGACGACGAACGGACATCCGCTAGGCCTTCACATAATCAACGCGAGCGATCTTGTCGCCGGCGAACGAATAGATTGCGGCGACTTCGAAAGGCGCTGCATCGGGCGACCGGAACACACGCTCGTGGTCGATTACCGTGTTTCCGACGACGATTCGTGACAGCAGTTCCGCACGGTTCTGCGGGAACTGGGCGAACAGGCCCTCGTGGCGTTCGCGATAGGCGTCCAGCCCCTTCAGGTTGGGCTCGGCGTTCAGGTCGGAAATGGTGATCCCGTCGTCGAAGAAGGTGACGAAGGTCGCCAGATCCTGGGTGTTGTAGGCGTCGAGCTGGCCCTGCACCACGGCTTCGCGGCTCATCGGTCCACCTCGCCGAACACGATGTCGAGCGAGCCCAGGATGGCCGAAACGTCGGCCAGCTGGTGTCCCTGGTTCATCGGACCCATCTGCGCCAGGTGACGGAAGCCCGGCGCCGAAATCTTCACGCGGTACGGCTTGTTGGTGCCGTCCGAGACCAGATAGATGCCGAACTCGCCCTTGGGCGCCTCGACCGAGGCGTAGACTTCGCCTTCCGGCGTCTTGAAGCCTTCGGTGTAGAGCTTGAAGTGGTGGATCAGGGATTCCATCGACCGCTTCATTTCGCCACGACGCGGCGGAACGATCTTGTTGTCCTCGATCATCACCGGTTCGCCGGGACAGTTGCGAAGCTTATGGATGCACTGCTCCATGATCCGCACGGACTGCTTCATCTCTTCGACGCGGACCAGATAACGGTCCCAGCAGTCGCCGTTCTTGCCGACGGCGATGTCGAACTCCAGTTCGGCATAGCACTCGTACGGCTGCGACTTGCGCAGGTCCCAGGCGATGTCCGAACCGCGCAGCATCACGCCGGTGAAGCCCCAGGCCAGGGCCTCTTCCTTGGTCACGACGCCGATGTCGACGTTGCGCTGCTTGAAGATGCGGTTCTCGGTGACCAGTTTTTCGATGTCGGCCAGGGCCTTCGGGAACTCCTGGCACCAGCGACCGATGTCGTCGATCAGGTCCATCGGCAGGTCCTGGTGGACGCCGCCGGGACGGAAATAATTGGCGTGCAGACGGGCGCCGCAGGCGCGCTCGTAGAACACCATCAGCTTTTCGCGCTCTTCGTGCCCCCACAGCGGCGGCGTCAGGGCGCCCACGTCCATGGCCTGCATGGTCGCGTTCAGCAGGTGGTTCCCGATCCGGCCGATCTCGGAATACAGAACCCGGATCAGCTGGGCGCGGTACGGAACCTCGACCCCCAGCAGTTTTTCGATGGCCAGGCAGAAGGCGTGTTCCTGGTTCATCGGCGAGACGTAGTCGAGGCGATCCAGATACGGCACGTTCTGGAGATAGGTGCGCGCCTCCATCAGCTTCTCGGTGCCGCGATGCAGCAGGCCGATGTGCGGATCGACGCGTTCGACGATTTCCCCGTCCAGCTCCAGCACCAGGCGCAGCACGCCGTGGGCGGCCGGGTGTTGCGGGCCGAAGTTGATCGTGAACTTGCGGTCTTCCATCTCGCGCGCATGAGCGGTGCGCGTGTCGAGGTCGTCGTCGAACACGTCGGTCGCGCCCAGGGCGGCGTGGTTGTGGGTTCCGTCAGCCATCAGCCATTGCCTCCGGCCTTTTCGTCGCCCGGCAGGACCGGCGCGGGATATTCGGCGCCTTCCCACGGCGACAGGAAGTCGAACGTGCGGAACTCCTGCGTCAGCTTGACGGGTTCATAGACCACGCGGCGCTGCTCCTCATCGTAGCGGACCTCGACATAGCCCGTCATCGGGAAGTCCTTGCGAAGGGGGTGCCCTTCGAAACCATAGTCGGTCAGCAGACGCCGCATGTCCGGGTGGCCCGAGAACAGCACGCCATACATGTCGAACGTCTCGCGCTCGAACCAGTTTGCGGACGGATAGACCTCGACCACGGTCGGAACCGGCTGCACCTCGTCCGTCGCCACCTTGACGCGCACGCGCGCGTTCCGGGTCAGCGACAGCAGATGATAGACAACCTCGAACCGCTCTTCGCGGTCCGGATAGTCGGCGCCGCAGACATCCAGCAGCTGCTGGAAGCCGAACTGATCGCGCAGCGCCGTCATCACCTCGACGATCCGCTCGCGCGGCGCCACCAGCGTCAGTTCGCCGAACGCGACCTGCGCCTCGACGCCCAGAGCGCCCACCATCTCGGCGCCCAGAGGGGTCAGAGCGGCCTCATGCTGGGCCTGAACAACCAAGGAGCTCATCGGTCGATGGTCCCCGTGCGACGAATCTTCTTCTGCAACTGCAACAGGCCGTAAAGCAGGGCTTCGGCCGTCGGCGGGCAGCCCGGCACATAGACGTCCACCGGCACGACGCGGTCGCAGCCGCGCACGACGCTGTAGCTGTAGTGATAATAGCCGCCGCCGTTGGCGCAGCTGCCCATCGACACGACATAGCGCGGATCGGGCATCTGGTCGTAAACCTTGCGGATGGCGGGGGCCATCTTGTTGGTCAGGGTGCCGGCGACGATCATCAGGTCCGAGTGACGCGGGCTGCCGCGCGGCGCCATGCCGAAACGCTCGACGTCGAAACGCGGCATCGACATCTGAATCATCTCGACGGCGCAGCAGGCCAGGCCGAAGGTCATCCACATCAGCGAGCCGGTGCGCGCCCAGTTGATGACGTCGTCGGCGGCGGCGACCAGATAGCCGCGCTCGCCCAGCTCCATGTTCACGGCTTCAAAGAATTTGTCGTGGATCTTGGGGTCATACCCCTCGACCGTCGAACGCGCGGCGGAGCCGGCGGCGACCAGAGGCGCGCCCGAGGGGGTGACCAGCGACGGCGTCCCCGTTCCCGAAGGCACGGACGTGGCGACTACTCCCATTCCAGGGCTCCCTTCTTCCACTCGTAGATGAAGCCGATGGTGAGAATCCCCAGGAAGACCATCATGGACCAGAAGGCGAAGACCATTCCGGCGTGCGACAGGTCGAAGATCGACACGGCCCACGGGAACAGGAAGGCGACTTCCAGGTCGAAGATGATGAACAGGATCGACACCAGATAGAATCGCACGTCGAACTTCATGCGGGCGTCGTCGAATGCGTTGAACCCGCACTCATAGGCCGACAGCTTCTCACTATCGGGGCTCTTGGGCGCCAGCAGCATGGGCAGGGCGATGAAGAGGATGCCGATCACCGCGGCGATGCCGCCGAAGATCAACACAGGCAGATATTCGAGCAGAAATGCGTTCATGCGAAAGAACCTCGGCCGCCGGGGAGAAGCGGATTCGGCGCTTCTTAGACCCATCGTCGCCGGGGTTCAAACCCCTGCGGCCACAGGCTTTTCATTGAGAATGGATCGCAAGTTTCCGCGCCATATGTCGCAGGCCCGGCGCTTGCGCGTCTTGCGCCGCCAAAGCCCTATTGCGGCCTCTATCGCGTAACCGAAAGTCATCAGAATGAGCGTCGCCAGCCGCGCCCTGAACGCCGTGGAACGGATCGGCAATCGCCTGCCAGACCCGGTCTTCCTGTTCCTGTGGCTGATCGGCGGGCTGATCGTGCTGAGCATGGTCGGGGCGGGCCTGGGCTGGTCGGCGGTCAACCCGGTCACCGGCGACCGTCTGGCGGCGCAAAGCCTGCTGTCGGGCGAGAACCTGGAGCGGCTGATCATCGGCATGCCGCGCACCCTGGCCGATTTCCCGCCGCTGGGGATCGTCATCACCATCATATACGGCGCCTCGGTCGCCGAGCGGACCGGCCTGTTCGCCACCGCCATCCGCGGCGCCCTGCTGAATGCGCCGCGCGCGATGTTGACGCCCGTCGTGGCGATCACCGGCATGGTGTCCCACCATGCGTCGGACGCCTCCTATGTGGTGGTCATCCCACTGGCGGCGGTGATCTTCGCCGCAGCGGGGCGGCATCCGCTGGCGGGACTGGCCGCCGGTTTCGCCGCCGTTTCGGGCGGATACGCCGGCAATCTGTTTCCCGGCGCCAGCGACGCCCTGATCCTGGGGATCACCGAGCCCGCCGCGCGACTGATCGACCCGTCCTATTCGGTCAACATCGCCGGCAACTGGTTCTTCATCGTCGGCGTCGTCTTCGTCTTCACCCCCATCATCTGGGTCCTGACCGACCGGGTCATCGAGCCGCGTCTGGGTGTCTGGAAGCCCGCCGGAGGCGTCGCGGCGCCCGCCGCCAACGAGAAACAGCCCCTGACCCCGGCCGAAAGACGCGGCCTGGCCTTCGCCGGTCTGGCGGTGCTGGGCATGATCGCGCTGTGGGCGCTGATCACCGTGCTGCCCGGCTCGCCCTTCGTGGACCCCGACGCCGATCCGGAGCAGCGGTTCAATCCGCTGTACCGTTCGCTGGTCGCCTTTTTCGCCGTCACCTTCTTCGTGGCGGGCGGCGCCTATGGGACAGGGTCGGGCGCGATCCAGTCGCACCGCGACCTGGTGGGGATGATGCGCGACGGCATCGCTCAGTTGGCGCCCTATATCGTGCTGGCCTTCTTCGCCGCCCATTTCGTGGCCATGTTCAACTGGTCGGGACTGGGGCCGATCCTGGCGGTCCATGCGGCGGCCGGATTGAAGAGCATCGCCCTGCCCGCCCCGCTGCTGCTGATCTGCGTGGTCTTCGTCTCCTGCTTCTTCGACCTGTTCATCGGATCGGCCTCGGCGAAATGGTCGGCCCTGGCGCCGATCGTGGTGCCCATGTTCATGCTCTTGGGCATTTCGCCCGAGATGACGACCGCCGCCTATCGCATGGGCGATTCGGTGACCAACATCGCCACGCCCCTGATGAGCTATTTTCCCCTGATCCTGACCTTCGCCCAGCGCTGGGACCCGCGATTCGGCCTGGGGTCGTTGATGGCGAACATGCTGCCCTATGCCGGGGCCTTCCTGATCGCGGGGCTGTGCATGGTCGCGGCCTGGGTCGCGTTCGACCTGCCGTTGGGACCGGGCGTCGGCGTCCACTACGAGCCGCCCGCGCCCGCGGTCGCCGCTCAGGAGCCTGCGGCGGGCGGCCTGGCCGGCCCGCACAGCCCGCCCCAGGCGGCGGTCGTGGCGCCGTCCACAGCCCCGTCGCGCTGAGCGGCGTGTTTCTCCGAAAAGGTCGCTTGACGCGCTGGGTCGGGCCGCCTAAACGACGCCCCTCGCCGGGGCGCACAGCCGCTTCGGCCGGGAAACGCGGGTGTAGCTCAGTTGGTTAGAGTGCCGGCCTGTCACGCCGGAGGTCGCGGGTTCGAGCCCCGTCACTCGCGCCACTCTCTCTAGAGATAGAAAGAGTGGCGCACACCGCCTTCCCATCATAGCTTTCGAAACAGCTCAAAAGTTTCGACCTGATACGCGGGTGTAGCTCAGTTGGTTAGAGTGCCGGCCTGTCACGCCGGAGGTCGCGGGTTCGAGCCCCGTCACTCGCGCCACTTCTTTTCCAGACATCGTTATAAAGAAGTGGCGCGCTCCCGCCTGGGCGGGCGGATCACGCCAAGCCTGGGCCATCCCGTCATCCCGGGGCGTCCGCACGACGAACCCGGAACCCAGGCTGCGGGCATCCGGCGTTAGATGCGTTCAGCAGCGCTGACCGTAGCCCTGCGTCCGGCTTCTTCGCTGCGTTCAGCCCCGGAATGACGACACGAGAGGCTTTATCGCCTAGTGCAGATGCAGTTCCGCGTCAGGCGTCATGAAGGCCGCCTCGCCGGTCAGCTGGCCATAGACGGCGCACAGGTCCTCGAACACGCGGTTCCAGGCGAACTGGCTGACCGCCTTCTCGCGGGCGGCGCGGCCGATGGCCTCGATGTCGCGCGCGAACAGGGCTTCGACCGCCTCGGCGTAGTCCGCCGCATCGGCCCGCACGGCCAGCTGCCCCACCGTATCGTCCACGGTCTCGGCCACGCCGCCGGCGTTGACGCCCACGACCGGCCGTCCACAGGCCATGGCCTCAAGCACGATCAGGCCGAACGGCTCCTTGTCGTTGGCGTGAACAAAGGCGTCGCAGCTGGCGATGATCTTGGCCACGGCGCGGGGATCGGTCTCATAAGGCAGGGAGATGACCCGGTCCTCGTCCGGCATGCCCGATCCTGCGCCGACCAGCACCAGATGATAGGGCGCGCCCAGCTTCTGGACCGCCTCGATCAGCACATCGACGTTCTTTTCCTTTGCGGGTCGGCCGGCGAAGCACAGCAGCCGCGCGTCCTCATCCAGGCCCAGCCGGTCCAGCAGCCATTGCCGGTCGCGGCGCTCGGGCCGGAAGGTATCGATCTCGACGCCCAGGGGACGCACCACGATATTGTCGACGCCCGCTTCTTCCAGCCGCCGGGCGATGAAACGGCTGGGCGACACCACGCGGTCGAACTGGGAGAACAGCCGCGCCCAGCGCTTCTCGACCGGCTTCTTGGCCCATTCGCCGAAGTGCAGCGCCGCCAGGCCCGCCGGGTCGGAATGGCAGAAGCCGACGACGGGGCATCCGACGCGCTGGCCGGCCTCCAGGGCGCCCTGCCCCGGCGTATAGGGATCGCCGGCCTCGATGATCGACGGCTTCATGGCCGCCACCCAGGCGCTCCAGCGCTTGACCGACGTCGGCCAGCGATATCCGTCGCCGAACGGCAGCTTGGTGGCGCGCAGCCGCACCACCCCGTCCGCGCCCGCCTTGTGCCGAGCGCCCGGCACGATCAGCGAATGGCTGACCCCCGGGCGATTGGCCTCGATCCACGCCTTCTTGGACAGGAGGTAGCGTTTCACGCCGCCCGAACGCGGCGCATACAGCATGGTGGTGTCCACCAGACGGGGACGCTCGTCCATCGCCGCCGCCTTCAGGGCGCGCAGCGTGTCGGCGACCTCTACATCCAGCCCCGGAATCAACCGGAGTTCGCTTTCCTGGACATCGAGGTCGGTCATGCTCATGGGCGTTCTCGTGCGGCTTGGGCTGTCGAACGCCGAAGGGGTTCGTTGGATGCGTCCTGGGGACGCGGCGCCGAGCCTTTCGTGGCCCCTAAACCCGGCCGTGGCAAAGCTCAATAGCGGCCTTGTCAAATCGCTCCGTATTCGCCGCAAAGCTTGAGTTTCACAGAACGCCAGTCTCGTCATAGACAGGGCCGCCGACGGTTGTGGCCTTGTATTCGCCTCAAATTCGATAAACTTGAGGAAGGCTGGCGCAGACCCTGCTAAGGGGTCGCCTGTACCGTTGTGCGTGACCACCAGGGGTTTCTACCGAATGCGTATTCTGCTCGCGACCGCCGTGGCGATCGCCCCCTTGATGGCCGCCACCGGATCACAGGCCGAGATCGTGATCTCGAACGCCCGCACCACGCCGATCCAGACGTCCAATGCGACCGGAACCGGCCCTGACAACATTCGCCTGGCCAGCGGCGGCAGCGTCGCGGTGGCCTCGGGTGCGGCGGTGACGCTGGACTCGAACCACTCCGTCGATCTGGACAGCGGCAGCTCCATCATCATGGACAAGTCGGCCGACGGGTCGACCGGCCTCCTTGTCAACGGCGGCAATACCGGATCGGTGACCGTCGGCGGCGCCATCACAGTCAACGACACCCAGGAAACGGCCGATGTGAAGGACACCGACGGCGACGGCGACCTGGACGGTCCCTTCGCAACCGGAACCGGCCGCTATGGCGTGCGCGTGGTCGGTCCGTCGCCCTTCACCGGCAATGTCCTGGTCGAAGGTACTGGGGCGATCACGGTCGAGGGCAACAACTCCTACGGCCTGGCGGTCGAGACGGGCCTGAACGGCAAGTTGCAGAGCCTGGGCACGATCCGCGTGACGGGCGACAACACGGCCGGCATCCGCACGACGGGGCCGATCTCCGGCAATGTCGAGCTGTCCGGCTCGATCGCGGCCCTGGGCGCGAACGCGACCGGCGTGTCGATCGAGGGCGATGTGGGCGGGGCGGTGAAGATCCATTCGTCGGTCGTCGCCACCGGCTATCGCTACACCACCCCGCCGGCCGCGCGTCCGGCGACCGGCACCTTCGACAACGCCACCACCCTGTTCCTGGATGAACTGGACGCCGACGACCTGCTTCAGGGCGGACCGGCGGTTCGCATCGGCGCGAACGTCGCGGGCGGCGTCCTGCTGGACAAGGCGCTGGCCTATTCCGCCGCCGGCATCGACGGCGACGACAACGGCAATGGCGTCAAGAACGGCGACGAGGACGACGACGGCGACGGCATCAAGAACCGCGACGACCCCGACCGCAACGGCAACGGCATCCCCGACGTCAGCGAAACGACCGCCTCCATCACCTCGCTGGGCGGCGCGCCGGCCCTGCTGGTGGGTTCGACCACCCAGGCGGTGACCCTGGGCGCGGTCGGCACGGGCGATGCGGCGTACGGCCTGATCAATCGCGGCTCCATCACGGGGTCCGGCCTGTATTCGGGCGTCGAATCGCGCGCCGTCCAGCTCGGCGTCTCGGGCGGCCAGGCCGTCAACGTCGTCGGCGGCGTGCGCAATGAAGGCGGCGTGTCCTCCACGGCCTTGGACGCCAACGCCACCGGCCTGTGGATCGGCTCCGGCGTGACCGCGCCCGCCATCGTCAACACCGGCGCCATCCAGGCCGTGGCCTCGGGCAAGCTGACCCAGAACGCGACCGGCATTCTGATCGGCGCCGGCGCCAACGTCGGCTCCCTGACCAATACCGGCAACCTGGTCGCCTCCTTCGGCGGAAATCAGGGCTCCGCCGTGGTCATCCACGATCAGTCGGGCACCCTGACCCAGCTGACCAACGCCGGCTCCATCATCGGCTCCCTGACGCCCAACGCCGCGGACACGAACCCGGTGACCGGAACCGTCACCGCCATTGACCTGTCGGCCAACACCTCGGGCGTCACCCTGCGCCAGTACGGCATCCTCGCCCCCGCCGGCAGCACGGCTGTCGACACCGACAAGGACGGCGTGCCGGACGCCAACGAGCCGGCCATCGTCGGCGCGATCAAGCTGGGTTCGGGCGCCGACACGCTGAACATCGAGAACGGCATCGTCAACGGCGACATCGACTTCGGCGCCGGAGCGGACAAGCTGAACATCAGCGGCGGCGCCATCGTGACCGGCGCCATCAAGAACGGCGACAACCTGCTGGACATCAATATCGGCAAGGGCACGCTGAACGCGACCCAGACCGGCGCCGTCAACATTTCCAGCCTGAACGTGGGCGCCGAAGGCGCGCTGCTGGTCAATCTCGATCCCGCCAACGACCGCGCCGGCGGCTTCAACGTCAGCGGCAACGCGACCCTGGCGACCGGCTCGAAGCTGGGCGTGCGCTTCTCGTCCCTGCTGGACGGGCCCGAGCGGTTCAACATCATCACCGCCGGTTCGCTGAATGTCGGCCAGATCAACCAGAGCCAGCTGACCGACAACTCGCCCTACCTCTATGTGGTCGAGGCCGGGGTCGATCAGGCGGCCAACACCGTCTATGTCGACGCCCGTCGCCGCTCGGCGGCCGAGGCGAACCTGATCCCGGTCGAGGCGTCGGCCTATGACGCCGTCTATGCGGCGCTGGGGTCCAACGAGGCCGTGCGCAACCTGTTCCTGTCGCAGACGACGCGCGACGGCTTCATCGGCGCCTATGAGCAGATGCTGCCCGACCACTCGGGCGGCCCCCTGATGTCGCTGTCGGCCGGCGTCGATGCCGTGACCCGCGCCCTGACCGGCCGCAACGCCGTCGCCGCCCCGGGCGAGACCAGCGCCTGGGTGCAGGAGATCAACTTCTACGCCGACAAGGACAAGACCGATTCCTACGGCTTCCGTTCGGAAGGCTTCGGCGTCGCGGGCGGCGTGGAAAAAGGCACGGGGCTGGGCGCGCTCGGCATTTCGGCGGCCTTCACCTCGTCGGACATCAAGGATCCCGAGGCCGAGGCCGAAGAGGTCCTGTCCGCCAACCTGCTGGAGCTGGGCCTCTATTGGCGCGCCCAGGGCCAATACTGGACGACATGGGCGCGCGCGGCCGGCGGCTACGCCAGCTTCAGCGCCGACCGCTCCCTGGTGGCCAGCGGCGTCTATCTGAACAACAAGTCCGACTGGCACGGCTGGACCGCCGCCGTCGCGGGCGGCGCCTCCTACGAGCGCAACTTCGGCCGCCTGAATGTCCGCCCGGAAATCTACGGCGAGTATTTCAGCCTGTCCGAAGGTTCGCGCAGCGAGACGGGCGGCGGCAACGGCTTCGACCTGAATATCGATTCGCGCGACAGCCACATCTTCTCCGCCGTGGCGGCGATGAACGTCGGATACGGCTTTGGCCGCAACGGCTGGATCCGCCCGGAACTGCGCGTCGGCTATCGCCAGAACATCTCGGTGGACGCCGGCAAGACCATCGCCCGCTTCGCCAGCGGCGGCCCGGACTTCACCCTGTCGCCAGACGCGATCGAGGGCGGCGGGCCGATCCTGGGCTTCCGCCTGAACTTCGGCAACGAACTGGGCATGCTGTCGCTGACCGGCGACGCCGAGCTGCTGGAGGACTACGTCCGCTACTCGCTGCTGCTGCGGGCCAGCTTCCGCTTCTGATCGGACACCGCATCCAGAGACACGAAAGGCCGCCGGATCGCTCCGGCGGCCTTTTGGTATGGTAGGCGGCGACGGGTTCGAACCGCCGACCCTCTCGGTGTAAACGAGATGCTCTGACCAGCTGAGCTAGCCGCCCTCAGATCGGAGACGGGCTTATGCCCTTCCCGCCTCAACCGTTCAAGGCGCTTTTCAAGCCTTCGCCGGGACGAAAGCGTGCGGTGCGCGAGGCGGGGCGCGCCACGGCGGCGCCGGTCTGCGGATTGCGGGCCACGCCAGCCTTGCGATCCACGGCGACGAAGCTGCCGAAGCCGATCAGCTTGACGTCCCGCCCTTGCGTCAAGGCCTCGGCGACGCCGTCGGTAAAGGCCTCCAGAGCCGATTTCGCCTGGTCGCGGCTGATGTCCGCCGCTGCGGCCATGCGGCCGATCAGTTCTGCCTTGGTCATCGTCGCCTCCGAGCCGAATCACTAAACGGCAGATCGGCGGTTGCGTCAAAAGCGAAAACGCCGCCGGAGGGTGTCTCCGGCGGCGTCAGGCTTCAACCCGGCGTCAGTGGCTGACGGTGGCGGCCGGCCCGTCCAGCGGCGGCACGGGCGTCGGCAGCGGTTCGGCCGCCTCGTCCCACTCCACCGGCGTCAGGGTGCCGACCAGGGCCCATTTCAGCGCCTCGTCCGCCGTGGAGATCGGCACGATCTCCAGCGCCGACTTCACATTGTCGGGCACATCGGCCAGGTCTTTCTCGTTCTCCTGCGGGATCAGCACGGTCTTGACGCCCGAGCGCAGGGCCGCGAGCAGCTTTTCCTTCAGGCCGCCGATGGCGGTGACGCGGCCGCGCAGGGTGATCTCGCCGGTCATGGCGATGTCCTTCCTGATCGGGATGCCGGTCAGGACCGAGACCATGGCCACCGTCATGGCGACGCCGGCGGACGGGCCGTCCTTGGGCGTGGCGCCGTCCGGCACGTGGACGTGGATGTCGGTCTTCTCGAACACCGGCGGCTTGACGCCGAAGGCCAGGGCGCGCGAGCGGACGTAGGAGGCCGCCGCCGAGATCGACTCCTTCATGACCTCCTTCAGATTGCCGGTCACGGTCATGCGGCCGCGACCGGGCATCTTGATCGCCTCGATGGTCAGGATGTCGCCGCCGAACTCGGTCCAGGCCAGGCCGGTGACGATGCCGACCTGATCCTCCTCGTCCGTCTCGCCATAGCGGAACTTCTTGACGCCCGCATAGTCGGCCAGCTTGGCCTCGTCGACCGTGATCGATTTGACGCCGGTCTTGGCCATTTCGCGAACCGCCTTGCGCGCCAGTCCGCCCAGGGCGCGCTCCAGCGAACGCACCCCGGCCTCGCGGGTGTAGTAGCGGATCAGGTCGCGGATCGTCTCGTCCGGCACGATCAGTTCGCCGTCCTTCAGCCCGTGATCCGCCAGTTGCTTGGGCAGGACGTGGCGCTTGGCGATCTCGACCTTCTCGTCCTCGGTGTAGCCCGACACGCGGATGATCTCCATCCGGTCCATCAGCGGCTGCGGCATGTTCAGGCTGTTCGCGGTCGTCACGAACATGACCTGCGACAGGTCGTAATCCACCTCCAGATAGTGGTCGCCGAAGGTCGAGTTCTGGGCCGGGTCCAGCACCTCCAGCAGGGCCGAGGACGGATCGCCGCGCCAGTCGGAGCCCAGCTTGTCGATCTCGTCCAGCAGGACGAAGGCGTTGGTGGTCTTGGCCTTCTTCATCGACTGGATGATCTTGCCGGGCATGGAGCCGATATAGGTCCGGCGGTGGCCGCGGATCTCGCTCTCGTCGCGCACGCCGCCCAGCGACATGCGGACATATTCACGCCCCGTCGCCTTGGCGATGGACTTGGCCAGCGAGGTCTTGCCGACGCCGGGAGGGCCGACCAGGCACAGGATCGGACCCTTCAGACTGCCGGTGCGGGCCTGAACGGCCAGATATTCGATGATCCGTTCCTTGACCTTCTCCAGACCGAAGTGATCCTCTTCCAGGATGTCCTCGGCCTTCTGCAGGTCGATCGGCTTTTGCTTGGCCTTGCCCCACGGCACAGACAGCAGCCAGTCGAGGTAATTGCGGACCACGGTCGATTCCGCCGACATCGGGCTCATGTTGCGCAGCTTCTTGACCTCGGCCTCGGCCTTGGTGCGGGCCTCCTTGGACAGGCGCGTCTTACGGATGCGCTTCTCCAGGTCCATGATCTCGTCGCGCGCATCGTCGGTCTCGCCCAGCTCGCGCTGGATCGCCTTCATCTGCTCGTTCAGATAATATTCGCGCTGGGTCTTCTCCATCTGCCGCTTGACGCGCGAGCGGATCTTCTTCTCGACCTGAAGGACCGAGATTTCGCCCTCCATCAGGCCATAGACCTTCTCCAGCCGCTTGGGCACGTCGAAGGTTTCCAGCAGGCCCTGTTTGTCGGCGATCTTGACCGACAGATGGGCGGCGACCGAGTCCGCCAGCTTGGAGGCGTCGGTGATCTGGGGGATGGAGCTGAGGGCCTCGGGCGGCACCTTTTTGTTCAGCTTCACATAGTTTTCGAACTGCTCGACCACGGCGCGCAGCATGGCCTCGGCCTGAGAGGTTTCGCCCGGCTCGTCCTCGATCTCGACGGCCTCGGCCTCGAAATAGTCCTCGCGGTCAGTGAAGCGGGTCAGGCGCGCGCGTCCCTTGCCCTCCACCAGCACCTTCACCGTGCCGTCGGGCAGTTTCAGCAGTTGAAGCACGCTCGCCAGCACGCCGATGGGATAGATGGCGTCCGGCGACGGATCGTCGTCGACGCTGTTCTTCTGGGTGGCCAGAAGAATCTGCTTCTCGCCCTTCATGATCTCGTCGAGGGCCTTCACCGACTTCTCGCGGCCGACGAACAGCGGCACGACCATGTGCGGAAAGACGACGATGTCGCGCAGCGGCAGGACGGGCAGGATCTTGGATTCAGTCATGATGCACATACTCCCGGGCCATTGCGTATCTCCGGCCCGCCGTCACGGTCGTCCGGACAACAGGCCCGGCCAGCGCGTGACGACCCGTCGATTCCGACGGCGTTCGGATGAGTATGTGGTTCGAAAGACCCGCGGTTCAAGCGTGGCGGGCGAATGGCCCACATCTGCTTGATGCAACGCGCCTTCCAACGCATCGCAGGCGCCAGTGGAAGGACCCGGTTCCCTTCACCGCGTCGCGGCCCCGCTCCACAAATAAGGAAGAAACCCGGTGGCGCCGGAACCGCATGAAAAAAGGCCGGGGAAGTCGCCCTCCCCGGCCTTTGTCTTCGTGCAGCGAACGCTCGATCAGGCGGCGCCGTCCGCCTTTTTCTTTGAGGCTTCCGAATAGATCAGCAGGGGCTGGGCCTTGCCGTCGATGACTTCGGCGTTGACCACCACCTCTTCGACGCCTTCGAAGGTCGGCAGTTCGAACATGGTTTCCAGCAGGATGCCTTCCAGGATCGAACGCAGACCGCGCGCGCCGGTCTTGCGGGTGATGGCCTTCTTGGCGACGGCGGTCAGGGCGTCGTCGGTGAAGGTCAGGTCGACATTCTCCATTTCGAACAGACGCTTGTACTGTTTGACCAGGGCGTTCTTCGGCTCGGTCAGGATGGTGACCAGGGCCGCTTCGTCCAGGTCCTCCAGCGTCGCCAGGACCGGCAGACGGCCGATGAATTCGGGGATCAGGCCGAAACGCATCAGGTCGTCCGGCTCGACCCCCTTCAGGATGTCGCCGGTGCGGCGCTCGTCGATCTCCTTGACCTGGGCGCCGAAGCCGATGGAGGCCCCCGCGCCGCGCGCCGAAATCACCTTCTCCAGGCCGGCGAAGGCGCCGCCGACGATGAACAGGATGTTGGCGGTGTCGACCTGCAGGAACTCCTGCTGCGGATGCTTGCGCCCGCCCTGCGGCGGCACGGAGGCGACGGTGCCTTCCATGATCTTCAGCAGGGCCTGCTGCACGCCCTCGCCCGAGACGTCGCGGGTGATCGAGGGATTGTCGGACTTGCGCGAAATCTTGTCGATCTCGTCGATATAGACGATGCCGCGCTGGGCCCGCTCGACGTTGTAGTCGGACGCCTGAAGCAGCTTCAGGATGATGTTCTCGACATCCTCGCCCACATAACCGGCTTCGGTCAGGGTGGTGGCGTCGGCCATGGTGAAGGGCACGTCGATGATGCGCGCCAGCGTCTGGGCCAGCAGCGTCTTGCCCGAGCCGGTCGGCCCGATCAGCATGATGTTCGACTTGGCCAGTTCGACGTCGTTGTTCTTCGTCGCGTGGTTCAGGCGCTTGTAGTGATTGTGCACCGCGACCGACAGCACCTTCTTGGCGTGGGCCTGGCCGATGACATAGTCATCCAGAACGTCGCGAATCTCCTTCGGCGTCGGAACGCCGTCGGTCGTCTTCTTGAAGCCGATCTTGTGCTCTTCGCGGATGATATCCATGCACAGTTCGACGCATTCATCACAGATGAACACGGTCGGGCCTGCGATGAGTTTACGCACCTCATGCTGGCTCTTTCCGCAGAACGAGCAGTACAGGGTGCTTTTGGCGTCTGAGCCGGCTGCTTTGGTCATAGACCCTTATCTCACTCCCGCGGCGCGGACCGAAATGGCCCGAAACGCGCTTCCCTCACATTGATTCCAGCACTCTGGCTGCGAAGGTCTTCAAAAAATGACAATCACCCATCACACGTTCCACGACAACCCCGAAGGCGATAGGGGATTGTTGCAGTGCGTGGACGGATCAGTGTCGACGGGGATCAAGGCGAATGTCTGACATGGGAAATCCGGGGCTTGAGCGCCAGCCCCCCCGCCCCGGCCAGCCGATCGTGGCCTTCGATTTCGACGGCACGCTGACGATTCGCGACAGTTTCACCGAATTCCTGCGCTGGCGCGTCGGGCCGGGCGGGTGGGCGCTGGGTCTGGTCAAGCTGGCCCCCGCCCTGGCCGCCTATGCCCGCGATCGCGACCGGGGCCGGATCAAGGCGGCCTCGGTGCGTGAGTTCCTGCACGGCGTGGACCGTCAGGCGCTGGAGGCGGAGGCCGCGCAGTTCGCCGATCAGGTCTGGCCCCGGTTCATGCGGCCGGACGCGCTGAAGGTGTGGGACGACTGGGGACGGCGCGGCGCCCACCGCGTCATCGTGACCGCCTCGCCCGTCACGACGGTCGCCCCGTTCGCGCAGCGCCTGGGCGCCGAGGGCCTGCTGGGGACCGAGTTCGTCTTCGACGCCGAGGACCGGATCACCGGCGAATTCGCCGGGCCGAACTGTCGCGGGGCTGAGAAGGTGCGGCGGCTGAAGGCGGCCTATGGCGACACGATGACGCTCGCCGCCGCCTATGGCGACACTTCGGGCGACACGGAAATGCTGGCCATGGCCCAGGAGGCCGGGTTCCGGGTCTTTACCGAAAAGCCCTGACCTCAGTTTCCGTCGGCGTCGACGTCGAACACCATCGGCTTGCCGCGCGTGGTCGGGTCCCAGCCCGCCGCCATGATCGAGGCGACTGCGGTGCGAACCGCGTCGACATTGACCCGCTGCTTCTCGACGTCAGGCCGGCCGTTCGGCCGCAGCGGCGGCGGAAACTGGACGATGGCCTCGCGCTTGTAGTCCAGGTGGCGCAGCGAGACGGCCATCCCCTCCCAGACATTGCCGCCCTTGGGCCGGGGTTGGCGGCGCAGCTCCCACACATAGGCCTCGCCATCGACCTCGATCTGGCCGGTTTGATCTCGCGTGAACTGCATGACGGTTCCGATAGCACAAATGAAAAGGGCGCGCCGCGATGGGCGCGCCCTTGCCGGTTTCAGTCCGGTCGGATCAGTGGCCGGGGGTCTTCACCCCATCGGCGTCGGCCTGTTCGCGGCGATCATAGACGTGGTCGACGATGCCCCAGGCCTTGGCTTCCTCGGCCGACATGAAGTGATCGCGGTCCAGCGTCTTCTCGACCTCCTCATAGGTGCGGCCGGTATGGTGGACGTAGATCTCGTTCAGGCGCTTCTTGGTGTAGCGGATGTCGGCGGCGTGCAGTTCGATGTCCGACGCCTGGCCCCGGAACCCGCCCGACGGCTGGTGAACCATGACCCGCGCGTTCGGCAGGGCGATCCGTTGACCCGCCGCGCCCGCCGTCAGGATCAGCGAACCGGCCGAGGCCGCCATGCCCATCACCACGGTCGAGACGGGCGACTTGATGTATTGCATGGTGTCATAGATCGCGAGCGCCGACGTCACCTGACCGCCGGGGCTGTTGATATACATGCTGATTTCCTTCTTCGGGTTTTCCGATTCCAGGAACAGCAGCTGGGCGCAGATCAGCGACGCCATGCCGTCCTCGAACGGCCCCGTCAGGAAGATGATCCGCTCGCGCAGCAGACGCGAGAAAATATCAAAGGAGCGCTCGCCCCGGCTGGATTGCTCCACCACCATCGGCACGAGGTTCATGTTCATCAGTTCGATCGGATCGCGCATGGATGCCTTTTTGGTCTTACAGACTGCGGCCGCAGTGGATTCGACGGCTTTGCACTCAGCATATCGCGTTCGACGCCTGCGTATGCAAGCGCGCGGTCAGCGCGGCTGTGACTCTTCCGGCGCGTCGGTCGCCCGACGGCGCCGGACTTCCAGCCGGTCCGACACCGCCGCCTCCTGGGCGCGCGCCGAAGCACGATCAGGTTCAGCCTCATACAGCGCATGCAGATAGGCGAGGTCCCAGTCTGTCATGCCAGTGACCCCTTCCGGCTCATTGAACAGGTTCAGTATGGTGGGCTGGTCTGAATAGTTGGATCGTGGATCGACCTGGGCGAGCACCACCATGGCCGTATAGTCCAGCAGGGCCGGAAGAAGCACGCCGTTGGCCTTGCTCATGTCGATGACAACGGTGGCGGAGCTAAGATCGTAACGCAGCGGCGACCGCATTCTGCTGACGTTTCGCGAGGCGATGCTCGGCGGATCTTCCCCGGCGACCCGCGCCGCCAGCTGCCCTGTATCTGCAGATACAGGCAATGAAATATGCCACCAGCGTACAGGCGCCGCGCTGGTCTTAAACCGCTCTAGGGCCGCAAGCCCCATGTTCGTATTGTCGATGGGCGGTCGGAATCGGCGACGCCAGCCTTCGACCAAGGCGGATGCGACGGCCGGACCATCGTCGGCGGCGATGACCAGGACGTTTGGCGAACACCCCGCCGCTCCGACGCTCACCCCAAGTTCGTCCGCGACATCGCCAATCCGATCCGCCAGCATCTGTCCGTAGGGCGCCTTCATATTGGCCACGCTGACGCAGATGGGCGTATTCCACCGCCCCAACCGGGCGCCGGCCGGAGCGGCTGCGACGCGCTGAACGAACTGACGCGCAGCCTCCCGTCTCGAACGTCCCTCGACCGTAATGTCCTCAAGATCCACAGGAGGCGGCGTGGAAACAGGGTCCTGAACATGGGCGCCGGACATGAGAATAGCAGCCAGAGCCGCGCCGGACAGGGACATGAGGATCAGCCTCAAAAAGCAAAAAGGGCCCGCATCGCGGACCCTCTAAGCTTTACAGAAGATTGTGACACAACCGCCAGTTAAACGATTGTAATCCGCACGGATCAGCCCTCGTCTTCTTCCTTGAGCAGGTCTTCCTTGGTGATCGGCTTGTCGGTGACGTCGGCGACGCCGACGATCAGGTCGACGACCTTCTCTTCGTAGATCGGCGCGCGCATCTGGGCGGCGGCGTTCGGGTTCTGGCGATAGAAGTTCAGGACAGCCTGTTCCTGACCCGGATAGTTGCGGGCTTCCTGCAGGATGGCGGCGTTCAGTTCCTGGTCGGTGACCTGGACGTTGTTGGCGCGGCCGATCTCGGCCAGCACCAGACCCAGGCGCACGCGGCGCTCGGCGATCTTGCGATATTCCGCCTTCAGGTCTTCGTCGGACTTCTTGGCGTCGTCTTCCGGCAGACGGCCGGCGGCCTTGTCGGCCTCGACCTGCTGCCAGATGCCGTCGAACTCGGCGTCCACCATCTTGGGCGGCAGCGGGAAGTCGTGGGCTTCATCCAGTTGATCCAGCAGGGCGCGCTTCAGCTTGAAGCGGGCGGCGCCGGCGTATTGCTGGTCCAGGTTGGACTTCAGCAGTTCCTTCAGCTTGTCCAGCGATTCCAGACCGATGCGGGTGGCGAACTCGTCGTCGATCTTGGCTTCGGCCTCGGCCTTGATGGCCTTCACCTTGATGTCGAAGGTGGCCAGTTTACCGGCCAGATGGGCGGCCTGATAATCCTCGGGGAAGGTCACTTCGATGGTCTTCTCGTCGCCGACCTTGGCGCCGGTCAGCTGTTCTTCGAAGCCGGGGATGAAGCGGCCCGAGCCGATCACCAGGTCCGCGTCCTCGGCCGCGCCGCCTTCGAAAGGCTCGCCGTCCAGCTTGCCCAGGAAGTCGATCGTCAGCTGGTCGCCCTCGGCGGCCTTGACGGTCTTGCCCTTCTTGTCCTCGTAGGTCTTGGCCTGACCGGCCAGTTCCGTCAGGGCCTCGTCCAGATCGGCGTCCGATGCCTCATAGGTCGGGCGTTCCAGCTTCAGCGTCTTGGGATCGACCGGGGTGAAATCGGGCATGATTTCCAGGGCCATCTCATAGGCCAGGTCTTCCTGACCGGCGATGACCTTGTCCATGTCGGAGGTCAGCTTCATCTCGGCCGGGGCGGCGGGACGAATCTTGGCTTCGTCCAGGGCCTTCTGGCTGGTTTCGTTCAGCTCGGCGTTGATGATCTCGCCCATGAACTCACGGCCGAAGGTCTTCTTGACGTGGGCGACCGGCACCTTGCCCGGACGGAAGCCCTTCAGCTTCACCTGCGGGGCGACCTCCTTGACGCGGGCGTCGAGCTTCTCGTTCAGCTCCGCGACGGGAATGGTGACCGCGATCACGCGGCTGAGGCCTTCGTTCGACTTTTCGACGACTTGCATGGTCGGGATTCTGACGCTCTGGGGCGCATGAGCCGTCGAGACGGCCGGCGCGGAATGGATAAAGCAAGAAGGCCGCCCCGTGTGGAGCGGCGCCTCGAAGCCCGCCCTTATGTCGAGAAGGGCCCCAAAGGTCAACGCGAGCGTGATCGCAGCCGGTGGTTTCGCGCATCGACCGGCCCTATGTTGGCCCGATGAGCCAGCCCGCCTCCCCCATCGGCGTCTTCGTCACGCCCGTCACTCCGCTTCAGCAGAACTGCACGACCGTCTGGTGCACGGCGACCAACAAGGCCGCCGTCATAGACCCCGGCGGGTCGGTGGACGCGGTTCTGGGCGAGGTCGAGCGGCGCGGCCTGACGCTGGATCAGATCTGGATCACCCACGGCCACCTCGATCACGCCGGCGGGGCCGCCGAGATGCAGGAGAAGTCGGGCGTCCGGATCGTCGGACCACAGAAGGCCGATCAGTTCTGGATCGACCGCATCGTCGAAAGCGGCCGGATGTACGGCCTGCCCGACGCACGGCCGTTCACGCCCGACCGCTGGCTGGACGACGGCGATACGGTCAGCCTGGGCGAAACCGAATGGGAGGTGCGTCACTGTCCGGGCCACACGCCCGGCCATGTCATCTTCTTCAATCGCGCCGCGCGATTCGCTCAGGTCGGCGATGTGCTGTTCAAAGGCTCGGTCGGACGCACCGACTTCCCCATGAGCGATCCGCCCGCCTTGATCCGTTCGGTGGTGGAGAAGCTGTGGCCGCTGGGCGACGACGTCACCTTCGTTCCGGGCCACGGGCCGATCTCGACCTTCGGCGAGGAACGCCGCACCAATCCGTTCGTGTCCGATGCGGCGCTGAAGCGGGCGCCGGTCCCGCGCGAGCCGGTCGGCCCCGCCTGACGATCAGCGACGCAGCCACAGGCCGATGATGACGCCGATGCCCAGGGCGTACAGGGTCGTGCGCATCGGCTCCTCGCGGATGCCGTCGCGCGCATCGTCGATCTGGTCCGAGACCTTTTGGCGCACTCGCTCGGCGTCGTCTTTCACGGCCTGACGCACCGAGGCGGTCGGGGCGAAGCTGTCGTCCTCGCCCGAGGACAGGATGGCGTCGGCCTGACGGTCCAGCCGTTGTGTCAGGCTGTCGTCTTCGACCACGATATCGTCGGGGGTCGGGGCGGCGATGGGGCTCTGGGTCATGTCGATCTCCGGGTTCGCAGAACAAACCAGCCGCAACCCTCGAGGTTCCCCTGCGTCATGAAGGCGCGCAAACCCGGAGAACGCAGGGTCGCGCCGGGCGTTGTCTCCCCAGGCTTCAAGGAGATCGTCATGACCTATATCGAACCCACGCCCTCGGGCGCCCCGCAGCCGGAAATTCCGCCTGCACCCACGCCCCAACCCGAAATCGAGCCGTCCGATACGCCGGACGAAGTTCCGCCAATGGAACCCGGCGGCGGCGATGAAGGTGATTCGCGACCCTATGGCTGACGGCCGAAGTCGAGGCGCCCCGAGATGCTCAGAGCCGTGACAGTAAAACAGGGTTCCGAACGGAACCGTCACCGAGTCACTGGGTTCACTTCAGCAAGCGCAACGGCGACACTGAAAGGAAGACCGATGGACAGCCAACCCACCCGACCCTCAGGCGTTTCCAAGCGAGGCTTTGCTTCAATGGACCCGGAACGCCAGCGCGAAATCGCCCGCAAGGGCGGCGCCAGCGTTCCCAGCGAAAAACGCAGCTTCTCCCAGGATCGCAGCCTGGCCGCCCAGGCCGGCCGCAAGGGCGGCGAGGCGTCGCATGGCACGAAGAAGGACCCGGCGGAAAAGCCGGACTGAGGGTTCAACCTTACGAAATCAAAGGGCGGCTCATTTTCATGAGCCGCCCTTTTTTGCTGTCGCCGACCGGATGGATCAGCCGCGCAGAAGCGACAAGGCCACGCTGGGTTCGGGCGACACGTCCAGACGCGACACGGTCCAGCCCGCCGCCCCGGCCATGGCGGCGATGGCGTCCGGCGTGAACTTGCGCGAGCTTTCGGTGTGGATCGTCTCGCCCTCCATGAAGCGGAATGTCCGCCCGTCGATGTGGACCGTGGTGGGTCTCACCGCGCGAAGATGCATCTCCATGCGCGAGGCCTGCGGGTTCCAGATCGCCTGGTGGGCGAAGGCGTCCAGGTCGAAATCGGCGTCCAGCTCCGCATTGGCGCGCACCAGCAGGTTTCGATTGAAGGCCGCCGTCACCCCCCGCGCGTCGTCATAGGCGGCGACCAGAACGCCCGCGTCCTTGACCAGATCGGTCCCCAGGATGAACAGGCCGCCCTCCCCCAGCATCCGCCGCGCCGCCGCCAGAAAACGCACCGCCTCGTCGGGGTCCAGATTGCCGATGGTCGAACCGGGAAAGAAGCCGATCCGCCGGCCCCTGGGCAGATCGTCAGGCAGGGGCGACAGATGTTCGAAATCGCCCAGCACCGGCTGGACCCGCAAACCCGGATAGTCGGCGCCGATCCGTTGGGCGGCGTCCAACAGGGCGCTCTCGCTGATGTCCAGCGGCACATAGGCGCCCAGATGCGGCGCGGCGTCCAGCAGGATGCGGGTCTTCTCGCTGGCGCCCGATCCGAATTCGACCAGAACGGCGTCGGGTCCGAAATCGGCGGTCAGTTCCGCCGCCTTTTCACGCAGCAGGGCCGTTTCCTGCCGCGTCGGATAATATTCCGTCAGGGCGGTGATGTCCTCGAACAGGCGCGAGCCCTCGGCGTCATAGAACCATTTGGGCGGCACGGCCTTCTGCGGCTGCGACAGGCCCTCGACCAGGTCGCGGCGGAAGGCCCGGGTCTGGGCGTCGTCCACGCGGGTCGTGGACGGATCGTCGCGACGCCCGGCGGCGTCTTCGGCTAGTCTCAGACCCATGAAGGCCCACCTTTGCTGGGGATAGTAGAAGTTGCGGTATGTCGGCCGCGCATGGCCGGTCGGGGTGGCGAAGGCGCCGCCGCGCAGCACCATCTGATTGGCCATGAACTTGCCGTTGTATTCGGCGGCCGTGCCCGGCGTGGGCTGGAACCCCGGATAGGGCGCATAGGCGCTGGCGGTCCACTGCCACACCTCGCCCGACAGGTTGGAGAAGGCGTCGGGCCGCGTCGTCGCCGCGTGCTCCCATTCCGCCTCGGTCGGCAGCCGTTTTCCGGCCCAGCGCGCATAGGCGTCGGCCTCGTAGAAGCTGATGTGACGCACCGGCGCGACCGGATCGACCGGCGCGCGGCCGGTCAGGCCCATCACGGTCCAGTCGTCGCCGTCGCGTCGCCAATACTGCGGCGCGGTCCATCCCTCAGCCTTCACAACCGCCCAGCCGTCGGCCAGCCAAAGATCGGCGCGTCCATAGCCGTCGTCGGCCATGAACCGCAGCCAGTCGCCGTTCGTCGCCAGATCGGCGGCCAGGGCGAACGGCTCCAGCCAGACCCGGTGCGCCGGGCCTTCGTTGTCGAAGGCGAAGCCCGCATCATCGTGACCGATCGTGACCAGACCGCCGTCGAAACCGACTGTCCCGCCCCGCGCGGGCTGAACCGGCATGACGCGCGGCTCGACCGCATAGGCGGCCGGGTCCAGCGGCGAGCAGGACATCAGGTTCAGAATGTCCATCAGGAACAGCTCCTGATGCTGCTGATCGTGATGCAGGCCCAGTTCCAGCAGATAGCGATGCTGACCGCCCGACGGCGCCTGAGCCAGCCAGTCGACCATGCGCCGGTCGATCTCGCGGCGGTAGGCCAGCACCTCCTCGACCGAGGGGCGGGTCATCAGGCCGCGCTGGTGACGCGCCACCCGTTCGCCCAGCGCCTCGTAGTAGGAGTTGAACAACTGCTGGAAACGCGGATCGACCGGCCGATAGGCCGGATCGTCGCCCAGGATCATCGCCTCGAAGAACCAGCTGGTATGGGCCAGATGCCATTTGCCCGGACTGCAGTCCGGCATGGACTGGGCCGACAGATCCTCGACCGACAGACCCGCCGCAAGCTCGACCATGGCGGCGCGCACCGCCCGGTAACGCGCCACGACGGCCGCTGTCCCCGCATCGGGTTCGAAGCGCGCATTCATATCAGCCGTTCCGTGGCGAGCCCGCTCGACGACCCCGACTAAACGCCCTGCCGTTCCCTGATCGTTCCAACGCCCCCGTCCGGCCACGGTTCCCAACCGATTGGCTCGAAACGAGTTTTCAAGGCGCCCGGTTCACCGCACCGGACGCCCGCCATGTTTGGCGTATTCCAGCCGGGCGATGGTGCGGTTGTGAACCTCGTCCGGGCCGTCCGCGATCCGCAGCGTCCGTACCCCGGCGTACAGCTCGGCCAGAGGCGTATCGCCGGACACGCCCGCGCCGCCGAACGCCTGGATGGCGTCGTCGATGATCTGCAACGCCATCTTCGGCGCCGCCACCTTGATCTGGGCGATCTCGGAGCGGGCGTTCCTGGCCCCGACCTCGTCCATCATCCACGCGGCCTTCAACACCAACAGGCGGCACATCTCGATATTGGTGCGGGCGTCGGCGACGCGCTGCTCCCACACCGAATGTTCGGCCAACTGCTTCTTGAACGCCGTCCGGTTCAACAGCCGCACGACCATCAGCTCCAGCGCCCGTTCCGCCGCCCCGATCACGCGCATGCAGTGGTGGATGCGGCCCGGCCCCAGCCGCCCCTGCGCGATTTCGAAGCCCCGTCCCTCTCCGGCGATCAGGTTCTCGACCGGCACGCGGACGTTCTCCAGCACCACCTCGGCATGGCCGATGGGCTTCTCGTCATAGCCGAACACCGACAGCATCCGCTCGACACGGAAACCGGGTGTGTCGACGGGGACGATCACCTGGGACTGCTGGGCGTGAGCGGCGGCGTCCGGATCGGTCTTGCCCATGACGATGGTCATGGCCACGTTCGGGTGGCCCATGTTGGTCGACCACCATTTGCGGCCGTTGATGACATAGTGATCGCCGTCGCGCTCGATCCGCGTCTGGATGTTGGTGGCGTCCGACGAGGCGACCTCCGGCTCGGTCATCAGGAAGGCCGAGCGGATTTCCCCGGCCATCAGCGGCTTCAGCCAGCGGTCCTGCTGGGCGGCGTCGCCATACAGGTGCAGGACCTCCATATTGCCGGTGTCGGGGGCGTTGCAGTTGAACACCTCGGCCGACCACAGGTGGGCGCCCATCATCTCGGCCAGGGGCGCATAGTCCAGATTGGTCAGGCCCGCGCCGTGTTCTCCGGGCAGGAACATGTTCCACAGCCCGGCCTCGCGCGCGGCGGCCTTCATCGTCTCCATGACGGGCGGCTGGCGCGTCGAATCCTGGCGCACCTGGGCGAAATATTCGGCCTCGCGCGGGATGACCTGCTCGTCCAGGAAGCGGCGGACGCGGGCGTGCCAGTCCAGGGCGCGGTCGGAATGTTTGAAGTCCATGTCGTTTCCTCTTTCCCGTTCGCGCCTCTGCCGGACGCTGGATACGAAAGCGGCGCGGCCCCGATCAGGAGCCGCGCCGCCAGAACTGGTCGTCAGACCGGCATCAGCGCTTCAGCAGCGGAGCCAGCTTCTGGGCGATCATCATGTCGCCGGCGATCTTCAGCTTGCCCTGCATGAAGGCCATCATCGGGTCCAGCTTGCCTTCCGACAGGGCCATGAAGTCGTCCCACTTGATCGAGACGGTGGCGTCGGCGGGCTTGTCCTCGTTCGTCACCGTGTTCGGCGTGGAGGCGCCGTCGATGAAGATCTTGCCCTGGTCGCCCAGGTCGAGCTTGACGGTCTTGCCGAGGCCGGAGTTGTCGCCGACGGCGCCGCGGATGTGTTCGGTGACTTGTTCGAGATCGGGCATTGGGGCGTCTCCCTGTTGGACGGTGCGGTTACGGGTTAGCCCGCATCTGCGGGGGCGCCAAGATCACGTCGGGTAAAGGTTGGATCACTTCTGATCGGGTTCGCGCGCATAAAGGCTGGCGGCGCCGATGGCGACCATGAAGAAGACGAAGGCCGCGACGATGGCGGCGATGAAGGGAACAGCGGCTTCTGGCATCGGAAATCTCCTTTGCCCGCCTTGTGCGCCCGACCGATCCGGCCCGCCTTGACCAGGATCAAATCCTCAGCCGTCGGGATCGCCGTCGCGAAACCGCCACTTCATGGCCAGCACGCCCGACGCCATCACCAGGGCGCACGCGTTGGCGACCGTCACCGGCCACGCCTTGGTCATCACCCCATAGACGACCCACAGCACGAAACAGGTCACCGTCAGCGAATAGGTCTTCAGACTGACCGACGACGCATCGCGGTCCTTCCAGATCTTGATCGCCTGGGGCGCGAAACTGGTGATGGAGCACACGGCCGCCGCCGAGCCGACGACATTGGCGATCAGGTCGCTCACCGCCGACGCCCGGCCGCTGCATCCGCTTGTCCAGACATTCACCCTCTCCCTGCGCCCGCCCCGATTCAAGGCGCGACGCGGGGAAAGGATGCGTCGCGCGCCTACTGCGCCCGCTTGCCGATGGTGCGGTCCAGGAAGTCCAGATAGGTGCGCCATTGCTGCAGCTGGCGCGGGTCGCCGCGCACGCCGTGGCGCTGGCCGGGGTAGAGCATCATTTCGAACGGAACGCTCTTGGCCTGCAGCGTGTCGATGACGCGCGTGGCGTTGCCGAAGATGACATTGTCGTCGGCCATGCCGTGCAGCAGCAGCAGCCGCCCGGTCATGTCGTCCAGGCGCGGCAGGATGTCGGTGGCGGCATAGCCTTCCGGGTTGGCCTGGGGCGTGGACATATAGCGTTCGGTATAGTGGGTGTCGTACAGGCTCCACTCCGTCGGCGCCGCGCCCGCCAGGGCCGCCGCCAGGTTCGCGTCCTTGTCCGTCAAGGTCAGCAAGCTGAGGAAGCCGCCGAAGCTCCAGCCCATCACCGCGATATGATCGGCGTCGACATAAGGCAGAGTCTTCAGCCATTGCGCCGCCTGGGCCTGATCCTCGACGGCCGGGATGCCCAGGCGGCGATAGATGCTGGTCTCGAACGCCTGCGACCGATCCCCCTCGCCGCGATTGTCGACACGGAAGACGATATAGCCCGCCTCGGTCAGCAACTGGTTGGTCAGGGGCTGCCAGCTCTTCTGCACGCCCGCGCCGGTGCCGGGGCCGCCATAGACCTGCATCACCACCGGATATTTCTTGGACGGATCGAAGTCGGGCGGCGTGGTCATGCGCCAGACCAGGGTCTGGCCGTGGCTCTGCATCGTGCCGAACTCGGGCGTGCGCAGGCGCGAGACATAGGGGGCGAACGGATGGCTGGCGTCCAGCCTGTTCTCCTCGATCCAGCGCACCCGCGTCCCGTCGATCCGGTACAGCGCCGATTGCGTCGGCGTCGCCGGGTCGGAATAGTTGCCGACATAGGCCGTCGCCGGGCCGTTGACCGACACGGTCCACCAGCCGCCGCCCGGCGTCACCGCCACCGGATCGACCGTACGGTTCAGATTGGCGCGGAACATCTGCTGCTCGATCGGCAGTTCCTTGCCGTCGCGCATCGAGGCGGTGAAATAGACGTCGCCGGTCTGTTCGTTGACCCCGTCCAGGTGTTTGACCGGATAGTCGCCGCGCGTGATCGCCCGCAGGCGGCGCCCGTTGCGGTCATACAGATACAGGTGGCGCCAGCCCGAATCCTCGTTCGACCAGATGAAGCGGCCGTCCGACAGCACGCGGAAATCGTCGTTCAGATCGACCCAGGCCGACGCCCTCTGGCTCAGGATCACGCGCGAGCCGCCGGTCGTCGGATCGACGCTCAGCAGGTCCAGCGTCTTCTGGTCGCGCGACTGGCGCTGGACATACAGGGTCTTGCCGTCGCCGGACCAGTTGACCCGCGCCAGATAGATGTCGGTGTCAGCCCCCAGGTCCACCTTGACCCGGGCCCCGCTCTGCAGGTCGCGGACATACAGTTCGACCACCGCATTGGGTCGGCCCGCGCGGGGATAGCGCTGCTCGACCATGGTGGCGCCGCCGCCGGTGATCTCGAATCGCGGCACGATGTCCACGGGGCTTTCGTCCACGCGCGTCAGGGCGATGTAGCGTTCGTCGGGGCTCCACCAGTATCCGGTGTCGCGATCCATCTCCTCCTGGGCGATGAACTCGGCCGTGGCCCAGCTGATCAGGCCCGCGCCGTCGTCGGTGATCGGCGTCTCCTTGCCGCTGGCCAGGTCATAGACGATCAGGTTCTGGTCGCGGACATAGGAGACGTAGCTGCCCTTGGGCGACACCTTGGCGTCGATCTCGTCGGCGGGCGTTTCGGTCAGGCGGCGCACCTTGCCGTCGGCCCGATTGGCCAGGAAGATGTCGCCTTCCAGCGGCGCCAGGATATAGCGCCCCTGCTGGTCCCACGAATATTCCACCACGCCGCGCGCGCTGATCCGCATCCGCTCGCGCCGGGCCTTTTCGGCCTCCGACAGTTCGCCCGCATCCGGGACCAGCGCCCTCGCATCGATCAGCTTATAGGGTTCGCCCGCCCCCGTGGGCGCGGCCCACAGGTCCTGCACATCCACATTGTCCTCGCGCGAGCGCAGGAAGGCGACCAGCTGACCGTCGGGCGACAGGCTGACGCCCTTGGCCACCGGCCCGTTCAGGCTGGGGCTGGCGAACACCCGCTCGGGCGTCAGGACATTGGAAGGCGTCTCCTGCGCAAGCGCGGAGCTTGCCGACAGGAGGATGGTCGAGGCGAGAAGGACTGTGCGCATGGGGCGGGACGCTAGCCGCGCTTCTGCAAGCCGTCACGAGGAAATGTCGTCGCCGAACGAAAGGCTTTTTCTTCCCTGCGAAGGGTTCTCACATTAGACAGGCCCCACCATGACAGACGCCGCCGTTTCTCCCGCCCCTGCCCCCGCGCCTGTGAAGGCCAGCCCGTTCAACGAACTTGAGGTTCTGTGGGTCCGCCACTGGACCGACAGCCTGTTCAGCTTCGGCGTCAAACGACCGGACGATTTCCGTTTCCGCTCGGGCGAGTTCGTGATGATCGGCCTGCCGGGCCAAGACGGCGGAAAGCCGGTCCTGCGCGCCTATTCCATCGCCAGCCCCGGCTGGGCCGAGGAACTGGAGTTCTTCTCCATCAAGGTCGCCGACGGCCCCCTGACCTCGCGCCTGCAGAAGATTCAGCCGGGCGACACCGTGTTGATGGGCAAGAAGCCGACCGGCACCCTGGTCCTGGACGCCCTGACCGGCGGCGAGCGTCTGTTCCTGATCGGCACCGGCACCGGCCTGGCCCCCTGGCTCAGCGTTGCGCGCGATCCCGAAACCTATTCCCGATTCGGCCATGTCTATGTGATCCACACGGTGCGCGGCGTCGCCGACCTGGCCTATCGCGACTTCTTCACCCGCGAGATCCACGACGATCCCCTGATCGGCGACGAGGCCAAGGGCCAGCTGACCTATTATCCGACCGTGACCCGCGAGACGTTCGAAACACCGGGCAGAATCACCGACCGGATCAAGTCCGGCGACTTCTTCCGCGACCTGGGCCTGCCCGAAGGGTTCGACCCCGCCCGCGACCGCGCCATGCTGTGCGGCTCCATGGCCATGATCAAGGAAGCCGGCGAACTGCTGGAGACCTACGGCCTGAAGGAAGGCTCCAACGCCGAACCCGCCGACTACGTCCTGGAGCGCGCCTTCGTCGGTTGAACGTCTTGGCTTGAACGGTCTGACCCGCTAACCCCACGGCTATGTCCAAGCCTGCTCTTGTCGCCGTCGATCCGCGCGTCGATCCCGCTGAATGCCAGTCGATGGCCGAGGTCCGCCAGGGCGTCGACGCCCTGGACCGCGCCCTGGTCGCCCTGCTGGCCGAACGCCAGCGCTACATGGACGCCGCCGCCCGCATCAAGCCCGACCGCGACGCCGTCTTCGACCAGGCCCGCATCGACGACGTGGTGGCCAAGGTTCTGGTCGCCGCCGAGGCGCACAATCTGTCGCCCGACATCGCCGAACCCGTCTGGCGCCTGCTGATCGACCGCTGCATCGCCCACGAGTTCGCCACCTACGACCGCACGCGCAGCTAGTTATTTTTGTCCGCTCATCCCGGCGAAAGCCGGGACCCCGTGCTTTCGCATCGTTGGCGCGTGGGATGACCACCTGTCCTCGATCTCACACGACTTTCGCCCAAAGGTCTGGGTCCCGGCTTTCGCCGGGATGAGCGGAGAGATCATGGGACGAGGCTCAAAGGATCGGGCGCCTACGCGCGCCAGCCATCTGATCCGCCCGAAAAAGTCACTTCGAAAACAACACCCTGCCTCACAGCAGCGTCAATCGACCGAACGCCCTGTCCAGGCGCCCTATACTGTCGGCTGGTCTTTGACATCGCCGAGCCGCGCCCGCCGAAATTGCACTTTTCTGCACTTTGCACCTCTTTTCCGGGTGCAGTGCAATTTCGACCCCTAGCCCCTCAGCCCGCGCAGCATCAGCTCGTGGCGATAGGCCGCCACATCAGCCAGGGCCGCCTGCATCGCATCGCGCACCCGCTCCAGCGCCGGCGCGGCCAGCGTCTGGTCGACCGCTTCCGCCTCGGCGCACACCGCCGCCAGGTCGCGCGCCCCGATGCCCGCCGCCGCGCCCCGGATGGTGTGGACCCCGTCGCGCCAGCCCTCGTTCCTGGGGTCCAGCAGGCTCGACCACAGGGCGGCCTGATCGACGAACAGGCCCAGCACCTCTTCGTCGATCGCCGCATCGCCGCCCGTCATGGCGTCCAGCACGGCGAAATCCACCGCCCCGGTCAGATCGCGCAACGCCATCAGGCCGCCGTCTCCTCGCCCTTGGCCAGACGCGAGTTCCTGGACGACCACAGCAGATAGATGGCCACGCCGATCAGGTTCCAGACCACGAATCCGATCTGCGTCACCGGCTTCAGGCTCAGGAAGAAGATCAGGCAGCCGATCACGCTGATGGCGCCCACCAGCGGCCACAACGGCGCCTTGAACACCCGCTTGCGCTCCGGTTCGCGGATACGCAGCACGATCAGGCACACCCCGACCGAGCAGAAGGCCGCCAGCGTCCCGGCATTGGCCAGCGACGCCAGCTCATCCAGCGGCAGCAGGCCCGCCAGGATCGCCACCACGATGGCGGTGAACACCGTCACCACCGCCGGCACGCCCCGTCTGGACACCTTGGCCAGGCGGCGCGGCAGCAGGCCGTCGCGCGCCATGCCCAGGAAGATGCGGCTCTGGCCGAACAGGAAGGCCAGCAGCACGGTCGGAAGCGCGATCACCGCCGCCGCCGCGATCCACTGGGCCGCCGTCCCCTGCCCCATCTGACGCAGGATCAGGGCCAGCGGCTCGGGACTGTCGGCGAAGGTCGCGACCGGCCGCGCGCCGATGGCGGCGGCCGCCACCACCAGATACAGCGCCGTGCACACCAGCATGGAGCCGACGATGCCGATGGCCAGGTCGCGCTCGGGCTTCTTGGTCTCCTCCGCCGCCGTCGAGATGGCGTCGAAGCCATAGAAGGCGAAGAAGATGATCGCCGCCGCCGCCATCACCCCGGTCTGGACGAAGGGCGCGCCGAATCCATTGGGCATGAAGGGGGTGAAATGCTCGGGCTTGAACGCCGGCAGGGCGATGGCCACGAACACCACCAGGGCCGCGATCTTGATCAGCACCAGCACCGCGTTCAGCGTCGCGCTCTCCTTGGTGCCCAGCAGCAGCAGGCCCGTCACCACGCCGATGATGGCCACCGCCGGCAGGTTGACGATCCCGCCCGCGTGCGGCCCGGCGACCAGGGCCATGGGCAGGTCGACGCCCAGCCCGCTCAGGAAGCCGACCGCATAACCGGACCAGCCCACCGCCACGGCGCTGACGACCAGCGAATATTCCAGGATCAGACTCCACCCCACGACCCAGGCGATCATCTCGCCCAGCACCGCATAGGAATAGGTATAGGCGCTGCCCGCCGTCGGCATCATGGTCGACAGTTCGGCATAGGCCAGGGCCGCGCAGGCGCACACCAGACCCGCCAGACCGAAGCTGATCAGCACCGCCGGCCCCGCCAGTCCCGCCCCCACCCCGATCAGCGTCAGGATGCCGGTGCCGACGATGGCCCCGACGCCCAGCGCCAGCAGGTGCGGCCAGCTCAATGTCGGCTTCAGCCGCGGCCCGTCGTGGGGCGCCAGCATGGCGTCGATGGATCGACGCCGGTTCCAGAAGGCCATGATGCGAACTCCCCTCGCCGCTCGTCCGGCGGCTGATTCCGCAGGGACCATAGCCCGCGAAAGAAAGTTTGCGAAAGCGCTTGCCAACCCCCGAACCGCTGGGTAGTAGGAGCGCCCTTCGGCAAGGGCATCCGCCCCGCCGAAGACATGACGATCGGTGTGGGTGATTAGCTCAGTCGGTAGAGCAGCTGACTCTTAATCAGCGGGTCCACAGTTCGAACCTGTGATCACCCACCATCGTCGCTTTTGATTTCGTTGAATAGATCACCCTTTCTAGGACGGGGTCGTCCATCCCTCCGATTAGGACGGTGTAGTCCGTCTGTGATTTTCTTCGGCTTTAGGGCAGCCCTTGCTTAAGCCAAGCGCGTGGATCGCCGTTCAATTCAGTCCTGTCAGACTGGACCCGAAGCCATCCGAATGGGCCAACAGGCTGTAGCTCTAAGAGCATCGGCTTCGCGGCCTGAGTGGTCGATCGGATGGAACCGGCCAGCTCTGACCCATGACCGCATCATCAGTAGATATCGCGCCGATAACGTCCTTCATCAGCGAAGCCTTCGAGTATGCTGTCCTCCAGAAGTTGGCGCAGAGTTGCATCGACCTCGGCGGCCATGCCTTGGAGACTGCCGCACACCAAGACGACTGCACCTAGCCGTCCAACGCCAGCGACCTGCACCGGGCCTGATCCACCACTCCGACCGTGGAATCCAGTATGCGGCTGGGGCCTGGATGTCAGGAAACCATCTGCGCGATGAGCCTGAGCGTTCAGCGCGAAAGGAAGAGAGGAACGGGGCAGCGCGCCAGAAGATTTCGGGTGGTCCCGCCGAACAGGATCTCCGCACTCCGAGGTCTGCTATAGGCCCCGATCACCAGACAATCTGCGCCGATCTCTCCGACCTGATCGGCGAGGATTTGCGATGTCGGCCCATCCGCAGCCTGGACGGTGCGGACCTGGGCCGTAATTTCGTGACGCTCCAGATGCTGAAGCAGTTCCTCGCCGGGCGCAGATCGTCCATTGTGTCGCTCAATCGAGATAATCGTCACGGACTGAGCCGCACTCAAGAAGGGCAACGCATCCGCGACAGCGCGGCGCGCTTCACGACTTCCGTTCCAGGCCACCGCAACATGATCGCCGATGGACGATCCCGTCCAGGTATCCGGAACAAGAAGCACCGGAACCCCTGAGGCGAGAAGGACATGCTCGCCAGTCCAGCCTTGCGGAAGGTCGACGGGCTTGGGACGCGAGCAAATGACCAGATCGCAGTGGAGGGCGTGGAGGGCTGCGTCGTCGTCAACACTGTCACGCCACACCACTCTGAACTCCGAGCTGAGAGCGCGCGCTTCGGTCACGGCGGCAAAGGCGCGACCCGCCGTCACGGCCTTTACCTCGGTTTCACGACGATGGCGCTCAAGGACCTGATTGATGCCCTCGGCGCCCCGCGCGAAGCTCTCGGCCGGCGCGGCGGATCGCGGATGAACCGCGCCAAACATACCGATCAGGTGGGCGGCATGCCTTGTCGCAATCTCTGCAGCATGGCCCGCAATACGTTCCCCTGCCGGCGACCCATCGAGAAAGACCGCCACGTCTCGCCAACTACTCATTTTGTCTGTGTCCCGTTGCTGCAGAAGGTGTGGTGCTTGCGCTCAGGAGAGCGAATCCGCGCGTCGGCGTTCCCAGGGCCGCCAGGCGTCGAGGTTCGAAAGGGGATCACCTAGCCTTAACCGCGTTACTAGCCGCCCTAGCGGTGAAAGCGGTCCAGCTGGTAGTGGGCTCAGTCGCGGATCGACATGGTCGCCAAAAGCGTCCACTGCCCCAACAAGGCCGCCGCATCGCACCTCGAGCGCCGACACCGTCGCCTCGGGCGCGCCGACCCCGTGTCCAGCCACGCGATTTCGCGCTTGTTTGATCAGCACGCGATTTCGCAGATCGCCAGGATCGCACTGCAGGGCGATAGCCAGCCCCAGCGTATGAGAACCATTCCGTTGGTGCGGCTCGGATCCGGTCAGCCCGCTCGTGCTCATTTTCGCTTCTCGCGCCAGGCAGGATCGGCATCTGAAGCGCTGCGGTCGCCGCTGTTTCCGGGACTCCACTGGCCAAGATGCCCATAGAGTCGCGCGTTGACCGCCGCAATCTCCCCCGGCTCCTCCGGCTCCTCCGTCCTCAGGGTGAGCAGCAGGCGAGCGAGTTGCTGGCAGACCGCGTCGCCGAGGCGGCGACCCATATCGCGGCCCGCAGGATCGCACGGCCTGTCCCCATCGCCGATCCGAGCCGACACGGCGGAGATCACCCCCGCCCTCACCTCCGGTGGCGCATAGGCCGCCGCCAGCATCAATCTTGCGACACGCATCAGCGCCTTGGGTCGATGAGACGCGCTGGCCGACCAGGCGACGTCGAGCGCGTGGTTGACGACGGCGGCGAACAGCAGCGACTTGGACTCGAAATGGCGAACGACCAAGGCATGGTCGACCTCCGCCCGGTCGCCGATGCGGCGCAGATTAGCCTCGTGATAGCCGAGCATATCGAAGAGCTCGAGGGCGGCCTCGAGAAGACGCTGCCGCGTTTCATTGCCCCCTCCATTTCGGGAAGCAATAGGCCGCCCTCGAACTCCTTTCGTCATGCTGGAGCGATCCTCTCGGCCACTGGTCCGCCGCCCAGCGCCCGATAAAGGGCGATACTGGCAGACATCTGAGCCGCTTTGGCCGCGAGCAGAGCCTGTTGTCCCGCGTAGAGTTGCCGCTGCGCATCCAAAAGTTCGAGACGGCTGGTTGCGCCCGCCCTGTAGCGGGTTTCGACTAGGGCCGACCTGCGCTGCGACGCCTCGACCGCCGAGCGCTGAGCCGCGATCTGGCGATCGAAGGTCTCACGGGCCGCCAAGCCATCCGCGACCTCGGAGAAGGCCTGCTGAATAGCCAGTTCGTACGAAGCGACCGCCTTATTCTGGCGAAGGATGGCCAGGTCCAACTGAGCCTGAAGTCGTCCGCCCTGGAAGATCGGCAGGGTGATCTGCGGAGCGAAGGTCCAGACTTCCGGACCATCGAACAGGTTATCCAGATCGTTACTGGCGTATCCGTACTGGCCCGTCAGACTGATGCTCGGGAGAAAGGCGCGACGCGCTGCACGAATATCGGCCCGCGACGCCAGCAGAGCGCGTTCGGCCTGGCGAATGTCAGGCCTCCGGGTCAGAAGGTTTGACGGTAGTCCGGCAGGAAGTTGGGTCAGGACCGGCGATGCGTCCGAGGAAGGCGTGGCGAGCTCGAACGGCAGAGGCCGTCCCACCACAAGGACCAGGGCGTTGAGCGCGACGGCGGCTTCACGGCGTGCGGCTTCAAGGTCGGCTTCGGCGGTTCGCACTTGGGCCTCTGCCGCCGCAACTTCCGTCCCATCCGCCTGACCGGCTTCGAAAAGCCGTTGAGTCAAGGTTTGGGATGCGCGCCAGTCTTGCGCCGTCGCTTCGACTAGAGCCAGTCGTTCCTGGGCCGTCAGGGTGGCGACATAGGCGTCCGCCACCGACGCGCTGAGCGTGATACGCGCCGCCTGTGCGCTCTCCCCTGCCGCAAGATAGGTTTGGAAGGCGCTTTCGGACTGGGCGCGAAGACGGCCGAATAGGTCAAGCTCGAAGGCGCTGACCCCGACCGTTGCCTGGGCTTGGGTGACAACTCCAGCATCCTGAAAGCCAGGCAGCGGGGCCGACCGCGACCGCGAGTATGACCCCGCGGCGCCGATCATCGGGAAGAACGACGCGCGTTGGACGCGTAGCTGGGCCCGCGCCGTCTCGGCGTCCAGCAACGCCAGTCGCAGGGGCCGGCTTTCATCGAGCGCGATGTCCACCAGCTGCTGCAGCTGAGGATCGACAAAGACGGCCCGCCAATCGAGATCGGCGGCGTTGGCGCTGTCGATCGCTGCGACCACAGGATAGTCGGCGGAGACCACGTCGGCGGCCGGCTCCACCGGCTCGATCGAGGCGCAGGCGGAAAGAAGGGCGCCCGCAGTCCCGAGAAGTAGGAGACGCTTCATGTTCAGGACTTCCTGGAAAGTTTGGGCAGACGCAGGTTGAGCTTCGCAATTCGGGCCTTCAGCCAATCCGTGCCGCCGACCACGACGACGTAGAAGACGGGCACGAATATGATCGCCAAGAAGGTCCCGGTGATCATGCCCCCGAAAACCCCGGTGCCGATGGCGTGCTGGGTCGCCGAGCTCGCACCGCTGGCGATGACCAGGGGCACCACGCCGAGGGTGAAGGCCAGGGAGGTCATGATGATCGGGCGCAGGCGAAGGCGCGCGGCCTCGACGGCGGCCTCGAGCAGGCCCTTGCCCTGTTCGCGAAGCATCTTGGCGAACTCGACGATCAGGATGGCGTTCTTCGCGGACAGGCCGATGATGGTGATCATGCCCACCTTGAAGAAGACATCGTTGGGCAGGCCACGGATCATAGTGGCGGCCACCGCGCCGATGAGGCCGAGCGGCACCACCAGAATGACCGACAGCGGGATGGTCCAGCTTTCGTACAGGGCCGCCAGCACCAGGAAGACCACCAGCATGGACAGGACCAGAAGCCCAGTTTGTTGATTGCCGGTCTCCTGTTCCTGCAACGAGGTGCCGGTCCAGGCCACCGCGAAGCCGTCGGGAAGTTGAGCGGCCAGCCGCTCCATCTCCGCCATCGCCTCACCGCTCGACACGCCCGGCGCCGCGCTGCCCGAGATACGGGCCGCCGGATAGCCGTCGTAACGCACCATCTGCAGCGGCGCGGTTTCCCACACAGGTCGTACGAAGTTGGACAGCGGAGCCATGCCGCCGGAAGAACTGCGCACATAGAGGTTCAGTACGTCCTCCACCTGCATCCGGGCATTGGCGTCGGCCTGGATGATCACCTGCTGCAGACGTCCCTTATTCGGGAAGTCATTGACATAGGTGGAGCCCATGGCGGCCGAGATGGTGCTCTGGATCGTGTCGAACGACACGCCTTGCGCGGCCGCCTTCTTGCGATCGATCTCCAGCTTGATGCTCGAGCCCGGCGGGAGGCTTTCGGGATAGACGCCGGTCACCACCTTGCTCTGAGCGGCCAGGCCGAGCAGTTGCCCCTGGGCCGCCTGAAGCGCGTCCTCGCCTTGGTTGCGCAAATCCTTCAGCCGCATGGCGAAGCCGGAACTGGTGCCGAGCTCCGGAATGGCCGGCGGGTTCAGTGACATGACTGTCCCGTCGTCCAGACCGGCCATCGCGGCATTAGCTGCAGCGATCTCACCCTGGGCCGTAGCGCCATCGCGCTTTTCCCAGTCGACCAGATTGGTGAAGGCGACGCCGGTGTTGGGGCCTGCGCCGTTGAAGCCAAAGCCCTGGATCGCGGTGATGCCGCCCAGGGCTTTGCGGCTCTCGACGAAGTTCTGGTAGTTGCGCAGGGCAGTCAGTGTGCGCTCGGCCGTTGCGTCGGCCGGCAGGGTGAACATGGTCAGGAAGACGCCCTGGTCCTCGTCCGGCAGGAAGGCGGACGGCAGACGGACGAAGACGACTCCGAGCAGGGCGACCATGGCCACGAACACGACCATGGCCCGGCCCGCGCGTCCGATCACCTTGCCGACACCGCTGGTGTAGCGATGCGTCAGGCGGTCGAAGCGACGGTTGAACCAGCCGAAGAAGCCCTTCTTCTCGTGATGTCCCTCCGGAATCGGCTTCAGGAGCGTGGCGCAGAGCGCCGGGGTCAGAGACAGGGCCAACAGGGCCGAGAAGAGGATGGAGACCGCCATGGAGACCGAAAACTGGCGATAGATTTCGCCAACCGACCCCGATGAGAAGGCCATGGGAATGAAGACGGCCGACAGAACCATGGTGATGCCGATGACGGCGCCCGTGATCTCCTTCATGGCCTTCTTGGTCGCTTCCTTCGGCGACAGGCCCTCGGTGGCCATGATCCGCTCGACGTTCTCCACCACGACAATGGCGTCGTCGACGATGATGCCGATGGCAAGCACCATGCCGAACATGGTCAGCACGTTGATAGAGAAGCCGGTGGCCATGAAGACCGCGACCGTGCCCAGCAGGGCGATCGGCGCGACGATAGATGGGATCAGAGTGTAGCGGATGTTCTGCAGGAACAGGAACATCACCAGGAACACCAGCACCATGGCCTCGACCAGGGTGTGGAGCACCTTCTCGATCGAAATCTCGACGAACGGCGCCGTGTTGTAGGGGATGCTGTAAACCATGCCCTGCGGGAATGCTCCCTTGAGCTCCCCGAGGCGCTTTTCGACGGCGTGAGCCGTGGACACGGCGTTGCCGCCCGGCGCGATCTGGATCGCCGCCACCGCGACGGGCTTGCCGTTTAGAAGCGCCTGGAAGTCGTAAGACTGCGCGCCCAGCTCCACACGTGCGATGTCCCCGATCGTCAGCTCCGACCCGTCGAGATTGGACCGCAGCACGATAGCGGCGAACTCCTCGGGCGTATCGAGCTGACCTTCCGCGCGCAGAGGCACGGTGACCGTTTGTCCGTCGACGGAAGGCGTGCCGCCGATCCTACCCGGCGCGATCTGGGCGTTCTGGGCCTGGATCGCCGCCGCGACATCTGCCGTGGTGACGGCGAAGTTGGCCATCTTTTGGGGATCAACCCAGATACGCATGGCGCGCTCGGAGGCAAAACTCTGCACCCGACCGACCCCATCGACTCTCTTTAAGTCCTCGACCAAGTTTCGGGACATGTAGTCGCCGAGTTCCTGCGCGTCGTGCCCTTCGGTGGACGAGAGCGCGACCATCATCAGGAAGCCGGAAGAGGCCGCCTCGACCTGAATACCGGTTTGGCGCACCGTCTGGGGAAGACGGGGTTCAACCGCCTTCAGACGGTTTTGGACGTCAACCTGGGCCAGCTCCGGATTCGTGCCAGGCTTGAAGGTGGCGGTGATTTGCGCCAAGCCCGAGGTGTCGGTCGTGCTTTCGAAATATAGGAGGTTCTTGACGCTCGAAAGCTCCCGCTCGATCGGGGCGACGACGTTGTCGGTCATGGCCTGTGTCGAGGCGCCGGGATAGATGGCGCGGATGCTGATGGTGGGCGGCGCGACCGAGGGGAAACGCTCGATGGCCAAGTTGGGGATCGCTAGCACCCCGAGCAGAATGATGAAGATGGCGAGCACCCAGGCAAAGACCGGGCGCTCGATAAAGAACTGAGGCATGATCTTTTCCGGTTAGGACGCGGACGATGCGGATGGGGCAGCCGGCTGCGGGCGCCAGGGCTTGGTTTTGACGGCGACGCCGGGCTGAGCGCGATCCTGGCCCTCGACGATCACCGTCTCGCCTGGTCGCAGACCGCTCTCAACGATGTACTGGTTGTTGACCACAGCCCCGACTTTGATCGGGCGAGCCTGGACCTTGCCGTCAGCGCCGACGACCATAACCTGCGCCTGCGCGCCGGTATGGGTGACGGCCTGCTGCGGCACCCGAAGCGCGGTTTGCTCGGGACCCCGAGGCATGCGCACGCGTACGAACATGCCGGGGAACAGCCGCCCACTCGCGTTGTCGACCAGCACCCGCGCCCGCATGTCGCCCGTGGCCGGATCGACAGCCACATCCGAGAACAGCAAACGGCCCGTCACGCCGAGCGGTTTGCCGGCGTCGTCAAGCAGCTCGACCTCCGGAGAGCCCTGGCCGAGCTGGCGCAGCGCTTCCATCCGGCTCGCCGGCTGACTGACGTCGATATAGACCTGATTGATCTGGTTAACGGTCGCCATGGCCTCGCCGCCGGAGGCGCTGACCAAAGCGCCTTCGGTAACCGCCGAAGCACCGATGCGACCGCTGATCGGCGCGGTGACCGTGGCGAAGCCGACGTCCAGATTACGCCGCGCAAGGGTCGCGCGGGCGACGCCCACGTCGGCCTCAGCTTGTTGGACCGCGGCTTCCGCATTGTCGAACTGTTGACGGCTGATCGCATCGGTCTCGACCAGAGTCTTCAGGCGATCCCGCTGAACACGAGCCTGATTGGCGACGGCCTCGGCGCGTCGCAAGGCGGCTGCGGCGCTCGCAGCGTCTGCACGGAAGGGCGCGGCGTTGATCTGATAAAGGGGCTGACCGGCGCGCACCATCGCGCCCTCGGTGAACAGTCGGCGCTGGATTATCCCTCCGACCTGCGGGCGGATTTCTGCGATGCGGAAGGCGGCGACACGTCCCGGCAGCGTGTCCGTCAGTTGCAGGACCCCCTGCCCGGCCTGGACGACGGTGACCTCGGGAGGCGGCGGTGCGGCGGTTTCGGATTGGCCGCCGCCGCAGGCGCTGAGCAACAAGGCGGCGGAGGCGGTCGCCGCCATCATGGCGGGTCGCAGGACGCGAGACATTCAATTCACCTGATCGTGGACGTGCGGGGAGGCACGGATCGCTCGCCCATCGCATTCGACCATTCACTGCCCATCCACGTTTGATCCACGTTTCGTCAATCGGGCTGGAAGTCGCGAAATAGCAGTGGCTCGCCACCAATGCAGGGTTTACGAGCGACCCATGAGCGCGTTGGCCCTGGTTGTCGAAGACGAGATCGACATCGCCGAAATTCTCGACCGCTATCTCAAGCGCGAGGGTTTCCGCACGGCCAGGGCCGGTGACGGGCAGAACGCACTTGAACTTCACACCCTGCTCCGCCCAGACGTCGTCCTTTTGGATGTTGGACTGCCTCGCCAAGACGGTTGGGCGGTTCTGAGCGAAATCCGTCGAACCAGCGATACGCCTGTCATAATGATGACGGCGCTGGACCAGGACATCGACAAGCTCCAAGCCTTGCGGATGGGTGCGGACGACTATGTGGTCAAGCCCTTCAACCCCAGCGAACTGGTCGCCCGCGCTCAGGCCATACTGCGCCGCTCGATGGGGGGAAACGTAAACCGCGTCCTGCGTATTGGCCCGCTGGAAATAGATCCAAGGGGATATTTGGCGAGCGTGGTTCAGGAAGGGGGTACGGTCAAGCTATCGCTTTCCCTAACGGAGTTTCGCTTACTGGAGTTCATGGCGCGTCAGCCCCTGAGGGTGTTCAGCCGCAGCGAACTGGTCGACGCCTGCCTTCCAGGCGAAGACGTACTGGACCGGACTGTCGATAGCCACATGTTCAACCTCCGCCGAAAACTGCGAACCGCAGGCGCTCCGGATATGATCAATGGCGTCCGCGGCGTCGGATACCGAATGGACGCTCGTTGATGCTGGGCCTACGCGGGCTCAACCGAACGGTCGCGGCATCCATGGCCCAGGTCGGGGTGGGCGGGGTGGCGATCACCTTCCTCGGCGGGGCGCTGTTCTACGGTCTCTTGTCCGACCAGCCCTGGCGACTGCGAGCAATTGACTACGTCGCCATCACTGTCTTCTGCATGTGCGGCCTGATCCTGGCCGTCACCTCGGCGACAGCCCTAAGCCGACGAATTCTTTCACCCGTTGTTTCCGTCGGTCGCGCCGCCCGCCGCATCGCCAATGGCGACCTTTCCGCCAGAGCCGAGGTCAGCGACCCGCGATTAGGCGAGGTTGTGGAACTAACCACGGACTTCAACCGGATGGCGGACCGACTGGAAAGCTTGGCGGCCGAAGAACGTACGATCCAGGCGGCAGTAGCGCACGAGCTTCGCACTCCACTCATGATTCTGCGGGGCAAGATCCAGGGCGCCATCGACGGAATCTTCCCGCTCGACGAGGACCTTCTGGTCAGCGCTCTGGGTCAGATCGACGCCCTGACGCGCCTTGTTGAGGACATTCGTGCAATGGGGGTCGCTGACAGCGCCCATGTCTTTCTGGAAGTGTCCCCGGTCGATCTTGCTGCCGTTGCGCGCGACCTCCGCCGCCTGATCAACGCCCCGATGAGAGCGGCTGGATTTCAGATTACTTGGACACTCGGTGCGGCCGTGATCATGGCCGACCGGACCCGCCTTCACCAGGCGCTTCTCGCCCTTCTGACCAACGTCCGTCTCCACGCCACCCCGGGTCCAGTTACGGTGGAGGTGTCCCAAGTCGACGGCATGGGAGTGTTCATGGTCATGGATTCAGGTCCCGGCATTCCGCGGGATTTCTCGGACCGCATCTTCGAGCCATTCCACAGAGGCCCCACCCATGCAAAAGGAACAGGGCTGGGCCTGGCGATCGTGCGCATCAGCGCCGACGCTCATGGAGGTTGGGTGACCTACGCTCCCTCGCCTCAAGGCGGTTCGATTTTCAGCTTCGCCATTCCGCTTGAAGACAAAGGCGCTGTCCCGCCCCGTTCATATTGACCGGGACGCCGCAGAACGGCATCTCTTAATCAGCGGGTCCACAGTTCGAACCTGTGATCACCCACCATCGTCTCCCTTTGAACTCAGAGAGTTAGCCACAAAACGTTAAAGCACGTCAGTCTGACCTGGCTGTTTAGAGCGGGAAAATTCGGCTCGTTCTTGCATTCGACCACCGGGTCTGGGTGGATGAGGCTGGCGACGCCTCCTTCCCTCTACCGCTCGGAACGGGCGACGAAATAGGGCAGCAGGCCCGCGACAACGCGGCGGCTGGCGTCTTCATCCTGATCGAGCATGTCTCTGAGCGGCTCTCCGATCAGAGCTTCGCCAAAGGCGCTCAGGGCGATGAAGAGAACGGCCGAGGACAGGTTAATTTGACTGGCGTCCGACGGATCGCCGAGCTTGTCCTGGATGGCGTGCACCAGCCCGTTCACGGCGCTGCGAACAGGCTCCAGGTGCGACAGATCGCCTTTCAGCACGATCCAGGCCGCCAGCTTTCCCGCTCCGCCTTCTGAAAAGGCGTCGAACACGGCGTTGACCAATTCCAGCGGCGCGCCGTCATCTGTCCGTAAGCGAGCGATCGCGGTGTCAAGCGCGTGAGACAGGTCAGCGACCATGGACCCCATCAGGGCCGACTGAAGGCCCTCGGCGGATCCGAAATGATGAATGAGGTTGGCATGGGTCATGCCGAGGTCGTCGGCCACGGCCTTGAGGGTTACGGAGTCGGGTCCACCCGCAAGCAGACGCTTGCGGGCGCAGACCAGCGCCTCCTGTCGGGCCTCTTCAGGGGTGCGTCGACGGCGACGAACGCGCTCTATTGACATTGCTGTTAGTTACATCCATGTAGATAGCAGATTGGTTAAGCACAGCGGGCGGATAGAGCAAGTGACAGCAGAATTATTGATCGACGAGGGAGCATTCCAAACCGCCGCTCGCAAAGCCACCCGGCTTCAGCCCCGGCGTGTTCAGCCGCTGCGCGCTCTACGCGCCCTGCGTCGACTGATCGCCAACAAGGAGGACACCACCCAGGTGTTCGAGATCATGAACGCCTTGGCCGGCAGTTCAGTGCGCCACGGCTATCACAAGATGCTGGATCAGACCGAAGGCTCGCGACAGGCCTTCAAGATGGTCGAACTGGCCGACCGTCTGCATGATCGGCCTTGGCTGGAATCGATGCCGGAGGGATCGGTGGGCCGCGCCTATCTCGAGTTCATCGACGAACGCAATCTGTCGGCCTACGGCCTGGCCGGCGAGAGTCAGAAGGTCGCCGACACCGAGATCGAGGCCGCCCATCCCTATGCCTGGTATGCGCGCCGTCTACGCGACATCCACGACCTGTGGCACATCCTCGCCGGCTATCGCACGGACGCGCTGGGCGAGGCCTGCGTGGTCGCCTTTTCCCTGCCCCAGACACGGAGCGCCGGCTTTGGATTGATCGCCGCCGGCGTCGCGGTCGAGGCGGCGAAGGCCCGCACGGGCTATCCCTGCGCGCGCGCCATTCTTCAGGCCTGGCGTCGGGGACGCAAGGCGGCTTGGCTGCCGGGGCTGGATTACGAAGCGCTGATGACCGAGCCGCTGGATCAGGCCCGCGCACGCCTGGGCCTGGCCGGACCCACGCTTTACGATCAGATCCCGGTCGAATTGCGCAACACCTTGCTGGCGCCCGCCTGATGTCACGCGTCGCGGCCGCCCTGATCGTCGCCGGGATCGCGGCGGCGCCGGCTTCAGCTCAGGATGCGCCGTTGATCGGCAGATGGCGCACCACCGCTCAGGACGGGGTGGTGGAAATCCATGCCTGCGGCCCCGCCCTGTGCGGCCGGATCGTCGACGCCGCGCCACTGCGTCGCAATCCTGACCAGAAGGACGTCCGCAATCGCGAGACGCGCCTGCGTGACCGACCCTTGCGGGGCTTGCGCGTGCTCGACGGCTTCACGGGCGGTCCGACGACCTGGAATGGGGGGCCGTTGTATGATCCCGACAGCGGCCAGCGCGCCCCGCGCGGAACCCTGACGCTGGTCGCGCGCGATCGGCTGTCGGTGCGCGGCTGTATCGCGCCGTTGCTGTGCCGCACCCAGACCTGGACACGCGCCGATTAGCCTTGCGGCGTTAAAGGCGCGAGCAATGCTCAGCTCAGCTCGCTCATGGCTCGTCCAGCAGCGCGCCCGGTGAAGATGCAGCCGCCCAGGAACGTGCCCTCCAGGGCGTTATAGCCGTGGGCGCCGCCGCCCCCGAACCCGGCGGCTTCGCCAGCAGCGTAGAGACCTTTCAGGACGGATCCATCGGCCTTCAGGACCCGGCTGCTCAGATCGGTCTGTATCCCGCCCAGGCTTTTTCGCGTCAGGACATGAAGCTTGACGGCGATCATCGGCCGGGCTGCAGGATCAAGCAGGCGATAAGGCTTGGCGACGCGCGCGAGCCGGTCTCCAAGATAACGCCGGGCGTTATGGATGCCCTGAACCTGAAGGTCCTTGGCGAAGGGGTTGTCCATCTGGGCGTCGCGCGCCTTGATCGTCCTGAGAACGGCCGCCGCATCCAGAAGCGGCGTGGGCGTCAGGGCGTTCATCTTTTCGACCAGCGTCTCGACCTGGTCCGCGACCACGAAATCCGCACCTTGGGCCTTGAAGGCCTCGACCTCGGGGGACGCCCCCTTGCCCAGCCGGGTCTTGAGCACGCGCAGCCACTCGCCCGACGTGATGTCGCCGTTCTGTTCCGAACCCGACAGCGCGAACTCCTTTTCGAGGATCACCTGGGTCAGGATGAACCACGAGTGGTCGTGCGCCGCCAGGCCCGGCGCGGTCCGCAGATGGCGCAGGGTCGACAGGGTGTCGTAACCCGGCAGGGCAGGAAACGGCAGGCGGCGTCCCAAGGCGTCGAGCCATAGAGACGACGGCCCCGGCAGGATACGGATGCCGTGCCGAGGCCAGATCGGGTTCCAGTTCCGGATGCCCTCGACGTAGTGCCACATGCGATCACGGTTCACGAGCCGGGCGCCGGCCCTCTCGGCGATGTCCAGACCACGACCGTCGACATAGGCCGGCACGCCCGTGATCATCTCGCGCGGCGCCGTGCCCAGGCGTGTCGGCCAAAGGCGCCGAACCTTGTCATGATCGCCGCCGATGCCGCCGGTGGCGATCAGAACGGCGGACGCCTTCAGGGTGAAGGATCCGACCTCATCCCTGTTTGACCGCACACCCCGCGGCGCATCGTCCGGGGCCAGCCTGACGCCTGAAACGCCCGTCACGCACCCAGCTTCGACAATCAGGTCATCGACACGGCAACGCGGATAGGAAACCAGGGCGCCACGTTTTTCCGCCTCTCGTACGCGGTCCGCAAAGGGGCCGCTCACGCCTGTTCCCGTGCCCCAAGCGACGTGGAACCGCGGCGCCGAATTGCCGTGACCGTCGGCGCGGCCGTCGCCCCGCTCGGCCCAGCCGACCATCGGCGTCAGTCTGATATCGTGGCGCCGCAGCCAGCTGCGCTTTTCCCCCGCCGCGAACTCGACATAGGCCCTGCCCCATCGCGCAGCCCATTCGTCCTCCGCGAGCCTTCCGTCCAGACGGTCCCAGCCGGCGCTGCCTTGCCAGTCCGACCAGGCCAGATCGAACCCGTCGCGCACGCCTAGTCGACGTTGTTCAGGACTGTCGACCAGGAACAGGCCGCCAAACGACCAATAGGCCTGCCCGCCCAGGTTCGCGGTGTTTTCCTGATCCACCAGCGCCACGCGACGTCCGGCCTGCACCAGTTCGTTTGCGGCGACCAGACCGGCCAGCCCCGCCCCAACGATTATGGCGTCATAGTCCATTTCGCCCTCCTGCGCCGCGCGCTTCGCGGTGAAAAACACCTGAAACTCAGCCTCCCTTCGGATGGCCGTCAACCAACATCGCTGTCAATAGGTATTGACATGACAGTGAGTAGTGCGAAGCTGACGCCAACCGTAGGTGGCCCCGCCCTGCCGAACGGAAAATACAGGCGGGAGGAAACGCACATCATGCGACGTCGAAAAACGGCGCGCTCAGGGAGGACTTCATGGCTTCAGCGGCCTGTATTCGCACGCGCCTTGCGCTTTCTGCATCGGCCACCGCTCTCCTGATGACCGGCGCACCGGCATTCGCGCAGACGGCGACGCCCCAGGCCAATCCGCCGGCCGCCGTCGTGGACGACATCATCGTCACCGCGCAGAAGCGCGAGCAGTCCGTTCAGGACGTGCCGATCGCCGTCACGGCCCTCTCATCCGAAGCGCTGGAGTCGCGTCAGATCGAAGGCGGCTCCGAACTGCTGCGCGCCGTACCAAACGTGACCTTCTCCAAGGCCAACTTCAGCATGTACAACTTCTCGATCCGCGGGATCGGGACCAAGGCCGTCTCAGCCTCCAGCGACCCGGCCGTGGCCGTCAGCTTCAACAACACGCCGCTGATCCGCAACCGCCTGTTCGAGCAGGAGTATCTGGACGTCGATCGCGTAGAGGTGCTGCGCGGACCGCAGGGCACGCTCTACGGCCGCAACGCCACGGGCGGCGTGGTCAATATGTTCCCCAAACTGCCGGTGTTCCGGTCGGAAGGCTTCGCGACGGGCGAGCTGGGCAACTATGACAGCAAACGCGCTCAGGCCATGGTCAACATTCCTCTGGGCGAGACCTTCGCCATGCGTGGCGCATTCGCCTTCACCAAGCGCGACGGCTTCGACTACAACAGTTTCAACGACACCCACGTCAACGACCGCGACCTGTTCACCACCCGCCTGTCGGCCCGCTGGGAACCGACCGCCCGGTTCCGCGCCAATGCGATCTGGGAACATTTCGAGGAAGACGACAACCGCTCGCGCACCGGCAAACAGCTGTGCACGCGCGATCCGGGACCGACCCAGGTGGGGTCGGCGACGGTGCCTGAAGGATTTCTTCAGGACCAGTTGAGCCAAGGTTGTCTGCCCGGCTCATTGTATGACGACGCCGCATTTGGCACGCCGAACGGTGGATCATTCGGCCCCGTCCGCCTGCTGGCCATCGCTCCAGGCATCGGTTTCGACAGCGAAACACTGCAATCAAGAACCATCATTCCTTTGGGCAGCGACCCTTATGAGGGGGTCGTCCAATCCAGAAACCTGAGAGAAATCGCGACCAATTTCGATCCTTTTTTTAGAGCCAAAAATGACGTTGCTCAGGTCAATCTGGAATTCGATCTGACCGACAACCTTACTCTATTTTCCCAGACCGCATACGCCAAAGACGATTACTATGCGTCACAGGACTATGCGCGCTACGTATCCAATCCTACATTCACAGATGCCAATCTGGGAGTAGATTTCGATGGAAATCCAACGCCGTCAACCGCCACCCCGGGCGGAATCTATACTGATCCGCAACTCGGTCCATCAGACCGCATCCTTTCAGTCGACCTAAGCCGTTCGGATAATCGCCAATGGTATCAGGAGTTCCGGTTACAATCCGACATGGGCGGCCGTTTCAACTTCAGCGTCGGCGCCAACTACCTGGATTTCAAAACGCAGGATGATTATTTCGTATTCAACAATACGTTTTCTCTGATTGCGGAATATTTCTATAACTTCGCCAATCTTCCTAACGGTGGTCTTGGAACCGCGCCCTGCACTGACACACGACCGGGAGAGTGCGTCTACGTCGATCCCAATCCACTGGGCGAGATCAATGAAGAGGGTCACAATTACTTCCGCAGCAAGAACGTCGTCCATACCCGCTCGTGGGCCGTGTTTGGCGAGGGCTATTGGGACCTGACTCCTGACCTGAGATTGACGACCGGGCTACGCTATACGGAAGACCGCAAGGACACGACGCCCTACCCCAGCCAGCTTCTGCTTGGCGCAAGGCCCAACGGTCTGCCCGGTCTAGGAACCGGCGGCTATGTGCGTCGGGGCTATTACGCGCTGCCGGACATCGAGCAGAAGTGGGAGGCGGTCACGGGTCGTATCGTTCTGGATTGGTCGCCGACGCTGTCGTTTACGGACGACACCTTGATCTACGGATCGCTTTCGCGGGGCTACAAGGGCGGCGGCACCAATCCACCCAGATTGGATCTGAACCCCGCCGTTGTGCAATACCAGCCCCTCGCCAGCACCTTCGAGCCGGAATATGTCACCGCTATTGAAGTCGGCACGAAGAACACCCTGATGGACGGCGCATTGAGGCTTAACGCCACGGGTTTCTACTACGATTACAAAGACTACCAGGTTTCCCAGATCGTCGATCGCATCTCGCTGAACGAAAACTTCGACGCCACGATCTGGGGCTTGGAACTGGAAGCGGTCTACAAGCCAACCCCCAATTTCCAGATCGACGGCAATCTAGGGTATCTGAAAACCCGTGTCGCCGACGGCGAAGGCTCCATCGACGTGATGAACCGGACTCAAGGGAATGAGGACTGGATCACCTTGCGCCCCTGGATACAGGTTCCGTCGAACTGTGTCGCGCCCCGTGAACTAGCGCAGCGCATTTTGGACACTAACCTCGGCGACGCACTGACGACGTTCGCCCTTAGCGCATTGTGCTCTGGCTCGTCACGGTTCGGCACCTTCAACCCCGCCATCAGTTCCAGCCTGCCGTTCTACAACTTCTATCGCTTCACCTACGATCCGCTGACCCAAGCCCCCAACGGCGGGCGCGGTTTCGAGGCGGACCTGAGCGGCAACGAACTGCCCAACTCGCCCAACTGGACCGCCAACATCGGGGCGCAATACACCTGGTTCATGGGCGATTGGGATTTCACAGTTCGCGGCGACTACTATCGCCAGGGCGAAAGCTTCTTCCGAGTCTACAATACCGAGTATGATCGGCTTGAGGGCTGGGACAACCTCAACCTTTCAGTGAAGCTGGAAGACACAAGACGGGGCCTGACCCTGCAAGCCTACGTCAAGAACGTCTTCGATGACGCGCCGATCGTGGACGCCTTCACCAACTCCGACGACACAGGCCTGACCACCAATGTCTTTACTCTGGATCCCCGGCTGTTCGCCGTGCGCCTGACCAAGAGCTTCTAAGGCGCAAAACACCTCGTCGGCGCGCCGGCGGAATCGGCCTCACCCGATCGCATTCGCGGTCGGGATTTTCGGCCTGGAATCCTCTTACCTCGTTGAAAGGTAACAATTTTTCTCTTGACTCGCCAGTCCTTACGTCGCTGTTAATAGGCGTCCGAACATTAGGACAGTCCAAATTTTCATAGGGCCGACGAAGGCCCGCACTAGGGAGGACTATCATGATCAAGACACTTTCCTTCGCCGCTGCAGCCCTCGCGACGGTCGCCCTCGCGTCGCCATCGTTTGCCCAGTCGTTCTCACCCAGTACGGGGAACCTGTCGGGTTCCGGCGTTGTCCAGCTTCAACAGACGACCAATGTGAACTGCAACGTCTCCATCACGGCGTCGCCGGGCGCAACGAGTCGGCCTATCCCGACCCGCAGCATCAGCGCCGGCGATTTCCTATGTATCGCAGTGGCGCCCTACGGCTCCTGGTCAGCGAATGTCGTGCCGGGATCGACCACGTCGATCTCGCTGACCATCGGCGCCAACACGGTCGCCAACGACCCGTGCTACGGCACGGTGGTGGTCGCATGGAACAACACGACCCGCACGGCTACCTTCAACAACAATGTGCTGCCGCCCGTGAATGCCGGCGGCCTGAACTGCACCATCGTCAGCGGCTCCATCCGTATCCCCGGCCTGCAGATCCTTTAGTCCCGACGCTGTCTGGCGCTCGCGGAAACCTGAAAAGCCTTGGCTGGGCGTCTTCGACGCCCAGCCTTTTTCGCCTTCTCGACACGCCATGCCAGCACGCATGATCCGCACAAGGTTACGCCGGCTCAATGTTCCGGTCTTGATGCTCAGCAGATCGGGGTGATCGCGTAGATGCTGTCCTGCCTGTCCTTCGTCGCCTTGGCCGCGTTCGCGCAAGACGCTGAGGTCGCCGCCCCGGCGCAGCTCGACGACGTCGTCGTGGTCGGACGGCGGGGCGCCGCCAGAGTGGCGCCCGAACGCGAGCTTGGCGTCGAGGAGATCGACAATATCGGCGCCTACGACATCGGCGAGGTCATCAATCGCATCAGCGAAAACCTGGGCCTTCCGGAGCCGCCCTTGGTTATTGTCAACGGTCGTCGGGTGGTCGATCCCCGGAACTTCCTCGGCTTCCCGCCAGACGCCTTGTCCCGGCTCGAAATCCTGCCTCAACAGGCGGGGGCGACCTATGGCGCCGCCCCCTCCCGGCGAGTGGTCAACATCGTTCTCGTTCCCGAGTTCAGAAGCCGCGACGGTCTGGCCCGCGCGTCGCGACCGACCAGCGGCGGAACCTCGACCCTGGCGGTCGACGCCCGCCAATCTCAGTTGAAAGACACCGACACGCTCCAATTCGGCCTCGAGGCGGGGCGCACGACCTCGCTCAGGGCGGACGAGCGATCGGGCCTCATCAGGGACAATCCCGCGCGTGAAGGCACCACGTTGCGCCCCGCAACCCGGACAGCCGCGGCGAACCTGTCGATGACGGGCGCCATCGGCGAATGGACGACATCGCTGACCGCCAGCGCACAGGAACAGCGCAGCCGGTTCTCATCGCAAGTCGGGGGAACCGCGCTCGATACGCGACAGTCGACCAGCATCCTCAACGCGAGCGGCGGCGTCAGCGGTTCAGCCTATGGCTGGTCAGTCCGGATGGGGCTGGATGTCGTCGGCAGCGAAAGCCGACAAAAAGGCATTCTGGACCTTACCGCCCGAACTCTATCGGGCGTGGCGACCCTGTCCGCCGACCGGACACTGATCGACCTGCCGGCGGGGCCGATGCTGATGACAGTGGATGCGCAATACTCGCGCGCCCGAAACGAGACCGACGCCTCGGGCTTGGAGGCGGCCCAGCCATCGGCGGCCCAGTCATCGGCGGCGCTCGATGTGAGGTCTGGCCTGACGCTGCCGGTCTGGTCGACGCAACACGGCGAGCGAGGGGGCGGTTGGGGCGACCTCTCTGTCACGCTGGGCGGGCGGCTGAGAACGCTGGACACCGCGGGCGCGGACGGTCAGGGGTTTAACGTCGGCTTCGCCTGGACACCGACGGGCCGGTATCGCTTTACGGGGCAATGGTCTCGCGCCACGGACGCTCCGACCAGCGATCAAAGGTTCGCTCCGATCCTCTATGGCGCGCCGCAGACTATCTATGACTTCCGATCCGGCGAGGCCGTGGAGATACTGCCCCTCCTAGGCGGGAACCCAAGCCTTCGGGCGCAGGAAACACAATCGGCGTCGATCGGAGCCTCGGCCGGACCGTTCGGTCGTTGGGGCATCCAAGGCAACGTCGATCTTCAGAGCATGCGATCGACCGACGCCATTGGCGCCCTGCCCGCCTTGACCCCGGCGACCGAGGCCGCGTTTCCAGACCGATACATCAGAGACGGGACCGGGCGTCTGCTCGCCATCGACCAGCGCGCGATCAATCTGCAGGAGATCGCGTCCGACAGCCTCTCATCCGGCCTGACCGCCAACATCCCCTTGGGCGACACTGCGACATCCAGGCGAGGCTCGATCCAAGTCTCGCTCACCCACACCTGGCGCCTGGCGGATCGTCTGACGATCCGCGACGACCTTCCCGCTTTCGATCAACTGGCCGGCGATGGCGGCGGGATCTCCCGGCATCAGGCGACCTTGAGAATGGACGGCCGTCTGGGGCGTTGGGGGGCGAACCTCAGTGCCGCCTGGCGCAGCAGCGCCCGAATTCGCCTCGATGTCGGCCAGGACGGATCGCAAGACCTCCTCTTGTCGCCCCTGACAACCCTCGGCCTCAAGATCAGCACCACGCTGGAGACGAAGCAGACGGCGACGACGGAGGCTGGCCGGCGTCGAAACGACGGTCTGCGCCTGGAACTGGAAATCGAGAACCTGTTCGACGCCAGACCAGAGGCGCGTCTTGGCGATGGATCCCCCGCTCCAGGCTATGGCCGTAATGACAGAGACCCGCTAGGCCGAACGATACGCATCACGGCAAGCCGCCGCTTCTGACATCGGGGCGGTCGGTCCAGGTGTTTGGGCCCGGCATTTGACGGTGCGATCTTTTCCAATGGAAGTAAGCGCTATGGGCCCAGATACTGCACAGAAGCGCCCGCACGACTGAGGTCGTCCGTAGGATGGCGACGCCCTGTCGCTTGAAAGCCTTTGAACCGATGATCCGGCGCGTCTTCTTGGGAACAGGCGCCGAGACAGGAAGCGCTTCTCAGGGCCTTGCTGGTATCTGCGGCGGGAAGTCCAATTCGAAATCCGACAGACCAGGAGCCACGCCAAAGGTCGCCTGCCCGTCTCGGCCGGCGTAACGGTCCAGCAGCGGCGAATAGGTGTAGAAATGCATCTTACGCCGCGCCACGTCGAAGCGGATGAACCTCAGCCACCCGGCCCCGCCGTTGGCGGACCCCGCCTGGCCGTCCGGACCGACCGTGTTGGCCTGATAGTCCTGAAGCACCTGATAGACGGGATGTCCGGCGTCGTTGCGGTCGATCCTCAGGTTCTCGCCCAGCGAAACGCCATCGACCGCGGGCAGATAGGCGTGGCCGCTCAGCACCATGAAGATCATGGGGTTCTTGCGGATGAAGCGATCCCACACCTGATCCGGCGATAGATGATCGGTTCCGGCGAAGCTGTTGGCGGTGCTGTCGCCCCGCTGGGTTTCGCCGGTCTTGCTGGGCGACAGCCATTCGTGAGTGGTGACGATGACCGGCAGGCCGGCATGGGCGTCCAGAACGTCCTGCGCCCAGTCCAGGACGCTGGCGGGCGGATCCATCTCCAACGACAGATGCAGATACGGCTGCCCGTCGCCGATAAAGGTCTGCCAGCTGTTCAGCCCATTGGGCGAGGCGCCGCCATACCAGTCCCTGCCGACGAAATGATGCGAGTTCGGCCCGAAATAGAAGCCCCAGGCGCGACCGCCGGACAGGGGACGCGAGGCGCCCGGACCACCCTCTTCCGACCACCAGGAATAGTTGTCGTAATCGTGGTTGCCCGGCGACATGCCGAAAGGAAGGCCGCTGCGGCTCAGGATCGAGATGGCGCGGTTGGCGATGTCCCACTCTGCGCGGACATCCATGATCCGCGCCGGGGTCGTGTCCGTGGCCGGAACGCGGAAACGGCCGTCGCCGTGCTGAACGATGTCGCCGACGAAGGTGACGAAGACGATGGCCTTGGCGTCGCGCTGGTCGGCCAGATACTGCATCTCCTGGGCGAAAGTCTCTTCGCCGCGCGGCTGGACCAGGGTCACGTCGGAATAGTTCTGGGTGTCCGGCACGACCGCGACCGTGAAGTCCTGGGCGTAGGCGGCGCCCGCCAGCCCCAGAGACGATGCGGCCAGCATCGTTCCAAGGGTTCGAATCCAGCGCGACATCATCATCGGTGCGTCTCCAGAATACGGTCTTGTATCACGCACGACGGCCCCTTTTTCGCGCGGGTGCGAAAAAGGGGCCGTCGGCGCCGACTTGAGGGCGTCAGAAGGCGTAGCTTACGGTGGCGAACACCTGACGCGGCGCCGAGGCGTGGAACACCACGACACTGCCCGTCGAATCGTCCGGCGCGAAGACGCTGCCGTCCAAGTTGGAGGCGTAGCGCTTGTTCGTCAGGTTGGTGACGTTCACCGCGAACTTCACGCCGGTCGCGCCGACCTCGCTCAGGTCATAGCTCAGACCCAGATCGAAGGTCGTATAGCCGCCGAAGCCCTGGTCGTTGGTGTAGGTGTAGAACCGCTCGCCCGTATATTTGCCCATCAGCGAACCCGAGAAGCCACGCCAGTTCACCGTCACGACGCTGGACAGCATTTCCTTGGGCGTATCGACCTGCTGCTTGCCGGCCGTCGCCTTGACCACGCAGGTGCTGGTGCACCAGTCCAGATCGTCGTCATAGGTCGTCTTGCTGTAAGAGGCCGAGTTGTACCAGTTGAACCAGGGCGTCGGCTTCCACAGCACGCCCAGTTCGACACCCGTGCTGGTGACGCTGCCGGCGTTGTGGAAGGAGTTGCCGCAGCCGGGGTTCTGCTGCTGGTTGGTCGGGCACGGATTGTACTGCAGCAGGCGGTCGTCGAACTTGACCCGATAGGCCGCCAGGGCGACCTGAAGCGGTCCGCTGATGTAGCGATAGCCGGCGTCGAAGCTCTTGGAGGTTTCGGGCTTCAGATATTGGCCCTGCAGGTCCCAGATCGTCTGCGACACCGATTGCGGCCCCAGTTTGAAGCCGCCCTGGAACATGGCCATGTTCTCGGCGTAGCTGGCGTACAGCTCATGACCCTCGGCGACCTGCCAGTGGACGCCGATTTCCGGCAGGAAGTTGTCCTTGGCCGTCAGGCTGCCGCTGGCGAACTGGCTGGAGCTGGGCGGCGGGGTCAGGGCGATCCCGTCCACCGCCCGGGCGTCGGACTTGGCGTAGGTGCTCTTGAAGCCGAAATCGATGGTCACCGCGTCGTTCAGAAGCGACAGCGTGTCCTGAACATAGAACTGGCGCGTCTTCCAGTCCGTCTCCTGAACCCATTGGGCCTTTTCCGGTTGACCGCCCAGATAGTGCGCCAGGCTGAAGGGCCCGGTCACGTCGGTGCGGATGTAGCGCGCCGCGCTGGAGGTGTTCTCCTCGAACCAGAATCCGGCCTGGACGTGGTGGGGGCCAAAGGTCCAGCTCAATCCGCCCAGCACGCCCGAGCGGTCGATGGTGTAGCGGGTGTCGCGGATCTGAACCGGCACGTCGTCGGCCGTGCTCGTCGTCCCCTGGGTGGACCAGCCGGTGATGAAGTTGTTGCCCGCGCCCTTGTTCCTGTGGCGATAGACCTTGGCCTCGACCTTCAGATCGTCCGTCAGATTATAGTCGCCCGCCAGATAATAGAGCTCGTCGTTGCGCAGGATCTGACCGTTGGTGAAGGTCACGTCCGAATTCTTCTGCGGCGAGGGCGCCGCGACGCAGTTGGCCGTCGCCGTGGGTTTGCTCACGCCGCAATAGGCGACGCCCAGATACGACTGCCAGTCGGGCGCATAACCCGCCCAGTCCCAGCCCAGCCGGTTCAGCATGTCCTTGGACAGATAGGCGTCGTCCGCCTGGTTGGTGCGCGACACGTCGGCGAAGGCGGTGATGGCGCCGCGGTCGAAGCGGTACATGGCCTTGCCGTTGAACTGCCGCCCCCAGGAGGTCTTGTAGTCGCCCTGGTTCACGAACAGGTCCTGTTCGCTGTACTGGCCGGACACATAGGCCGAAAAGCCGTTGTATTCGCCCGTGTCCACACGCAGGAAGCTGCGCTTGGACGCCTCGCTGCCGAAGCCCTGGCTGGCCGCCAGACCGAACGAACGGCTGGGATTGCGCGAGGTGTAGATCAGGGCGCCGCCCAGGTTGCTGGTCGACGGGATGGCCAGGCCGGCGATGCCGGTGGCCAGGTCCGCCCGGCCCAGGTTCTCTGAAATCAGCGCGCGGCTGATCGTCAGGCCGTTGTAGTTGTTGTATGCGCCGTCGCCCAGCGGCACCCCGTCCAGCGTGTAGCCGAGGTGGGTCGTGTTGAACCCGCGCACCTGCAGGGTCAGCGACTGCTCGTTCACCCCCAGGGCGTCGATCGACTGGGCGCTGACGCCCGGCAGGAAGTTCAGCGCCTTCTGAACGCTGGTTCCCGGCGGCAGGGCTTCCAGATTGGCCGGCGTCAGGGTCGAAACCGAACGGGTCTGGCCCGAGCCGACCACCACGATCTCGTCCAGTTGATCGGCCGCTTGCCCCTGCACGGCCTGATCGACAGCCGGATCAGCGGCTGTGGTCTCCGCGATGGCGGCCCCCGCCCACCCCGACAAAGCCGTTCCGACCAGCAGGCTTGCCAGACTCATACGCTTAAAACATGACACCATGACGCATATCCCCCTCTTGATGGGGCCGCGTCTAAGCTGCTCTGGATACGATAAAGCTACGCTTTCATAACAACTTCAAGACGGCGCCGACTTGCAGCCAGGTGCACCGGAAGCACCCATTCCTACAGCCTGGCCGCGCAAATCCGGACGCGATCATTGGTCCAGCATCCATTGGCGAACTTGACCGTACCGAGGGGATCGCCTGCGCGGGTGTCGTCGGGATCGGCGTTCCATGTGGCGGTCGCCGTGCCGTCGCCATTGGTCGTGACGACCGCGAAGTGGGACTGCGCCGGCTTGCCGTTCGACCAGGCGTTCAGGGTGTAGCCGCCGTCGCCGAACGGAAAGACCAGACACGGCCCCTGCACCCGGACCTGACCATCCACCGCCAAATAGCAGGATTGCGTCAATGATTGCGGCGACGTGTTCGCGGCCTGATCATGCGCAGGGCCATTGCTCGGCTTAGGCGCCGGGGCTTGCGACGTTACGGGCGACCCGGCGGTTGGGGTTTGGCCCGGCTGGCGGTCGCAACCGGCCAGACCGAGCAGACCGACCAGCACGATCACCGATCCCATCCTTATCTGCGGCATGGCGTCATCCTTTCACGACCTCACGGCAATGCAGAACCCGTGACCAGCGGCGGCTGTTCCGATCCCGACGGTCGAACGGTCGATAAGGCGGGCTTGGATTTCGCGGCGGGCGGCTTAAATGCCAAGGCCCCATCGGATGGGTTACTGGTGAACGGACGCACAATGGCCGACTACGACTACGATCTCTTCGTCATCGGCGCGGGTTCCGGGGGGGTGCGGGCGGCGCGGCTGACGGCGCTGGACGGGAAACGGGTCGCGGTCGCCGAGGAGTTCCGCGTCGGGGGCACCTGCGTCATTCGCGGCTGCGTGCCCAAGAAGTTCATGGTCATGGCGTCCGAGGTCAGCCACGCGCTGGAGATCGCCGAGGGCTATGGCTGGTCGTTCGACAATGCCAAGTTCGACTGGCCCAGGTTCCTGGAGGCCAAGGATGTCGAGATCGCCCGCCTGTCGGGCATCTACGCCGCCAATCTGGGCAAGGCGGGCGTCGAACTGGTGCACGGCCGGGCGGTGCTGAAAGACGCCCACACAGTCGAAATCCTCGGCAAGGACCGCACCACCACCGCCGAGAAAATCCTGATCGCGACCGGGGGGCGACCGTGGAAGCCGGAGAGCCTGCCCGGCATCGAACACGCCATCACCTCCGAAGACGCCTTCCATCTGCCGGAACTGCCCAAGCGCATCCTGATCGCGGGCGGCGGCTATATCGCGGTGGAGTTCGCCGGCATCTTCGCCGGACTGGGGGTGGAGACCACCCTGATCTATCGCGGCCCCAACATCCTGCGCGGCTTCGACGACGACGTGCGCGCGCACCTGGCCGGCGAGATCGAGAAGCGCGGCGTCAAGGTGATCCTGGGCTGCCAGCACGAGAAGATCGAAAAGACCGAAACCGGCCTGGTCAATCATCTGGAAAACGGCATGAAGCTGGAAACGGACGTGGTCATGTTCGCCACGGGCCGCATTCCCTACGTCAAGGATCTGGGTCTGGAGACGGCCGGCGTCGAACTGAACGACCAGGGCGCGATCACGGTCGATCAGTATTCCGCGACCACGGCCGACAACATCTGGGCGATCGGCGATGTGACCGATCGGATGAACCTGACCCCCGTCGCCATCCGCGAGGCGGTCGCCTTCCATCAGACAGTCTATCGCGACAACCCCCAACACTTCGACTACGAGGCGGTGGCCACCGCCGTCTTCAGCCAGCCGCCGGTCGGGGTCGTGGGCCTCAGCGAGGCGGAGGCGCGGAGGTCATGCGCCAAGGGGGTGGACGTCTATGTCACCCGCTTCCGCCCAATGAAGTATGCCTTCACCGGCTCGGACGAGCGTGTGCTGATGAAGCTGGTGGTCGACGCCGAGAGCCAGCGGGTCGTCGGCGTTCACATCGTCGGCCCCGACAGCCCGGAGATGATCCAACTGGCCGCCATCGCCGTGAAGGCCGGGCTGACCAAGGCCCAGTGGGACGCGACCTGCGCCGTCCACCCGACGATGGCCGAGGAACTGGTCACGCTGAAGGAGAAGCAGTCGCCGGCGACCTCCGCCGGCTGACGCGCCCGTTACGGCCGGGGCCGCTCGCGGAACCGCTCCAGCAGGTCCAGCCGCGCGCTGAACGGCACGGGCGTCACGGTCGCCCCCCCGTTGCCGAAATTCATCAGCCGGGTGTCCCCCGCCCTGGCCTTGGGCCATTCGGGCCGACCGACGCCGTTCGGGTCGCCCGAGCGGGCGAAGGCGGTCCAGTAGCCCATCATGACGTCGGAGGCCTTCTTGTCCCGTTCCTCGACCGGATACGGCAGGGTGTTCAGCGTGCTGAACACATAGGGCCGCTCGATCGCATGGGTGGCGCCGCCATGCGGCTCGGGGTTCTGCGGCGACGAGACGTCGAAACGATAGAGCCACGCCGGATGCCCGGCCTTGTTGTGCAGGCGCGCCAGCATCCGGGCCGGCTCGGAGAAGACCAGGTCGGTGATCACCAGCTTGTCGAACGCCTCCAGCCCGCCATAGGCCTGGACCGCATCGGCCCGCTCCAGCCAGGTCATGTCGTCGTCGATCTGGCCATAGCCGTTGCGGTCCGTCGGCCGCATCCACCAGAACTCGGCGCTGTTGGAGCCGATGATCAGGGGCACGGCCGCCTGGCGACCGGCCTTGAACGCGGCCTCGACCGTGGACGGCACGATCCGGCCGTCGATCAGGCTCAGGTCGCCATTGGCGAACAGCGGCGGCGGCGTCAGGAACAGGTCGGCGGGCGCGGCGCGCAGGTCCGCCGCCGTGCGAAGCCCCGCCCCATAGGCCCAGACCTCGCCCCTATCCCGGGCCGACGGGGCGCCGTGCGGCCCCTTGCGATCCAGCGGCGTCTGCAGTTCGCGGCCCAGGCCCGACTGGACCACGGCCCGATCGAACAGGCCGCGCGCGGGCGGCGAGATCATCAGCCGTGTCACGATGGCCCCGCCCGCCGATTCGCCGAAGATGGTGACGTTCTCGGGGTCGCCGCCGAAGGCCGCGATATTGGCGCGCACCCATTTCAGCGCCGCCGTGACGTCCATCAGACCATAGTTTCCGGCCGCCTCGCCCGCCGGTCGCTCGGCCGCCAGGGCCGGATGGTCGAAGAAGCCCAGCCGCCCCAGCCGATAGTTCAGGGTGACGACCACCATGCCCCGCCGGGCCAGAGCCGAACCGTCATAGAGCCGCGCCGTGCCCGAGCCGTTCACCAGCCCGCCGCCGTGAATCCAGACCATGACCGGCGCCGGCTGAGCCGTCGCCGCCGCACGCCAGACGTTCAGGTTCAGGCAGTCCTCGCTCATCGGCAACGGGCCGACGCCGGGGTCGCCGCCGGGCGGCGCCTGAATGCAGATCGGCCCATAGGCGCCGGCGTCGCGTTGACCCTGCCAGGTCGGCGCGGGACCGGGCGGACGCCACCGCCGCGCGGCCGTCGGCGGCGCGGCATAGGGGATGTTCTTGAACGCAACCACGTCGGCCTCGGCGCGTCCGGTCAGGACGCCCTGCGAAATGCGGACTGTGGGCTGGTCGGCTGCGGGCGCCATCATGAGCGAGAGGGTGGCGAAGACGCCGGCGATTGTCATCCCCGCTGATTAGCAAATCCTGGCGACGGGCCAATGACCTTGCGATCACAGTTGACGACATCTCTTCTGCGAACCGTTTTGCGGATCATGCGTTATCGCCAAGCTAGGCGGGGTAGGCGTTGAACGATCCAGAGACATCAGACGGTCCGACGGCCGCGCAAATGGCGGCCCTCGGCGCAGCCTTCGAAAGCTCGCCCAACCCCTATGTGCTGCTGACGCCGGACCTGTGGATCGTCGCCGTCAACCGCGCCTATGAAGAGGCGACCGGGGCGCGGCGACAGGAGATCGTGGGCCAGCCGCTGTTCGCCGCCTTCGATTCCGGCCCGGGTTCAGAGGCGCCCGAAAACGTGCGTCAGGTCCGCGAATCGCTTGAAAAGGCGCGCCGGACCCGCCAGCGCGATCATCTGGCGCTGGTGCGTTTCTCGGTCGAAAAACCCCTGCCCAACGGCGCCATGGGCTTTGTCGAACGGGTGTGGAGCGCGACGCACACGCCTCTGCTGAATGCGGCCGGCGAGGTTGAGCTGCTGTTGCAGCACACGATGGACTTGACCGACCTGTCGCCCGCTGTGGGGCCGAACGCGCCGATCACGGCCCTGGACGCCATCGTGGGCGGCTCGGTCCTAAGTCGCGCCCAGTCGGTACAGGAGGACAACCGACGCCTGGAGCGCGAGCGCAATCGCCTGGTCGAGATGTTCATGCAGGCGCCAGGCTTCGTTGCCATCCTGTCCGGCCCGGCCCATCGGTTTCAGATGCACAACGACGCCTATGGCCAGTTGATCGGCCGACGCGACATCTCCGGCAAGCCGGTGCGCCAGGCCCTTCCTGAGCTTGAAGGCCAGGGCTTCTTTGATCTTTTGGACAGCGTCTTTGCGACCGGCGAACCCTATGAAGGCCGCGAAAGCGCCGCCCGACTACAACGAACGGCCGACGGCCCGCTCGAAACCGTCTATCTGAACTTCATCTATCAGCCGATCCGAGATGGGTCCGGGACTGTTGTCGGCATCTTCGTTCAGGGCAATGACGTCACTGCGAACGTCCTGGCGGCCCAGCGGCAAAAGCTGATGATCGACGAACTGAACCACCGGGTGAAGAACACCCTGGCGACCGTTCAGTCCATCGCCATCCAGACCGCCCGGTCCAACGCCGACCCCGCCGGTTTCGCCGAGACCTTCCAGTCGCGGATCATGTCCCTGTCCCACACCCACAACCTGTTGACCCAGAGCCATTGGGAGGGCGCCGACCTGCGCGCCATCCTGCAGCACGAGACCGAAGCCTATGGCCCTGCACGGATCAGTCTGGTGGGCCCGCCCGTCTCTCTGGAGCCGCCGGTGGTCCTGTCGCTGGGCATGATCTTTCATGAGTTGGCGACCAACGCCGCCAAGTACGGCGCCCTGCACACGCCTGATGGCCGCGTCCTGATCGACTGGGCGCTGGCCGATCAGCGGGCCCGAAAACTGCGGCTGACGTGGCGAGAGATCGGCGGGCCGAAAGTTACGGTACCGGACAGAAAAGGTTTCGGTAGTCGTTTGATTGAACGAAACATTCGCCACGATCTGGCGGGCGAGATCGATCTGGTCTACGCCCCTGATGGATTGATCGCGGAGCTTACGATTCCGCTCGACAGGACCGCAGCCCAATGACCCATCCTCTGAACGGCCGCCGCGTCCTGATCGTGGAGGATGAATCGCTGGTCGCCATGCTGATCGAGACGATTCTGGAAGACATGGAGTGCGTGCCCGTCGGCCCCGCCTCCAGCATCGACGAGGGTCTGGCCCTCGCGCGCGACGCCGAGGGGCTGGACGCCGCCTTGCTGGACGTCAACGTCGCCGGCCAGCAGGTCTTCCCTGTCGCCGAGGCGCTGAAGGCGCGCGGCGTGCCGTTTGTCTTCTCCACCGGCTATGGCGAAGGCGGCCTGCCCGACGAATGGCGCGGCCAGCCCACCGTCCAGAAACCCTTCACCGAAGCCGCCATCCGCGACGCCCTGATAAAGGCTATCGGCGTCGCCGAGGCCTGAACGGCCTAGCGATAGATGGCGTGGAGCACAGGCTTGCCAAGCCAGTAGCCCAGTTCCGCAGGCCGCTTGACGTTCCAGACAGCGAGGTCGGCGGCCTTGCCTGTCTCCACAGTACCGATCTCATCCAGCAGACCTAGCGCCCGCGCCGCTTCCCGCGTCGCGCCGGCCAGGGCTTCTTCCGGCGTCAGGCGGAACTGGACGCAGGCCAGGTTCAGGGCGGCGGTCATGGAGGCGACCGGCGAGGTGCCGGGGTTGCAGTCGGTGGCGACGGCCATTCGCACGCCGTGGCGGCGCAACAGGTCGACCGGCGGCGCCTGGGTTTCGCGCAGCATCAGATAGGCGCCGGGCAACAGAACAGCGACGACGCCGGCGGCGGCCATGGCGGCGACGCCCTGTTCTGTCGCGTGTTCGATGTGATCGGCCGACAGCGCCCGATGACGCGCCGCCAGCGCCGCCCCGCCTCCATTCGACAACTGATCGGCGTGCAGCTTGACCGGCAACCCCAGTTGGCGCGCCCTGTCGAACAGGCGCGAAACCTCCTCGGTCGAAAAGGCGATGGGCTCGCAATAGGCGTCGACCGCATCGACCAGACCCTCGGCATGGGCTGCCGGCAAGATGTCGTCGATGGCCAGATCGACATAGGCGGCGCGGTCGTCGCGATATTCGGGCGGCACGGCGTGCAGGCCCAGATAGCTGGTGCGGACGCGCACTCCGCCCTCGCGGCCGATGCGGCGGGCGACGCGCAGCATCTTCAGCTCGGTTTCGCGATCCAGACCATAACCGGACTTGATCTCGACCGTGGTCACGCCGGTCACCTTCAGGCCAGCCAGCCGATCCATGGCCGAGGCGAACAGGTCATCTTCCGACGCCGACCGCGTCGCCATGACCGAGGAGACGATGCCGCCGCCCGCACGGGCGATCTGCTCATAGGTCGCGCCGCCCAGCCGCTGTTCGAACTCGGCCGACCGATCCCCGCCGAACACCAGATGGGTGTGACAGTCGATCAGGCCGGGCGTGATCCAGCGCCCCTCCAGGCGTTCGACCTGCGCGGCGTCGACGGCCGGCAGATCGGCGCGCGGTCCCACCCAGGCGATGCGACCCTGCGCGATCACCAGCGCTGCGTCTGTGATCGCGCCATAGGGGGCCGCGCCCTCGACCATGGTCGCGACGTGACAGTCGATCAGCAGGCGGTCGGCCTTCATCGGCGGATATCCTTCATATGGCCGGGCGAAAAGCGCGCGACCAGATCGTAACGGTCGCCGGGGAAGGTCTGCCACACCCGCGTCACCCCCTGCCCGTCCCGCCATGTCCGCCGCTCGACACACAGACAGGCGGCGCCCGGCTTCAGGCCCAACAGCCGCGCGGCCGTGACGTCCGCCTCGATGGCGGAAATCCGGTTCTCCGCCTCGGTCCACGGCTCTGAGGTCAGAAGCCAGCTGCCGGGCGCAAGCGTCTGAAAATCCACATCGACCGCCTGAGGCGCCGCCGCCAGCGCAATCAGCCGATGCTCAAGCGCCAGGGGCATTCCGTCCGCGCTGTGCAGGCAGGTCAGGTCCAGCAGCCGTTCACCAGCGGCCAGTTCGGCCTCGTCGTCGTCGCGGGCGCTTCGCTCCGCGCGATCCAGAAGCGCATAGCCATAGGCTTGGCCCCTCGCCGCCACCTCGGCCTGCAGGTCGGGAATGGACAGGACAGCGGCGTGGGCCTTGGGTTGGGCGACAAAGGTGCCGGCGCGGCGGCGGCGCGTCACCAGCCCTCGCCCGGCCAGCTCGGAGATCGCCTTGGACACCGTCATGCGCGAGCAGCGATAGGTGTCGGTCAACTCATGCTCGAACGGAATACGGTCGCCGGGCGACAGGTCGCCGGACAGGATGCGGCGCTCCAGATCGGCGTAGATACGTTGATGCAGCGTCACGCCGCCGCCTCGCCCAGCACCCTCAGAAGAGCCTGGCGATAACGCGCCTGAATGGAGTCGCGCGCGATATGGCGGCCGTTCGTCACCACCTCGCGTCCCGCCCGCCAGACCGAACGGATCGCGCCGGATCGCGGCGCGCCGAAGATCCAGCTGTCCAGAACCGCATCGCCCGAACGTCCGGCGAAGGCGATCCCGTCCACATCCAGCGACACCATATCGGCCCAGCCGCCCATGACCAGACCCGCCTCGACGCCGCCCGCCTGCGCCCCTCCCGCCAGGGCGCGGTCATAGAGGGCGCGGCCCGTCGAGCGCTGCGGATCGGCCATCACCGCCCGCCCCCGCCGCGCCAGCCGCTGGCTGTATTCCAGCATCCGCAGCTCTTCCGCCACGCCGATCTGGACATTGGAGTCCGTGCCGATGCCGAACCGTCCGCCGGCCTGGGTGAAGTCGACGGCGGGAAAGACGCCGTCGCCCAGATTGGCCTCGGTGATCGGGCACAGGCCGACCACGGCGCCGCGATCCGCGATCCCGCGCCATTCCGCCGCGGTCACATGGGTCGAATGGATCAGACACCAGCGCGGATCGACCGGCGCATGGGCCAGCAGCCATTCCACCGGGCGCGCGCCCGACCAGTCCAGGCAGTCCTGAACCTCCTTGGTCTGTTCCGCGACGTGGATATGGATCGGCTCGTCGCCCGCCAGCGCAGGCATGGCCGCCAGTTCATCCGGCGCGACGGCGCGCAGGCTGTGGGGCGCCACGCCAACCACGGCGCCGTCCAGCCCGGCGGCCAGACCCCGGCAACGCTCCGTCAGATCGGCGAACCCGTCCAGATCGGTCACGAACCGTCGCTGGCCGTGCGCGGGCGGTTGGCCGCCGAAACCGGCGTGGGCGTAGAAGACCGGCAGCAGGGTCAGGCCGATTCCCGTCGTCCGGGTCGCCGCCACGATCCGACCGGCGATCTCGGCGATGTCGGCATAGGGCGCGCCCGACGCATCGTTGTGCAGATAGTGGAACTCGCAGACGCGGGTGAAACCGCCTTCCAGCATCTCCATGAAGGCCAGCGCGGTGATGGCCTCGATCTCCTCCGGCCCGCCCCGGTCCAGAAAGCGGTACATCAGGGCCCGCCAGGTCCAGAAGTCGTCGTCAGACGGCCCGCGCGCCTCGGTCAGGCCCGCCATCGCCCGCTGGAACGCGTGGCTGTGCAGATTGGTCATGCCGGGCAGAGCGACCCCGTGGTCCGCCTCTCCCGGCGCCCGTTCAACGCCGGTTTCCAGCGTGGCGATCCGTCCGTTCGCCAACCCAATCCGCACCCCTTTCGCCCAGCCGTCCGGCAGCAGGGCGGCCTGGAACCAGAGGCTGCGATCCACAGGGTGCGCTTCAGGGGTCACTGGACAGGTCCGCGTCTCTACGATCAATATGTCTAGACATACCACGATGGATCGATTTGGCGAGGGAGGCTGAAGCGGATGAAGGACTGGCTGACCGTCCACGAGGGTTCGGCGCCGCTGGTGATCGGCCTGCCGCACACCGGAACCCAGATCCCGCCCGAGATCGAGGCGCGGATGACCTCGCCCTGGCTAGCGCGCAAGGACGCCGACTGGTGGGTGGACCGGCTCTACGACTTCGCCGCCGACATGGGCGCGACCCTGGTGCGGACGGCGATTTCGCGCAGCGTCATCGACGTGAACCGCGACCCGTCCGGCGCGTCCCTCTATCCCGGCATGACGACGACGGACCTTTGCCCCACCGAAACCTTCGACGGCGAGCCGCTGTATCGCGAGGGTCAGGCGCCCGACGCCGACGAGATCGCTGAGCGGCGCGCGACCTGGTTCGATCCCTATCACGCCGCCCTGCAGGGCCAGTTGGATCGGCTGAGCGCGCGCGGCCCGGTCGTTCTCTATGACGCCCATTCGATCCGCTCGGTCGTGCCGCGCCTGTTCGAGGGCGAACTGCCCCAGTTCAATATCGGCGACAACGACGGGTCGACCTGCGCCCCTGAACTGACGCAAGGCGTGGAGGCCGCCTGCGCGATCAGCGGCTCCAGCCTGATCGTCAACGGCCGGTTCAAGGGCGGTTGGACCACGCGCCAATATGGGCGACCCAGCGCGGGGATACACGCCATCCAGATGGAGTTGGCCGACCGCGGCTATATGGCCGACCCCGCCGGGCCGGTGTCGCCCGAAAATTGGCCCAGCCCCTATCGACCCGAGAGCGCCGAGGCGATGCGGGACCATCTGCGCCGCGTCCTCGGCGCCTGCATCGCCTTTGCGGAAAGCCAGAGATGAATACGCCCAACACCCGCATCGTCCGCAGCCCGCGCGGGCCGGACATGACCGCCAAAACCTGGGCCGCAGAGGCCGCCCTGCGGATGCTGATGAACAACCTGGACCCCGAGGTCGCCGAACGGCCGCAGGATCTGGTCGTCTATGGCGGCATCGGCAAGGCGGCGCGCGACTGGGCCGCCTTCGACCGTATCGTCGAAACCCTGCGCGTTCTGGAGGCCGACGAAACCCTGCTGATCCAGTCGGGCAAGCCGGTGGGCGTCTTCCGCACCCACGCCGATGCGCCGCGCGTGCTGATCGCCAACTCCAACCTGGTGCCCAAATGGGCGACCTGGGAGCATTTCGGCGAACTCGATCGCAAGGGGCTGATGATGTACGGCCAGATGACGGCCGGGTCGTGGATCTATATCGGCACCCAAGGCATCGTGCAGGGCACCTATGAGACCTTCATGGAGGCCGGGCGCCAGCACCATGGCGGCGACTGGTCGGGCAAATGGATTCTGACGGCGGGCCTGGGCGGCATGGGCGGCGCCCAGACGCTGGCGGCGACCATCGCCGGGGCGTCGTGTCTGGCTGTCGAATGCCAGCGCAGCCGGATCGAGATGCGGCTGAAAACCCGCTACCTCGACGTCATGGCCGAGACGCTGGACGAGGCCCTGACCCTGATCGAACAGGCCGGGCAAACCGGAAAGCCCATATCTGTCGGCCTGTTGGGCAATGCGGCCGATGTTCTGCCTGAACTGGTGAAGCGCGGCGTTCGCCCCGATCTAGTGACGGATCAGACCAGCGCCCATGACCTGGTCAACGGCTATCTGCCCACCGGCTGGACCGTTGCGGAATGGGAGGATCGGCGCGTCAGCGATCCGGCCTTGGTCGCGGCGGCGGCGCGCAAGTCCATCGTCGCCCATGTGCAGGCCATGCTGGACTTCCAGGCTGCGGGCATCCCGGTGGTCGATTACGGCAATAACATCCGCCAGGTCGCCTTCGACGAAGGGGTGACGAATGCCTTCGACTTCCCCGGCTTCGTGCCCGCCTATATCCGCCCGCTGTTCTGCCGGGGCGTCGGGCCGTTCCGTTGGGCCGCCCTGACCGGCGATCCCGAAGACATTCGCAAGACCGACGCGGCGATGAAGCGGCTGTTCCCCGACAATGCCGGTCTGCATCGGTGGTTGGACATGGCCGGCGAGCGGATCGCCTTCCAGGGCCTGCCCGCCCGCATCTGCTGGATCGGCCTGGGGGATCGGCACCGCGCGGGCCTGATGTTCAATCAGATGGTGGCGTCCGGCGAACTGTCCGGCCCCATCGTCATCGGCCGCGACCATCTGGATTCCGGCTCGGTCGCCAGTCCGAACCGCGAGACGGAGGCGATGATGGACGGGTCGGACGCGGTCAGCGACTGGCCCCTGCTGAACGCCCTGCTGAACACGGCGTCCGGCGCCTCCTGGGTGTCGCTGCATCACGGCGGCGGGGTCGGCATGGGATACTCCCAGCATTCGGGCGTCGTCATCGTCGCCGACGGCACGCCGGAAGCCGCCAGACGGCTTGAGCGCGTCCTGTGGAACGACCCGGCCACCGGCGTCATGCGCCATGCCGATGCGGGATACGACATCGCCCGCGCCGCCGCCCGCGAACACGAACTGAACCTGCCCAGCCTGAAGGCCTGACGATGACCACCCTGCCCCTCGGCGACGCCCCCCTGACCCTGGCCCAGCTTCGCGCCGTGCTGGACGGCCCCGTGACGGTGATCATCACGCCTGCCGCCTGGGCCGACGTCGAAAAGGGCGCGGCGACCGTGGCGGCCATCGTGGCGGAGGGCCGCACAGTCTATGGGGTGAACACGGGCTTCGGCCTGCTGGCCAACACCAGCATCGCGCCGCAAGACCTTGAGACCCTTCAGAAGAATCTGGTGCTGAGCCATGCCTGCGGGGTCGGTCCGCTGCTGCCCGACGGGGTGACGCGGCTGTTGATGGTGCTGAAGATCGCCTCCCTGTCGCGCGGCGCCTCGGGCATCCGGCGCGAGACGCTTGAGGCCCTGGTCGCGCTGATCAACGCCGACATCCTGCCCTGTATTCCATCCAAGGGGTCGGTCGGGGCCTCCGGCGACCTGGCGCCCCTGGCCCATATGTCCTGTGTCCTGATCGGCGTGGGCGAAGCGCGGGCGGACGGCCGGACGCTGGAGGCGGAGGCGGCGCTGGCGCATGTCGGCCTGACGCCGCTGACGCTGGGCCCCAAGGAAGGTCTGGCCCTGCTGAACGGCACCCAGTGTTCGACGGCGCTGGCGCTGGCGGGCTTGTTCGCGGCCGAGGCTGTGTTCGCGGCGGGCCTGGCGGCGGGCGCCCTGTCGGTCGATGCGCTGAAGGGATCGGACGCCCCGTTCGATGCACGCATCCACGCCCTGCGCGGCCAGCCCGGCCAGATCGCGGTGGCCGCCGCCTTGCGCGGTCTGATCGACGGTTCCGCCATTCGCGACAGCCACCGCGACGACTGCGCCAAGGTGCAGGATCCCTATTCGCTTCGCTGCCAGCCCCAGGTCATGGGTGCGGTTCTGGACGTGCTGAAGACCGCCGCCGCGACGCTGGAGCGCGAGGCCAACGCCGTGACCGACAATCCCCTGGTCTTCATCGACGACGGCGACGTCATATCCGGCGGCAACTTCCATGCCGAACCCGTTGCTTTCGCTGCGGATCAGATCGCCATGGCCCTGTGCGAGATCGGCAATATCTCCGAGCGACGCACCGCCATCCTGGTCGATCCGAAGATGAGCGAACTGCCAGCGTTTCTGGTCAAGGAGAGCGGTCTGAACTCCGGCTTCATGATCGCCCAGGTCACGGCCGCCGCCCTGATCGCCGAGAACCGGATGGTCGCCCATCCGTGCAGCGTGGACACGGTCCCGACCAGCGCCAATCAGGAGGATCACGTCTCCATGGCCACCCACGGCGCACGCCGCCTGCTGGACATGGCGGAAAATGCGGCGACGGTCGTCGGCATCGAACTTCTGGCGGCGGCGCAGGGGATCGAGTTCCATCGTCCCCTGACCAGTTCGCCTGTGCTGGAGCAGGTCTTCGCCATCGTGCGAGAGGCCGCCGCCCCCTACGCCAGCGACCACTATTTCGCACCCGACATCGCCCGCGCCACCGATGGCGTCCGGGCGGGGCGTTATCGGGCCTTTGCGAAAGCGCTGCTGCCGTCCGCCTGAAATCAGCCGCCCAGCACGCCCAGGTGTTCCAGGAGGATCATCGTGCCCAGTCCGATCAGGGCCACGCCGCCCACGATCTCGGCCGCCTTGCCGAACTTGAGGCCCACGGCCCGGCCGATCAGCATGCCGAGGGTGGTCAGGACGAAGGTGGTGAAGCCGATCGAGGCGGCGATCACCCAGATGTTGGCGCCGATGAAGGCCAGGCCCACGCCGACAGCCGCCGCGTCGATGCTGGTGCCGATGGCGGTTGCGATCAAGGCCCACGGGCCTGAGCGGCGGGGCGCGGCGTCTTCGTCGGCGTCTCGCGGCTTGGCGCCCTCCCAGATCATCTTGCCGCCCACGATCAGCAGCAGGGTGAAGGCGATCCAGTGATCGATCTTCTCGACCAGTCCGGCGGCGATGAGGCCCAGCCCCCAGCCGATCAACGGCGTGATGGCTTCGATGACGCCGAACACCAGTCCGGCCTTGACGGCGGCCGGCACGGTCGGTCGGTGAGACGCCCCCCGCCCCACGGCGGCCGCGAAGGCGTCCGTGGACATGCTGAGGGACAGGACGGCGATGGCTCCTGGGGTCATGCGAATCATTCCACCGGACAAGCGACAGCGGTCCCCTCGCCTGCCGGTGCGGCGGTGGAACGCGCTGGTCTCGCTAGGCGGTGGTCCGCTGATCGCGCCACGCGCCGAAGCGCGAGTGTGTTGACGCGATCCCGACGATGCGACGCCGGAAGCTACTCCCCAACAGGAGAAGGCGCTCTACACGAGCTGACGCGCGCTTGGCAACGCCTGCGATCAGTCGAAGGGTCGCAGAGGCGCGCGACGCAACGCCGCCAGATTGGCGGAGCCCGTGCAGAAACAGACGGTTCGCAGTTGGCGCATCACCTGCTGAAAATGTGCGACCACCGCCTCGGTAGAGGTCGCGGCGGCCGCCAGAGCGCCCGCCGCCTGGCCCACGACATCGGCGCCCAGGCGAATCGCCTTGGCCGCATCCACCCCGTCGCGGACGCCGCCGGAACCGATGATGACGGCCTCCGGGCACGCGCGCCGCACATCCACGAGGGCCTGGGCGGTCGGCGCGCCCCAGTCTGCGAAGGCGGCGGCGTGAGCCTTGTCGAACGGGTTCGACGCCCGTTCGCCTTCGATCAGCGCCCAGTTGGTGCCGCCCGCGCCCGCAACATCAACCGCCGCCGCGCCCATGTCGATCAAGCGCCGGGCGGTGCGGCCGGATAGGCCCGCGCCGGTCTCCTTGACCACCACGGGCGCCTCCAGTTTCAGGATCAGCGCCTCCAGCGCCGCGCCCACGCCCCACCAGTCACGATCCCCCTCTGGCTGACAGGCCTCCTGCAACGGGTTCAGGTGAACGACCAGGGCGTCGGCGTCGATCATGTCCATCGCGCGCCGCGCCTCGTCCAATCCGAAGCCGCGCGTCAGTTGGGCCGCGCCGATATTGGACAGGATCACGGTATCGGGCGCGCGACGCCGCAGGGTCCGATCCAGACCCCCGCTGGCCCCGCCCTCGATCGCGGCCCGTTGAGACCCCACCGCCAGGGCGACGCCCAGATGCTGGGCCGCCTCGGCCAGACGGGCGTTGATCGCCTCGGCTCGGCTCGGGCCGCCGGTCATGGCGCTGATCAGCAAAGGGGCTTTCAGCCGCCTGCCCAGGAAGTCGGCCCCCAGGTCGATCTTGTCGTGGTCGAGATCCGGCAGGGCCTCATGAACGAAATGCACGCGGTCGAAACCGGCGTCGCGCGCGTGACGGCCCCGCCCCGCCAGAACGACGTCCAGATGCTGGTCCTTGCGGTCGGGCGGGGCCGTGTCGTTCATGCAGATCTACTCGGACGGCGTCTGGCTCCGTCCCTCGCCGCCCCGCGCGCTGGCGGCGGGCTGGCGTTCGACCGTCAGGGCGTAGGCGCCCGTCTGGTTCGGGCCATAGGCGCGGGCGCGAACCACATACCAGCCGTCGTCCGGCGCGGTCCAATCCAGCTTGGCGTGGGCGTCCGACAGGCCGTCGTCATCCGTCGCCAGGCTTGAGAAATCGCCGTCATCGTCCTGGCGGCCCAGGTCGATGAAGGAATCGAAGGCGTTCGACACCATGGTCAGCCGAAGTTTCTCGTCCTTTTTGGCCTGGAAACGATAGGCGTCGAAATAGGCGCCCTCGTCCGTCAGGGCCGAGGCTTCTTTCAGCACGCCGCGAACGGTCGAGCCGACCAGCAGGCTGCCGGGCTTGGGCTCCGGCCCGCGATCCGACAGTTCGAAGGAATAGAGGCCCTTGCCGTCGCCGCTGAGCGGCATGGCGCGCACGATGTAGTCTCCGCTGTCGGGCAGGGTGAAGGTCAGACGCGAATCCGTGCCTTCGCTCAGGCCGTCGTCGTCGCTGGCCAGAACCTCGAAGTCCTCGCCCGCCTTGCCGATCTCCAGATAGGCGTCGAAGTCGCCGGACCGCAGGATCGCCTGCACCCGCTGCCCCTTGGTCCCGCTGAAGGCATAGGCGTGATAGTGTTTGCCGTTTTCGCCTTGCGGGTCCGTATCGGTGATCTCGCCCTCGGCGGTCTGACCAAACACGGCGGGCGTGGGCGGCGGCGGCGGGGCGGTCTCGGTCAGCTTCAACGTATAGTCGCCGTCGGCCTCGGCGCTGAAACCACGGGCTTCGATGACGTAGTCGCCGTCGGCGTCAAGCGTGCGGCCGATGCGCGAATCGGTGCCCGATCCCGCGCCGTCGTCATCTTCGGCCACCATCGTCCCGTCCGAGGCGCGGCGAAGCGTCAGATAGGTGTCGAACTCGCTGGACTTCATCTCGATGGCGATCCGCTGGCCGGCGGTTCCGGTGAAGCGGTAGGTGTCGGCGCGCTGACCGTCATCGTTGGTGGCGCTGTCGGCGCCCAGCTTACCCTTGATCTCGTCGCCGACCGCTATGGGTTTGGACGGCGGAGCAGGCGGGGCCTCGGCGAGGCCCAGTTCATAACGGCCCAGGCGCTCGTCCACGCCGGTGGCGCGGATGACGTATTCGCCCGCTGAAGGGGCCGTGAACGTCAGGCGTGAGTTCAGACCGCCGCCCGGTGCGTCGTCGTTGTTGGCGATTTCGGTAAAGTCCGGCCCGTTCATCCGCCCGACCCGCACCACCGGGTCGATGTCGCTGGAATCCAGGGTGATCACGAAACGGTCGCCCGCACCGGCGCGGAAGACATAGGCGTCGTATCGGCCGCCATCCTCCTGTTCTGGATCGCTGGCCGTCAGTTCGCCGCCGGTGGTCGAGCCGACGCGGATGCCGGTCGCGCGCGGCGCGCGCGGCGCGGGCGGGCGCTCCTGCAGCGTCAGGCGATAGTCGCCGCCGTCCAGTCCGCTGTACGTGCGCGCCCTCAGCACATAGACGCCGTCCCGCTCGGGCGTGAAACGCAACCGGGCGTTCGTACCGTCGCCCAGCCCGTCATCGTCCTCGGCCAAAGCCTCGCCCGCAGCGCCGTCCGCATAGATCGCCAAATAGGCGTCGAAGGCGTCGGAACGCAGCACGGCCTCCAGCCGCTGGCCCGCCCGGGCCTGAAAGCGATAGTCGTCGTAACGGTATTCGTCGTCCGCCGCCTTGGCGTCGCCGTCCGTCAGGGCGCCGTTGACGCTGGCGCCGATCCGCAGGGGTTGGGCTTCCTGAGCCAGGGCGTGACCTGCGGCTCCGATCAGGGCGATCAGGCTGACGGCGGCGGCGAGGCAGGGACGGCTCATGAATTTCTCCAGCGTTGGACCGGGATCATAGACGACGAACCGCCGCGGCTGTAAATCGCCGCGATTCTGAAATTTCCCGCCAGACGGAGCCGCCATGTCGGTCGAACCCCAGTCCGCGACCCTGATCGACGGCAAGGCCTTTTCCGCAACGCTGGTGCAGCGCGTCGCCGCCGCCGTCGAACGCCTTGAGGCGGATCACGGCGTCAAACCGGGTCTGGCGGTCGTCATCGTCGGCGAGGACCCCGCCAGCCAGATCTATGTCCGCAACAAGGGCGAGACGACCCTGCGCGCCGGTATGCGATCCGACACCCATCGTCTGGCCGAGACGACCAGCCAGGCCGAGCTTCTGGCCCTGATCGGCCAGTTGAACGCCGATGCGGGCATCCACGGCATTCTGGTGCAACTGCCCCTGCCCGCCCACATCGACGCGACCGTGGTGCTGGACGCCATCGACCCGGACAAGGACGTGGACGGGTTTCACGTCGTCAACGCCGGGCGTCTGGCCGTAGGCCTGCCGGGCCTGGTGCCGTGCACGCCGCTGGGCTGTCTGATGCTGCTGAAGGATCAGTTGGGCGATCTGTCGGGCCTGAACGCCGTGGTGGTGGGCCGGTCCAACATCGTGGGCAAGCCGATGGCCCAACTGCTGCTGGGCGAAAGCTGCACCGTCACCATCGCCCATTCGCGAACCCGCGACCTGCCCGCCGTCTGCCGGGAAGCCGACATCCTGGTGGCGGCGGTTGGACGGCCCGAGATGATCCGGAACGACTGGATCAAGCCCGGCGCCACGGTCATCGATGTCGGCATCAACCGCGTGCCGTCCGCCGATCCGGTCAAGGCGGCCGAGGGCAAGACCCGTGTGGTCGGCGACGTGGCCAGGACGGCTGTGGAGGTCGCCGGCCGTCTCACCCCGGTTCCGGGCGGCGTCGGCCCCATGACCATCGCCTGTCTGCTGGCCAACACCTATTCGGCCGCCTGTCGCATCAACAATATCGAACCGGAGCCACTGCACGCTTGATGCATCGCGGCGGCGGGCCGATAATCGACCTAACGGCGATCGTCGCCAATCGGGAGATGTCATGGTCCTCAACGCTCGCGCGCTCGCCGTCACCGCCGTCCTTATGATCACGCCGGCGGCCGCCGGCTGCGGCTACAACACCATCCCGACCAAGCAGGAGCGCGCCGAGGCCGCCTGGGCCGATGTTCAGAGCCAGTATCAGCGCCGCGCCGATCTGGTTCCCAATCTGGTCGCCACCGTCCAGGGGGCGGCGATCCAGGAGCGCACCACCCTGACGGACGTGATCAACGCCCGCGCCCGCGCCACCTCGGTCAACGTCTCGGCCAGCGATCTGAACAACCCCCAGGCCTTCCAGCAGTATCAGGAGGCGCAGGGCCAGCTGTCCGGCGCCCTGTCGCGCCTGCTGGTCACGGTTGAGGCCTATCCCCAGCTTCAGGCCAACCAGAACTTCCTGACGCTGCAGTCGCAGCTGGAAGGCACCGAGAACCGCATCCAGATCGCGCGCCGCGACTACAACGAGGCCGTGCGCGATTACAACACCACCCTGCGCACCTTCCCGCAGGTGATCTGGGCCAAGACGCTGCATGGCGGCTCCAAGCCCATGCAGCTGTTCACAGCGACCGCCGCCGCCCAGTCGGCGCCGCAGGTGAACTTCAACCTGAACGCCCCGCCGTCCAACGCCTCCGCCCCCGGCGGCGGCGCCGCCGCCGTCGCGCCTGGTTCCACCCCGCCGGCCCAGTGACACGCCTTCTCGCGCCGGGGCGGCGTCCGACCGGCGTCGCCGCCTGGCTGGCCGCTCTGGCCGTCGTCCTGCTGTTCGCCCTTCCGGCGATGGCGCAGTCAAAGATCGCGTTTCCGCCCCTGACCGGCCGCGTGGTCGATCAGGCCGGCCTGCTCGATCCCGAGACCGAACAGGCGCTGACCGACAAGCTGGCGGCGCTTGAGGCCGCGACCAGCGACCAGCTGGTCGTCGTCACCGTCAGCAGCCTTCAGGGCCAGGAAATCGAGGACTACGGCTATCAGCTGGGTCGCGCCTGGGGCATCGGCCAGAAGGAGAACGACAACGGCGCCCTGCTGATCGTCGCACCCAATGAGCGCAAGGTTCGGGTCGAGGTCGGCTATGGGCTGGAGCCGATCCTGACGGACGCCTTTTCATCCCAGGTCATACGCGACGACATCCTGCCGTCCTTCCGCGACGGCGATTACAAGACAGGCGTGGTCAAGGGCGTGGACGCCCTGATCGCCCAGCTGTCGCTGGACCCGGCCGAAGCCCAGGCCCGCGCCAAGGCCGTCGCTGAGGAACAGGCGACGCAAAAGGGCGGCTCCATCGCGCCCTTGGTGATCGTGGCGCTCATCTTCTTGTTCATGTTCCTGGCCGCCGCGCGGTCGGGTCGCGGGCGGCGCAGCGACGTCGGTTCGGTCCTGCTGTGGGCCGCGTCCGAAGCGCTGCGCAACTCGAGCCGGGGCGGCGGCGATTGGGGCGGCGGAGGCGGCGGCGGAGGATTTGGCGGCGGCGGCGGCGGTTTCGGCGGCGGCGGGGCGTCAGGAGGATGGTGATGAAGATCACGGACAGCGACCGCACCCGTATCGCCGAGGCCATCGCCAGCGCCGAAATGCAGACCTCGGGGGAGATTTTCTGCGTCGTGTCGCGGCGCGTCTCGTCCTATCTGGATGTCAGCCTGGCCTGGGCGGCGGGCGCCGCGCTGATCGCGCCGATCGTCTTCGTCCCCCTTGTTCTGGACCTGCGCTGGCCCAGTGATGGATGGGAGGCGGCGCATCAGGCGGCCGAGGCGGCGAGCACGGGACAGGCCCTGGCGCTCTACGCCCTGTCGCAGGCGGTGGTGTTCGTCGGCGTCTTTCTGTTGACGCGGATTCCGATGTTGCGTCGCCTGGCGACCCCCGCCGGCGTGCGGCGCGGGCGGGTGCGAGAGGCGGCCTTGCAGCAGTTCCTGGCCCACGGCGTCCATGTGACGCGCGAACGCACCGGCGTCTTGATTTTCGCCGCCCTGGACGAACACCAGGTCGAGTTGATCGCCGACGAAGCCATTCACGCCAAGGTGGAGGAAAGCGCCTGGGCCCAGGCCGTCGACGCCCTGACCCGCGAGTTGCGGGCCGACAAGCCCGTGGAAGGCTTTTCCGCCGCCATCGGCCTGTGCGGCCAGGTGCTGGCGCGGCATTTCCCGCCCCGCGCGGACAACCCCAATGAGCTGCCGGATCATCTGATCCTGCTGTGAATCGTCGTATCGGGGTCGCAATCGAGGACCAGAAGGCCTAGCCCAGGGTCGAAGCCACACGACATCCCAACGCCATGCCCCGCCTTCTCACCTATAATGTCCACCGCTGCGTCGGGACCGACCGCCGGCTGGACGTGGACCGCATCGTCGCCGTCATCGGCGAATACGAGCCGGACATCGTCTGCCTGCAGGAACTGGACGTCGGCCGTTCGCGCACCAACGGCGTGGATCAGGCCCGCGCCATCGCCGATGGTCTGGTCATGACCTCGCGCTTTCACCCGGCGATGCGGATCGAGGCCGAACAGTATGGCGACGCCATTCTGACGGCGCACCCCGAACGGCTGATCCGCGCCGACAGCCTGCCGACCGTCGCCGGCATCCCGGGGCTGGAGCCGCGCGGCGCCATCTGGTCCGAGATCGAGATCGACGGCGTGGCCCTTAACGTCTTAAACACCCACCTGGGTCTGGTGCCGCGCGAGCAGCGGCTGCAGGCCGCCGCCCTGACCGGATCGGGCTGGCTGGGGGGCTGCACCGGGCCGACCCTTCTGGCGGGCGACTTCAACGCCACCTCGATCACCCGCCCCTATCAGACCCTGTGCCGCAGTCTTGAGGACTGCCAGCGTCAGTTGGGCTTAAAGCCCAGCGTGAAGACCTTCCCCTCGGCCTTTCCCGCTATCCGCATCGACCACTGTTTCGTCAGCCCGCACATTCGCATACGCGCGGTGCGCTCGGCCTATTCCCCTCTGGCGCGGGTCGCGTCGGACCATCTGCCGTTGATCGTGGATTTCGACGTGGTTCAGCCGGGCGACTGACCGCCCTCCGACGCCGGTCGCGTTCGATGCGAGCGGTTCAGCCGTTTCCACGGCCGCCAGGCGTCCGTCGAGGATGTGGGGTCGCCCAGCTGCCATTCGGCGAACATCCGCTGGATGCGCGTCGGCGGATCCGATCCCAACGGCTTCAGCCGATCCGTCTCGAAGCTGCAGATCGCCTGACCGACCGAGCCGAACACCCCCTCCACCGCCGCATAGTCCTCGGTCGCCACGCCTAGCCAATGGGCGATGGTGCGGTGGCGATGAGCGGTGATGACCGCCCGGCCCGCCGCATCGGTCGGCTCGGCGGCGATGTCGCATTCGGTGTCCAGCCCCATTGACCGATTGTTCAGATTGGTCGAGCCGATCCGCAGCAGCCGATCATCGATGATCGACATCTTGGCGTGGACGATGATCCGGTCGCCGTCTTCGGTCAGGGGCGCGAAGGCGAAGAACCGATTGTATTTGTCCGCCTGCTCCAGCCGGTACAGCACCTCGGCGCGGGCGGTGTCCATCGTCAGGCTGTCGAACCAACTGGGGCTCTTGGCGGTGGAGACCACGATGATCTGCGGCCCGTCCGGTTCGGCCAGACGCTGGGCCAGCGCCGCCGCGATCACGGGCGAGGTGAAATACTGATTTTCCATATAAATCAGGCGTCTGGCGCGCCTGATCGATTCCAGGTGCAGGGCCTCGCTCTCGCGCACCTCGTGTCGCCCGCCCCATTTGGGTTCGGTCCGGGCGATGCCGACCGGCACTTCGGTCATCTGAACCGGGACGCCGTCAGGCCAGGGATCAGCTTCGACCTCGTCGGGGATGGTGCGTTCCCAGGTCGCCTTGAACCAGCGTTCGCGCGCCAGATCGCCCAGGGCGCGCGCCGCCGGGCCGTCCATCACCGACATCACCTCATGACGCGCCTTGCAGATCACGCCGCTGGGCAGGGCGCGGCGCGGATCGCCATCCAGATGCTCGTCGGAATCCCAGCGGTCGGTCGAGACATCGCCCCCGCCGCAGAAGGCCAGCTTGTCGTCGATCACCACCACCTTCTGATGGTGGCAGGCGCCGATGGGACCGGGCGAATCCAGCCGAAACTCCACCATCCGCTTGCGAAACCAGCGCTGGGCGCGGTGGGGATAAAACCCCTGCGACGCCGCGATCAACAGCGGCGACTTCCAGATCAGCAGCCGCACGTCCAGGTCCGGCTTCTTCTTGACCAGCATCCTCAGCTGCCGGCCGATCTCTGCACTCTTGTCGCCCGGCCGCGTTTCGGGGTCCAGATGGGTGCGCGGATCGAACTGCCAGCCCAGCAGGACGATGGACCGTTCCGCCTTCTGAATGGCCGAGGAAAGCGCGTCGAAATAGGCTTCGTTCTCCATCAGCACGGAAAACCGATGGGCGACCGCCGAGGTCCACAGACCCGGCCCCGGCTCCAGCAAACTGCCGTCGTAACTGTCGCCGCCTTGCCCCATGCAACCCCTCTGCCTGATTCGCGTGACACGGTGTCGGAGCGCCCTGATCCTCCGTTTCACGCGCTTGGCGCGGGGTCAATCTTTGAACGCGCCCGGCCATGAGGCGGGATTGTGACGTTCGCCGATCTGAGGCATAAGGCGCTGGGCTGTTCGGGCCGCGAGGGAGGGTGAAATGCAGGGACTGATCGAGCTGATCGCCGGCTTCATCGCTCTGCTGGCCGCAGCCGTCCTGTCGCAGTTCGGCGTAAACACCCACAACGCCAACCATTCCGACCGCGAAGTGCGCCGCGTCGTGGAGTGTCAGGACGCCGCCGCCTCTGCAGCCGTGGTGGACGGCAAGCGCGACTGCTGACGCGGCCTTTGCTCAGGCGTCGATCGACAGCTTAGGCGCGCCAGCAGGTTCCGTCCGCCTCATTCCTGTTCTAGGGTCTTGGCGGCGCTGTCGGACGCCAGCGTAGAGATCGAGTTTTTGAGCTGATGAAGTCTCCCAAACGGCCGCCGCTGAAGCTGACCGACGAGGACATCGTCGTCCCTATCGATGCGCCGTCCGTCGAAGAGACGCCGGTCTCGGAGACCGTGATCGAACCGGAACCCCTGACCGACGCCGATCTGGAAATCGTGCAGCCCACATTCGAACGACCGATGTCCGAACGTCGCCGTCGCCGCCTGCTGGAAGAACAGCGCCAGGCCGAAGAGCGCGCCGCCGCCTCGTTGGCGCCCAGCGCAGAACCCGAACCGCGATCGACAGTGGAAGTCGATCTGGCCGTCGCGGCCGGCAAGCCCCCCGCTCCGTTCGAACTGTCGTCGCCGCCCGCCGTCAAGCCGGTCGTCGCCAAGCGGGCGAATGATCCGTCGGGCCGCCACGCCTATCTGATCGCGGGCATCGCTTCCGCCCTTTGGATCGGCGGCGTGGCCTCCTGGGCCGCCTATGAGTTCGGTGCGGGCGGGGCGGAACTGGATCCGTTGCGGATCGCCATCTACGCCCTGATCGCCCTGGCCCCGGCGGGCCTGGCCATCATGCTGGCCCATGCCGTGCGGCAGGGGGCTGGTCTGGCCGCCGAGACCCGTCGCGCGCGTCAACTGGCCGAGGCGCTGGTCGCCCCGACGGCGCTGGCCGCCCAGCAGACCGGTCATGTCCTTCAATCCCTGCGATCCGACATCGACCACGCCGCCCTGGCGGCCGAGCGGGCGCGCAACGACATGGCCCTGCTGCGCGAAGCCCTGGCCGAAGAGACGGCGCGCCTGAACGAGGCGGCAGACAACGCGGGCCGCACCGCCCGTCGCCTGGCCGAGAACCTGGGCCGTGAACGCGATCAGATGCAGACCCTGGGCCTGCATCTGGACACCCAGGCCACCGGCGTCATCGACGCGGTCGAGCGCCAGTCGCGCATGGTCGCCGACGCCTCCGACTTGGCCCAGGCCCAGTTGCGCGAGGCCGAGGCCGCGTTGGCCGCCCGCGCCGCCGATCTGGCCGCCGCCGCCGGAGAGGCCCAGGACGCCGCCCGCGTCGCCGCCGAAGACCTGGCCCGCCAGACGATCCGGCTGGAGAACGCCGGATCGGGCGTGGCCGAACAGATTCAGTCGGTCGAAGAGGGGCTGGGCCAGCAACGCGCCTCGCTGGTCACCGCCGCCTATGCGCTGCGCACCGATCAGGAGGATTTCTCCGCCCAGGTCGAGAGCCAGCGCGCCCAGCTGGTCGAACATCTGTCGGCGACCCGCAGCGCCGCCGGCGATCTGGACCGCACCACCCAGACCTCGGTCGACGCCATGCGCGACCTGGTCGAAGCCGCCGCGGACCAGTTCCGCGCCCTGGTGGACATGTCGCAGCGCGAGGCCGACGGCTTCGATTCAGCCACCAAGGTCGCCCTGGACCGTTTCGAAGCCCTGGCCGCCGAGGCCCGCGACGCCCTGATGGAGGAAACCCGCCGCGCCCTGGAGCAGATGCGCGCCACGGCCGAGGATTCCCGCGCCGCCGCCGCTGACGCCGCCGAACAGGCCCGGCTGCGCGCCGACCGCCTGGGCGAAACCCTGTTCGACGCCGCGCAGAAGGCCGACAACGCCGCCGACGCCCGCATCGCGGATGCGCGCCGCATCGTGGGCGAAACCTCCGGCATCGTCGAGGAGGCCGGCGAGCGGATGGTCAACCGGCTGGAGACCCTGGTCGGGCGCCTGAACGAAGCCCTGTCCGAGATCGACACCGCCGTCGCCGACATCGACGAGCGCGCCGCCCGCCTGCCGCAGGAGGCACGCGTCCGCGCCGACGCCGTGCGCGCCACGGTCGAGGACGGTCTGGCGTCTCTGTCCGCCGCCTCGCGCAAGGCCGCCGAGGACACCGAGGCGCTGGACCTGGGCTTCCAGGAGCGGGTGCGCCGCAACTACGACATGCTGACCGAGGCCGTTCGACTGATGGGGGTGGTGTCCGGCGACGCCTCGCCCGCCCGTCGTCGCGAACCATCGCCCGAGGCCGAACGCGCCGAACAGCGCGCCCCGCGATCGCCGGTCCCGCCGCCGGCCGAAGAGCGCAAATTCGGCCTGCGCAGCCGCTTGCGGCTTGAGCCGACCGAGACCCCGCGCGCCGTCGCCGACGACCGCCTGGACTGGAGCGACCTGGTCTCGCAGGATGAAGGCGATGAGCCGCCGCTGGACCTGGACACGCCGGCTCCGGCCGCCGGTCCCACGCCCGCTGAGGCGGACGCTCTGTCCGAACGCGTGATCGCCGCCATTCGCCGCATGGGCGTCGACCCCAACGCCCTCCTGCCCCGGTCGCGGGTCGAGGAGGCCGCGCGCGCCATCGGCAAGGGCGACCCCGACGGCGGCCGCCAGATCGTGCGCCGGGTGGCGCCGGCCGCGGTTCGCAGCGTCTCGCGCCGGGTGCTCAGCGACGCGGAGTTGCGCGCCGACGCCGAACGTTACGTGCGCCATTTCGCCGGCGGCCTGGCCGCATCGGCCCGCACGGGCGACACGGCGGCGGTGCAGACCGCGCTGGCCTCGGACGCCGGACGCGCCTTCATGCTGCTGGACGCCGCTGTCGGCGATCTGGGCTAGGGAGCGCACGCACTTGACGGTGAGACAAACTTGCCTCCACTTGCGGGTCACCGAACTGTCATGGGCGGGACGATGGCCGGCACGATGAGCGAAATCGACAGCCCAGCGAGCGGCGACGCCGGAAACGGCGACCGACGGCCAGGCATCATCATCTGCGCCTATGAGGGCCAGAATGCAGGATGGGATCTGGTCGAGGACTTGTCCGGCGAAATCTGGAGCCCCGTCGGCGCACGCGCCGTGTCCATCGCCGGCGACGACCCCGACGCCCTGGCCTCGACCCTGGCCGCGCGCCTGGGCAGCGGCGAGTGCCGCGCTGTGCTGCTGGTCGGCCGGACGCACAAGGCCCAGGGTTTCCGGGTCCAGATGCGCGCCGAAAACCGCACCCTGGATCACAAGCATCGCCTGTCCAGCACGGGCCCCGGCGTCGCCCGCGCCACCGCGCCTGTCGCCGACATCCTGCGCGCCCTGACCGCCGCCGGTCTGCAGGCAGACGCCTCTTCCGAGGCGGAAGAGGATGCGGGTTCGTATCTGCTCTACCGGGTTCTGGCCGATCTGCCGGACGGGCCCTTGACGCCGGCCATCGGGCTGCTGCGCGCGCCTGCCCCGGCGAACGAAGCCGTCGTGCGCAAGGGCGTCAAGGCCGCCGCCTCGGCCATGGCCAGCCACCTGACGCCCCTGCCCCGCGTCAATTGAACCGGCGAAAGACATCGGACGATCTACGGTCTAGGTTGATCGGATGATCGCGAGTCGCAACCTGATCCTCTTCGCCGCCCTGAACGGCGCCATGGCGGTCGCCGTCGGCGCCTTCGCGGCCCACGGCGCCGGTCCGCAAATCAAGACGCTCCTGACCACCGGCGCCCAGTATCAACTGGTCCACGCCGTTCTGGCCGTCGCCGCCGCCCAGTGGCAGGCGGGCGGGCGGCTGTCGTCGACGGCCGGGTGGCTGGCGTCTGTCGGCGGTCTGATCTTCTGCCTGTCCCTGCTGCTGATCGCCTTTCTCGGCGTGCCGGCCTTCGGCGCCATCGCGCCCATCGGCGGGGTGCTGATGATCGCCGGCTGGCTGTGCCTGGCCTTCGCCGCCGTTCGTTCCTGATCGTTTCGCCTTTCGCAGAAAGACCATCCCCATGGCCTTCCCCACGCCCGCTGATCCGCGTCGCATCCTCTATCCCGAGGTCGAGGCCTATGCCTCGGGCTGGATGGCGACCGAGGGCGTGCATGAAATCTATTATGAGGAATCCGGCAATCCGCAGGGCGTGCCGGTCATCGTGCTGCACGGCGGTCCGGGCGGGGCGGTCAATCCGGGAATGCGCCGCTTCTTCGATCCGGCCGTCTATCGCATCATCATGTTCGACCAGCGGGGTTGCGGCCTGTCGCGCCCCCATGCGTCCCTGGAAGACAACACCACCTGGACCCTGATCGCCGACATCGAGCGACTGCGCGTCCTGTGCGGCGTCGAGACGTGGGTGGTGTTCGGCGGATCATGGGGTTCGACCCTGTCCATGGCCTACGCCATCACCCACCCGGAACGGGTCCAGGCCCTGGTGCTGCGCGGCATCTTTCTGCTGACCAGGAAAGAGCTGCACTGGTTCTATCAAGACGGGGCCTCGATGATCTTCCCCGACGCCTGGGAACGGTTCCTGGAGCCCATCCCCGAGGCCGAGCGGGGCGACCTCATGGCCGCCTACTACAAGCGGTTGATCGGCGACGACGTGGCCGAGCGCGAGCGGTGCGCCGTCGCCTGGTCGAGCTGGGAAGGCGAGACCGTCAGCGTGGAAGGCCCAAACGCCCGGCCCGAAAAGTTCGCCGAGCCAGAGTTCGCCGTGGCCTTCGCCCGGATCGAGAACTGGTTCTTCACCAACGCCGGCTTCTTCGAGGAAGACGGCTGGATCCTGAAGAATGTGGACCGGATGCGCCACATCCCCTGCTGGATCGCGCAAGGGCGGTTCGACGTGGTCACGCCGATTTCGGGCGCCTGGGCCCTGCATCGCGCCTGGCCCGAAGCGCGTCTGGACATCGTGGACGACGCCGGCCATGCCTCGTCCGAGCCGGGCATCGTCGACAGTCTGGTGCGCGCCACCGACTGGGCCGCGACCGTCAAAGCCTGACAGGGCGGGCCGCCAAGCCTATAGGCTTGGCGGCCTTTGGTCCTGTAACGCTTCAGAACCGACGGCTGCCTCGATCATCCAGGCTCCAGGCGCCGGGGCCAGCGGTGAAGATGTAAAGGAAGATGAAGCAGAACAGGATGGCGGCGTCGCCGCCGTTCACCGCCGGCATGGGATCGCGCGGGAAGTGGAACATCCAATAGGCCACCGCCATCTGACCCGAGGCGATCAGGGCCGCCGGGCGCGTGAACAGACCCAGCACCAGCAGCACGCCGGTCACAAGCTCGATCACCCCGCCGATGCCGAACAGGGAAAAAAGCTCCTGCTGACCAGGCTCGGCCCCTGCCGGAAAGCCGAAGAGCTTGACCAGGCCGTGGGCCAGAAACAGCAGACCGGCGATGATCCTGAGCGCCGCCAAGGCGCGGGACGACCAGGCGTTTGCTTGGTTCGACATTGTCTTCCCCTCTATTCCAAGCGCTCGCGCGCGATTCGGATTTCCCGGCCGGACCGAGGCCCGACCGGGAAACTTGATCCGAAAAATCAGGCGGCGTCCACCAGCACGATTTCGGCGTCGGACAGGGCTTTGACCGTCACCACGTCTTCCTGAGCGATGGCGGCGCCGTCGCGGGCGTTCAGGCGCACGCCATTGACCTCGACCTCGCCCTTGGCCGGAACCAGATAGCCCCGACGCTGGGCGCCCAGCGGATAGTCTGCGCTCTCTCCGGCCTGCAAGGTAGCGGCGACGATGCGCGCATCGGTGCGGATGGCCAGGGCGTCATCATCACCGTCGAAGCCCGAGGCAAGGACCACGAACTGACCGGACCGTTCGCCCTTCGGGAACGGCTTGGTGCCCCAGCTGGGCGCGTCGCCGCGTCGGGTCGGCTCGATCCAGATCTGGAAGATCCGGGTCAGTTCCGGCTCCGCATTATATTCGGCGTGGCGGATGCCGGTCCCCGCGCTCATCACCTGAACATCGCCCGCGACCGTGCGGCCCTTGTTGCCCAGGCTGTCCTCGTGGGTGATGGCGCCGTCGCGGACATAGGTGATGATCTCCATGTCGGCGTGGGGGTGGGGCGGAAATCCCGTGCCCGCCTCGATCTCGTCGTCGTTCCAGACGCGCAGATTGCCCCAGCTCATCCGCTTGGGATCATAATAGTTGGCGAAGGAGAAGTGGTGCTTGGCGTTCAGCCAGCCGTGGTTGGCGCCGCCCAGCGATTCAAAAGGTCTGCGTTCGATCATGGGTCTGTCCTCAGGCCGGGCCGTCCCGGCGTCATCTGCTTGACGACAAGATAGAGATCGGCGACCGAACAGAAATAGAAACCAACGAAACTCATTGTTTCCCTTCGCATAGGTCGCCCATGCCCCGCCTGCCCGATCTGGAAGCCCTGGCCATCTTCGCGAAAGTGGCGGAAACACAATCGTTTTCAGGCGCGGCCGACAGCCTGTCCCTGTCCAAGGCCACGGTGTCCAAGGCGGTGACGCGGTTGGAGCAACAGCTTCAGACCACCCTGCTGCACCGGACCTCGCGCCGGTTCGCCCTGACCGACACCGGGCGAAACCTGGCCGCCCGCGCCGCCCATATGCTGGCCGAGGCCGAAGGTGCGGTGTCGGAGGTGCTGGACATGTCGGTGACGCCGCGCGGGCTGGTGCGTCTGGCGGCGCCCATGTCGTTCGGCATGGCCTATGTCGCCCCCGCCCTGCCCGAGTTTCTGGCCACCAACCCCGATGTGTCGATCGACCTGCATCTGGCGGACGAGGTGATCGATCTGGTCGGCGGCGGGTTCGACTGCGCCCTGCGGATCGCCGCCCTGCCCGATTCCTCACTGACGGCGCGCAGGCTGAGGCCCGTCAAACGGGCCCTGGTCGCCTCCCCCTCCTATCTGGAGCAGCGGGGCCGCCCGACACACCCCGACGACCTGAACCGCCACGCCTGCCTCTGCTACGCCTATATGCCGACGCCGGACATCTGGCGGTTCAGCAATGCGCAAGGCGAAGAAGTGGTGGTGCGGCCGCAGGGGCCGCTCCGCGCCAACAACTCTGACGCCCTGACGGCGTCCCTGTGCGCGGGCCTGGGCATTTTTCCCCAGCCGGACTTCATCTACTGGAGGGATGTGGCGGGCGGCCATCTGGAGACGGTCATGACCGACTGGAGCCTGCCGCCCATCGCGCTTCACCTGGTCGCGCCCAACAGCGGGCCGCGTCCGGCGCGGGTCACGGCCCTGATGGACTATCTGGCGGCGCGGTTCAGCGGGCCGCTGTGGCCCGGCGATACGGTCGGACGCTAGGCGTCAGCCGCACTTCACCTCGCGCACGATGTCCGTCGATTGGTCATAGACGAAGTTCACCCGGTTTTCGCGATAGTCCATCGTCGCCGCGCAGGTGGTGCACAGGACGCGGAAGGTCTGGCCTGCGGGCGCCGTCGGTATGGTCGAGCGATTGCGGCCGACATAGTTTTGATAATCCGCGACCTTGCAGGCCTTGAAGCCGCCTTCGGCTCCCCCGGCCGGCGGCGCAGCGGATTGCGTCGGGGCGCAGGCCGACAGGGCGAGCGCACCCGCTGCGAGCAACGTGCTGACGATGGTTTTCATGATCCGTCCCTTTGCGATCAGCTTAGCCGCAGCGCACCTGTTCGATGACGCCGGTCTGCTCGTTGTAGAGAATGTTCAGGCGATAGGCCGAGAAGTCATGCGTCACGGGGCAGGTGGTGCAGGTGACGCGGCGGTTGATCACCTCGACCGGCACAGGGATTTCCGTGCGCGACTTGCCGACCAGATATTGCATCTCACCGGCCTTGCAGAAGTCTTCGGTCTGTCCCGTCGGCATTCGGCTGCCGACGGGTGGATTCAGTTGCGCCTGTTCGATCGCGCGGGGCGCGGGGGCCTCGGACACCGGGGTCGAACATGCCGCCAGCAGGCCCAGGGCGATCAGGCCGCCTTTTCCCAGCGCCCTTCGTCCGACTGTTTCCAATAGGCCAGATTGGCGCCCTGATCCTTCAGCGCCTTCCAGCGCCCGCGCGCGTGTTGCAGCGCCGGTTCGTCCCGCCCGTCGAAAATTATGAAGCATCGTTCGAACCCTTCCGTTGCGCCCATGTCTGCATCGTCGACAATGAACAGCGCCTGAGCGCCGTTCAGGTTCTCTTCCGTCTCGCTCAACAGCACGGGCTGACGCTGGGCATGGGGCTGATCGGCCCGGCCGTGCGGCAGGAAACTGTCGTCTCGAAACGTCCAGAGCAGTTCGTCCACATCGTCCAGGCGATGGGAATGCGACGACTTGACCATGGCCCGCCAACCCCGCTCGAGCGTCTTTTCGAGCAGGGTCGGCAGCACCTGATCCAGCGTCGACCGCTCCAGGTGGTAGAACCAGATTTCAGGCTTGCCGCTCATCCGGTCCTGTCGGCGATCAGGCTTCGTAGGTGTCGGCCACCATGCGGTCCAGGGTGCGCACAGCGAAGCCGACGCCACCCTCGGGCACGGTGGGGTTGGGGCTCTTGTTGGTCCAGGCGGTGGGGGCGATGTCCAGGTGCGCCCACGGCACGCCGTTGGTGAAGCGTTGCAGGAACAGGGCGGCGGTGATCGAGCCGCCGGCGCGGCCGTTTCCGGTGTTCTTCACATCGGCGATCTTGGAATCGATGTGCTGTTCGTAGATGGCCGGGATCGGCATGCGCCAGAAGTTCTCGCCCACCTTCTTGGCCGCCGCCAGGATCGGATCGGCCACATCGTCGGAGTTAGAGAAGACGCCCGCGTAATCCAGGCCCAGCGCCACGATCATGGCGCCCGTCAGGGTGGCCAGGTCGATCATGAACTTGGGCTTGAAGCGGCCTTGCGTGTACCACAGGGCGTCGGCCAGGACGAGGCGGCCCTCGGCGTCGGTGTTGATGACCTCGACCGTCTGGCCCGACATGGACACCACGACGTCGCCCGGACGCTGGGCGTTGCCGTCAGGCATGTTCTCGACCAGACCCAGCACGCCCACGGCGTTGACCTTGGCCTTGCGGCCGGCCAGGGCGATCATGGTTCCGGTCACGGCGGCGGCGCCGCCCATATCCCACTTCATGTCTTCCATACCGTCGGCCGGCTTGATGGAGATGCCGCCGGTGTCGAAGCAGACGCCCTTGCCGACGAAGGCGATCGGCTGACCGCCCGCCTCGCCGCCCTTCCACTGGATCACGGCCAGCTGGCTTTCGCGACGGCTGCCCTGGCCGACGCCCAGCAGGGTGCGCATGCCCAGCTTCTCCATCTCGGCCTCGCCGAGGATTTCGACCTCCAGGCCCAGGCTTTCCAGCGCCTTGACGCGCTTGGCGAACTCGGCCGGATAGAGGACGTTGGCCGGCTCGGACACCAGGTCGCGGGCGAAGATCACGCCGTCCGCCACGGCGGACAGCGGCTCCAGCGCGGCTTCCGCCGCACGCAGGTCGGAGGTGACGACGCGGACGGCCGTGATCGACGGAATCTTGTCGGCTTTTTGGGTGGTGCGATATTTGTCGAACCGATAGGCGGCCAGACGGGCGGCGAAACCGGCGCGGGCCGCCTGTTCCGGCGTCAGGTCCGAGGCGTCGATGGTCAGAACCTCGGCGCCCGACAGCTTGACCGCCGCATAGGCCGAACCGCCGAACGCCTCGACCGCCAGATCGTCCAGCTTGGCCTTGTCGCCCGCGCCGATCAGCAGCACCGCGTCGGCGTCCACGCCTGTCGTGGCGGCGATCAGCAGGCTCTGGCCCGCCTTGCCGGTGAAACGGCCCTTGGTCATCGCCTTGGTCAAGGCGCCGCCCGCCTTGCCGTCCAGCGCCGAACCGGCTGAGGTCAGGGCGCGATCCTCGAATACCGGAACCGCGACAATCTCGGCGGCGTCAACGGCGGCGACGAATTCGATCTTCATTCAATCAACTCCAGCCAGGCCCCACCCGGCGTCTGCTAAAGACTAAAAGACAATGGCGCGCCTGCTTGTCGCCGACGCGCCCTGATGTGCTACTAGATGCGCCTCAATGTCGCCGCCTGCAACCGGGCGAGATCCATCCGCCCATGAACCTGATTCAAAGATACCTTTTCCGTCAGATCCTGTTCCCTGTGGTCGCCGCCTGCGCGGCGCTGGCGGGAATCGGGATTCTGAGCCAGAGCCTCGACCAACTCCAGGTCATCGTGGAGCGTGGCCAGAGCGTGTGGGTCATGATCAAGCTGACGATGCTGGCCCTGCCGCAACTGCTCGCGGTGATTCTGCCCATCGGTCTGTTCGTCGGCGCCCTGATCGCCCTGACGCGGCTTCAGCGCGAACAGGAGCTGACCGCCAGTTTCGCAGGCGGCATGACCCGGTGGCAGGTGATATCCCCCGCCGCCCGCATCGCCGTGCTGGTCGCCCTGGTCACCCTGATGGTCAATGTCTTCGTGCTGCCCTGGGCGCAGCAGGAAGCGCGGCGTCAGGCCTTCGACATCCGCACCGACCTGGCCGCCCTTCTGGTCGAAGAGGGTCAGTTCGTTCAGGGGCCTGACGGCCTGACCGTCTATGTGCAGCAGATCGAACAGAACGGCCTGCTGAAGAACCTGTTCGTCTATCTGGACGACAAGGACAAGGTCACAACCTGGAACGCCTCCGAGGCGCGGTTCAGCCGCGACGCCGCCGGCACGCCCGTCCTGACCATGATCGACGGTTCGGCCCAGCGTTACTCCTCGGGCGGCGTGCTGGAGACCCTGTCGTTCGGTCGCTACGACTTTTCCCTGGCGCCGTTTGTCGGGGTGACCGACACCCTGCGCTACAAGCCGACCGACCTTTATCTGCGGCAGTTGCTGAACCCCACGGCCAAGATCATGGAGATCGCCGGCTCGCGCGGCGAGCTGTTGGCCGAGGCCCATTCACGCCTGTCGTCGCCGCTGTACGCCCTGGTCGCCATGGCCCTGGCGCTGTCGGCCATACTGGGCGGATCGTTCAGCCGCACCGGCTATACGCTGCGGATCGCCAAGGCGGCGGGTCTGTTTCTGCTGCTGCGGGTCATCGGCTATGGCCTGGTCGCCGGCGGGGCCTGGAATGCCAGCCTGAACATGCTGCAATATGCGGTGCCGATCGTCGCCATCGCGGTGTCCCTGCGGGTCCTGTTCCGCGCCCTGAAGCCGCGCCGCAGCCGCACCGCCCGCGTCCTGCGCGATCTGAAGGCGAGGTTCGCATGACCGCCGTCACCCCGCATTCGCCAACGCCTGTCCGTCGATCCCCGCATATCCCGCGCCTGGGCGTCATCGAACGCTATGTGCTGGTGCAGCAGTCCAAGTCTCTGGCGGTCTCGCTGGCGGTGATCGCCGCCCTGGTCATGCTGATCGACTTCGTGGAGGTGTCGCGCGGCCTGGGCTCGAACCAGGATCTGTCGGCCGTACGCATCTTCGGCCTGGTGCTGTTGAAATCGCCTTCGGTGATCCTGCAACTGATGCCGTTCGTCTTCCTGTTCGGAACCCTGTCGGCCTTCATCGGCCTGAACCGGCGCAGCGAACTGATCGCCATGCGGGCGGCGGGCGTCTCGGCCTGGCGGTTCGTGCTGCCGGCGGCCGGCATGGCCTTTGTCCTGGGGGTGTTCACGGTGACGGTCCTGGGACCGCTGGCTTCGGCGGGAGATGGCCTCTGGCAGCGCGAGCGCGCACGCATCTCGGGCACCGCGCCCGGCGGCGATCCCAATGCGGCGATCTGGCTGCGCGAAGGCGACGACCAGCGCCAGATGATCATTCGCGCCGGTCGGCAGGACCGCGCCAACGCCCGCCTGCTGAATGTCAGCTTCTTCATCTACACCACCGCACCCGGCGGCGGCCGAACCTTCTCGGAGCGGATCGACGCCAAGTCGGCCTCGCTGAACGCCGGCAGCTGGCGGCTGACCGACGCGGTCGGCGCCCAGATCGGCCAGCGCGCCGTCAGCTATTCCAGCCTGACCCTGGTCTCCAGCCTGGCCGACGAAGAGGCGTTCGAACGATTCGCCCGGCCGCAGGCGACGCCCTTCTGGTCCCTGCCCAATCAGATCAGCCGAATCGAGAATGCAGGCTTCACCTCGACCGCCTATCGGCTCCGCTTCCAGCAGCTTCTGGCCACGCCCCTGGTGTTCGCGGCCATGTCGATTCTGGCGGCCGCCTTCTCGCTGCGCCTGATGCGGCTGGGCGACCTGGCCCGGATGAGCGCGGCGGCCGTGGTGCTGGGATTCGCTTTCTTCTTCCTGAACCAGTTTTCATCGGCCATGGGCTCGGCCGAGGTCGTGGCGCCCTTCTTCGCCGCGTGGCTGCCGCCCGTTCTGACGGCGCTCGCAGCCTTTACCTTGCTGTTCTATACCGAAGACGGCTAATCGGGCGCTCGCTTCTTAGAATACGGATGGCCTATGCAGGGTGATCGCCACGATCGGCGCCGCAACGCTTTCAGAGCAAGGCTTCTCGCCGGCGCCGCCTTGGCCGCCTGCGCGCCCTTGGCTACGCCGGTCCTCGCCCAGACGACCGCTCCGGCCGTTCAGGTCGCAACGCCGTCCGACGACCTGGCGCCGAGCGCCGTCTATGTGGACGCCGACAACGCCCAACGCATCGGCGATACGATCGTGGTCAGCGGCACGCCCGAGAACCGCGCCTATGTCCGCACGCGCGGCCATGTGCTGCGCGGCGAGAGCCTGTCCTACGATCTGAACGCCGGTTCGGCGAAGGGGCAAGGCGATGTCGAGGCCATCGCCCCGAACGGCACGGTGGTCTATGCCAGCCAGCTTGAGCTGGACCAGAACCTGACCACAGGGGTCGCGGTCGATTTCGCCACGCGGCTGCCGAACGGCGCCAGCCTGATGGCCGCGACCGCCGTGCGCCGCAGCGAAAACGTCAACGAGCTGAACTACGCACGGTTCACCCCCTGCCCGCTGTGCGACGCCAAAGGCCCGCGCCGGCCCACGATCTCGATCCAGGCGGAGCGTGTGGTTCAGGACGAGCAGCTTCGCGCCATCCTGTATCGGAACGCCGTCTTCTACATCGGCCCGCTGCCGGTCTTCTACACGCCCTTCTTCGCCCACCCCGATCCCTCGGTCGACCGGGCGTCCGGCGTCCTGGTCCCGATCGTCAACTTCGATGAAGGCCGTGGCGTTTCGGTGGAGGTTCCGTATCTCCACGTCGTCTCGCCCTCCGAGGACTGGCTGATCAGCCCGCAGATCAACACCAAGGTCGCCCCGCTGCTGAACCTGCAATGGCGCCGCCGGTTCGCGAACGGCATGATCGTGGCGCGCGGCGGCTATACCAACGAACGCAACTTCGGCGACTTCGACATCAACGGCGACGGCCGACTGGAAAGCAACGTCCGCTTCGGCGATCGCGAGAACCGCAGCTATCTGCTGTCTCACGGAGAATTTGATCCCGCCGGTCCCTGGCGCTTCGGGTTTACGGCCGAGCGGACATCGGACAAGACGCTGTTCGACCGCTACAGCGTCCACACGCCCTATCAGGACAACGGCCTCTATTACGGCGACCGCCGCCGGCTGATCAGCCAGATCTACGCCGAGCATCAGACCGATCGCTCCTATGTGTCGGTCGCGGCCTTCTCGATCCAGAGCCTGCGCCTGGACCCGGCCTTCGCCGCCACCGACTTCCGCGACGCCGACGGTTTCAAGGTATTCGAAGACGACCACACCCTGCCGCTGGTCGCCCCCCTGATCGACGCGCGGTGGGAGCCGCATGAGCTGGTGATGGGCGGACGGCTGCGGCTGAAGGGTTCGGCGGTGTCGCTGTATCGCGATCGTTTCGTCGGCGCCCCGATCCTGAACCCCGCAATCGTCCCGCCGGTCACCACGGGCCTGAACGGCGTGGACAGCCGCCGCATCACCGGCCAACTGGAATGGCGACGCACCGTCATCCTGCCGGTCGGGGTGCGCGTCGAGCCGTTCGTGGACACCCGCGTCGATCTGTATTCCATGTCGGAACTGCCGCCGATGATGGGAATCGACAGCGACGCCACCATCAGCCGCTCGCGCCTCAGCGCCGGGGTGGACGTGTCCTATCCGCTGATCAAGCGCGCGGGCGACGCCGACATCATCCTGGAGCCGGTGGGTCAGTTCTCGGTCTCCAACAAAGTCGATCTGGATCCCCGCATTCCGATCGAGGACGCGCAGGTTCTTGAGCTGGACGAATCCTCCCTGTTCCGCATGGATCGCTTCTCCGGCTACGACCTGCTGGAGGGGGGCGCGCGCGTGACCGCCGGCGGACGGGCCACCATCCGTTGGTCCGAAGGGCGAAAGGCCAGCCTGTTCATCGGCCGCAGCTATCGCTTCCAGCAGCAGGACGACTTCAAGACCTCCATTCCCGACGCGCCCGCGCGCCTCTACGATCCCACGGGCCTGGCGTCCGAAACCTCGGACTGGGTTGTGCAGGGCGATTTTTCGCCGTCAGACCGTATTCGCAGCTGGTTCCACGCCACCGTGGATGGATCCGGCGAGGTTCGTCGGGCAGAGGCCGCGCTGGACGGGCGCTGGGGTCGCCGCAACCTGGCCACCGTCAGCTACATTCTGGACCAGTCGAATCCGGTGAACGGGCCGCTGAACCGCAACTACGAGTTCGTTCAGCTGGCGGGCCAGCAGTTCCTGTATCGCAACTGGGGCTTCACCGTCGCCGGCATCGCCGATCTGGACCAGAACGAGATCACCCGGTCAGAGGTGGGGATGCTGTTCGACGACGATTGCCTGCGGTTCGAGCTGGGTTATCGCCGCGACAACACCCGCGCGCGGCCCGGCGGACCGTCGGAAGGCTTCTATGTGCGCCTAAACCTCGCCACTTTCGGAGGTTCAGGTTATGGACAGGGCGACATGCGTTGAGCATGACGCTTTACGGGGCGCGACCGCCTGCCCGTCTGGCCGGCGGACCGCTGTGAGGAATCAGGACGAGCAATGGGTTTGATGCGTTATTCGACGGGGGCTGCGCTCGCGGCGCTCCTGCTCGCCGGTTCGGCCCATGGCCAAACGGCCGCGGCTCGGCCGCAAGGCCCGGCCCGCGCTCCGACGGCGACGCCGCCCCAGGCTCCGGCCCAGGGCGCTGCGGCCGGCGCGCCGAATCCGGCGGCGGAAGAAGCCCCCACGACCGCCCGCGCCGAGCCCAAGTTCGAAATGGCCGACGGCATCGTCGCCACCGTCAACGACAAGATCATCACCGGCTATGATCTGCGTCAGCGGATGCTGATGCTGATCGCCTCGTCGCAGGTCCAGCCGACCGAACAGAACCTGCCGGCGATCCAGCAGGCGGCGCTGAACGCCCTGATCGAGGACCGCCTGAAAATCCAGGAGATGGCCAAGTTCGAGAGCCTGAAGGTCACCGACGAAGAGGTGGATCAGGAAATCGCCGAAATGGCCCGGGCCGCCGGCACGACGCCGGCCAACTATCTGCAGTTCCTGCAGCAGGGCGGCATCCAGCCCGCCGCCTTCCGCGAGAACCTGCGCACTCAGATCGGCTGGAGCCAGCTGGTCCCCGGCCGTTTCAACAGCCGCGCCCGCCCCAGCAGCCTGCAGGTCGACCAGGAACTGCGTCGCCTGAACGAGGCGGCCTCCAAGCCCCAGTTCCTGCTGGGCGAAATCTATATCGACGCCGCCCGTGTCGGCGGCGCCCAGGCCGCGCTGAACGGCGCGCGCCAGCTGGTGCAGCAGATCATCCAGGGCGCGCCTTTCCAGGCCGTGGCCCAGCAGTTCTCCTCGGCGCCCTCCGCCAATGCTCGCGTGCCGGGCGACGCCGGCTGGGTCGTGCGCGATTCGCTGCAACCCGCCGTCCAGACCGTGGTCGACCAGCTGCAGGCCGGCCAGCTGTCCAACCCCATCGTGGTCGATGGCGGGGTCTATATCCTCTATCTGCGCGACAAGCGTGACGGCGCCTCCACCAGCCTGGTCTCGCTGCGTCAGGTCATGGTCGAGCTGCCCGAGACCGCATCCGAAGCCGATGTCGCCGCCGCGACGCAGAAGCTTCAGGCGATGCGGACGGGGCTGACCTGCGACAATATCCTGTCGCAAGCCCGCGCGACCGAGGGCGTGATCGGGGCGGACCTTGGCGAATCCGATGTCGCCAACCTGGCGCCCCAGTTCCAGCAGTTCGCCCGAACCGGCGAACTCGGCGCCGTCTCCACCCCGATTCGCACCCCCCTGGGTCTGCATCTGGTCGCCGTTTGCGGCCGACGCGTCGGCGGCCCCGAGGCCCCCAACCGCCAGCAGGTCGAAAATCGCCTGCGGGCGCAGAACCTTCAGGTGCTGGAGCGGCGCTATCTGCGGGATCTTCGCAGCGACGCCCTGATCGAGTTCAAGTGACGTCATCGGTCGCGCCTCTGGTCCTGACGCTGGGCGAACCCGCCGGCGTGGGACCGGAGATCGTCGCCGCCGCCTGGACCGCCCTGAAAGACGAACCGCTGGCCTTCGCGGTCATCGGCGACGCTGACCTGATGCGCGCACAGGGCGTTCCGGTTCTGGAGGTCGGCGCGCCCGGCGACAGCGTCGACGGCTTCGCCCGCGCCCTGCCCGTCATCCACCGCCCCCTGCCCGCCCCGGTCGAGGTCGGTCGCCCCGATCCCGCCAACGCCCTGGCCGTCGCAGACAGCATAGAGGAGGCGGTCGGTTTCGCCCTGTCCGGCGACGCCTCGGGCATCGTCACCGCGCCCATCGCCAAGGCGCCCATGTACGCCTCCGGGTTCCGTTTTCCAGGCCATACCGAATTCATCGCCGAACTGACCGCCGATGCGCCTTATGCGGGCACGCGCGGGCCAGTGATGATGCTGACGGCGCGAGACCTGCGCGCCTGTCTGGTGACCATCCACGTCGCCCTGGATCAGGTTCCCGAACTGGTCACCGCAGAACGCGTCGCACGCACAGCCCGCGTCGTTCATGAAAGCCTGAAACGCGATTTCGCCATCGCCCGTCCGCGCCTGACCATGGCGGCCCTGAACCCCCACGCAGGCGAAGGCGGCGCCCTGGGGTTGCAGGAGTTGGACATCCTGATCCCGGTCGCGGAGCAACTGCGCGGCGAGGGCATCGACATCACCGATCCCAAGTCGGCCGACACCATGTTCCATGACGAGGCGCGCGCCGCCTATGATGCGGCGATCTGCATGTATCACGACCAGGCCCTGATCCCGGTCAAGACGCTGGATTTCTGGGGCGGGGTCAATGTCACCCTGGGCCTGCCCGTCATCCGCACCTCGCCGGACCACGGCACGGGTTTCGACATCGCGGGCAAGGGGATCGCCCGGTCGGACAGTCTGATCGCGGCCATCCGTCTGGCTTCGGAGATGGCGGCGGCGCGCGCCGCGCGCTAACAGACGGTCGTGACCGACCTTCCTTCCCTCCGTGAAACCCTCGACGCCCACGGCCTTTCGGCCAAGAAGAGCTTCGGCCAGCATTTCCTGCTGGACCTGAATGTCACCCGCAAGATCGTGCGACTGGCGGGCCCGTTCGAGGGCCGCGCCGTGATCGAAGTCGGCCCCGGCCCCGGCGGCCTGACCCGCGCCCTGCTGGAATCCGACGCCGGTCCCGTGGTTCTGGTCGAGAAAGATCCCCGCTTCATTCCCCTGTTGTCCGAACTGGACGACGGTTCCGGCCGCCTGACCCTCGTCGAGGCGGACGCCCTGAAGGTGACGGAGGCTGATCTGGTCTCCGGCCCCGCCCATCTGGTCTCCAACCTGCCCTATAACGTCGGGACGGCCCTGCTGATCAAATGGCTGACCGGGCCATGGCTGCCCCACAGCCTGACCCTGATGTTCCAGAAGGAAGTGGCCGAACGCGTCGCTGCGGGTCCCGGCGAGGACGCCTATGGCCGTCTGGCGGTGATTTCTCAGGCCGTCTGCACCGCCCGCATCGTCATGCACCTGCCCGCCGCCGCCTTCACCCCGCCGCCCAAGGTCGCCTCCGCCGTGGTGCATCTGGTCCCGCTGGCCGAACGCCCCAGCCCTGAGCGCCTGAAGAAACTCGAGCGCGTCACCGCCGCCGCTTTCGGCCAGCGCCGCAAGATGCTGCGCTCCAGCCTGAAGCAACTGGGCGGCGCCGCCCTGTGCGAGGCGGCCGGGATCGAGCCTGATGCCCGCGCCGAGACCATCGACGTCGCGGGCTTCCTGCGTCTGGCGGATACTCTGCAGTAGAATCTAGCGTAATGGGCGATATGGGACAAAGCTTATCGCCGCCACGCCGCGATCATCGCTGGCCGAGGATCATCTTCTGCGTTGTGATGGCTTTCGGCCTGTTCACGCAGTTTATGCTGGCCGCCTTCGTCTCCGCGATGAGTCTATCCTGCAATGTCCTCTCGGTCATTCAGCAAGCCCCATGGTTCGCTGGCACATCGAGCGTCGTTCTCCTCTTCTGCACAATCTATTGGGGTGCGAGTGTCGCTTTGCGTGCTCTCGGGTACGCCTGCTCTCTGCACTTCATCAACGCAGGATTGATCAGTATCGTGGTTTACGGCGCTCGGGGTTGCTACCTAAACGTCGATCCTGGTTGGATCGATGTGGATGCTACGTCGACTGGCTTGATGCTGGTTGCGGGAGGGGTGTTGTGCATTGGGGCAGTCTGGCTTTTGTCCACAATTACTCGACGCCTTCAACCAAGATAGCCTCATGACCGTCGAACCCTTCCGCGCCATCTCCGTCAGTCGCCTGGCCCACCAGCTGAAAGCCGAGGGCCGGTCGATCATCCATATGGAGTTCGGCCAGCCGTCCACGGGCGCCCCTGCCGCCGCCATCGCCCGCGCCCATCAGGTGCTGGACGCCGACGCCATGGGCTATTGGGAAAGCCCCGACCTGCGCGCGCGCATCGCTCGGCTGTATGACGAGCGGTATGGCGTCGTCGTCGATCCCGACCGCGTCCTGCTGACCTGCGGCGCCTCGCCCGCTCTGGTGCTGGCGCTCAGCACCCGGTTCAAACCCGGCGACCGGATCGCCCTGGCCCGCCCCGGCTATGTCGCCTATCGCAACACCCTGCGCGCCCTGCACCTGGAGCCGGCCGAAATCGCCTGCGGGCCGGAAACGCGGTTTCAACTGACGGCCGATCAACTGCGCGCGCTCGATCCCGCCCCGGCCGGGGTCATCATCGCCAGCCCCGCCAATCCGACCGGCACCATCATCCCGGACGCCGAACTGGCCGCCATCGCCGATGTCTGCCGCCAGCGCGGCATCGCCATCGTCTCGGACGAAATCTATCACGGCCTCAGCTATGTCGGGCCGACGCCTTGCATGCTGCAGTTCGCGCCGGACGCCACGGTGATCAACAGCTTCTCCAAATACTGGAGCATGGCCGGGTGGCGCCTGGGATGGCTGCTGGTTCCGGAGACACAGGTCCAGGCGGCCCGCGCCTATATCGGCAATATGTTCCTGACCCCGCCGTCGCTGAGCCAGCACGCCGGTCTGGTCGCCATGGATGCGGTGGACGAGTTGGAAGGCCACATCCAGACCTATGCCCGCAATCGCGATCTGATGCTTCAGGCTCTGCCGACGCTGGGGCTGAAGACAATCGCCCCGCCGGACGGCGCCTTCTACATCTGGGCCGACATCGGCCATCTGACGGACGACAGTGTCGCCTTCTGCGAACAGATGCTGCGCGACACTGGCGTCGCCACCGCGCCCGGCGTCGATTTCGATCCCGTCGACGGTCGCCGCTTCATCCGGTTCAGTTTCGCCGTCTCGACCCCCGAGATCGAGGATGCGTTAGGCCGCCTTGGCCCCTGGTTCGCCGCCCGCAGCTGACGCTGCGTCCGCCGTCGATGTCGCCCGGTGAAGCGCGTCGTACAGCCGCTTGGGCTCCAAAGGCTTCGGCAGCCAATCGGTCATGCCGGCGGCGTAACAGGCGTCCACCTGTTCGGCCTCGGTGCCGGCGCTGAAGCCGATCACCGGCACGGCCGCGTTCAGGCCGCCGGCGGCGCGCAGGCGGCGCGTCGTTTCATTGCCGTCGATGCCCGGCATGTTGACGTCCATCAGCACCACGTCGAACGTCCGCTCCGCCAGCAGCGACAAGGCCAGGTTCCCGTCCGAAGCGGTGGCCAGATCGACCTCCAGCGGCTGCAGAACCAGGGCGATGGTGCGGCGATTGATCTCGTGGTCGTCGACGGCCAGGACGCGGATGCGCCGCGCCAGGGTCGGCGCCGCGCCCTCGAAGCCGTCGTTAGCTTCCGTGGGCTGGCCCGCCGGCAGATCGACGCACAGGGTAAAGGCCGCACCCTGGCCTGGCGCGCTCCGCACCGTCAGGTCGCCGCCCATCAGCCGCGCCAACTCGCGGCTCACTGTCAGCCCCAACCCCGTCCCGCCATAGGTGCGCGCCACCTCGGCGGACCCTTGCGCGAACGGCGAAAACAGCCGGTTCATGGCTTCCGGGGTGATGCCTGGACCCTGATCCACGACGGTCAGGGTCAGGCGATGCCCGTCATCGCCGCGTGGCGCAGCGGCCTCCAGGCGGATCACGCCGGCGGGCGTAAACTTGACGGCGTTGGACACCAGGTTGTTGATGATCTGGCGCAGGCGATAGGGATCACCCCGCAGCCAGACGGCTTCGCTGTGATCCACCGCCGACTCCAGCACAAGCCCCTTTTCGGCGGCCGTCGCAGTCCAGAATTTGGCGGCGCCGCGCATGAATTCGCCCAGCTCGAAGTCCCGGCTCTCGATCGCCATCGCCCCTGCCTCCATCTTGGAGTGATCCAGCAGGTCGTTCAGCATGCCCGTCATTAGACGCCCGGCGTCGATGATCAGTTCGGCGGTCTCTTCCCGCTTTTCAGGCAGTTTGCCGTCGCGGATGACATGGGCCCCGGCCAGGATGGCGCTGACCGGCGTGCGCAGTTCATGACTGACGATGGCGGCCATGGCGGCGCGGTCGGCCATGGCGCCCTGTGCCTGTTCCAACCGTTGTTCGGCCTCGGCGCGCGACCGAACTTCGGCCTGCCGGGTATGATAGACGCGCCAATAGATGTTCAGCATCATGCCCGCGAAGAGAACGGCGGACAGGGTCATGACGGCCACGCCGCGGGTATCGCCCTGGATCAGCTTGACCACCGGCATCAGCGCCAGGAACAGCAGATAAGGCCCGCCGCCGATGAAGAACAGGGCGCGGGATCCGATGCCCGAAGCGACATTGGTCAGCAGCCCCCCAGCCAGTGTCAGAGCCGCCAGGGTCACCAGCGCGGGATGGTTGGTCGTCCAGATGATCAATGCCATCCCGCCGAACAACGTCGCCATCAAGGTCGTGGAACTCAGCGCCAGAAGAATCGCGAGCCGATCCGTCGATGGCGTCGCACGCCGAAAAGGCGCCATCGCCAAAAGCTCGAACCCCTGGACCATCAGCGTGACGGTCAGCCAGAGCGGAATCCACCCCGCCATGCCGCCGCTATTGAGGGCCCAGGCCATAACGGCGGCCAACAACAGACGCACGGGCGTCTGTTTGACGCGCTCCTTGGCGCTGCCCGCCAGGACCGGTCCCATAGTGTCCAGAAATGTCATGACGCCCCCATCATATCCAACCTTAAGGTTAGAGGACGAACAGGACGTAAATCCCTAGGGGTTGTTCCCTATGACAGCGTTTACCCTTTGGCGTGTCGCGTGACGGCAAAAGACGGTCAGTAGCGTCGCGTAGAGTTCCCTAACGCCGCAGGCCGCACGGCCTGCGGCGTTTTCTTAGACGGCTTCGCGCAGCAGGGCGGCCTTGTAATCGCCGACCCACAGGTTCCTGAACCGGCGCGAGCGCTCCGCATGATAGATGTGGGCCAGTTCGGCGTAGGATCGGTCGAAATCCTCGTTGACCAGCACATAGTCGAAGGCGTCGCAGTGTTCGATCTCGCCCTTGGCATTGGCGACGCGGCGTTCGATCACGTCCTCAGCGTCCTGCGAACGCGTCACCAGACGACGACGCAATTCTTCCAGGCTGGGCGGCAGGATAAACACGCGTACGGCGTCCTCAGGGCATTTCTCCGCCACATCGCGCGCGCCCTGCCAGTCGATGTCGAACAGCACATCGCGCCCCTCGGCCAAGGCCCGGTCCACCGGAGCGCGTGGGCTGCCGTAGCGATTGCCGTGCACGTCGGCCCATTCCAGGAAGGCGTCCTCGTCGATCAGTCGCTGAAAGGCGTCGCGGCCCACAAAATGATAGTCGCGGCCGTCCACTTCGCCCGGACGTATGCCGCGCGTGGTCATGGAAACGGAAAGCTCCAGCCCCCCGTGGTCCGCCATCAGTCGGCGGCACAGCGACGTCTTGCCGGCGCCCGAGGGGCTGGCGACGATCAGGAGGACGCCCCGGCGGGGCGTGCGTTCATTCGACATTCTGGACCTGCTCACGCAACTGTTCGATGACGGCCTTGAGCTCCAGGCCGATTCCGGTGAGCGCGGTCGTAGCGGATTTCGAGCAGAGGGTGTTCGCCTCTCTCATGAATTCCTGCATCAGGAAGTCGAGTTTCCGCCCGGCTGGCGCCGAGGCCACAAGCTGGCGCGCCGCCGCGACATGGGCGGTCAGCCGATCCAGCTCCTCGCGCACGTCGGCCTTGGCGGCCAGGACGGCGGCCTCCAGGAAAATCCGCTCGTCCAGGCCAGGCGCATCCGGCGCCAATTCCGTGATGCGGCGTGTGAACCGCTCGCGGATCGTCTCGACCTGAGCGGCCGCCTCGCCTTCGGCCTGGGCCGTCAGGGCTTCGATCCGGGCGATGAACGCCTCCAGCACCGGCGCCAGAAGCGCGCCCTCCTGCCGGCGCGACGCCTTCAGGGCGTCCAGCGCCTGCTCGACCGTGCGGGTCATGGCGGCTTCCAGAACCGTCCGCGCCGCGGGATCGTCTACGTCTTCTGGGGCCTCGATCACGCCGCGCAAGGCCAGCAGGCCGTCCGCAGACGGCGGCGTCGCCCCGTCCTCGGCCAGTTCGTTGGCCAGGGTCAGATAGCGCGCCAGGACCGCCGCATTGATGGCGACCGAGGCTTCGCCGTCATCGGTGCGTTTCCCCTGCAGACCGATGCTGACCTGACCGCGTGCGAACCGCGTCTGCCCGGCCGCCTTGGCCGCCCGTTCGACGGCGTCGAATCCATTCGGTCCGCGGAACCGGATCTCCAGATTGCGGCCGTTGACCGAGCGCGCCTCGACCGACCAGGTCCAGCCTTCGCCCGCGCCTTCCGCACGGCCGAAGCCGGTCATGCCCGACAGCACGGTCATCTCGCCCCCTGACTGGCGCCGGGCGGCAAGGTGATGGTCGCCTGACCGGTCGCAGGTTGTTCGGCCGGCGGCGTCATCGGCGCCGGGTTCGCGCCCGGCGCGACCGGCGCGGGCGCTTCGGGCGGCAAACCGGCCTTCTGGCGCTCGATCTGACGCCAGCGGGCCACATTCTGCTGATGTTCCTCATAGGTCAGGGCGAAGGCGTGGCCGCCCGATCCGTCCGCGACGAAGAAGAGCGCGGGGTCCGCTGGCGGATTCAGCACGGCCTTCAGCGCATCCACGCCGGGATTGGCGATCGGCGACGGCGGCAGGCCGTTGATCTGATAGGTGTTCCACGGCGTCGCAGCCAACAGCTCAGAGCGTCGGATGCCACGTCCCAGGGGCCGCCCCTTGGTGATGCCGTAAACGATGGTCGGATCGCTTTCCAACCGCATTCCGGCGCGCAGTCGGTTGGAGAAGACCGCCGCCACGCGCGGCCGCTCCGCCGCAAGGGCGGTTTCCTTTTCAACGATGGAGGCCAGAACGACCGCCTCTTCCGCCGTGCGCGCCACGGTCGCGGGCGAACGCTGGCTCCACAACAGGCGCAGGTTCTCGGTCGCCGCACGCTGCATCCGGTCGATCACCGACTGGCGGGTATCGCCGCGCGCGACCTCGTAGGTGTCAGGCCACAGGCTGCCTTCGGCGGGGGTCTTCTCGACCGTGCCGATCAGGACCGGCTCCTTGTTCAGGATGTCGATGGCCTGAAGCGACGACCAGCCTTCGGGCAGGGTCACGAAATGGCGCACCACCCGCCCCTCGACCAGCAGGTTCAACACTCCGGCCAGGGACATGCCCGAGGGCACCTCGTATTCTCCGGCCCTCAAACGACGGTCCGCCCCGGTCAGGGTCGCCGCTGCGCGGAACAGATCGGTCGAACGGATCACCCCCTCGGCCTTCATCTTGGCGGCTATGGCCGAGACGCCGGAACCGCTGGCCAGGGTCACGACCGTCTTGTCGCCCTGCCGCGCCGCCGGGCCGGGCGCGTAATAGACGGCCCAGACCGCGATCAGCGCCACCAGCAGGAACAGGCCGAAGGTCGCCGATGCGGTCAGCAGCGAGACCGTGAACCCCGACCGTCCGTCCGACTTTTCGACCCGTTCCCGTCCGAACACTCAATCGACCTTCTTGAAGATGACCGAGGCGTTGGTGCCGCCGAAGCCGAAGCTGTTGGACATGGCCACGTCGATCTTCATCGGCTTGGCCTTGTTCGCGGCCAGGTCGATGGGCGTCTCCATCTCAGGGTCGTTCAGATTGATCGTCGGCGGCGCCACCTGATCGCGGATGGCCAGAACGCAGAAGGCCGCCTCGATGGCGCCGGCGGCGCCCAGCAGGTGGCCGGTCATCGACTTGGTCGAACTGACGGTCAGGTTCTTGGCGTGGTCGCCGGCCAGCCGCTCTATCGCCTTCAACTCGATCCAGTCGGCCATGGTCGAGGTGCCGTGGGCGTTGACGTAATCCAGATCGGACGGCTCCATGCCTGCCCGCTTCAACGCCATCTTCATCGCCCGCAGGCCGCCCTCGCCGTCTTCGGACGGGGCCGTGATGTGATAGGCGTCGCCGCTCATGCCATAGCCCACGACCTCGGCGTAGATCTTGGCCCCGCGCGCCTTGGCGTGCTCGTATTCCTCCAGCACCATGACCCCGGCGCCCTCGCCCATGACGAAACCGGCGTGGCCCCGATCATACGGACGCGAAGCCGTCTCGGGCGTGTCGTTATAGGCGGTGCACAGCGCCTTGCAGGCCAGGAAGCCCGCGATGCCGATCGGCACGATCGAGCTTTCGGCCCCGCCGGCCACCATCACCTCGGCGTCGCCCAGGGCGATCATCCGCGCCGCGTCGCCGATGGCGTGGGCGCCGGTGGCGCAGGCGGTCACGACGGAATGGTTCGGCCCCTTCAGTCCGTGGCGGATCGAAATCTGGCCGGACGCCAGATTGATCAGGGCGGATGGAATGAAGAAGGGGCTGACCCGCCGCACGCCCTGTTCCTTCAGGACAATGGCCGTCTCGGCGATGGGGCCCAGGCCGCCGATGCCCGAGCCGACCATGACGCCGGTGGCCTCGCGGTCCTCGTCCGTCTCGGGCTTCCAGTCGGCGTCGGCCAGGGCCTCGTCCGCCGCTGCGATGGCGTACAGGATGAAGTCGTCGACGCGCTTCCTGTCCTTGGGCGACATGATCTTGTCGGGGTCGAAGTCGCCTTCGCCGCCCCCGCCGCGCCCGTCCACGCTGGGCACTTCCCCGGCGATGGTGCAGCCATAACCTTCCGTGTCGAAGGCGGTGATCGGGCCGATGCCCGAACGCCCCTCGACGATGCCCTGCCAGCTCTTCTCGACGCCCCAGCCCAGGGGGGTCAGCAGACCGATGCCCGTAACGACGACGCGGCGCATGGTGCGTGCTCCTTCAGCTCCAAACCTTCCCTTGCGGAATCACATGAGGATTCGTCTGGGTCAGAAACAGTAAAGGCCGCCGGGCCTCTCCGCTAGGAGCGCCGGGCGGCCTTTTGAACCGTCAGCCTTTCGGCTTTCCGTCGGGGGCTGGGATCAGCCGGCCGACTTTTCGTCGATGAACTTGACCGCATCGCCGACCGTCTGGATGTGCTCGGCGGCGTCATCCGGGATCTCGATGTCGAATTCTTCTTCGAAGGCCATCACCAGCTCGACGTTGTCGAGCGAGTCGGCGCCCAGGTCGTCGATGAAGCTGGCCTTTTCCGTGACCTTGTCCGGATCGGCGTCCAGATGGTCGATGACGATCTTGCGAACGCGCTCGAGGGTGTCGGACATCAGTGTCTCTCTGCCTGTTTGAAATCGCCGTAGAGGCGGGGGTAGCTCGGAAATCGCCGTCTCACGGCAGCGAAGGCGACGCAAGCTCGAAAGCCTGAACCGCCGTCGCACCCAGCCCTTTAGCACAGGCTTTCGGGCTGGAAATAGCCTGTTGCGCGTCGTGATGACGGCGGACGGCCTTAAATCATCGCCATTCCGCCGTTCACGTGCAGGGTTTGGCCTGTCACATAGGCGGCTTCGTTGGACGACAGATAGACGGCGGCGGCGGCGATCTCGTCGCCCGTGCCCAGCCGGCCGGCGGGAATACGACCCAGGATGGCCTCGCGCTGCTGGTCGTTCAGCACGTCGGTCATCGGCGAGGCGATGAAGCCCGGCGCGATGCAGTTGACGGTGATCCCGCGGGAACCGACCTCCTGCGCCAGCGACTTGGAAAAGCCGATCATCCCGGCCTTGGACGCCGAATAGTTGGTCTGGCCCGGATTGCCGGTCACGCCCACCACCGAGGTCACGCCGATGATTCGCCCCGAACGGCGCTTCATCATTCCCTTCACCGCCGCGCGGGTCAGGCGGAAATAGGATTCCAGATTGATCTGGATCACCGACTGGAAGTCCTCGTCCTTCATCCGCATCAGCAGGCCGTCCTTGGTGATGCCGGCGTTGGCCACCAGGATGTCCAGCGGCGACCCCGCCGCCGTCTCGGCCGCGTTCACCAAATTATCGACCGACTCGGGGTCCGACAGGTTCGCCGTGGCGAAATGGGCGCGCTCACCCAACTCATTGGCCAGATTCGCCAGCACGGCCTCGCGCGTGCCCGACAGCACCACCGTCGCGCCTTGCGCATGCAGCGCCCGCGCCACAGCCCCGCCGATCCCGCCCGTCGCGCCAGTCACCAGCGCGGTCTTGCCCGCAAGATTGAACATTCGTCCTGTCCTTTTTCCGTCATCCTCGGGTTTGACCCGAGGATCAGGCGCCGTGCGACGCCGATGTCTATGTCAGCGCTCGCTCTCAGCGCCGAAGTGCGGATGGTCCGATCCTCGGGTCAAGCCCGAGGATGACGGCGTATGCGTGTTCAGACGCCCTTGGCGAATGCTTCCAGATCTTCCGGCGTGTTCAGCGGCAGGCTCTCGACGTCCGGCGCGATACGTTTGGCCATGCCGGTCAGCACCTTGCCCGAGCCGATCTCGACGAAGCGGGTCACGCCGCCTTCGCCTGCCATCCACTCCATGCTCTCGCGCCAGCGCACGCGGCCGGTGACCTGTTCGACCAGCAGGCGGCGGATGACGTCCGGGTCGCGCTCGGGGCGCGCCAGGACGTTGGCGATCACCGGCACGGCTGGCGCGACGATCTTTGCGTCCGCCAGAGCCTGGGCCATTTCGTCGGCGGCGGGCTGCATCAGCGGGCAGTGGAAGGGCGCCGAGACGTTCAGCGGGATCGCCCGCGCGCCCAGCTCCTTGGCCTTTTCGATGGCCCGGTCCACCGCCGCCTTGTCGCCCGAGATGACGATATTGCCGGCGTTGTTGTCGTTGGCGACCACGCAGACGCCCAGTTCGGCGCCCGCCGCCGCGGCCGCTTCGGCCAGGGCCAGATCGGTCCTGGGGCCGATCAGCGAGGCCATCGCCCCCTGCCCCACCGGCACGGCGCGCTGCATGGCCTGACCGCGCAGCTTCAGCAGCCGCGCCGTATCCGACAGGCTGATCGCGCCCGCCGCCGCCAGGGCCGAATACTCACCCAGCGAGTGACCGGCGACATAGGCCGCCTTCGCCACATCGAAGCCGAACTCGACCTTCAGCGCCCGGATCGCCGCCATGGACACCGCCATCAAGGCCGGCTGGGCGTTCTCGGTCAGGGTCAGCTGGTCCTCGGGGCCTTCACGCATCAGGACCGAAAGCTTCTGGCCCAGGGCCTCGTCCACCTCGGCGAAGACGTCGCGGGCGGATTGGAAGGCGTCCGCCAGCTGCGCGCCCATGCCGATCGCCTGGCTGCCCTGGCCCGGAAACAGAAGTGCGAGGGTCATCGACCGCTCCCTGAATCGTTCATCAAGGCGCGGAGCCGTAAGCCCTCGCTTCCGTCAGGGCAAGCGTCGGTTCACGAGCCCCGCCGCGCGGAGACCTCGATCCGAACTCCGATCATTTTGGACACCCAATCCGCCGCCGCGTCCGAGGCCATGCCCAGATCCAGGGCCGTTCGATCCAGCTCCAAGGCGCCTTGGACCTTGGCCACACCGCCGGATTCGCTGAACCGGAACGGCAGGACCACCGGGATGGTCGTGGCCTTTATTCTGAGATCGCCCGCCGCCTCGTAACGGTCGCCGCCTAAGGACCGGAAGCGGGTCGCCTCGAACCGCGCGGTCGGATACTGCGCCGGGTCGAACCATTCCGCGCCCTGCAGCGACCCTTCCTGCGTCGGATCGCCCGTCCGCGCCGAAGCCGTCTGGACCAGGACCACGGCCTTCGATCCCGCCAGGTCCGACGGGTCGAACCAGACGTGACCCGTCCACTGGTCGAACCGGCCCTTGAAAGACTTGCCGGCGTGGGTTCCGGTGAAGGCGATGCTGGAGGCGGCCGGATCGATCGTCCAGGCCGCGGCCGTTCCGGGCGTGACGGGGGCTTCCTCGTTTGGCCGGGCGGCGGGAGCGGCGACCTTGGGCGTGATCTCGGCCAGCTGGCTGTCCGTCAAGGCATAGGGTCGTGCGGCGATGGCGCCGGCGAACGCGACCGCCAGCACCAGGGCGACGCCCGCCCCGCGTTCGGCCCAGACTGGCGACGGCGCCTGGGCGAGCGGCTCATCCACCTGCCCGGGCTTGAGGCCGGGGACCATATGGCCCAGCACGCCGTCATTATCGACGAACTGATGCTTCAAGGCCGCCCCGACGTGCAGGGCGATCAGCACCACCGCGCCCCACGCCATCAGCGAATGAGCGCCCATGGCCTGGAAGGCCAGTGCCCGGCGCATCTGGATCGACAGGTCGGCCACGCCGGGCAGGTGCGGAATGGGAAAGAGGCCGAACCAACTGGTCGCCACTTCCAGCGCGCGATCCTGCGACACCGCCCAGCCGGCCGACACATACAGCCACCCCGTCAGCGGCAGCGCCAGCAACAGAGCATAGAAGGCCACATGGGTCGCGCCCGCCGCAAAGGCCTCCCATCGCTTCATCGTCGTCGGCAGGGCCGGCGGGCGATGGGTCAGCCGCCACAGAACCCGAACCGCCGTGAGCGCGAGGATCAGGAAACCGATCGACTTGTGAATCTGGAACACCCGATAGGCCAGGGCCTGGTGTTCCGGGTTTTCGATCGCCGACGTCATCCAGAGACCCATCGGGATCATCGACACGATCAGAAGCGCGATTGCCCAGTGCAGGGCGATGGCGACGGCGGAGTAGCGATTGCGGGTGCTGGACATGGAAAAACTCGAACTGGGGACGCAAAAAAGGGCGGCGAACCGATCGCCGCCCCTTCTCATCTCGGAACCTAGGCGCCCGGCGCGGCGGCCGGAGCGACTTCCTGGATGAACTCGCCGTCGAAGCGGATCGTCACCTCGTCACCGATGGGACCGACAGCCATGCCGAAATCGGACCGCTTGAAACGGCCCTCCGCCGCGAAGCCGATGGCCGGTACATTGGCGAAGGGATGGCGCTCGATCTCGCCGTTGAAGGTCGCGTCCAGCGTCACCGGACGGGTCTGGCCCAGGAAGGTCAGGTCGCCCGTCACCTTGGCCGTGCGCGCGCCCGTCTTCTTCACCGAGGTCGAAACAAAGGTCATCTTCGGGAACGCCTTGGCGTTCAGCCAGGTGGGATTATTGGCCATGTCGTCGTTCCAGCCGGAATAGGCCGAACCGGGGTGAGACGACGCATAGTCGGCGGGATAGGCCGCATCGACCGACGTCGGGTCGATGGTCGCGGTGATCGTGGAGTTTTCCAGATTCGCCGGATCAAGCGTCAGCTTGGCCTCAAATTTGTCGAACCGGGCGGTGTAGTGCGAGATCGTATTGTGCAGCAGCGACCACTGCAGCGTGGCGTGGGTCGGGTCCAGCACATAGACGCCGGCCGGGGCCTTCACCGTTACGGGCGCTTCGGCCGTGGCGTTCGGGGCGGCGGCGGGCGCTTCGCCCGGTTTATTGCACGCGGCCAGCAGGGCCAGCGCAGACACGGCGGCGAGGGTTGCGATCTTCATTTCCGGCTCCGTCCAAAAAAGGGGATGGAGACGATCTAGGCCAGTTAAAACTGATACGCAACAGCTTCTGTTTCGGATTGCGGCGCGGCTGAAATCAGCGTCGCCGCCGACTGTTCAACAGCCGGTCCCGTGCAGCATTGACGCGCGTGGCCAGGCCTTCGGTGCCGCCCTGATCGGGGTGGGCGCGGGCCATGGCGCGTTTCCAGGCCGCCCGGATCTCGGCCTCGTCCGCACCCGGCCGGACGCCCAGCACGGCGCGGGCGTCGGCCTCGCTGATCGGTTCGGAACGCACGACGGACCGCATTCGCGACGACCAGGCCAGATAGAGGCCCGCGCCCGCCAGAGCCGCCGCCGTCAGCCATGCGCCGCGAAAGGCGGAAAGCGCGCCGCCCGCCAGCAGGACCGATCCCAACAGCGTCGCCGTCACGCGCCAATGCGCCCGGCCCCGCCGCTCCGTCTGGCGGCCCAGCCGGACCAGGGCCCAGACGGCGATGGCCGCCAGGGCCAGCCAGATCAAACCCATCAGGTGGTCAAACCGTCAGGCCGCCACGTCCAAAGGGGCGATCACCTGCTCCAGCCCCATGGCCATCATCAGGTTGCGCATCTCCTGGCGCGCCGCGACATGGGCCAGCGACACCGCGACGGGACGGATGTCGTTGGACAGGTCCGCCACCGTCAGGCCGAAGGGAAACAGTTCGCGATAGATGACGCGGTCGCGCAGCCCCGGTCCGACGCGGAAACCGACCCGTTTGGCCAGTTTGGTCATCCGCTCTTCCAGACGCTTGCGGTTGCGGGCCTCGGCGACCGCCAGACGGTTGGTCACCACCAGCCAGTCGATGGTCGCATGGCGGCCCTGGGCGATGGCCCGCTGCTTGCGCGCCTCCCACACGCTTTCGGAATAGATGGACGGCTTCAGCAGCTCCAGCGAGACGGGATCGACCTCGCCCAGCAGGTCGAAATCGACGAAACTGTCGTTCATCGGCGTCACGATCTGGTCGGCGCGCGCGTGGGCGGCGTTGGAGACGGCCGTGTCGCCGCCCGGCGTGTCGATCAGGATGCAGTCCACCCCCTGTGCCCCCGCCTCATCGAAGGCGCGTTCGAAGGCCGCGATCTGGTCGGCGATATCGGCCTTGGCCAGCGCCTTGCCGTCGCCCATGTCGGGAATGAAGGGTTGGGGCAGTTCATGTCCGTTCGCGGCCAGCCAGGCCAGGCGATTGTGGAAGAAGCGCTGCATCGACCGCTGGCGCAGATCCAGGTCGATGATCGCCACCGTCCGGCCCGCGTGCAGCAGGCCCGTGACGATGTGGATGGCCAGGGTGGACTTGCCCGCCCCGCCCTTTTCGTTGCCGAGAACGATCACATGCGGCTGCGTCATTTCGAGGGAATCCTCTTTGCCGACCGACGCGACTCAGGCGCGGTCCAGTTCGAACAAGAGTCGGCCGCCGCGCGCCAAACGTCAACGGAACCTTAACGCAGACCTGTGGACGGCGACAAAAGCGGGATCAGCTGTTGCGAGCGCACCAGGCGTCCGCCACATCGGCGGCGCGACATACGGCGGCGGCGGTCTCTTTAGGGATGGGTCCGACCTTCAACCGCGTCAAGGTCCGGCCCTGCACCTCCACGGGCTCGAACACCGGCGCCAGCGCCGCCAGGTCGGCGGACGCCTTCAGCCGCGCCCAGGCCTGACGCGCCGCCTGCGGGCTGGAATAGGCGCCCAGCTGAATGGTGCGGCCGCTCGGCGCCGCCTGGCGCAGGCTCGCCTCATGTATAGACAAGGCCCGTTCCGGGGCCGAGGTCGTTGTGACGGCTTCGCGAACAGGAACAGGCGCCGCAGCCTGAGCCTCCGGCTGCACCCTGCGAATCACGGCGTCGCGCAGCCCGGCTTCGACGGCCACCCGCCGCACGCCCGCCTGATCATCGCGCGCGTCCCACATGGCGTGGGGATCCATCACCGCGACCTTCATGGCGCTGAACTTGACGGGTCTCAGGCCCGCCGCCTCGGCCGACCGCCCGCGCCCGACGGATTGAGCCGCGCCCGGCGTCAGCGGCACCTCGACCGAGGCCACCTGGTCGGCCAGGGACGTGAACCGATGCGGATCGGTATTGGCCGCCCCGCAACCGGACAGCGCGGCGGCGCCGACCAGAGCCGTAATCACGGCCCGGAGGATCAGAACTGGACGGGTCGCTTCTGCGGGCGTCATAAGCAGGACCCTAAGGCCCAGTCTTTTAGGTCTGGTGCATCAACAGGCTTAAGCGGAAAGGTTAATCGCTTCATCATGATGGACGCTCCTCCCCTGCCCGTGGTCCGCACCTTGGCCGACCTGCGCGCGACCGTTCGGGACTGGAAACGACAAGGTCTCAGCGTCGGCATGGTTCCCACCATGGGCGCCTTGCACGAAGGCCATCTGACCCTGGTGCGCGAGGCCGCCCGTCGCGCCGATCGCGTCGTCGCCTCCAACTTCGTCAATCCGACGCAATTCGCCGCCCATGAAGACCTGGACAAATACCCTCGCCAGCAGGAAGAAGACGCGCGCCTGCTGGCCGGCGCCGGGTGTCACCTGATGTTCGCCCCGACGGCTGGGGAAATGTATCCCGACGGCTTCTCCACCAGCATCGCCATGACCGGCCCCGCCCTGGGGCTGGAAGGTGATTTCCGACCGCAGATGTTCGGCGGCGTCGCTCTGGTCGTGACCAAACTGTTCAATCAGGTTCAGCCCGACGTCGCCGTTTTCGGCGAGAAGGATTATCAGCAACTGATGGTCATTCGCCGGTTCGTGCGGGACCTGGACCTGCCGGTCGAGATCGTCGGCGCACCGACCGAACGGGACGGCTGGGGTTTGGCCCTGTCTTCGCGTAACGCCTATCTGTCCGAGACTGAACTGGCGTCGGCCCGTCAACTGAACGGCGTCCTGGCCCAGGCCGCATCGGAGGCCGCCTCCGGGCGCCCTCTGCCGGACGTGGAACGCGACGCCCAGACCGCCATAATCAAAGCCGACTTCGACCGTGTGGACTATGTCGCCGTTCGCCGCGCCGACGATCTCGGCGTCTTCCGCAACGATGTCGTGGACGCTCCAGGGCGCATTCTTACCGCCGCCTGGATCGGCAAGACGCGCCTGATCGACAATATGGCGGTCTGAAACACGTCGGGCCGCATCCGTCGCCGGATGCGGCCCGCTTCCTCATGTCAACCAATCGCGCCGACGCAGCCTTCCGCATCGCCCGGCGCCAGTTCGGCGTCGGTCAGGGCGATGGTCCAGCCGTGGTGCGTATTCAGGCCCCAGCGCCGTGCGCCGCCGCCATCGCCGGCATCGCCGCCCGCCGTCACGATGACGCGGCGGCCCTTGGGCAGGGCCGGCGGATCGATCTTGCCGACCGCCAGCGAGGTGGGCGTCGCGCCGCCGTAGCCGTCGAAGACGCTCAGCATCGACCATTCGCGGCGCAGGCCCATCCACCAGGCGTCCTCGGTGTTGATGGCCAGGACGGCGACGCCGTGTCCCTCGGCCGCGAAGGCCAGGGCCTTTTGCGGATCGCGCACCATCCTGATGTCGGCCGCCGCGCCGAAACGCAGACGCGCGCCGTCGAAGGCCCGCGTCGGCTCGATCGGGGCCCAGACCTGGACCTGCAAACGCCCCTGACGCGCCAGGCCCCAGCCGACGATCTCGCGCCACAGATGTTCGACCGCCTCGGCGTTCTCCGGCTGGCATTTCGCCAACATGCGCGACAGCACCGTCTGCTCGCGGTCGGGGCGCAGCTTGGTGTGGGGGCCGGAAGGCGCATCCTTGGCGCGCCCGACGGTGGCGGCGACCGCCAGCCGTTGTTCGAACAGGGCCAGTATCTGATCGTCGATCCCGTCGATCTCGGCGCGCAGGGCGGCCAGGGCCTGCTGTTCAGGGGTCAGGTCGGCCACGTCAGGCCAGACTTGCTGAATGTTGGAATTGGGCATGGGATAGGGCTTTCGGCATTCTGAATTTCGATATGTGCAGGGGCGAACAGCCGCTCTGATCCAGAGCGGTCGCCGGTGAAGCAGTCAGGGACGAAGTGCGCCCGACGCCTCAGCCGGCGTATCGAAAGCCGTAAAAGCCGTAGCCGAAATAGAGGCCGGACACCGCGCGCGAACGGTCGAACGAAACAGTGAGGGCGCGCTGGCGGGACATGGTCCGGTTCCGGTTATGCGGATCGGTTTGCGATCCGTGCGGTCTTAAGACACGCAAAGACCGTGCGTCGTCAACCCACGGAAGCGCTCAACAGAACGAAGCGCGTTCGATTATCGCTCGAATCCTGCAAATCGTTGCGCAGGATCGACAGACCATAGGCTTCTGCGGCGCCGATGGCGGCGATGGCGGCGCGGGTCGGGTCTCCAGCTTCGGCCACATCGCGCGCGGCCCCCGCCGTGTCGAAATGTTCGATGACCTTCATGTGCAGCGTCTTCAACGTCTGCGCGCATTGGGCCAGGGCGATGGGGTGGCTTTCCACCGTTCGAATGTCCGACAGGCGGGCGCCGGGCAATCCCATCAGAGCGTGACGGATCGGACGCCACACCTCTGCGACCGGCTCGATCCCCAGTTCGCGCACCAGCGTCGCTGCAGGCTCGACCATGCCGATGGTGGAGTTCTCGACGGGGATCAGGGCGCAGCCGCAATCGCCGGACTTTAAGGCTTGAAGCGCGCCTTCGAAGGTTTCGAACGCCACCGCCTCGTCCCACGGCCGCAACGCCATACAGGCCTCGTGGCTGAAGGCGCCCGGCGCGCCCTGATAGGCGACACGGCCGGGCTGTTCGTCTTGGTGCGCAGGCGTGTCCATATCCGTTACTCTCCGAACGCGGCCCGGAAAGCCCTTTGTCGTTGCAGGTCGATCAGACAGCGCGTCCATGTCCGCGCCGTGACCGCATCCGGTCGTATCTGCGGCGCCAGTCCCTGCCCCACAAGTCGAATGTGGTGCGACGGCGCGCTGTCTGGCGCAAGCCTAGGGTCGACCGCCGCGACGGTCGCCCTTTGGCTGTGTCGATCAGGCGGCTTCTGACCGGCTGATGCGGCCCGACTTCAGCCGTTCGGCGACCAGGAAGGCCAGCTCCAGCGCCTGATCGGCGTTCAGGCGCGGGTCGCAATGGGTGTGATAGCGGTTGGACAGGTCGTCCTCCGTCACCGCCTGAGCCCCGCCCAGACATTCGGTGACGTTCTGGCCGGTCATCTCCAGATGCACGCCGCCCGGATGGACGCCCTCGGCCTCGGCCACGTCGATGAAGGTCCGCACCTCGCCCAGGATTCGGTCGAAGGGCCGGGTCTTGTAGCCGTTGCCGGCCTTCAGCGTGTTGCCGTGCATCGGGTCGATGGACCAGATCACCTTGCGGCCCGACGCCTTCACTTCGCGCATCAGCTTGGGCAGACGCTCGCCCACCTTGTCGTGACCGAAACGGCCGATCAGCGTCAAACGCCCCGAGACATTGTCCGGGTTCAGGGCGTCGATCAGCGGCAGCAGGTCGTCGGCGGTCATGGTCGGTCCGCACTTCACGCCGATGGGGTTCTTGATCCCCTTCATGAACTCGACATGGGCGCCGTCCAGCTGGCGGGTGCGTTCGCCGATCCACAGCATGTGGGCCGAGGTGTCGAACCAGTCGCCGGAACCGCCGTCCAGCCGCGTCAGGGCGCTTTCGACGTTCAGCAGCAGGGCTTCGTGGCTGGTGAAGACCTCGACCCGGCTCAGATCGGGATGGGTCTCGGGCGTGACGCCGACGGCCTCCATGAAGGCCAGGGCCTCGGTGATCTTGTCGGCCAGTTCGCGGTACTGGGCGCCCGCCGCATTGTCGCCGGCGAAGCCGAGCGTCCAGCGGTGGATATTGTAGAGGTCGGCATAGCCGCCTCCGGCAAAGGCGCGCAGCAGGTTCAGCGTCGAGGCGGACTGGTTATAGGCCCGGATCAGGCGCTGCGGATCGGGCGCGCGCTCTTCCGGCGTGAACCCCATGCCGTTGATGATGTCGCCGCGATAGCTGGGCAGTTCGACGCCGTCGATCTCTTCCAGCGGCGACGAGCGCGGCTTGGCGAACTGACCGGCGATCCGCCCCACCTTCACCACCGGCTTGCGGCCGGCGAAGGTCAGGACCACCGCCATCTGCAGGATCAGGCGGAAGCTGTCGCGGATATTGTCGGTCGAGAACTCCTTGAAGCTCTCGGCGCAGTCGCCGCCCTGCAGCAGGAAGGCTTCCCCCTGCTCCACCTGCGCCAGCTTGGACGTCAGGCGGCGCGCCTCGCCGGCGAAGACGAGCGGCGGCAGCGCGCGCAACTCGTCCTCGACCACGGCCAGGGCCTTGGGATCGGGATAGTCCGCCGGCATGTGCAGGGCGGTCTTGGTTCTCCAGCTTTCGGGGGTCCAGCGTGTCATCGTGCAAGAATAGAGCTTCACGGTCGCCTGAACAACGAAAACAAGAATAGATTTTGCGGCGGAGCCTCAGTCTTCGGCGGGCGGCGCCTTTTCAGCCGCAGCCTCGGCCTTGCGTTCGGCCTTGGCCGCCGCTTTTTCGGCCGCCTTGGCCGCCGCCGCCCGCTCGCGTTCCTGGCGTTCGAAACTATAGTTGGGTTTGCGGGCCATCAGGCGTCCTTTCGTCAAATCACGTCGGCGACAAGGTGGCGGCAGGAGGCCTTCAGCGCAATGCGCCAAATCCCTCCGTCGCCTGAGCAACGTCAGAGCAGCCGTTCCTGTCGGGTCACGAACTTGGTCAGGACGTCCACCATGATGAAAAGGCGAGCAAGAAGGGTCATGACCATAGAACGCTCCAAGGATGAACCTGTTCTGAGGCGCGAGGCTTGGTCGCAGGCGCCGCATCCGCCTTCATGCCGCGCCGCCGGACGCCGATCGCCGGCGACGCTTCACACCCCCATCATTCTGGAGCCGACACCATGCCAAAACCCATCCTGATCGGAGGCGTCGAAGCCGGCGGCACCAAGTTCGTCTGCGGCGTGGGCGCTCCTGACGGCCTCGTCCTTGACCAGGTCCGGATACCCACGACCACGTCTGAGGAAACCCTGGCCGCCGTCAACGCCTTCTTCGCCAGGGCCGAGGCCGATCACGGAGATCTGGCCGCCTTAGGCGTCTGCAGTTTCGGCCCGCTGTCGCTGAACCCCGGCGCGGCCGACCATGGCGCGATCACCGCCACGCCCAAGCCGGGCTGGAGCGGAACAAACCTGCTGGATCGTCTGCGGCGCGGAACGGATACGCCGATTGTCCTGACGACCGACGTCAACGGCTCGGCCATCGGCGAGCGACTGTTCGGCAGCGGGCGCGGTCTGGACAGCTTCTGCTATATCACCGTCGGAACCGGCATCGGGGTCGGCGTCATGATCGACGGACAGCCGCACGGCGGCGCGAACCATCCCGAGGCGGGCCACATCCGAGTTCCGCGCGCGAAAGGCGACGAAGGCTTTTCCGGCGCCTGCCCGTTTCACGGAGACTGTCTGGAAGGTCTGGCCAGCGGACCGGCGATGCGGATTCGATGGGGCGCCCCGGCCGAGACCCTGGCGCAGGACCATCCCGCCTGGACGACGGCGGCCCACTATATCGCCAGCCTGTGCGCCAATCTGACCTATGTGCTTCGGCCTCAGCGCATCATCATCGGGGGCGGCGTGATGCAGCCGCACCTTTACGATCGGGTCAGACGCGCACTGATCCAGCAACTGGGAGGCTATGACGCCAGCGTGCGCGAACTGGACATGGACGACTATATCGCGGCCCCGTCAGCGGGCGCATCGGCCGGTCTTCATGGGGCCTTGGCGCTGGCCTATCGCGAGGCGACCGGGGACTGGCCCAATGACTGGGCGGTCTAGCGCTCGGCGCCGATCAGAGGTCCCTAGCGGGACCGTTCGGTTCGTCCGGCTCGCCATCCGCGTCCTTGTCGGTAAAATGCGTCCGCCTTCGTCCCTCGAACACGCTGGATAGGGCGAACAAGGCTCCCGCCAGAAGCACCGCGCCGACAACGAGGATGATCATGTTCATAGTGACGCAACGCGCCGGTGCACGACGGGTTCAGGCCAGCACCGCCGACCGCGAACGAGAATCAAATCCGGAGAAGATGGTGGATGCGACAGGGATTGAACCTGTGACCCCCTCGGTGTGAACGAGGTGCTCTCCCGCTGAGCTACGCATCCATGCCTTGCGGAGGCGGCGACATAGCCCGGTCGCCCGCCCCGCGCAAGCGTCCGTTTCAGATTCCGGCGGCGCGAACGGTTTCGGGCGTCTCGGCCTCGGGGTCGCCGGGCAGCCAGGCCACGTGGCCATTGTAGATGTCCTGGTTCAATATGCCCTCTTCCTTGGCCACCAGAACCGGCACCAGCATCTGGCCGGTCACGTTCGTCGCCGTACGCATCATGTCGATCACCCGGTCGATGGCGACGATATAGCCGATGCCTTCCAGCGGCAGGCCGGCGGTCGACAGGGTCAGGGTCAGCATGACGATGCTGGTCCCCGGCACCCCGGCCGTGCCCAGCGACCCCAGCACCGCCGTCAGGCCGATCAGCACATATTGCGTCAGGGTCAGGTCGATCTTGAAATACTGGGCGATGAAGATCGAGGCGATGGCCGGATAGATGGCCCCGCAGCCGTCCATCTTCACATTGGCCCCCAAGGGCACGGCGAAGGCGGCATAGGCCTGGGGCACGCCCAGCCGCTCGACCGTCTGGCGCAGGGTGATAGGCAGGGTTCCCAACGAAGATGAGGTGGCGAAGGCCGTCTGCTGGGCCGCGAAGGCGCCCCGGAAGAAGCTGGTGACCTTCAGGCCATGCACCTTCAGCAGGCCCGAATAGACGATCAGGATGTGGAACAGGCAGGCGGCGTAGATGGCGGCGATGAACTTCAACAGCGGCAGCAGGGCCTCCCAGCCGTAACCGCCGACCACCGAGCCGATCAGGCCGAACACCCCGATGGGCGTCAGCTGGATCACCCAGCGCGTGATGCGGAAGATGATGGCCGCGCCTTCATCGACCAGTCGCCGCACCCCCTGCGCCCGGTCACCGAGCGCGACCAGAGCCATACCGACCAGGGCCGAAAAGAAGATGATCTGCAACACCTTGCCCTCGGCTAGCGCGGCGAAGGGGTTGGTCGGCACCACGCCGATCAGCACCTCCAGCGGGGTCGGAATCACCCGTTCCCTGACCTCGCCCAGCGGCAGGTTCGACAGGCCGACGCCGGGATTGATGATGTGTCCGAAGGCGAAGCCGACCAGCACGGCCAACAGCGAGGTGATCGCGAACCAGACGATGGTGCGCACGCCCAGCCGCACAGCCCCTGCCCCCTCGCCCAGCTTGGCGATGGAACTGGCGATGGTGAACAGCACCAGCGGCGCAACCACCATGCGGATCAGATTCAGATAGACGTCGCCGATCGGCTGCAGCCAGACCTCCGCCCGCTCCCGCAGGATCAAACCGGCCAGTATGCCCAGGACGAAGCCGGCGGCGGTCCGCTGCCACAGCGGAATTTTCAGGAAACGAGCGAACATAGGGGAAGCACTTTCGACGGGGTGCGCCAATCTGTCCATCGCCAGGCCGATCCGCAACCGTATCGGCGATCATTCGTCGAGAGTTTTGCTGACGACCGTCTTCAGAATTTCAGCGCCTTCAGGACGTAGAAGTCGGACAACAGGCCGTCGATGGCCTCTTCCACATCCTCGAATTCGTCGATCAGCACATCCGCGCCCAGGGTCTCGACCGGAACCGGCGTGAAGCCGAAGGTGACCAGGATGCAGGCCATCCCCGCGTCCTTGGCCGCCCCAGCGTCCGGCGCCGCATCCCCGACCATGATCGCCCGTTCGGGATCGCCGCCGGCCAGGGCCACGGCCTCCTTCAGATGCGCGCCCGATGGTTTGCGCGCGCTGACACGGTCGGGGCCGACGATGGCTGCGAAATGTCGGGCGAGATCCAGCTTCTGCAAAAGCAGTTCGGACAGGTCCGAACGCTTGTTGGTCGCCACCACCAGCAAGGCGCCGCGCGCCGTCAGCCGCTCCAGCGTCTCGACCACGCCTTCGAAGGGTTGGGAGCCGTCGGCGATGTGGGCCGCGTAATCGACCAGGAACCGCTCGAAGAGGTCGTTCGACTGCGCCCGTTCGACCGGCGCGCCAGCCGCCTCGAACCCATGCACCAGCAGCGCCCGCGCCCCCGATCCGATCAGGGTGGAGGCCGCGTCCATCGCCACCGGCGGCAGTCCCTCCTCCACCAACAGTCGGTTCAGGGTTCCGATCAGGTCCGGCGCGGAATCGACCAGCGTCCCATCCAGGTCGAAGGCGATGGTCCAGCCTTCCAGGTCGCGATCGGTCATGGTCTTTCCTCGTTCTTTCTCCGTCATCCTCGGGCTTGACCCGAGGATCGGAAGGTCCGCCTTCTATGCGAAACGGCGACGCACCGCTGCTCGCCAAATCCGATCCTCGGGTCAAGCCCGAGGATGACGGCGTGTGACGGTCGTTGTAGACGGCGAGACGACTAGCCTTCGGGACGATTCATGACCAGACAGACACGCGCTCGCGCCGCCATCATTCTCGCCGCCGGCCAGGGAACGCGGATGAAGTCGCCCCTGCCCAAGGTGCTGCACCCCGTCGCCCATCGCGCCATGCTGGACCATGCCATCGATGCAGCCGAGGGTCTGGGCTGCGAGCGGATCGTCGTTGTGGTGGGCGCTCACTCCCCCGAGGTCCGCGCCCATGTGGTCAGACGGCTTGGCGAGGCCGCCATCGCGGTTCAGGACCCGCCGCTGGGCACCGGCCACGCGGTCCGCGCCGCCGAACAGGCCCTGGCCGGCTTCGACGGCGAAGTGGTCGTCACCTATGGCGACGTGCCGCTGCTGAAGGCCGCCGACATCGCGCCGGTGTTCAACGCGGACGGCGTGACCGTCATCGGCTTCGAGGCCCGCGATCCCGGCGCCTACGGCCGCCTGATCCTGGACGGCGACGCACTGACCGCCATCACAGAGGCCAAGGAAGCGTCGGCCGAGGTTCTGGCCGTGACCGCCTGCAACTCGGGCGTCATGGCCGCCCCGGCCGCCCTGCTGTTCGCGCTGCTGGCGGATGTGACGAACGACAACGCCAAGGGCGAATACTATCTGACCGACGTGGTCGAACTGGCGCGCAAGGGCGGTCATCCGACCCGCGCCGTCTTCGCCGCCGAAGATGCCGTGATGGGCGTCAACTCCCAAGCCGAACTGGCCCAGGCCGAGGCTCTGTTCCAGCAGGTTCAGCGCGAGACCTTCCTGGCCGCCGGCGTGACCATGAGCGCGCCCGACACCGTCCACTTCGCCTGGGACACCCAGGTCGGCGGCGGGACCGTGATCGAACCCTTTGTCGTCTTCGGCCCCGGCGCCGCAGTCGAAGGCGGCGCCCGCATCCGCAGCTTCAGCCATATCGAGGGCGCGCGCGTCGGCCCCGGCGCCGAGGTCGGCCCCTATGCCCGCCTGCGTCCTGGCGCGAATCTGGCGGAAGGGGTCAAGATCGGCAACTTCGTCGAGGTGAAGAATGTGGCCATGGCAAAGGGCGCCAAGGCCAACCACCTGTCCTATCTGGGCGACGGGGCGGTTGGCGCGGGCGCCAACATCGGCGCCGGCACGATCTTCTGCAACTACGACGGCTTCAACAAGGACCGGACCGAGATCGGCGCCGGGGCGTTCGTCGGCTCGAACTCCAGCCTGGTGGCCCCGGTCCGCATCGGCGACGGCGCCCTGATCGCCTCGGGTTCGGTCGTCACCGAGGATGTGCCGGCCGACGCCCTGGCCTTCGGTCGCGCCCGCCAGACGATCAAACCCGACGCCGCCGCCGCCTTCCGCGAAACCGCCAAGGCCAGGAAGGCTGCGGCCAAGGCCGCCCAGTCCAAAAGCGATCCCTCCAAATGAGCGACCTCCAGAAGAAGAACGCCGGCGAAGCGGCCGCCGCCCACGTCGAGGCCGGCATGATCGTGGGCCTGGGCACCGGCTCGACCGCCGCCTGGTTCGTCAAGGCGCTGGCCGCGCGCAACCTGTCCGGCCTGCGCTGCGTGCCGACGTCCGAAAAGACCGCCGATCTGGCGCGCGATCTGGGCCTGACGCTGTCGACGCTGGAGGACACGCCGCGCATCGACCTGACCGTCGACGGCGCCGACGAGGTTGGGCCGGGCCTGGCCCTGATCAAGGGCGGCGGCGCGGCCCTGCTGCGCGAGAAACTGGTGTGGGAGGCGTCCACCCGCTGTATCGTCATCGCCGACGCCGCCAAGGTCGTGCCGGTGCTGGGGACCTTCCCCCTGCCGATCGAGGTCGTGGCCTTCGGTCACAAGACCACCGCGAACCGCATCGCCGACGTCCTGATCGACCACGAGATCAACCAGCCCGCCCGCGTGCGTCAGGCGGATCGCGGCCTGGTCCGCACCGACGGCGGCAACCTGATCTATGATGCGGCGTGCAAGGCGATCAGCGACCCGGTGCGTCTGGCCGACGACCTGAAACTGATCACCGGCGTGGTCGAACACGGCCTGTTCCTGGACCTGGCCGACCTGGCCATCATCGGGACCGACGACGGCTTCGAGGAACGCCTGCCCTAATAGACGCCGCGTCGGCTCAACACGGCCGGCGCCGTGCGCGCCAGAAGGGCGAGATAGACGCCAAGGGTCAGGTGTCTGGCCAGCCAGACATCCATCGCCACCCGACGACGATAAGGCACGTCGTTGCGACCGGACACCTGCCACAGCCCCGTCAGGCCCGGTCGAACGGCGCAATAGTCGGCCAGCCGCCGCCCGTACAGGCTCGCCTCATCCATCACGATGGGCCGTGGCCCGACCAGAGACATCTCGCCCCTCAACACGTTCAGCAACTGCGGCAGCTCGTCGATGCTGGAACGCCGCAGCAGGCCGCCCAGACGCGTCACGCGCGCATCGTGGCGAAACTTTCGCGACGCGCGCCACTCCGCGTCGACCAGGCCGGGCAGCCGAGCCTCCGCATCGGTCGCCATGGTGCGGAACTTCAGACACGAGAAAAGTCGCCCGCCGCGTCCGATCCTTTGCTGGCGAAACAGCACCGGCCCGCCGCCCTGGCTCCACACCGCCAAGGCTGTCAGCGCCATCAGGGGCAGAAGGAAAAGGATGGCCGCCGACGCCAGACCGAGATCCAGCGTTCTTATAAGGCTATCGGCCTGCCGTTCGGGCGTCGCCGCGCGCAGACGCCTTACCGCCAACGGCGCCTGGATCGCCTCCATGATCGACATCGCATCGCCTCCCCCAACGAACAATCGCGTCTGGTTGAGTTAAAAACAACGCTCGATAATCGCATGGTCGATCAGCGCGAATTGACGACATCTGCAAAAACCACCATAGGTTGTCTATGCAGTTTCCGCCCGCCAATGACGACGACCGGACCAGGTCGCATCAGCCTTATGCGATGGAACAGCCGGCCGCATCCCGTTGGTCGGGCCGTATGACGGTGGGCGTGCTGGCGGGGCTCAGCCTTCTGCTGTGGGCGTTGATCGCCGGCGGCGTCTATATGATCGTGCGCATCCTGCTTTAGTCGCCGCTCCAGGCGGTCAGGGCCAGGGGCGCGCGTCGGCCATCGATCTGCACGGTTCCCGATATGACCACGGTGCGATCTCCCAGATTACGTCGCGCGGTCGCCAAGGCCCCCTGGTCGATCCGCGCATCAAGCTGGACCTCGCCGGTCCCCGTCGCGCCGGTCATGCGAACGGCGTCATCGGTGATCTGATAGCGGATAGGCAAGACCGTCTTTTCGCCCTCAGCCGTAGCCAGCGTCAGGATCAGGGGAGACGCGCCGCGATCCCCCGCCTCCCAAGCCGCGAACGCGGACCGCTGACCGATGAACAGCGAGACGACACCGGCGCTGTCAGGCGCGACCGGCCGGTACTCGCCCGACAGGTCTTCGCTGAGAGCGTGGCGAAAGACGGAGGTCTTCGTATCGTTACGCGGCTGCGTATCGTCATGCCGCTGGTCGCAGGCCCCGACGGCCAGCACCGCCAGAAGGGCTAAGGCGCCGAGACGACGCCTCATCGGTCCAGCCCCTTGTCCAGGGCGTGAAAGCCGGCGATGGCCAGTTCGGTGGCGCTGGCGAACACCGCCGGAGTGATCCGCTCGAACGTGTCGCTGGGGCGGTGATAGTCGGGGTGATAATCGACCCCCATATAGAGGAACGGCACGCCCGCCGCATGGAAGGCGGCGTGATCCGACGACTCGACCCAGTTGTTCTCGCCTGTGTCCTGCGGCGTGTCCTTGCCGAAGGCGAACGACACGGGCCCCTGCGCGGCGACAGGCTCCAGCAGCCCACGCAGATCGGGGTGCTGATAGCCGCCCGCGACCCACAGATGCCCGTCCGTCTCGGCGCGCGCCGTCATGTCGAAGTTCAGGTTCAGGCTGACGGACGACAGCGGCACGGGCGGCGCCTTGACGAACTCGCGCGCGCCCAGCAGCCCCCGCTCCTCGCCGTCCAGCGCCACGATCAGCACGCTATGCTCCGCGGCCTGAGCCTTCAGCCGCCGCGCCAGCTCCAGCATCGTCGCGACGCCCGAGGCGTTGTCGTCCGCGCCGTGATAGATTTGGCCGTCGTTCATCCCGACATGATCATAGTGGGCCGTCACCACGATATAGCGGTCCGCAACGCGCGTGCCGGGGATCAGGCCGACGATGTTGACGCCGTTGAACCGCTTCACCCCCTCGCGCGTGCGCCCCGGCGCCTCGAACGGTTGAAGCCGACCGAAGGATGCGGGCTGAACGCCCATCGCCTCCAGCCGCGACACGATATAGGCCCGCGCCCGTTCTCCCCCCGCCGACCCGGTGTCGCGCCCCTGCATGTCGTCGCCCGACAGAATGCGCACATCATCCAGCAAGGGGCCCGAGACGACGGAGACTGTCGTCGGTGCGACGGCGACCGGCGTGGTCGAAACCGGCGTGCAGCCGCTCAGCAGGGCGGCGGCCACGGAAAGACAAAAGGCGGTCGGGCGGATCATGCGAACTCCACAAAGGCCGATCAACCCTAGCCGCAGCCGAACTCCGCGTCAGCCGTTCGTTCGTGGTCACGACGATGCACGCGACCGCCGACAGATGATAAGGCACACGAATGGCCCCGACGAATCCTTCGCCCCCCGCCCTCCAAGACCTGACGCCTCAGACGGCGGCGGACGAACTGGCTTGGCTGGCCGCCGAGATGGCGCGTCACGACGCCCTTTACGCCGAGGCGTCGCCCGAGATTTCCGATGCGGACTATGACGCCCTGCGCGCCCGCAACGCCGCCATCGAGGCCGCCTTCCCCGATCTGGTCCGCGCGGATTCGCCCTCGAACACGGTCGGCGCCGCCGCCTCAATCCAGTTCGCCGAGGTGCGGCATGGCGTGCCCATGCTGTCGCTGGACAACGCCTTCGACGAAGGCGAGGTGCGCGATTTCGTGGCCCGGATCGCGCGCTTCCTGAAACTGCCAGCTGACGAGCCCATCGCCTTCGTCGCCGAACCCAAGATCGACGGCCTGTCCGCCAATCTGCTCTATGTCGATGGCAGGCTCAGCGTCGGCGCCACGCGCGGCGACGGTCGCACGGGCGAGGACGTGACCGCCAATCTGAAGACCATCACCGATGTCAAACAGGCGCTGGCGGGCGACGACTGGCCCGAGCGGATCGAGGTGCGGGGCGAGGTCTATGCCCCCAACGACGCCTTTGCGGCCTTCAACGCCGACGCCGAGACCGAGGGTCGCCGCACCTACGCCAACCCCCGCAACTTCGCCGCCGGTTCGCTGCGTCAGAAGAATGCGAAGATCACGGCGGGCCGCCCGTTGAACTTCTTCGCCTATGCCTGGGGCGAGCATTCCAGCGACTTCGCCGAGACCCAGTGGGAGGCGTTGCAGAAGCTGAAGGCGTGGGGCTTCCCGGTCAACGCCCGGTCGAAACGGGTCGAAGGCGCCGAGGGGCTGATCGCCGTCTATCGCGAACTGGAACGCGACCGCGCCACCCTGGGCTATGACATCGACGGCGTGGTGTACAAGGTCGACCGCCTGGACTGGCAGCGCCGCCTGGGCTTCGTCGCCCGCAGCCCCCGCTGGGCCATCGCCCACAAATTCCCGGCCCAGCAGGCGACCACGATTCTGGAAGGCATCGACATCCAGGTCGGCCGCACCGGCTCGCTCACGCCTGTCGCCCGGCTGCATCCGGTGACGGTCGGCGGTGTGGTCGTCCGCAACGCCACCCTGCATAATGAGGACGAAATCCAGCGTCTGGACGTCCGCATCGGCGACACCGTGCGCCTGCAACGCGCTGGCGACGTGATCCCCCAGATCCTGGGCGTGCAACTTGACCAACGGCCGGCCGACGCCGTCCCCTACGTCTTTCCCGATCACTGTCCCGTCTGCGGTTCCGAAGCGGTGCGCGAGGGCGATGAGGTGAAGCGCCGCTGCACCGGCGGCCTGATCTGCGACGCCCAGATCGTCGAGCGGCTGAAGCATTTCGTCGGCCGCCGCGCCTTTGATATCGAGGGTCTGGGCGAGAAACAGCTGGTCGCCTTCCACCAGCGGGGTTGGATCAGAGAGCCCGCCGACATCTTCCGTCTGGCGCGAGATCCGCAGCGACTGGCCGAGCTGGAGCGAGACGACGGCTATGGCGAGACCAGCATCCGCAACCTGATCGCCGGTATCGACGCGCGTCGCATCATCTCGCTGGACCGTTTCCTGTTCGGCCTTGGGGTGCGCGACATCGGCGAACAGACCTCCATCGTCCTGGCCCGCGCCTTCGAAAGCTGGACCGCGTTGAAGGCCGCCTGCCTGCAGGCCGCCAACGGCGTGCAGTCCGACGCCTGGACCGATCTGGCCGGCGCCCACGCCATATCGCCCCGGGTCTTGGCCCTGATGGCCGAGGCGACCCCCGCCGCCGATGATCCGTGGCCGGATGCTCCGATGGACCAGAAGATCGCCCTCGCCTTCCCCGGCATGGCCGCCCCCGCCCGCCGGTCCCTGGCCGCCATGACCAACGACTGGGCCGGTCTGGTGCATCTGGCCGGGATCGCCCGCAATGAAGGCCCGTCGGAGATGCTGAACCAGATCAGCGCCGTCACCGGCGTCGGTCCTGTCGCGGCCCTGGCTCTGGCCCACTTCTTCCACGAACCGCACAATCTGGAAGTCGTCGCCGCGCTGGAGGCCGAAATGACCGAGATCGTCGATGCCGAACGCCCCAAGGCCGACACCCCGGTCGCCGGCAAGACGGTCGTCTTCACCGGATCGCTGGAGCGTTTCACCCGCGACGAGGCCAAGGCGCGAGCCGAAAGCCTGGGCGCCAAGGTGTCGGGGTCCGTCTCGAAAAAGACCGACTATGTCGTCGCCGGCCCCGGCGCGGGGTCAAAGCTGAAGGACGCCGAAAAGCATGGGGTCGAGGTGCTGACCGAAGACGAGTGGTTGGCCCTGATCGCCTAACCGCGCAACTGCTCCAGCGCCGCCGGGAACCGCCGCGACAGCGGGGCCTCGACCGCGCCCAGCTCCACCGTCCAGTCGCCTGATCCGTCAGGGCGAAGACCGGTGACGCGGTCGGTGTTGACCAGCCACGAGCGGTGGACCCGCACGAAGCCGAACCGCGACAGTTCCGCCTCCACCGCCGCCAGCGTCGCCCGCATCAGCGGTCGCCGACCATCCGCCAGCCGGAACTCGACATAGTTCCCCGCAGAACTCGCCGCCAGGATATCGGCCAGCGGCACACGGATGATCCGGGCGCCATCGCGAATGTCGAAACTGACCGGCCGCACCGGCTCATCACGCCGCCGCCGCAGATAGGCTGTAAGCAGGAAGGCCCCCGCCAGCAGCCCATAAGTCACCAAATCCTTGCGCAGCTCATAGATGAAAGCGTCACCAAACTCGTATCGTCCGGCGTCCATCAGACCATAACCCAGCTTTCGCAGCAGCACGAAGCCGATGACATGCAGGATGGAAAACGCGAGTACGCCCGTCAGATGGATCAGGGCGAACCGCACTTTTGGCCGCCAGCCTTCGCCCGCGGGTTCATCTGGCCGGGCCAAGCTGATCGCAACCCACGGAATCCACATTGTCGCAAGAATGGCGATGCTGCTGGACACCTCCCAGAGCATCGGCTTCCAGCCTGCGATGTTCGGGTTGTCCGCTTGGACGCTCAATACATTGACCGTCGTATCCACCAACGAAAAGGCCAGAACACCCAAGGCGCAGACCCAGAAGTCACTTGGGTCGAGACGCCGTTTTATCCGCGACCATCCGCTCGTCACGGCAGGCGCGCCGTTCGTCCCCGCGAAACCGACACCATCCCGGCCAGACCGCCGCGTGCCCCCTGACGATTGCTGATCCGACTGCTCATCCGCGAGGACGCGCCTCATATCATTGGCCAAGGAACTCTCGCATGTCTTCATCGCCCCTGCTCGCGTCGCCGCCCGGCATGATAACGGGCCGACGATACGATCTGGACTGGATTCGCGTCGGCGCCTTCATGCTGCTGATCCTCTATCACGTCGGCATGTTCTACGTGCCCTGGGATTGGCATGTGAACAGCCCGCGTCAGATCGAGGTTCTGGAGCCGGTCATGATGCTGACCAACCCGTGGCGGCTGACGCTTCTGTTCCTGGTGTCCGGCTGCGCGACACGGTTCCTGGCCGATGGATTTGAGGCGCGCGGCAAGAGCGGCTGGGCCCTGGCCGGGTCGCGCACCTTACGCCTGCTGCCGCCGCTGCTGTTCGGCGTGTTCGTGATTGTGCCGCCCCAAAGCTATTACGAAGTCGTCGAGGCCGCCAAGGGCCTGGGCATGGCCGACCCGGCGCATAGCCCTGTGCTGCAGGACTTCTGGGTCCGCTACGCCACGTCGAACGGGCACTGGTGCGATGCCGATGGATGTCTGACCACCCCAACCTGGAACCATCTTTGGTTCATCGCCTATCTGCTGCCCTACAGCCTGATCCTCGCGGCCCTGATCGGCGTTCCGGCCGTGCGGCGGCGGGTTCAGGCTGGAGCGGACCGCGTGTTCAGCGGATGGGGCGTGATTGTCTGGCCGGTCGTCTATCTGCTGGTGATCCGCTGGGTCCTGGCCCCACGTTTCGAGATCACCCACGCCCTGACCGACGACTGGTACAATCACGCCCTCAGCTTCGGCGCATTCCTGTTCGGCTATCTGACCGCTCGATCCGAAGCCGTGCGGCAGACGATGATCCAGGTGCGTTGGCCAGCCCTGCTCGTAGGGCTGTGTGCTTGGGCGGGATGGGCGTCCTATGCCTGGGTCTACCGCGGCGATCTCGCCCCTCCCGAACCTCTTCGGCAAGCGATGAGGGTGGTTTATGTGCTGGATCAGGCTGGCTTCATCGCCGCCATCCTGGGCTTTAGCGCCCGGTGGCTGAACCGGACCGGCCCGGCGCTGCGCTATCTTTCGACAGGCGTGTTCACCTTCTACATCGTGCACCAGACCGTGATCGTCGTGGCGGCGCACAATCTGGCCCAGCTAGACCTGCCCTTGGGGCTGGAAGCCGGTCTTGTCATTCTGATCACTGCGCTGGGCTGCCTCGCCGCCTACGAGATCGCGCGGCGGAGTGGTTGGCTGGGTGTTCTTTTGGGTGTCAAACCCCCTCGCCGGATCGCCGAACCGTAAAACCTGTGAGGAAACAATTCCGTCAAGCATCTGAAAACTTGACGTAACGTCGCCTGTATTGCCGTCGGCCGAACGCTATTTCCGACTTGTTTTCGACGGAAATCAGGATCAGCGTGTTGTGCAATAGGACCGCCCGCAAACAACCTGAGGACAAAGGAAACGACCATGAAGATCAAGATTCTGATGGCTGCGGCAGCCCTGACCGGCGCGCTCGCCACCCCGGCCCTGGCTGGCGACCCAACGGGCCTTTGGCAGACCCCGACCAACGGGGGCCAGGTGCGTATCGCGCACTGCGGTCAGGCCCTGTGCGGCACGCTGGTGACGTCTGACCACATTCGCGCCGACGCCAACGCCCGCGACGAGCACAACCGCGATGCCGCTCAGCGGAACCGCACCCTTCGCAACCTGCCTATGCTGACCGGCTTCACGGGCGGGCCGACGGAATGGCGCAACGGTTCGGTCTATAATCCGGCTGACGGCGGCACCTATCGCGGCACCATCACCATGACCAATGACAACAGTCTGCGCCTGCGCGGCTGCATCGTGGCCCCGCTGTGCAAGACCCAGACCTGGACCCGTATCCAGTAGATTTCGCCGCAAACAGACAAAAGGCCCGGCCGGAGCGATCCGACCGGGCCTTTTTTCATTCACGACATCCGAATCAGCGGTTCAGCGAACTCATGCCGCCTGGCGCATAGCGTTCGCCCGCCGCCGCGCCGCGCGGGAAAACCGCCTCGATCCGCGCCAGGTCCTCGGACGTCAGCGCGATATCCGTCGCCGCCACGTTCTGCTCCAAGGTGGATATCCGGCGTGTGCCGGGGATTGGGACCAGATCATCGCCCTGAGCCAGCACCCAGGCCAGGGCCAGTTGCGCGCCCGTCACACCCTTGTCGGCCGCGATGGCGCCGACCGCATCGACCAGGTCCAGGTTCCTCTGGAAATTGGCGCCGGCGAAGCGCGGATTGGTGCGCCGGAAATCGTCGGGCGCCAGGTCGTCGACCGACTTGATCTCGCCAGACAGGAAGCCCCGGCCCAGCGGACTATAGGGTACGAAGCCGATCCCCAGTTCACGCACCACATCCAGCAGCCCGTCCTCCGGATCACGGCTCCACAGCGAGTATTCCGTCTGCAACGCGGTGATCGGATGGGTCGCCTGGGCCCGGCGCAACGTCTCGGGCGCCGCCTCGGACAGGCCCAGGAAGCGAACCTTGCCCTCCTTCACCAGCGCGGCCATGGCCCCGACCGTCTCTTCGATCGGCGTATTGGGATCGATGCGGTGCTGGTAATAGAGATCGATGTGATCGACCCCCAAGCGACTCAGGCTGCCTTCAACGGCCCGACGCACATTGGCCGGCGAGCCGTCGGTGACGGCAGAGCCATCCGGCTGGCGATTGATGCCGAATTTCGTGGCGATGAAGGCCTGATCGCGACGATCCTTCAACGCCTGGCCGACCAGAACCTCATTGGTGTGTGGGCCATACATTTCCGCCGTGTCGAACAGGGTGACGCCCAGATCGAGCGCGCGATGAATGACCTTGATGGATTGGGCTTCGTCAGAACCGCCGTAGAAGGCGCTCATGCCCATGCAGCCCAGGCCGATGACTGAAACCTCAGGACCGTCGCGGCCCAGCTTGCGCATCTTCATGAAGCGCTCTCCTGTCGATGTGGGGGATCGGCATTCATGCCGACGACCAGGAGATGGGTGTCCAACCCAAGCCTGACAAGGCGCGTGGACACTTCGTGATGGTACCGCCTCTCAGGCTTGAACTGAGGACCTCCGGTTCCACAAACCGGCGCTCTAACCAACTGAGCTAAGGCGGCCCGCTCATCGCGAGGCGCGTTCTCTACCGGGCCTGACCGATGCGATCAAGCGACTTCGTGCGATTTCGTCAGGAGAATTCTGCGGACCTCTGATCCAATAAAAGACGCCCCGGAGATGGCTCTCCGGGGCGTTTGGTCTCTTATCGCTTTTGGCTCAACCGAGGTTGAACGGCACCCGGACGCGGAAGGTCGCGTCCTGAGCGGCGCCATCAACGGTTCGCGGGGACAGTTGTCCACGCTGAACCACCCGAATGGCGGCGCGGCCGAAGCCCATGCCAGCGGGCTCTTCCGAGACCACCTGGCAGTTGGCCGGAGACCCGTTGGAGCGCGCGGTGCACTCGACGGTGGCCGATCCGCTGATCTCACGTTCCAGCGCGCGCGCCGGGAAGTCGTCCGCGGTCGGACGCGGCTGGCGCGCCCACTGGACGTTCGTGATCGTCGACGGGCGAACCGGAGCCGGCGGAGCGGGCGGCGGCGGCGGTCCGGGAATATTCACGGGCGGGCCCGTGTATTCCACCCGGTCTTCCTTCTTCGTCGGCGTGATGTTCACCGGCGGAGGAGGCGTGACGTTCGGGACCGGCGCCGGCACGCGCACTTGAAGCTTAGGCGGCGGCGGCTGATCCGTCGGCGGCGGCGGCGGGGGCGGAGGCGGCGGAGGCGGGGGAACCGGCTCAACCAACTCGACCTCGACGGACTCGTCGACGTAGTTGAATTCCTTCAGCTTGAACTTGGATTGCTGCAGGAAGAAGATCAGCAAGGCGAACAGGATGGTGACGATCAGCAGGCAAACGATTAGCACGGGGTAGGAAACCCCCATGAAGCCCTTCGACCTGGGTACGTCGTAACGACTGCGATGATATTCGACGTCTGTCATACTATCTCCGCGCTCTAGCTCGTCGCCTGGTCTTCGCCGACCAGTGCAACGCTGTAGAAACCGTTATCCTGAAGCGCATTCATGACCTGCATGAAGTCACCGTAACGGGTGTTCTGATCGCCCCGAATGAAGATCCGCTCATCCGCCGGGTTCCGGGATCCGATCTGCTTGAGCAGATCTTCACCAAGAGCACCGACGCTGGTCTTGAAGTCGCCCACATAGACGTCGCCGTCGTTCTGGATCGAAATATAGACCGGCTTGGGCGGGTTCGGGGCCGCCTTGGCGACGGCGATTGGCAACTCGACGGGCACCGACACGGAGGCTAGCGGAGCCGCCACCATGAAGATGATGAGCAAGACCAGCATGATATCAACGAAAGGCGTAACGTTGATATCGCTGTTGGCCTCGACCACGTTGCCAGCGCCGCCCGATTTAATCTTGGCGGCCATCCGTCTTACGCTCCCTTGTCGAGCTGGCGCGAGATGCCGTTCAGCAGCTCAGCGGCGAAGCCGTCGGCGCGGGTGCCGTAACCGGCGATGCGCGTGTTGAAGTAGTTGTAGAAGACAACGGCCGGGATAGCGGCGAACAGACCGATGCCGGTGGCCAGCAGGGCTTCAGCGATACCCGGAGCAACGACGGCCAGGTTGGTCGTATTGGATTCCGCGATGCCGATGAAGGAGTTCATGATGCCGTAAACGGTGCCGAACAGACCGACGAACGGCCCGATGGACCCGACGGAAGCCAGGAACTGCTGGCCGCCCGACAGGCGCTTGGCCAGGCCGGATTGAACGGCGGCGACGGCGGCTTGGGCGCGGCCCAGGGCCGAATCCAGGTGATCGCCGGTGACCGACAGGCCCGACTGACGCGACAGTTCGATTTCCTCGGTGGCGGCGGCGGCCATGTCGGCCAGCGGGTTGCCGTCGAACTCTTCCTGGGTGGCGACGGCGCGCATGTCAGCGATCGTGCGGGCGCCGCGGAAGCTTTCGAGGAAGTTGTCGGTCTTGCGGTTCAGCGAACCGAACTCGAACAGTTTGATCAGCAGCAGGGTCCACGACAGGATCGAGGCCAGAAGCAGGCCGGCCATGACGACCTTAACGACCACCGTGGCTTCCATGAACATGGAGATGGGGGTGATGCCGCTGCCGTGATGGCCGCCGACGGCCTGGTTCACCGATGCGGGATCGGCTTCCGGCGTCGCCGGGGCTGCGGCGGGGGCCGCAGTCGAGGCAGCCGGGGTCGGCTCGGCCGGGGCCTGGGCCAGAACCGGCGAGCTCGCCATCAGCGCGGCGGCGCCGGCCATGGCGAGAAGGATGTTCGTCTTTTTGCTGTTCAGCATAGTTCGCCAGTTCCTGCTTGGTCTGACTCGTGGAACCAAAGGTGCGGCCATAGTCAGCGACCGCCCCCCAACCTGAAATGTTTCCTTCAGCGCACGCCGTCCTGCTCGAGGATCGAAGCCCGCTGAAATCTTTGGTGAAGGTCGATGCGGTCTCCCGCGTCGCCTTCGATGTCCGAACCGCCGAAGAGTGCCTCTCCGACCATTCGAGTTAACACCTTCATGGGAAGGCGTCTCAACCCCTTTGAAGAACCCTTACCGGAGCGTCAAGGGACAAGGACGGCTTTTAAGTCCCGCAAGAGGACGAGAGAAAACTTTCTCCCGCGCCCGGCATTGAAGCGCTACCGCGCGACATTTTGATGAAGGCCCGGCGTCAGTTGGAGCAAGCTTGTTCCAAACGGCGATCCATCGGCGGTTTCATGCCGGAAATGCGCCGATCGCGACGGATCGTCCTTATCGGCTCGGAACGATTAGGTTCCATGGACGAGCGCGCGGGTCGCTCACCAGCAATCAGGGGGAAATCTAGGGGCGATAAAATAATGGTGCCTGGAGGCGGGTTCGAACCACCGACACGCGGATTTTCAATCCGCTGCTCTACCAGCTGAGCTATCCAGGCGCCGACGCGGCGTCGCGAGAGGCGGGTCTATAGGGGAGGCTTTTGCGCCTGTCCAGCGCCCAATCCATCGTTTTCGCCATCATCTTCGGCGCCCTCGTCCAGGGCGGCGGGAATGGCGTAGGCGCCGGTGAACCAGCGCTGCAGATCCACCTCGGAACACCGGCGCGAGCAGAAGGGCCTGTACTTCGGATCGGCGTCGGACTTGCGGCATATGGGGCAGATGGACATCGGTCAGGTCTCTTCTATATGGCCGCGTCCGGCGGCGACGGCGGCATCCGGCCGGACCCCGGCGCGCGGCCCCAGCCGTTGGGCCAGCGGACCAGCGATGGCGGCCTCTTCCGGCGTACAACACATGACGATGCGCGGCGCCGCCGTATCGGACAACAGATGTCGTCTCAGGCTGCGCACCAACGCCAGAGCGCGCGTCGGAAGCGACGGCCGGCCGCCGGCGTCCAGCAGCACCTCATCCAGCGGCGTTTCGCGCCAGGGCAAAGACAGTTCCAACAGGCCGAACCGGCTGACGCCGCCGAACACCGCCTGCGGTTCGTGGGCGAAAGCGGCGCGCGCGGCCTTGGCTTGCGCCGCCGCGTCCTGCCCGTCCCCGACCAGATCGACGACCACCAGGCCGCCCCAGCGGCGTAGGCCGATCAGGCGCGCCGCCTGGTGCAGCCCTTCGCGATTCGCCGCCGCCCTGCCCTGTTTGGGGTCGCGGCCGGGCGTAGGCGCATGGTCGATGTCGATGGCGACCAGCGCACGGGTCCGCTCAAGAGACAGATCGAGGCCCTGGGCGGAAAAGCGGTGCGTCGCCGCCAGCGCCTCCTCTTCGGCCTCCGTCACGGCGTCGATGGCGGGAACGCCGACGACTGATTCCTCGCCAGGCGCGAGTGCGCGCAACTGTTCGGCGACTGAGGGACCCGCCTGGATCAGACGCGGCGCCCCCTCCCCTGGTCCCAGACGGCGAACGACGGCGCCCTTGCCCGACCTCGGCTCTGCGGACACGACGACCTCCAGCCTCTGCCCCTGGGTCAACCGATCCGCGCGATTGAACGGCAGGAAGGCCGGCGCATCGGCGCCCAGGTCGATGAAGGCGCCGCGCAGGCCGGGATTGACCTCGATCACCCGGCCGATCGACCGGGCGCCGAGCCGCATCTGCGCCCGGTCGCTCTCGCGCTGAATCAGAAGATGGGTGAACCGACCGTTTCGCTGGATCGCGCCGCGCGTCTCGCCCGGCGTTTCGTCGAGGAAGACCTCGACCGCGCCGCTCATGGCCGCCAGCCGACGCCGTGCAGCAGTTGGACGGCCTCATAGACCGGAAGCCCCATCACGGACGGATGGCTGCCTACGATTCGCTGCACGAAGGCGCCGGCCGGTCCCTGGATGCCATAGGCGCCGGCCTTGCCGCGCCAGTCGCCCGTGGCGACATAGGTCGCGATCTCACGGTCGGACAAGGATTTGAAGGTCACTCGGGTCTCGTTGACCCGCGAAGACAGTTTTCCGTCCCGAACGACGGCGACACCGGTGAAGACCCGGTGATTGCGCCCGGACAGCAGTTTCAGGAATCGGGTCGCCTCCGCCGCATCCGCGGCCTTCTCCAGAAAGCGACGGCCGACCGACACCACCGTATCGGCGGCGATGATCACGGCCTGGGGATGACGGGCGGCGACGACCTGCGCCTTCGATGTGGCCAGACGCTCGGCCAGACGCGGCGGGGTTTCACCCTTCAGCGGCGTCTCGTCGATATCGGCAGGGTCGATGTGGTCGGGCGTGATGCCGACCTGCGCCAGCAGTTCGATGCGACGCGGGCTGGACGACGCCAGCACAAGTTCAGGACGGGCCCCAGACAAATGCCGGCCGGCCTTTACTTGAAGCGGTAGGTGATGCGGCCCTTGGTCAGGTCGTAGGGCGTCATCTCAACCAGCACCTTATCGCCGGCCAGCACGCGGATGCGGTTCTTGCGCATCTTGCCGGCGGTGTGGGCGATGATCTCGTGGTCGTTCTCAAGCGTCACGCGGAAAGTGGCGTTCGGCAGCAGTTCGCTGACGGTGCCGGGAAACTCGAGCAGTTCTTCCTTAGCCATGCGGCCTCTCACGCCCGTTTGAAATGCGTTCAGCCCCACGCCGGGCGGGCGCGTGGGGCGGAATGGAGGGGCCTAATGCCCGAAAACGCAGAGATAGTCGAGGTCAGCCGCGACGGTAGAGGGCGCACAGCAGCGTAAACAGACGTCGCGCGGTCTCCTGATCGACCACGATCTTGCCTTCCAGCCGCGACTTCAACGCCTCGGCGCCTTCGTTGTGCAGGCCGCGACGGCCCATATCGACCGATTCGATCTGGCTGGGCGACGATCCCCGCAGCGCCTCGTAATAGCTGTCGCAGATCAGCAGATAGTCCTTCAGCACGCCCTTCAGCGGCGTCAGGCTGATGGCGTAGGTGCGGGTGAAATCCTCGCCGTCGATGTCGAACACCAGACGATTGTCCTGGAGCGACAGCCTCAGCCTGTAGGGCCCGCCCGGCGCGCCCTGGGGTTCGAAGCTGTTCTTCTCCACCAGGTCGAAGATGGCGACGCGCCGCTCATGCTCGATCTCGGCCGTCGCGGCCGGCAGGGTCGCAGCGTCCAGTTCGACCGAGGCCAGCCTGTGCGGACCGCTCATGCCGCATTCCCTTCTTCCAGTTCGGGGCCGTCCAGGTGGGTCGGCGCGATGCGCGCGGGCCAGCGTTCGGAGATGTCGGTGACCACGGCGTCCAGGCATTCCACGTCGATCCGCAGATCGCCGCCGCCGGCGAACATCAGGATGACGCGGCCGCTGGGCGCCTCGGTCGGCATAAAGTCCAGCGCCAGCAGTTCCAGCGATGCGTCGGGGCTGCGCGACAGGCGACGGCTCTTGACCGCCAGCACGTCCCCGAACTGCATCGCGCACATCACCCGCGTCCCCCCGCATTCCCAGCAGAAACGGCTGAAGGCGATGGTCAGGGTGCGCGCCTGCTTTTCCCACACGATATCGACGGGCCGCAGGATGGCGTCCTGCAACGCGGCGGAAATGATCTGCAGATCGTCGGCGTCCTCGGCCAGCAGGCGCAGCGGCTCGACCGGCGTGCTGGGAACGGGCGGGACCGCGTCGATCTCAGTGCTCATCACCTGTTCCCTTTATGCGTCGGATATCGGCGCCGCACGCGCCGAGCTTGTCCTCCAAACGCTCGAACCCGCGATCCAGATGATAGACCCGGCCCACCGTCGTTTCGCCCTGGGCGACCAGGCCCGCGATGACCAGGCACATCGACGCCCGCAGATCGGTGGCCATGACCTGGGCGCCGTGCAGAACCTCGACGCCCGTGACGTGCGCCTCGCCGGCGTGGACGGAAATCTCGGCGCCCAGACGCGCCAGCTCCGGCACGTGCATGAAACGGTTCTCGAAAATCGTCTCACGCACCGTGCTGACGCCCTCGGCCGTGGTCATCAGGGCCATGAACTGCGCCTGCAGATCGGTGGCGAAGCCGGGATAGATGGCGGTCTCGACATCGACGGCCTTCAGCCGTTGCTTCGGATCGCGCTTGATCCGCACGCCGTCGGCGGCGGGGGAGACATCGACGCCCGCCTCGATCATCTTGTCGGTCAGCGAACCGATCAGTTCCGCGCGCGCCTTGGTCAGGCGCACATCGCCACCCGCCATGGCGGCGGCGACGGCATAGGAGCCCATTTCGATCCGGTCGGGAATCACCGACCAGGTCGCGCCGTTCAGCGACGAGACGCCCGTGATGGTCAGAACATCGGTGTCGATGCCTTCGATCCTGGCGCCCATCGCCGTCAGGCAGCGGGCCAGATCGCCGATCTCGGGTTCGCGCGCCGCACGCCGCAGAACCGTCACGCCCTGCGCCAGCACCGCCGCCAGCAGGGCGTGTTCGGTCGCGCCGACGGACACGAACGGGAACTCGATCTCGGCGCCGCGCAGCCCCTTGGGCGCGCGGGCGGTGACATATCCCTCTTCCAGCTCGATCTCGGCGCCCAGGGCCGTCAATGCCTGCAGGTGCAGATCCACCGGACGCGCGCCGATGGTGCAGCCGCCGGGCAGCGACACCTTGGCCTCGCCCGTGCGCGCCAGCAGCGGCCCCAGCACATTGAACGAGGCGCGCATCTGGCGGACCAGATCATAGGGGGCGAAGGTCGAGGTCAGGTCCTTGGCGTGGAACAGGCTCTCTTGCCCGTCCGCGCCGTCGCGCTCGGTCACCTCGATGCCGAACTGGCGCAGCAGTTGCCCCAGGAAACGCGTGTCCGCCAGCCGCGGCATATTGGTCAGCAGCAAGGGTTGATCCGTCAGGATCGAGGCCGCCATCAGCTTGATGGCCGAGTTCTTGGCGCCGCTGACGGGAATGTCCCCGAAAAGCTGGGCGCCGCCGTGAATGGCGATGCTGTCCATGTGGTCCTTAGGCGCGCCCGAAGGAAACGCTTCGGGGAAAGGGGTCTGTAGCAAGCCGGCGCGCGCTTGCCAAAGGGCTGGGCGACGTCGCGCCGATGACTTTCAGTTGCTGTCTCTGGGCGCCGCCGGGGTCCGCGCCGGCGCCTTGCGGCGTCGCAGGTTGGCGCGAAGGGCGGACGCCAGGCGGATGGCCTTTTCGGCCTTGGCGCGCGCCGCCTCGGACTGGGCAGGCTCGGACTGGGCAGGCTCGGACTGGGCAGGCTCGGACTGGGCAGGCTCGGGCGCGGCGGCGGGCGATTGCACGGCCTCGGCCTTGGCCGGCGATTCGACACGCGGCGGCGCGGCGGCGGCGGGCGGCGTAACGGCGTCGTGCGGAGAACGAGTCATGAGCTGCAGAATGCCGCGATCACGGGCCATGTCCAAACTTTCTTTCAGATCGTCAAAAAGCCGCTTCCCTCCCCGGAAGGGTTTGGCTATACGGCCGCTTCCTCAGTCGGGGCCGCCGTAGCTCAGTGGTAGAGCGCATCCTTGGTAAGGCTGAGGTCGTGGGTTCGATTCCCCCCGGCGGCACCATCTGAGACCTGAAAAGGCCCGGCTTTCGCCGGGCCTTTTTGTTTTCCGAGCCTGTCTGTTCGGCGGAACCGTTGATGGTTCAGTCGAAGGCCGACATCCGCCCCCGGAACGGGTCGCGCTCATCCGAATCGCGATCCTTGCTCCAGCTGAAACCCATCGACAGGGACTTGCTGGTGGTGTCGCCGCCATAGCCGCGAGCGCGGACGCCATAGGGCGAATAGAAGCCGGGTCCCGCCAATCCATAGCGCCCCGGATAGCCATAGCCGTAACCCCAGGGCTCGTTGCGCGCCTCGCGATAGGCCAGGTCCAGTCGTCCGTTCTCGCCGACCGGCATGGAGACGGCGGCGCCATAGGTGCGATAGCCGCCGGTGCCGATGCCCGCCTCGACCATGCCATGCATCTGACGGTCGTCCTGCGGACCGGGCGACGGCCCCTCTTCAAAACTGGCGCCGGGGGTGCGGTTCGATATCCAGTTCTGGATCTGCTGCTCGGTGGTCATGCCGTGCGGCTGGGCGTCCTGCGCCGTCGGGGCGGCGACGGCGACCTGGGGGGCGGCGTTCATGGCCTGGGCCAGGGTCGGGGCGTTGGTCGGGGCGGTGGCGACCACCCCATCCGGGTCGGCGCCGGGCGCCATCAGGACCATGCCGGCCAAGAAACCTGCGATCAGCATTTCGCCTCTCCCTTCGACATCATCATAGCACGGCGAATAAGGCGATGGTCAGGCGTTTGCGTCGCCCCGTTCCAACGGGTCCGGCAGGGGCTCGCCTTCCGCCACGAACGACAGGGCCACGGAGTTGATGCAGTAGCGATTGCCGGTCGGCGGCGGGCCGTCGGGAAAGACGTGGCCCTGGTGGCTGCCGCACCGGGCGCACTGGGTCTCGATACGGATCATGCCATAGCTGGTGTCGCGGATTTCGTGAACGTGGGCCGCATCGACCGGCTCGGTGAAGCTGGGCCAGCCGGTGCCGCTTTCGAACTTCGTCCGGCTGCGGAACAGCGGCAGGCCGCATTCGCGGCAGCAGAAGACGCCGGTCCGCTTTTCGCCCAGCAGCGTGCCACAGAACGGCGCCTCGGTGCCGTGCGACAGCAGGACGCGCTTCTCTTCGGGGCTCAGGCCCGCCTCCAGCCGGGCGCGTTCCTCCGCGTCGGGCGGCGTCAGGTCGTAGCCGGAAGGCGAGCGCAGGGTTTGGGCGTGGGAAGCGAGATCGGTCATGGTCTGCAAATGGGAAGGGGCGGGCCGAGGTTCCACCCCTGCCCGCCCCCTCGATTCACACGATGATGCGATGCTTACTGGAACAGGGTTCCGACCCAGGCGCGCACGGCGGCTTCGTCGGTCGCGTCGCCAGTGTAGGCCAGGCCCTGCGCCGGGGTGAAGGGCGCGTCATTGCCGCGCTGGCGCGTCGTCCAGGCCTTGTGACCATAGCTCAGCTCGGCGTAGTTCGACGGCAGACGCAGCACGGTGGGCTCGATGAAGATCGAATCCTCGGCCGTGACCGACCCGGCCAGACGCACGTTCGGCAGGCGCGTCAGCAGGTCCAGCGTGTCCAGGCAGCCGCTGGTGCAGCCGCCGTCCACCAGGACGACCACCGGCCCGGCGACCGGATTGGCGGCGCCCGTATCCGGCACCGACGGACGGCCCGGCAGGGTGAAGGTGGCCTGATTGGCGGCCAGGGCCGAATCAAAGGCGGCGACGATGGCCTGGGTCTGTTCGATCACCGGGCCGGATTCGGCGACAAAGCGCGGATCGGCCTGCATCCGGGCCAGGGTGTCAGCGAACCACTGACGATTCGCCTGGGTGGCGCGATAGGTGATCGAACCGGCCTCGGGCTGGCGGCTGACGGTGAATTCGGGCGTCCAGATGCGGTTGGCCAGGCCATAGCCGCGCCCCGTGGCGTTCAGCGACGCCCCGTTCGCGCCACGCAGGTCGATGACCAGCCCCTGCGCCCCGCGAAGGGCCGGCAGCTGCGCCTCGACCGCGGCGAAGAAGGCGTCCCAACCGGCATCGTCGGCCAGGGTGTGGACATTGATCCAGGGCCGACCGTTCACCGTCTCGATCGACAGCGGATTGGCGCCGGGCGCATAGACGGTGGCGCGATAGGCGGCTTCCAGGCCGGCGGCGTCGGCCGGTTGAGGCTGCATCTGGAAGTCGCGGTCGCGACGACCGACCTTGAAGGTGCACAGCGACGGCACGCCGCCGGTGAACGGATTGTTGCGGTTCCACAGCAGATAGGGGGCGGTGCGCACCCGGCCGGCCTCGGTCGTCAGGTCGCCTTCCCAGCGATCCAGACGCTCTTCGGCCAGTTGCGCCGCGGTCTTGTCGCCGCACTTCACCAGGGTCGCCCCGACCGGCGGCAGGTTGCGAACGCCCGGCTTGGCGTAGGAGACGACATATTCGCCGTTGCGCGATGCCGTGGTCACGCCCGGCCAGCTGGTGGCGAAGAACGGGCCAAGACCCTCGTAGGTGGGGCGGATGGCGATGTTCGAATCGCGGAAGCCGTTGGCGTAATAGCGCATCAGATAGGCGTGGCTGTCGCCGCTGTTGACCTGCCCGACCTTGCCTTTCGCCTCAGCCAGACCCGCGTCGATCCAGTTGCGGAAGGCTTGGCTGGACGCGCCGGGAATCACGGCGGCGGGATGGTTGGCGGCCAGCGCATCGTGGGCGGCCTGGAGATCCTGCTGGGCCAGAGCGCGGAAGTCCTGGGCGACGGCGGCGCCGGCGGCCAGGGACAGAACGGCGGCCGATGCGGCGGCGATCATGCGATTCATGGGGGTTTCCTGCGGTCTTCTCAAAGGTAAACGCTTGCCCAGCGTTAAACCTCATGCGTCCCGCGCTTGCCAAGCCCGCACGACCCGATTTCGCCGCATTGTCACATGAGCCGTCCGTCAGAAACGCGGAGGCGTCGCCGTCGTCACGGGCCCGAACAGGCCGATGAAACTGCGCTTAAGCGCCGCGTCCGCCTCGTCCAGCGTGGCCAGCACGCCCAGATCGACCAGGCTGGTCACGCCATGCTCCTGAATGCCGCACGGCACGATCCCGCCGAAATGCTCCAGGTTCGGTTCGACGTTCAGGCTGACGCCGTGGAAGCTGACCCATTTGCGGACCTTGACGCCGATCGCGGCGATCTTGTCCTCGCGCGACCAGCCCGGACCTTTTCGTTCCACCCAGACCCCGACGCGGCCCGGCCGAACGTCCGCGACGACGCCGAAGTCGGACAGGGCGTCGATCAGCCACAGCTCCAGCCCCCGCACGAAACAGCGCACGTCCCTGCCCCGCCGGTTCATGTCCAGCATCACATAACAGACCCGCTGGCCCGGCCCGTGATAGGTGAACTGACCTCCCCGCCCGGTGCGGTGAACGGGGAACCGGCCGGCGTCCAGCAGATCCTCGTCCTTGGCGGACACTCCGGCGGTGTAGAGCGGCGGATGTTCCAGCAGCCAGACCATCTCGGCCGCCTCGCCCGCCGCGATGGCGGCGACCCGCGCCTCCATGAAGGCCTCTGCGGCGGCGTAGTCGACATAATCCTCCGACACCGCCCATTCGACGGGTCGACCGTCGTCGAGGTGCAGTTTCTGAAGGGACGGACTTAACGGCTCAGCAAGCATGACGCTTCAATGTGGACGCGAAGGCGTTTCCGCAAGAGACGGCCTTGCCGTGACCGAGAGCTTTTCGTGACCCAGATCAACGCCGTCGATGTCGAAATCTCAGTCGTGCTGGGGCGTTCGGTGCTGCCGATGTCGCAACTGCTGCGCATGGGACGCGGCGCGGTGATTCCCCTGGACGTAGCCGAGGGCGACGAGGTGTGGATCCTGGCCAACAATTATCCGGTGGCGCGCGGCGAGATCGAGATTCGCGACGACCGTATCGCCATCACCGTCACCCGCCAGGCCGACGTCTATGATTTCATGGCCGGCGCGGCCTGATTGGCCAGTGACGCGTGGCCAGTGACGCGTGGCGAGTGAATAGGCCCGCCTTTCCAGACCGGGCGTCAGATCGCCATCGCTGAAATCGCCCGAAACAACGCGCTGTTGACCACTCGCCACTCGCCACTCAAATCGCCCCTTCCCTTTTCCAACGGCTTCGTCTATTCGCCGCCGCTCCGATGCGAGCGGTCGTGGCGGAATTGGTAGACGCGCAGCGTTGAGGTCGCTGTGGGGCAACCCGTGGAAGTTCGAGTCTTCTCGACCGCACCATCTGGCTAAACAGGGCGATTCATCGGCTAACTCCGGCTGGACATACTACCAAGGAAGGCGACAACGTGAGCACCACGGATACCGCCTTCGCGCCAGCCGAAGCGCCTGAGAACGAAGACCACGCCGCCCTGGACGAGGACTATGTCCTCACCCCCTCATTCGTCGAGAAAGTCGTGGACGCCGCCGACGACGGCGACGGCATGCGGCTGCGTTCGCTGCTGGAAGACCTGCACCCCGCCGACGTCGCCGACCTGATGGGCTTTCTGACGGCCGAGCATCGCGCGGTCGTGGTGCTGTGGCTGCCGCCGGAACTGCTGGCCGAGACCCTGCCCGAACTGGACGACGGCATCCGCGAGGAGGTGCTGGAGCGCGTGCCGCACGGAACCCTGGCCGAGGCGCTGCAGGAGTTGGACTCCGACGACGCCGCCGCCGTCGTGGAGGATCTGGAGGACGATCAGCGCGAGCGCGTTCTGGCCGCCATGCCCGAGGTCGACCGGGCCGCCATCGAAAGCAGCCTGGGCTATGCCGAGGAATCGGCCGGCCGCCTGATGCAGCGCGAGGTGATGGCCGCGCCCCAGTTCTGGAGCGTGGGCGACACCATCGACCACATCCGCAAACAGGGCGACGACCTGCCCGAGCTGTTCTTCGACATCTATGTGGTCGATCCGGTCAACCGGCCGGTCGGCGGCGTGCCCATCAGCGGCCTTCTGCGCGCCGCACGCGACGTGGCCCTGACCGATCTGATGGAGCCGATCAACGCAATCGCCGTCGATCAGGACCAGGAAGAGGTCGCCTACATCTTCGAGAAATACCACCTGATCTCGGCGCCCGTCGTCGATGCGGGCGGGCGTCTGGTCGGTCAGATCACCGTCGATGACATCGTCAACATCATTCAGGAAGAGAACCGCGAGGACATCCTGCGTCTGGCCGGCGTCGCCGATGAGGACCGCGGTTCGTCCGTGGCCGAGATCGTTCGCGGCCGCGTGCCCTGGCTGGCCATCAACCTGGCGACGGCGGCTCTGGGCGCCAGCGTCATCGGCCTGTTCGAGGCCACCATCCAGCAGATCGTGGCCCTGGCCGTCCTGATGCCCATCGTCTCGGCCATCGGCGGCAACGCCGGCACCCAGGCCCTGACCGTGACCGTGCGGGCGCTGGCGACGCGCGAGCTGAACTCGGCCAACGCCATGCGGACCTTCCTGCGCGAACTGGTCGTCGGCCTGGCCAACGGCCTGATCCTGGCGCCTCTGATCGGGATCGCGGCCGGTTTCTGGTTCCGCGACGAGGACTGGAAGATCGGCCTGGTCATCGGCGCGGCCATGATCCTGAACCTGCTGGTCGCGGCCTGTATCGGGGTTCTGACGCCCCTGACCCTGTCCAAGCTGAAGTTCGACCCCGCCGTGTCGTCCGCCGTCTTTGTGACGGCGACCACCGACTTCTTCGGCTTCCTGATCTTCCTTGGTCTGGCCACACTGGTCCTGCTCTAGACGCGACGCGAACCGGCGTCCGGCGCGGCCCTTGCTGGGAACGGCGCGAACGCCACCCGCCTGTCTTTAATTGGGTCACCTGTGTCCGACGTCCTAGCCAAACCGACCAGGGTCTCCCGCGAGGGGGTCCTTCTGATCAAGAGCTTCGAAGGTTTCCGCCATCGCGCCGGATTGCGCAGCGACGGCCGCTGGGTCATCGGCTATGGCCACACCCGGTCCGCCAGAGAGGGCGCCACGGTGTCCGAGGCCGAGGCCGAGTTGCTGATGCAGTATGACCTGCTGCCGGTGGTCAAGGCTGTGGTCGATCATGTGAAGGTTCCGCTGAACCAGCATCAGTTCGACGCCCTGGCCAGCTTCGCCTTTTCCATCGGGGCCGAACGTTTCGCCTCCTCCGATGTGGTCGCCCAGTTGAACGCGGGTTCAGCCCGGCAGGCCGCCGCCACGATGAGCGCCTGGGCCGACGAGGCCGCCGCCGAAAAGCCCACCCGCCGCCGTTCGGCCGAACACGCTCTATTCAACGCCGCGCCGGGTGCGCCCGTGACCCTGGCCGACCTGCTGGCCGCGCCCCTGCCGTCTCCTTTCGAGACGCCCCAGACCGCCCTGCCCGCCGTCGACGGCGCCCTGGACGAGGCCGTCGCCCCCTTCCCCGTCGCCGAGGCGACCCATGCCGCCAAGACGGTCGGCCCCCTCGCCGATGTCGCGCCGCTGGCGAGCCAAGCGGTCGAGACCGTTCCGATCGTCGCCGCGAACGATGCGCATGAGCCGCTGGTCGGAGCGCCGACCAAGACCGCACCCGCCGAGTACGCGCCCGCCGAGGCTTCCAGCGTCGTCCTGACAGCGCCGGGTCTGGCCACGCAGAGTCTGGCCGCGCCGGTTCAGGCCGATCCCGCCCTGACGGCTCTCGACCCCGACTTCACCCCGCCCGACCAGGCGTTGGGCGTTCGCGACACCCTGGCCCGCGCCAAGGCGTCGCGGCGGGCTGGCCTGGGCGAACTGGTCACCTTCCTGGCCATGGGCGCATTGGGCATGGTGTCGCTGGGGGTCGCCGCCGCCGCCTTTCAGCGCGCTTCGGCGACGCGCAGCGGCGACACGGCGACGGTGGCCTGGGTTCTGGCCTTGATCGCGGTCGCCTGCATCGGCGTCTCGGCCTACAACCTCTATCGTCGGTGGGGCCGTCCCGACCGCGGCTGACGACGCTTGGCGAAGACCCGTGCGCGATGCTACCTCTTTGAGCATGAGCATTCCCTTCGCGCCCCAATCCATGGAATTCGGCCTTGGCGAGAACGCCGACGCCATTCGCGACACGACCGCCCGCTGGGCCGCCGATCGCCTGGCCCCTCTGGCGGCCGAGATCGACGAAAAGAACGAATTCAGGCGCGAGCTGTGGCCCGAGATGGGCGACCTGGGCCTGCACGGCATCACCGTCGAGGAAGAGTTCGGCGGCCTGGGCCTGGGCTATCTGGAACATGTCGTGGCGATGGAGGAGGTTTCCCGCGCCTCCGCCTCCATCGGCCTCAGCTACGGGGCCCACTCCAACCTGTGCGTCAACCAGATTCGTCGCTGGGGCACGCCCGAGCAAAAGCAGAAATATCTGCCCAGGCTGATCAGCGGCGAACACGTCGGTTCCCTGGCCATGTCCGAGGCCGGTTCGGGTTCGGACGTCATGTCCATGCGCACCCGCGCCGACCGTAAGGGCGACCGCTACGTCCTGAACGGGACCAAGTTCTGGATCACCAACGCCCCCCACGCCGACACACTGGTCGTTTACGCCAAGACCGATCCCGACGCGGGATCAAGGGGTTGCACCGCCTTCCTGATCGAAAAGGGCATGAAGGGTTTCAGCGTCTCCAAGAAGCTGGACAAGATGGGCATGCGCGGCTCCGACACCGCCGAACTGGTGTTCGAGGACTGCGAGGTGCCGGAGGAAAACATCATGGGTCCGCTGGGCGGCGGCGCCGGCGTGCTGATGAGCGGCCTGGACTATGAACGCGCGGTCCTGTCCGCCGGTCCCCTGGGCATCATGCAGGCCGCGCTGGACGTGGTCCTGCCCTATGTTCGCGACCGCAAGCAGTTCGGCAAGCCGATCGGTTCGTTCCAACTGATGCAGGCCAAGGTCGCCGACATGTATGTCGCCCTGAACAGCGCCCGCGCCTATGTCTATGCCGTCGCGCGCGCCTGCGATCAGGGCAAGACCACCCGCTACGACGCGGCGGGCGCCATTCTGCTGGCGTCGGAAAACGCCGTGAAGGTGTCGCTGGAAGCCGTCCAGGCGCTGGGCGGCGCGGGCTACACCCGGGAATGGCCGGTCGAGCGTCTGGTTCGCGACGCCAAACTCTATGACATCGGCGCCGGCACCAATGAGATCAGGCGTTTCCTGATCGGGCGGGAACTGCTGGGCGGCTGACGGCTTGTCTCCGTCAGAGGAGACATCCGATGCCCGCAAAATCCGCCGCCCAGCAAAAGGCCGCCGGCGCCGCCCTGTCGGCCAAGCGCGGCGACACGCCCAAATCCAAGTTGAAAGGCGCGTCCAGATCGATGGTCGAGAGCATGACCGAAGATCAGCTGGAGGATCTGGCGCAAACGAAGCGCAAGGGCAAACCCGATCACGTTGCGGAAAAATAGTCGCATTTCGTGATTATTCCGTCGTCGCCCCCTGCTGTAGGTGGCGTGGAAACCGTTGCGCGCCTAGATGGCTCGAACCTTCAGCCGAGCGCCGTTCTTGATGCCCGTCCCACCGCCTGAAAACGACGACCTGCGGCGGTTCTCCGACGTCTTGGAGGAAATCGGCGAAAGCGCCGATCCCAAGCTGAAGCTGGAAGAACTGGTCGCCGCCTTCGGCGAGCGCGGCTTCGGGGCCATGATCCTGATTCTGTCCATGCTGGCCCTGCTGCCCTGGCCGCCGGGCGGCAAGGCGGTGTTCGCCGTGCCGATCATCCTGATGTCTCTGGAACTGGCGTTTCAGCGCGACGCCATCTGGCTGCCCCGCTGGGCCCTGAACGCCTCGATCAGCCGCCCGGCCTATCGCGCCGGGGTGTCGCGGATCATGAAGGCGGTGCGCTATGTCGAGAACCTGACCCGGCCGCGCCTGCCCTTCCTGACGGGCGAGATCGCCGACACGGTGACGGGTCTGGTCTGTGTCCTTCTGGCCCTGATCATGGCCCTGCCCATCCCGTTCGGAGACGCCCTGCCCGGCATCGCCCTGGTCTTCTTCGCTCTGGGCATGATGCAGCGCGACGGCATCGCCATCCTGATCGGGGCGGTCTTCACCGGGGCCTGCGGCTTCTATCTGTTCCTGATCTGGCGCACGGTGATCGAAGTCGCCCACCATGCGGCGAGTTGGATGGCCCAGATTTTTCACTGATCGGCTTGCAGCGACGGCCAAGCAAAAGGGCCGCCGGATCGCTCCGACGGCCCTTCATTGCCTGATCGCTGACGATCAGGCCGCAAAACCAGTCTGAAAGGATCAGACCAGGGCCTTACCGAGGCCCAGGCTCGCGGCCGTCGCTCGCGATTGATGACAATGAGACACTGGATCACCTCCTTTCGACTGTTGAACAGGGAGGTCGAACCTAAGCCTCATCAACGCCTTGCGCCAAGAGGCTTCGCGTTTTCGTGAAGTCTGCGCCTGTCAGGCGGCCTGTGCGGCGCCCGACAGCCCCTGCATCATCATCCGGTTGATGTCGATCAGGTCCTGAAACGTCTCTTCGCCCCGCATCACCGCCGAGGAATGGCGATTGACGAAAAGGCTCAGCGAGATGATCTGCGCTCGCAAAGGGTTGGCCAGCGCATTGGCCGGGTCGCTGCAGTCGCCCGCCAGGGTCGACCACAGGCGCCGGTTCCAATCCAGCGCGTCGATGCGCCCGCCGATATCCGACGGATCAAGCGTGGAGGCGTGGACCAGCGCGCGCGTGACCTGGCCGAACAGGCGGTACTCCAGATCGCGCGGGCTTTCAGCCCTGGCCGTCGCCGCTGTGTAGGCCTGAAGCGACATTCAGCACTCTCTCTTCGTATTCGACAATCTTACGCGCCGACATCAGGGCCTTGTAGTACTCGCGCGCCAGCACATGCCGCGATGCGGCGACGCATTCCGCCAGGATGTCAGGGTTCTGCGTCGCCCCCATGAATTCGGTGATCCGAAGCGCCAGTTCGTCGTAGAATTTGGCCGCCGCGCTCTCGTCCAGATACATCATCATGATTGGAAAATAGATGCGGCGTCCGGGCGTGGTGACATCCTCGGCCTGCATGATGTCCTTTTCCCGCAGGACGCTGGCGCGGTTCTGCAGGATCAGCACGCCCCGGCGATCGCCGTTCTGGACCACGGCGCCGTTCAGGACGAATTTTTCGCCGGGCTTCAGCGACAGCTTCAGGGCCATTGAGGATCGAACTCCAGCCAGCCATCCCATGGACAGGCTTTATCGGCGCCATCTAACCCGGCATCGGTTAACCATCCCTTGTCCGCCGCCCGTCGGGGAACAGGTTTCGCCGACGCCGCGTTTGCCTGTGACACAGGAGGCGACCATGCCGGACAACGATTATCAGGACGACCAGGAACAGTCGGAAACCTTCGACGAAACCCACCTGGACGACGAAGGCGAAGGCGATTTCCTGCTCGACGAGGCCGATCAGGTTCTGGACGTCACCCAGGCCGAGGGCGACGCCGACGAGGATGATTTCGATCCCGACGCCGAGGTCGATCTGGATGACCAGCTCGCGCTGGACGGCATAGAACGCGAGGCCGACGCCCTGTTAGGCGTGGATGGTGAGAACCGCAGCCAACTGGACGCCGATGGAGAACCGACGTCCGCCCCCGACGAGGTCGAACTGGTCTATTCCGGCCTGATGGAGAACGAACGCGGCGCCCAGGCCAGCGCCGCCCATTGGGAAGCCAAACGTCTGTCCGACGACGACATCTCCGACCTGGGCTACGGCCCGGACGGCGATCAGGACAGCCCCGCCGTCTAATCCAGAGAGGATCACGCCATGGATCATGAAAAAGCCCGCAATGACGCCCTGACCGACGCTCCCCACGCCAGGCGTTCGGACGACAAGGTCGAAAAGCCCGATCAGCTCGACAAGATCGATAAATCGGAGAGCCGTCAGGAAGCCCTGGTGGACGAGGGTCTGGAAGAGACATTCCCCGCCAGCGATCCCGTCTCGGCCAAACGCATCACCTGATCGCTGTTCACGCCGATTGTGATACGCTACCCACTCCGTGGAAACACGGAGTGGGTTTTTCATGAGCCGTTTCGAAGGCACCGATCGCTATATCGCCACCGACGACCTGAAGGTGGCGGTCAACGCCGCCGTGGCGCTGGAGCGGCCCCTGCTGATCAAGGGCGAACCCGGCACGGGCAAGACGGTTCTGGCCTACGAGATCGCCAAGGCCTTCGACGCCCCCCTGATCACCTGGCACGTCAAGTCCACGACCAAGGCCCACAACGGCCTTTACGAATACGACGCCGTCAGTCGCCTGCGCGACAGCCAGCTGGGTGAGGAACGGGTCCACGACGTCCGAAACTATCTGAAGAAGGGCAAGTTGTGGGAGGCCTTCACCGCCCCCGCGCGCCCCGTCCTGCTGATCGACGAGATCGACAAGGCCGACATCGAGTTCCCGAACGACCTGCTCCAGGAACTGGATCGGATGGAGTTCTACGTCCAGGAAACCGACGAGACGATCCGCGCCGATGTGCGCCCCATCGTCATCATCACCTCGAACAACGAAAAGGAGCTGCCCGACGCCTTCCTGCGCCGCTGCTTCTTCCACTTCATCCGCTTCCCCGACGCGGACACCCTGTCGGCCATCGTCGACGTCCACTTCCCCGGCATCAAGCCGCGCCTGGTGTCCGAGGCGTTGAAGACCTTCTACGAGATCCGCGACACGCCGGGCCTGAAGAAGAAGCCGTCCACCTCCGAACTGCTGGACTGGCTGAAACTGCTGCTGGTCGAAGACATCGACGCCGAAACGCTCAGGGAAAAGACGCCCAATCGCCTGATCCCGCCCCTGCACGGCGCCCTTCTGAAAAACGAGCAGGACGTGCATCTGTTCGAGCGACTGGCCTTCCTGAACCGCCGCGAAGGCGCGCGTCCCGGCGGCTGAAGCCCGCCTTACCGCGATTTCACTGGAACGCCCGACTGCGGCGCGCAGAATAGGGACCAAGAGAGGTTCGACCATGCGCCATGTTCTGATTTGCCTTGCTCTCGCGACCAGCCTGTCCGCCTGCGACGGCGAGAACTCGGTGCGGATCACCACCACCCAGTCCAGCGACGATCAGGCCGATGGCGTTCTGAAGGTGATCGACACCCTGCAATGCCCCGACAGCCTGGGGGTCCTGACGCGCAAGGGACTGGCGGCCGCCGGCGGCGCCAACTGCATCTATGGCGGACCCAAGGGGTCGGATGTGGTCCTGCATCTGGTTCGGCTGGACGGCCGCTCGGTGGATGACGTCCTGCGCGATTTCGAGGCCCGGGTCAGCGCCGACCTGCCCAAGGCCTCGGCCCGTCTGGCGCCCTCGCCCGCCGCCGCGACCGCCCCAACCGCCGCCGCGAACGGCGAGCAGACCGCCTCGGTCCAGGCGCCCGGCGTCGACATCCAGACCCGCGGCGAGGACGCCTCGGTCCGCCTGCCCGGCCTGCGGATCGAAACCCAGGGCGACAACGCCAGCGTCCGCATCGGCGGCATCAACATTCAGTCCAAGGACGGCCAGAACACCCGCACCGAAACCTCGACGGTCAGTGTGGATTCCGCCGACAAGTCGACGCGTGTTCGCACCCGCGCGCCCGGCGCGGCGACGCGCATGACCTATATCCTGTCCGACGACCAGTCCGCAGACGCGGGCTGGCGCCGTGTCGGCTTCGAGGCGCGCGGTCCTTCCGGCGGCCCTATCGTCATCGCCGTGGTTCGATCCAAGGACCGTCGCGACGGCGGGGTGTTCGACGACGCCCGCGATCTGGTCACATTGAACGTCGGCCGCTGACGCCGCCCGAAAGCGGGACGGTTGCGTGGGATAGTTGGGCCGTATCGTGGGGCGACGCTTGATCCCGGCGCGTCTTTGCGCCACCTGACCGTCCCGTAAGCGATCAGGACACGTCCCTTGGCCGAGCGCCCCGCAAAGAAGAACGCCCCCCGCGCCTGGCAGCGGATGCTGTCGGGCCGCCGCCTGGATCTCTTGGACCCCTCGCCCTTCGACATCGAGATCGAGGACATCGCCCACGGTCTGGCCCGCGTGGCCCGCTGGAATGGTCAGACCATCGGCGAACACGCCTTTTCGGTCGCCCAGCACAGCGTCGTGGTCGAGGAGATCGCCGCCCATATCAAGCCGGGGCTGGACCCGAAATGGCGCCTCGCCGCCCTGCTGCACGACGCCTCTGAATATGTGATCGGCGACATGATCTCGCCGTTCAAGGCCGCGCTGGGATCGGGCTACAAGGATTTCGAGGCCAAGCTGGAGGCGGCCATCCATCTGCGCTACGGCCTGCCGCCCAAGACGCCGCAGACCATCAAGACCTTGATCAAGAAGGCCGACAAGGCCTGCGCCTTCTTTGAGGCGACCCAGTTGGCGGGCTTCACCGAAAAGGAGTCCCTGGGTTTCTTCGGCAGCCCGCCGGCCGGCTACAGCCTGCTGATCGAACCCCAGCCCGCCCCGGTCGCCCAGGCCCGCTATCTGGAGCGTTATCGCGTCCTGGCCGGGGCGGTCGGCCTGATCCCCGCCGACGACGCCTGGCATACGGAATAGAACCATGACCCAGGGGGCGGAGGACGGCGTTCGCATCGGTCTGTCGGCGGTCGTCATGACGCTTGAAGCACGCCAGGCCGTCGTCCTGACCACCCCGGCCGAGGACGGCGCCCGCGCCCTGCCCTTCGGTCCCTTCGATCCCGCGCGCGATCGCACCTTCGAACGGGCCCTGCGCGACTTCGTGACGGCGCAGACCGGGTTTCGGCTGGGCTTCGTCGAACAGCTCTATACTTTCGGCGACGCTGGCCGCGCCTCGCCGCGCGCCACGCCGGGGCCGGGCCGCCAGCGCGAAGTTTCCGTCGGCTATCTGGCCCTGACCCCCGACGCCGTCGACCGCCAGGTCCATGACGCCCGCTGGGACGCCGTCTTCGACTATTTCCCCTGGGAGGATCGCCGTCGGCCCGCCGATCCCCGCCTGGCCGAGCGTCTGATCGACTGGGCGAACGGCGACGAACCGCGCCTGACCCGCGCGCGCAGCCTGTTCGCCCTGACGCCCGGCCATCGCTGGAACGAGGAACGGGTGCTGGAGCGCTATGAACTGCTCTATGAGGCGCGTCTGGTCTCCGAATCCTGGCGCGACGCCGGTCAGACCGCGCCCTTCGCCACCCCGGGCCGCCCCATGGCGTCCGACCACCGCCGCATCCTGGCCACCGCGCTCGGGCGCCTGCGCAGCAAGCTTAAATATCGCCCGGTCCTGTTCGATCTGACGCCGGGCCTGTTCACCCTGTCGCAGTTGCAGGCCGGCGCCGAGGCCGTATCCGGCCTTGGCCTGCACAAGCAGAACTTCCGCCGCGGGGTCGAGCGCACGGGCCTGGTCGAACCGACCGGAAACATGTCCTCCACGACCGGCGGTCGCCCAGCCGAACTGTTTCGATTCAAGGGCGTGGACGACCAGACCGGCGCCGCGCCCGGCCTGTCCCTGCCCGCCCAAAGATAGCGTCGGATTTCTTTCACAGACCGCTTGCGAACCGCAGCGGCTCCGACTAGAGAAGCCCCTCGCTCGACCAAGCGATATCGGCGCCGCGGAGAGGTGGCAGAGTGGTCGAATGTACCGCACTCGAAATGCGGCGTGCCTGGAAGGGTACCGTGGGTTCGAATCCCACCCTCTCCGCCATCGCCCTATTTGGGCTTTAAAGACAAACGGTTAGCCCATCCCCACTCGGGAATGTGTTGCAGTTTGTGTCGCAAAAAATGTTCGCTTAAGGGGTGCGCCACGAGGCTTAGAAGCCCTCACCCCTCACTCGACTTCAGCCGTTTCTGGCCTACGTAATCGGCCCAAACGAGCTTCGGTTGACCACCAGAAAATACCAGTTGCCAAGTGCCAACTTTTCGACCCGCTGGGACTGTTGCATCGCCAAGAGAGCGCTCGCCTTCTTCCAGCGACCAATGAACATTGAGGTTCGCATACATCTCTGCGTGAGCCTTGGTCCGCTCGGTCAGGGCGCCGCACGAGTAGGCGACGGCGTCCTGCTGGTCACCGCATATAATCGGCTCGATGCCGGAGACTCGCTCACCCAACATCGTGATGAGATTGAAGATCGTCATAGTCGCTCCACGTTTGTTATGGAGCGACTATATCATCATATCTTTCAATAACTTGTGGCCTTCTGACTGTGCAGCAGGCTATTTCACTGACGATGAGGTGAGCGGCAGTATGCAAGATGACGAACCGAGTGCCGGTCCATCACTTTTGCATTGATCAAAACTCTCATTGAACATGCAAAGGCTGGCATTGGCAGCCTCCGGTTTGAGATCCGGGAACTTGGCAGGATCCGCGTCCGACTCAAACTGGATGCTTCCGCCATCAACCCAGACAAACCGCTGCTTGCCAGCATAGCCTCCGAAGCGGTTCCTTCCGTTCACCCACCCGCAAACTGACGACCAGTCGGCGGTCACGTCGGTGAAGACCACCGAGGTCGGATCAATCATCTCAGATGTGACCGACGCTTTTGCTCTCTCGATCATTTCGCGCTGCCGCGCGCCCTCCTGGTCGCATCCAGTCAATGCGAGCGTCACGACGCCAACCGCACATGCATAAACTACTTTCACGAACGCCCCTGCAAAAAAACCCGATTTGGGTTAACCCGTTACGGGTTCTACTGGGACGGCTGCTTTTCGCAAGCGGCGGTCATGACCATCTCCCTGCACAGTCCGGAATACAGGCAGTTCGTCAGCAGCCTAGTCGAGATCAGGAAGGCTGCAGGCGTCACTCAAAGCGAGCTCGCTCGACGCCTCGACAAACCACAATCTTACGTTTCGAAGGTCGAACGATACGAGCGCCGGCTTGACCCCGCCGAGTTCGATGCAATGGCCCGAGCTCTCGGAAGCGATCCTGTCGCGGCTTTCAAGTCGGTGAGCGAGGGTCGCTGACTTGAGCGGCGCCAGATGCCTTGCCGTTCGCTCGACATGCGCCCTCCTTATGGAAATACCTTACCCACAGACAGCGAGCCCCCTCTAGAGGGCCTTAGAAGCTCGTTTTGAGGACGCTGGAACGTCAACCAGTCCAGTCCGTCCGTCTCCAATCCCCAAGACGAAGATCTGACGGTCGTGACAGGGCGCGATGTCAGGACCAGATTATGGCCCCGGGGCGCCCCGGGGAGCCCCCAAACGCTCGATCCTTACCAGAACCTCGACAGCGCTCGCATTTGGACTTCTGGCGGTCCTAGCGGGCTTGTGGTGGGCATCGGATGTCAGATTGGGCTCGACGCCGAACACCAACCTGATGATCGCTTTCCATGTGTCGTCGCTTACGTGAACGACGGCGACACCTTCCGGTGCGAAGGCGGGACGAGGATTAGGCTGCACGCTGTCGCAGCGAGAGAGTCGAATGAAACATGCTCGCCAAGGCACCGCTGCCCGTCGGCATCAGCAGCGTCCGCCAAGGCCGAACTAGAGCGCTTGGTGGCTGGCAGAACGGTCTCTTGCTCTGAAACCGGCAAGAGTTACAACCGCGTGACAGCAATCTGCTGGACACCGTCTCAGGTTGAAGTGAACTGCGCCATGGTCCGCAGCGGCACCACCGTCATCTGGGAGCAGTTCAACCGCGAGAGGCCGATCTGTCTCCGCGTTGGGGTGTAAGGCGAACGTGATTTTGGCGGCTCGCCAATGAAGCGGAGTTCAGGTGATTTGGAGGTATGCACGACGCACACCTCATATCTTACACCCCTCGTCCACCTCCTACGCCTTCTATAAGGGAGGCGGTCCCGAGCGGTCGGCATCGAAGGCATCCGGGTGGCTATGACTGCTGTAAGTCTAGGACATCGAAAAATCGATGCACTGTGGACGCATTGTGGACGCACACTGTATGCACCCTGTCTGCACTCAGTGCATCCAAAGTTACGCTTTAGGAAGCCCCCCACTTAGCGCGTCCCAACCTCCTCGCGCCGAAGTTTTGATCTCCGCTGTTGACCCGAGAAGCTTACGGTCCGTCATCGTGGAGGTCAGGTTTATCGTCTTGACCACATAGGATGCCCAGAACAACGGTTCGGTAAGCGGCCTTGATAGCTGCGCCGTTCCCTTTCCTGCATCTGCACTCCATCCCCCAGCATCACGAAGGGCTGCATCTACCAGGCGATGGTCAATATGGTCGGCGGTCTCGTAGGCACCGTGGAGATGGAAACGGCGATCATTGTCGCGTTCCATTACAAACCAGAACTCAGGAGCATCCGCTGCGAAGCGTCGCTTCAGAGTCTCACGCACCTGGTTTTGGACGAAGCTGACTGGTCCACGCTGGGATGAGAGGGCTTTGTCGGACATTGCATCGCTGATGCGGAGATTGATCGCCCGTCCTCCACGCTTCGCTGTCTCACAAGAAAGCGCCATGACCTTCAGCGCTATAGTCGTCTTCTCCCAATGAGGAAGGCTATAGGCCCCGATCTGCTTTTCTATTTTTGACCTTACTAAACCGGACGAAGCCAACGAGGCGTCTTTTTCGGCTGAGCCCACAATATCAAGGTATTTGCGATCATCCTGAGCTCTCCGGCGCTGCTTTGGGCTGGCAGTTCTGGACGCTCGTTCCAACGCCTCAGCCTCCTTGTTCGCCGCAAGCCGCTCGCCCTTTTTGAGGCCAGCTGCGATACGCTTGCGAATGTAGGCGTTGATCTTCTCTCTGACCGCATACATCACCGCGACCTGAGAATATGAAAGCGGATCTTCGATACCCAGCCTCAAGGCACGTTCGAACGCCTCGTTAAAGCTGGCTTGGTTCTCGCCGGCGTTCTCTGCCTTTCGACCGAAGATCTTTCGAAGCTTCTTGTCCCACACACGTCGCATGTCGGGATCAGGCATGGCGTCAAGGAGCGAGTCGATTTCCTGTTCCGCCCAGACAGACAAATCCACATCTAGATAATCGATCACGCTTCAGCCTTACACACTCACGGGCACCTCGATGCCGCCACTGGATTTGACGCGATAGACGGAAGCGCGCGCGATCCCAAGCGTCTTGGCGACCGCTGCAGGCCCCATACCGGTCGCTAGGAGCCGCAGCACCTCCGGCACATCTATAGATGGCGGGCGCCCCCTATAACGGCCATCGGCTTTCGCTTTCTCGATACCTTCCATTTGACGCTCTTTACGGATCGCCGTCTCAAACTCCGCAAAGCTGCCGAGGAGTTGCAGCATCAGGCGTCCCTCCGGCTTCGTCGTATCGACCGCCCCCTGCTGAAGGCATTGAAACCCAACCTCCTTCGCGGTGAGTTGATCGACGATTTTGCTCAGATCCGACAATGAGCGAGCCAGTCGATCAAGGCGCGTGACGACCAGGACATCGCCCTTCCTTACCCACCTCAACGCTTCATCCAACGCGTGCCTACCGGACGTGGACGTGCCGCTTCGCTTCTCGGCGAATACCTCGTCGCAACCGGCAGCGCGTAGCTGCTCTTGCTGGATTTCCAGCGACTGCCCCACGCTAGAAACGCGGGCGTAACCGACTCGTGACATACACACTCCGTCTCAAAAGGTTTTAGACCCTCAGAGTCTACGCGTCCCATAACTCGGGAACAACCCAAAAGAGGCGGCTAAGTCGATGCTATGAGACGCCTCGCGGGGGTATACAATCCGAGATGAACTTTCTCAGCATGACGCGGCACGCGACTTGTGGCCCGAATCCGCCGAACGGGGTAGCCATAGCCAAGCTCGACGATCGGGCAGTTGGCGAGGCCGCGCTATGTCGATTCATGAGAAGAAAGCTGAGTTCAATCTGAACGTCTGGGACCACGCAAGCGACGTGTTCCAGATGCAGTTCGACATGCGGCGCGAGCTAGACTCGAACGAGGCCGCTCTTCTAGAGAAAGTTGCAGCGGCTGTGGTGGAGCCGGATATCGATATCGCCTCAACGAACCTTCAGCGAGTTTTGGTGAAAGAAAAAAAGTCGACTGACCCAATGGCGATGATCTTGCAACTGTCCGGGCTGACAAGGTCGAAAATAACAGGCGATTTGAAAGCCGCCGCCCAAGCTAGCGGTAAGTCGTTACGGATACCCAGCTCATATAAGAGCCTCGTAGGCTCCCCAGCTTGGGTGGTAGCAGGCCCCTATCTCGTGACACGATTGCGGACAGTTCTCGGCCCGCTGTCTCGGATGCCGCTGACGTTTGAGGATGCCGCCGAGGCTCTCAACCAAGCAACCTGGCCCGGCTACATCCGACAGGAACGTGCAAAGCGATCAGGTCATGAGGCCGAGTCGAGGCTCGCAACCCTACTCAGAAACCTGGAACTTCCGTTTGCTCCAGAGGCAAAGGCCGACAACCCAATGTGCCCAGATATCATTCTGGGAGGCGTTTCATTCGATCTAATCGTTCCTTCCAAAGAGAAGCCACGCATGGTGGTGAAATCCACCGTCCACACCTCCAATATCGGTCAGTTCGGCGAGTCCAAAGATAGCCTCGAAATGATGGAGGCACGGACCTGGATCAACTCTCTCAAAGACACGAAGAAACCCATCTTACTCGCATTCATCGACGGCATCGGCTTCCGCAGCAACAAGGCTGGCTTGGAAGGCGTGCTGGACGGGTCTGACGAGTTTTGCCAGTTCAAATCGATCTGGAAGGCTGCGGTCGTTGCTTCTGGGGTCATTGGCCGAAAAGTGGAAGTTTACCTCCCTAAGGCTACCATTGCTTCTCAGTCAGCCTTCCTTGAAAGGTGGAAGTCTACTACTGACGTTCACGAACTTACTGATGCTCACTCCACGGCTGATATGGTTCTAGCTGGAGAGGGATACGTTCAGGTCCCATCTTGAAAAAGATCAGCTTCCGCCTTCTTCTTTGGCCTTCGTGGAGCAGCGGCTCCTGTATTCATCGATGTCGAGTGTATGAGGTCAATGCTGGTCCAGTTAGGGACCTCCCACTCTTCCTCTATGCGAGATGAAATCAGCTGCTGAAACTTTTCTTCAACTTCGAACCCGATCCCAACTCGATTCATTACACGGCAGACTTTCAGCGTCGTTCCTGAACCAACAAAAGGATCGACCACGATTTGCTTTTCGGTCGTGTAACTATGAACGAAGAACGAGACTAGCTCTTCCGGGAACGCGGCAATGTGATAGTTTCCCGCGCGGACGTTTGGTGGACGATAGGCCGGAACTCTTAAGATGTTACCCAAGCAACGACCGAGTATATTTCTTTTATGAGCACGAGGGTCGGCTGACGCATACTTTTGTGGAACTCTAGGTTTCGTGAAGTTATACTTCGTATGTCCACCCTTTGTGAATACAAGGATATATTCAAACTTGTTATCGAGCAACCTCTCCATATAAGAGTTCGGCTGGGGCAGCGCATTAGGTATATACCAGATATTCACGTCCCATAAAGTCCATCCCTTCATCCTCGAAACAATGTCAAAGGCAATGGGGTAAAGCACTCCCTTTGAGCGCCTTGAGTTGACATTTATTATCAGGACAGAAGTTTCAGAACCTTTATTATAACACTCACTCCAGACTTCATTTAGTTCTTCAAGATAAGTATCATAATCGGTATGGCCGATGGCGTCAGAGGAATCGCCGTAATCTTTTAGATTCCAATATGGTGGACTAGTTATAAAAAGCGATGCAGATCCGTCAGAAACCTCATCCATGGACTTGGATGTGTGAAAGTGAACTGTTTGATCTTTATTTTTCAGCGTCGTCATCACAAACCCAAACCAACAACTTCTTGATGTAGAACATTCCCAGAATCACGTCTACCGACACCTGTCGCAATCACACCTAGGCCCATCCTTGGGACCAGTTCGTGGCTATAGGTGCCTCTGGTAGCAGGTTCGACAAAGGCGAGGATCGAGATGCGCCTACCCGTCCTGAAGGCGACCTAGGTGTCCAAGATCCAGGTTCTTGTAGGTGATTCTAGCGACCTGCTCGTATAACTCGTCCAATGGAACGGCATCAAAATAATAGGCGTCCATTCCCGCATTTGCATGTCCGAGAATCTGGTTCTGAATCGCTGAATGGATGCCTTGTCGCACCATCGCTACCTTGAAGGTATGCCGGAGCGAGTAGAACGTCGGCCTGGGATGTCTCTGAGTGCAGGCCCTGATGATCTTTTCATTGAATCGCCTGATCCACGATGCACCCGAATAGAGCTTGCGCGGGTCGCTCGGGGCTTTCCACTGTGGGAACAGCCTCGCGTGACCACCCTTTTGCATCTTCCGGACGTAGCGGTCGAACCCTAACTCCATAAGCGCAGGGTGAAGTGGCACTTCCCGGCGGGCATTAGGCGTCTTGCATGTGAGGTAGAACGACCTGTCCTCTGGGTCATCAGGGTCGTATTCGGTGAGTATGCTTATGTAGGGCGTCGATCCGCTCAGCTTGATGTCAGCCACCGCCAGCTGTCCCAGCTCGCTAGGGCGAGCCCCTGTGAATAGCATTAGTAGGGGCGTCCAGTAGCGATGATCGTCGAGTAGAACGCCCCCTGGGGTTCCAAACTGCGCATCGGACTTGCAGCCAGTGAAAACCGGCATAGCGAATAGAGCCTGCAGTTCGTCCATCTTAAACGACGGGCGACTCCCCCCCTTTTTTGTTGCCCCGGCCACCTTGATGCGCTCCGCAGGCGACGCTGCCAGCCATTCTTGTGAAACCGCGTAGCCGAATAGTGCTCGAAGAACAGCGAAGTGTGTGTCACGGATCGTGTTAGCCGACACAGTCGGATAAGGCTTGAGCCTAGCGCGGTTGAGCTGGATTGCCTCAGCTAGGGACCGCTTAGGGAAGCGCTGCGTTGCATTCGTCGGGCACTGGCTCATCGCCTCTAGGAAGGAACGCACGTCTGAGGATGAGATACCCGAGATCGGTCGCGGCTCGCCGAGGTGGCTGACAAAAAGGGGAACCACTTGTTCGATAACCTTGTGACGCCATGAGTCACCCTTCGGCTGGACCTCAAGCACGTGTAGCGCCAACTGCTTTAGCGTCCAGCTCGATTGAGGTTTGAGATTCCTGCTCAATCCGCGCTGGACCCTTTGGCTGGTGGGTTCAGCTTCCTGTCCCAACCACGCAAGATGTATCGACTTCAGCGCGTCAATCTGCGCATCCACGATTGCTTCTTCAATCCGCCTGTAATCGCTAGACCCGGGACTCGCCCCCCATCGACGCGCATCCACTGCGATGAAGTCGGCCCACTCCACTTTGAGATGGGCCTTCATTTGGAGGAGGGCCTCCCGTCCTTTCGCTGGATCCATAAGCCGGGCAACATCGAAATGCAGATGATCGTCATCAGACGCCATCCGATCAGCCCATTCGCCCCCCGGGTCCACGTCCGCCATTGAACGCTTCTCTCGATCCCTTCGAATGGTGCTGGACCACCACTTACCTTGGATCGACTCTAGTGCTTCTTCGGTAAGGATGCGCTGTTCACTAGACGCCAGGATCGGCGCTTTGATCGACCCCGCACGAAGGTTTGCGACCTCGGCGTCAAACCTGATCCCTAGCGGCAAGGCCCGGCCTTTGGCTTCATTCAAATCATTGGTTCGCAAGGACACCTGATAATGACTTTTGCCGCCGAAGAACGCGCTGTCCCGGACGTCATCAGGCACACGTCGCCGATAGATGTAGACCCCAGAGCGGCGAGTGATATGAGCGGGAGCGCGTGCCATTGAATAGACCGTTGTGTCGCAGTTTGTGCAGCGGTCTGACGCAATGAAACGTTTTTCGTCAACTAGTTATTTCTATCCAACTGGTTGAGCGCGACACAACAAAGAGTCCCACCCTCTCCGCCATCCGGTCCTGATTTGCTGGACCTCTTGAATACCGACAGCGACACAGGTCATCAGCCCGGCGAGATCGCGATGATCCACGCCTTATCGCCCGCAAGCGGTTCGGCTATAATCGGCGGGTTGTAAGCGTCAGTCGGCGATCAACTGCGCGGCGGCCTCGTCAGCGTTGTCCATATGGCGGGCTGGCGTCCCGGTGCAGAAGCACGACGCGACTGCGCCATCGAACAGAAGTCGCCTGTCACGTCATCGATCCGTAAACGGAAGATCGCCATGCATCGTCTCTATTATTCGCCCGGGGCCTGCTCGCTCGCGGTCCACATCGTGCTGGAGGAGATTGGCGAGCCGTACGAGGCTGAGGTTCGATCGGCGAAAAACGGGGAAGGCACAACGACGGCGGACTATCTGACGCTCAACCCGAAAGGCCGGGTGCCCGCGCTGACAGGCGTCGCCGGCGGGACCGAAGGGGCGCCCGGCCTGCTGACCGAAGCGGTCGCTATCCTGCTGTTTCTCGCCCGCAGCTATCCCGAGGCAAAACTGATGCCAGTGGATCCGACCGGCGAAGCGCGGTGCCTGGAATGGCTGAGTTGGATTTCGATCGATCTGCACGGCATCGGCTATGGCCAGCTCTGGCGTCCGCATCGGTTCGTACCTGATCCGGCGCTATATGAGGCCGTGAAGGCCAAGGGAACTGAGAACATCCGCAGCGCTTGCGATCATATCGAACACATCCTGTCCGATGGGCGCGACTGGGCCGTGCCCGGCCAATATACGGTCGTCGATTCCTATCTTCTCGTGTTCTGGCTTTGGGGCCGACGGATCGGTCTTGAGAGCGACGCAAGCTGGCCGAACTGGGCGCGGCTGATGAACAAGGTGCTGGACCGTCGCGCGGTGAAACAGGCTCTCAGCCAGGAGGGGCTGGCCTGAAATCCATCAGGCCGCGCCGCCGATCTCAGATGCGCCTACAGGCCGCGAGCGGGCAGTCAGTAGGGTTGAAACGCAGGGCCGCCCGGTCGTTCGCCTCCGACCTGCCCAACCCTGGCGTTTGCTTGTCATGACACGAAACACTCGCCGCCTGATGGCGCCGTTGCAGAAGCGTGTGCACGAACCGGCTGTCGGCCTTAAGCCGCCACAACGGCCTCAACGGCCGGTTCGGTGCGGATCATGTAGTCGAAGGCCGACAGCCCCGCCTTGGAGCCTTCGCCCATGGCGATGACGATCTGCTTGTAGGGCACGGTCGTCACGTCGCCGGCGGCGAAGACGCCCGGCTGGGTGGTCTCGCCGCGATGATCGACCTCGATCTCGCCGCGCGGGGTCAGGGCCACCGCCCCGTGCAGCCATTCGGTGTTGGGCACCAGGCCGATCTGCACGAAGATCCCTTCCAGATCGACGTCATGCTGGGCGTCGGAGTTGCGGTCCTTGTAGGACAGGCCCGTCACCTTCTCGCCGTCGCCGTGAACCTGGGTCGTCAGGGCCGAGGTGACGATCCGCACGTTCGGCAGGGTCGCCAGCTTCCTCTGCAGCACCGCATCGGCCCGCAGTTCGCTGTCGTATTCGATCAGGGTCACATGGGCGACGATGCCCGCCAGATCGATGGCCGCCTCGACGCCCGAGTTGCCGCCGCCGATCACCGCCACCCGCTTGCCCTTGAACAGCGGCCCGTCGCAGTGCGGGCAATAGGCCACGCCCTTGTTGCGATACTGGTCCTCGCCCGGCACGTTCATCTGGCGCCAGCGGGCGCCGGTTGACAGGATCACCGTGCGCGACTTCAGCGACGCGCCGTTCTCCAGCACCACCTCGTGCAGACCGCCCGGAACCTTGGCCGGGATCAGTTTCGCCGCCTTGTTCAGGTTCATGATGTCCACTTCGTATTCGCGGACGTGCTGCTCCAGATGGACGGCCAGTTTCGGCCCTTCGGTATGGGGCACCGAGATGAAGTTCTCGATGGCCATGGTGTCCAGCACCTGACCGCCGAACCGCTCGGCGACGACGCCGGTGCGGATGCCCTTGCGGGCGGTGTAGATGGCCGCCGCCGCCCCGGCCGGACCGCCGCCGACGACCAGCACGTCGAACGGGTCCTTGGCCTTGATCTTCTCGGCGGCCTTGGCCTCGGCGCCGGTGTCGATCTTGGCGACGATCTGCTCCAGCTCCATCCGCCCCTGACCGAACAACTCGCCGTTCAGGAAGACGGTCGGCACGGCCATGATCTTGCGCTCGTCCACCTCGTCCTTGAACAGGCCGCCTTCGATGGCGACGTGTTTGATGCGCGGATTGATCACGCTCATCAGGTTCAGGGCCTGCACCACGTCGGGGCAGTTCTGGCAGGACAGAGAGAAATAGGTTTCGAACAGATAGTCGCCGTCCAGGTCCTTGATCTGCTGGATCACATCCTGCGCCGCCTTGGACGGATGGCCGCCGACGTGCAGCAGGGCCAGCACCAGAGACGTGAACTCGTGGCCCAGCGGAATGCCCGCGAACCGCACGCCGATGTCCGTGCCCTTCCTGCGGATCAGGAAGCTGGGCTGGCGTTCGTCGTCATAGTCGCGGCCCATCTCGACCTTGCCGTGCGAGACCGAGACGATGTCCTCCAGCAGGGCCTTCAGCTCCTGCGATTTCGGCCCGGCGCCCAGCGAGGCGACCAGTTCGACGGGATGGACGATGTTCTTGAGGTAGCCCTCGAGCTGAGTTTTCAGATTGGCGTCCAGCATGGGTTTCTCCTCAAAAGGTGCGGCGCGTCGCCTGCCAGCCCGGCGTCCGGGCGAGGCGATCTGCGCGAAAAATCTGGGTGCGCCGACGAGGCGCCAGAACCGGCGGGGGCCAGGAAACGCTACGCGCCCCCGCCGATGGCTCAGGCCCGGCCGAGGCCGGACCCGAAGGGAAACAGAGACTTAGATCTTGCCGACGAGGTCGAGCGACGGCGCCAGGGTGGCTTCGCCTTCTTCCCACTTGGCCGGGCAGACTTCACCGGGGTGGGCGGCGACGTATTGGGCGGCCTTGACCTTGCGCAGCAGTTCCGCGGCGTTGCGGCCCACGCCTTCCGACGTGATCTCCATGAACTGGATCACGCCTTCCGGGTCGACCAGGAAGGTCGCGCGGTCGGCCAGGCCCACGCCCGGACGCATGACGTCGAAGTTGTTGGTGATCACGCCCGACTGGTCGCCGACCATGTAGTAGTTGATCTTGCCGATGGCGGGCGAGGTGTCGTGCCAGGCCTTGTGGCTGAAGTGGGTGTCGGTCGAGACCGAGAAGACCTCGACGCCCAGGCCCTGCAGCGTCGAATAGGAGTCAGCCAGGTCTTCCAACTCGGTCGGGCAGACGAAGGTGAAGTCGGCCGGATAGAAGAAGAAGATGGCCCATTTGCCCTTTACGTCGGCGTCCGTGATGTCGACGAACTTGCCTTCCTTGTAGGCGGTCGCCGCGAAGGGTTTGATCGTCGTGTTGATGAGGGCCATGTGAAATCCATCGGCTGGGGGGTTGGGAGAGCCGACTCATACCGCACCGCAACACATAAACCCAATCACTTATTTGCAGATGCACAATAGATTTTGGTTATAGATAATTGTCACCTTAGGTACAGGGCGGATATGTGCGGAAATGCGCCTCATACTCGGCCATCGTGCTTGGGAAATTCATGGCCTTGCGTCTCTCGTCGACATGTTCGGGGTCTTCCAGATTGTCCACGACCCAGCGTCCCTCCTTGCAAGTCATCTGAGTGCCGTAGCGCTGTTGACGACCTTCATTGATCGCCAGACGGTCGTACATCAGGCCGTAGCTCTGACCATCGACCTCCCCTTGCGCGACAAGCGGTTCCAGCACTGGAACAAATCGTCGCCAGTTCTCCAGATCGGAATGCTGAATGATCAGGAATGCGGCCCCGGCGGCCTGCTGGCCATAGACCGATTTCTTGAACCACCCCTCCGGCGGAACCATAGTAAGCAGTTCGTCCAGCAAAGCCTTATCGACGGCCCCCATGGATTCCCAGGCCAAGGCTTCGGCGGAGTGTCGTTCGCCAGCAGGCAGGACGCTGAAATCCAGAACCGTGAAGGCGCGCCTGCCGACTTGGTCCAGCGCGCCCATGCGTTCAAGGCGCTCGCGATCGGAGGTCGGCGGCGGCAAAGCGGCCTGCCGCGCCTTTTCGGCCGCGATAGCCTCGGCGACAGGCGCAACCAAGGCTCTGGCCTCGGCGCTCAACTCGGCTGACGGCTGCTGGGCCATCAGCGCCGCCATCACAATCAATCCGATCATAACACCCCCACAACCGACAGGAGACATCATCGCGCCTTCGTGGCGAAGTTTGGGCGACCTTCAGTACAGCAGGAACGGCCGCCGCGTCTCTTCCCACGCCGTCTCGTCGGGCCGTGTCACAGCGTCCAGATCGAACGGCGCCGCATCCGCGTCGTCCACCCATTCGCGCAAGCCCGGCCCACCGTTTATCACGTCTATGGGCAGTTTGCCGAACGCATACTCATACGGAAAATCGCGCCATAGGTCGTAGTCGGGATATAGCCGCCGGATCGCCTTGAACCCCAGCGCCTGCACGCGCCACGGCCTAAACGTCGCATGGTCATAGGCGGGATCATCGACGTGGATCTGCACCCCGCTGCACAGTGTCCCGACGTGTTTGTGGAAGGTCGGCTCGAACCACATGGGCCGCAGCACGCAGCCCGCCAGCCAGTCGGGCGCCAGCCCCTGCATCTCGGCGATCATCGCCCGCGCGTCGATATCCGGCGCCCCGAACAGCTCCAGAGGCCGGGTCGTTCCCCGCCCTTCCGACAGGGTCGCCCCCTCCAGCATCACCGTGCCCGCATAGGCCCGCGCCATCGACAGGTTCGGCGCATTGGGGCTGGGGTTGACCCACGACCGTTCGCCCAGGGGCCAGCCGAAGCCCGGCCCCTCCTCCGGCGCCCAGCCCTGCATCTCGATCACCCGATATTCGACGTCCAGCTTAAAGTGGTCGATGAACCACAGGCCCAGTTCGCCCATCGTCATCCCATGCCGCATCGGCATCGGCCCGGCCCCGACGAAGCTCTCGTATCCGGATCGCAGCATCAGCCCCTCGACCGGCCGCCCCGCCGGATTGGGCCGATCCAGCACCCACACCGCCTTGCCGTGTTTCGCCGCCGCCTCCAGCACATAGAGCAGCGTCGTCACATAGGTGTAGATGCGGCACCCCAGGTCCTGCAGGTCGATCAGGATGACGTCGAACGTCTCCATCCATTCGTCCCTGGGCCGCCGCACCTGGCCGTACAGGCTGAAGACCGGGATGCCGTGCACCGGATCGCGGTAATCCGGGCTCTCCATCATATTGTCCTGCAGGTCGCCCTTCATCCCGTGCTGCGGCCCGAACGCGGCGCTGAGGGTGATCTCGGGACAGGCGGCCAGCGCATCCACCGCATGGGTCAGGTCGCGCGTCACCGAGGCCGGATGCGCCAGCAGCGCCACGCGCCGCCCCTTCAACGGCGCCCTGAGCGCAGCATCGGACAGCAGGCGGTCGAGGCCGAAGTTCATGGCAGTTCCAGCGCGAAGGAGTCGGGATGATGAAAGTCCGGCTTATCCGAAGGATGCGCCAGCGCCCAGTATCCGACAGAACCGTTCATCCCTTGGATCACGGCGGTCAGGCCGATCACCCCCGTCGCTCCGTCCGGCAGGGTCACGTCCGCCGTCAGCGCGAACTGTCCCGGCGCCCGGCGCGTCACGATGAAGGGCGCAGTCATGTCGAAGGCGCGCATCCCGTGCCGATAGCCTTCGAATCGATAGGCAGCCCACGCCCCCGACGGCGACAGATTGTATTCGACATAGCCGTCCGGCGTCGCCGCGAACGCCTCGAAACAGGTCGCGCGCCACAGGTCGTCGGTCCGCACCCGCGCCGCGTCTTGCGGCCACAGCACCGTCTCCACCGGCCCCGACAGCGCATAATCCAGACTGAGCCGATCGCCCTGCCGCCGCGCCTCGACCTCCAGGGTCAGGCCGTCGTGGCGCGATGTCGGATGGGGGATCAGGGGCAGCCGCATCCCCCTTTCGTATCGCACGCGGGGCGCCGGTCAACGCGCCCGGGGCGACAACCGTCCTATTTCTTGGCGCCAATCCCTTGTCCGGTAAGGGTTTGCGCCGCCCGCCCCGGTGTTTGGCGCCCACGACCCGAGGCCGGTCTATAATGGCCGCCCCAGCCCGTTCGAGAGAAGCCGCCGAATTGCACTCAATTGCATATTGCACTGTTTTCGCGGGTGCAGTGCAATTTCGCCCCAGTCCGATTTCAGACATTTCAGACGATTCAGACGGTGTTTTTTCGCCCGAGCGTCTGAACCGCCCCTCCCCCCTCTTCAGCTCACCAAAGGGAAGACGCCCGTCGGCATCTTTGCTAACGGAGCTTCGCCATGACCGAACACGCATTCAAATCCGACTTCCTCCGCACCATGCAGGCGCGAGGCTACATCAATCAGATCACCCATCCGGCCGAGCTGGACGAGGCGGCGACGAACGGCGTGGTCACCGGCTATATCGGCTTTGACGCCACGGCGGCGTCGCTGCATGTCGGCCACCTGATCCAGATCATGCTGCTGCGTCGTCTTCAGCAGGCGGGTCACAAGCCCATCGTCCTGATGGGCGGCGGCACGACCAAGGTCGGCGACCCCTCGTTCAAGGACACCCAGCGCCCACTGCTGACGGAAGAGAAGATCGCCGAGAACATCGCCGGCATCAAAGGCGTGTTCGAGAAGTTCCTGACCTTCGGCGACGGGCCGTCCGACGCCATCATGGTCGACAACGACGAATGGCTGTCAAAGCTGGGCTATCTTCAGTTCCTGCGCGACTACGGCACGCATTTCACCATCAACCGGATGCTGAGCTTCGATTCGGTCAAGCTGCGCCTGGATCGCGAGCAGCCGCTGACCTTCCTCGAATTCAACTACATGCTGATGCAGGCCACCGACTTCCTGGAGCTGAACCGCCGTTACGGCTGCCAGCTGCAGATGGGCGGATCGGACCAGTGGGGCAACATCATCAACGGCGTCGAACTGACCCGCAAGGTGGACCAGAAGGCCGCCTTCGGCCTGACCACGACCCTTCTGTCCACCGCGTCCGGCCAGAAGATGGGCAAGACCGTGGGCGGCGCGGTCTGGCTGAACGCCGACCTGCTCAGCCCCTATGAATACTGGCAGTTCTGGCGCAACGCCGAGGACGCGGACGTGGCGCGCTTCATGCGTCTGTTCACCGATCTGTCGATGGAGGAGATCGCCGGGTTCGAAGCGCTGGAAGGCGCCCGGATCAACGACGCCAAAAAGGCCCTGGCCGACGCCGCCACCACCCTGCTGCACGGCGCCGAGGCCGCGGCGACCGCCCGCGCCGCCGCCGAAACCACCTTCGAAAAGGGTCAGGTTTCCGCCGACCTGCCGACCATCGAACTGCCCGTTTCGGAGGTTTACGGCGCCATGATCGCCGCCGTCGTGACCAAGGCCGGCCTGACCGCCTCCAACGGCGAGGCCCGTCGCCTGGCCCAGGGCGGCGGCTTGCGCCTGAACGACGCTCCGGTGTCCGACGGCGCCCAGCTGCTGACCGAGGCCGACGCCAGGGACGGCGTCATCAAGCTGAGCGCGGGCAAGAAGAAGATCGTGCTCATCAAACCCCTCTAATCCGCTCATCCCCGCGAAGGCGGGGACCCAGAAGGTGTCAAAGGGTGGCTTTCTTCACCTACATCGTGGCCAGCCGTCGAAACGGAACCCTCTACACGGGTTCGACCGACGATCTGATCCAACGGGTGACGCAGCACAGAAACAAGACCTTCCCTGGCTTTACGGCGCAGTACGACGTCCAACTGCTGGTCTGGTACGAACTGCACGAAACTCGTGACGCCGCCTTCCGTCGCGAGAGACAGATCAAGAAGTGGAACCGGCTCTGGAAACTTCAGATGATCGAGAAGCGGAATCCTGACTGGCTCGATCTTTACGATCATCTTCGTCTTGGCGAGTTGAAGGATGCAAAGGACTGGGTCCCCGCCTTCGCGGGGATGAGCGGAAACGAGGAGATGCCTGATGCCTGAAGTCAACGATCCCGCCCCCGCCCTCGACCTGCCCGCCGACAACGGCGGCCGCGTCTCGCTCGCCGCCCTGCGGGGCAGGCCCGCCGTGGTCTATTTCTATCCCAAGGACGACACGACCGGCTGCACGCGAGAAGCTCAGGACTTCACCGCCCTGGCCCCTGACTTCGCCGCCCTGGGCGTCCCCGTCATCGGCGTGTCCAGGGACACGGTGAAGAAGCACGATCGCTTCAAGGCCAAATACGACCTCGCCGTCGTCCTGGCCTCCGACGAGGACGGCGCCGCCTGCGAGGCCTGGGGCATCTGGGTCCAGAAGACGCTCTACGGTCGCGAATATATGGGCATCGAGCGCGCCACCTTCCTGATCGACGCCGAGGGTCGGATCGCCCGCGTCTGGCGCAAGGTCAAGGTCGCCGACCATGCCGCCGCCGTGCTGGAGGCGGTGAAGGTTTTGTGATCGGCGAGCACGGTTCGGAACCCGTGCTTGACCTGGGCCGCCCGTCCCGGCCTAGTGCGCCCTGAGGGCTATAGGGGCTTGGCCGGCCTTGGCTGGCAGATGCGGAGCGCACCATGTTCACCAAGAGCAAATCCCACGACCACGGATCGCAGGGGCTGGGCATCCCCCCGGCGCCTGAACCGACGCCGGCGCCCGCGCCCGCGCCATCGCCCCTGACGGCCGCCGCCGCTCCACGCGCGCCGGAACCGTCGCGCCCTGCGCCCCGGTCCAGCAACCTGTCCACCCTGTCGGCGGGCGTGAAATACGAAGGCAACATCTCCGGCGCCGGCGAGCTTCAGGTCGACGGCTCGCTGAAGGGCGACGTGCGGGTCTCGCGCGTGGTCATCGGCGAAGGCGGCTCGGTCGAGGGCACCGTCCATGCCGATGTTCTGGACGTGCGCGGCCGCGTCTCGGGCGCCATTGTGGCCAAACAGGTCAAGCTGTACGCCACCGCCCGCGTCGAGGGCGACATCACCCAGGAGCAGTTGGCCATCGACCAGGGCGCCTGGTTCCAGGGCCGCTGCAACCAGGCCAAGCGCGACACCCCCGGCGCCGCCATGCTGGAAGCCCCCGCGCCCAAGCCCGACAAGGCGGACAAGCCGGACGCCAAGACCCCGGCCTGAATCCATTCAGCACAATCGTCGTTCCGGGGGCGTCCGAAGGACGAACCCGGAACCCAGGGAGACATCCCCAGCGCTCGATGCGGTTGACGCCGCGACGGGGCCCCTGGCTTCCGGGTTCTTCGCTGCGCTCAGCCCCGGAATGACGATGGATGCTGGGCCTAGTCCACGCTGGACCCGCGCGTCTCGCCGACCCGGGCCGCCAGGGCCGCGCCCATGAACTGATCCAGGTCGCCGTCCAGCACGCCCTGGGTGTCGGACGTCTCCACCTCGGTCCGCAGGTCCTTCACCATCTGATACGGCTGCAGGACATAGGACCGGATCTGGTGGCCCCAGCCGATGTCGGTCTTGGCGTCGGCCAGCGCCTGGGCCACGGCCTCGCGCTTCTGCAGCTCCAGCTCATACAGGCGCGCCCGCAGCATCTTCCAGGCCATTTCCCGGTTCTGGTGCTGCGACCGTCCCGCCTGACAGGCCACGACCGTATTGGTCGGGGTGTGGGTCAGACGCACCGCCGAGTCGGTCTTGTTGATGTGCTGCCCGCCCGCGCCGGACGCGCGATAGGTGTCGGTGCGCACGTCCGAGGGGTTGATGTCGATCTCGATGGCGTCGTCCACGACCGGCGACACCCCGATGGAGGCGAAGCTGGTGTGGCGCTTGGCCGCCGCGTCATAGGGGCTGATGCGGACCAGACGGTGAACGCCCGATTCCGACTTCAGCCAGCCATAGGCGTTCGGTCCCTCGATCAGGATGGTGGCCGACTTGACCCCCGCCTGTTCGCCCTCTTCATGGGCCTCGATGGTGACCTCATAGCCGTGCGCCTTGGCCCAGCGCGAATACATCCGCAACAGCATCCCGGCCCAGTCGTTCGACTCGGTCCCACCCGCGCCGGAGTTCACTTCCAGATAGGCGTCATTGCCGTCGGCCTCGCCGGACAGCAGGGCTTCCAGCTCGGCGCGCGCGGCCCGCTCCTTGATGCCCCGCAGCGACGCGCGCGCATCTTCCAGCGCGCCCTCGTCGCCTTCCTCGTCCGCCATCTCGGCCAGCATGACCCCGTCTTCCAGGTCCTGCTCCATCGCCTTGACGGTGTTGATCTTGCCTTCCAACTGCGAGCGTTCGCGGCTGACGGCCTGGGCCTGATCGGGCTTGTCCCACAGCGTCGGGTCCTCGACCCGCGCGTTCAGCTCATCGAGCTTTCTTAGAGCGACATCCCAGTCAAAGACGCCTCCTGAGCAGAGCGACGCTCTGCTCGATGTCGGCCTTCATGGCCTCGACATCCGGTCTCATCGCAATCTCCGGCGATACAACGCCCTCGAACGGGGCGGATGAAAGGAAAACGGCGCGCCACGAGGACGCGCCGTTCGATGGGCCTACCTAGAGCCTCAGTACAATCCGCTCAAGTCCTCGGCCGGCGCCTTCTTCGGCGGCGGCGGGGCCGCCGTCGTGGGCGCGGATGCGGGGGCGCCGCTGGCGGCCTCCTGCTCGCGGCGGATGACCTCATAATAGTTCTGGGGTCCGACGGGCTGGGCCGGTCCGGTCGGCGCGGGCGGCGGGGCCTGACGCTCGGTGCCGGGACGGAAGGCTTCCTCGATGCCGTTCACGGTGCGGAAGATGGCGTTCTTGGGCCGCACGAACGGACGGGCCGGACGTTCCTTCAGCGCCGTCTGCATGAAGTCGGTGAACACCGGCACGGCCGCCGACGCCCCCGCCTCGCCCGAACCCAGCGAACGGTTGTCGTCGAAGCCGATGAAAACCCCCACCACGATGTCGGTGGTGAAGCCGACGAACCAGGCCGAGCGGTATTCGTTGGTCGTGCCGGTCTTGCCGGCGACCCACGGCCCCAGGCCGCGCGCGCTGGCGGCGGTGCCGCGCTGGACGACGCCTTCCAGCATCGAGCTCATCTGATAGGCGGTGATCGGGTCGATGACCTGGGTCCCGCGCTGCTGCAGGCGCGGCGATTCCTGACCCGAGAAGCCACGGCCGCATTCACGGCAGCTGCGTCCGTCGGCGCGGAAGATGGTCTCGCCGTCGCGGTCCTGCACATAGTCGATCAGATAGGGCGTCACGCGCCGCCCGCCGTTGGCGAAGGCGGAATAGGCGGCGGTGATATCCAGCGGCGTCACCTCGCCCGCGCCCAGCGAGACGGACAGATTGGGCGTCATGCCCGGCAGGCCCATGCGGTCCGCCTGCTCGACGATCTTCTTCATGCCGACCGACTGGGCCAGGCGCACCGTCATCACGTTGCGCGACAGCTCCAGCCCGCGCCGCAGCGTCTGCGGGCCATAATACTGGCGGCTGTAGTTCTCGGGCGTCCAGCGTTGGCCATTGGCCCCGCCGGCGAAGCTGATCGGCGCGTCCAGCACGATGGAGGCCGGGGTGAAGTCGCCTTCCAGCGCGGTCGCATAGACGAAGGGCTTGAACGCCGATCCCGGCTGGCGCTTGGCCTGGGTCGCACGGTTGAAGCTCGACAAGGCGTAGGAATAGCCCCCGACCATGGCCAGCACCCGGCCCGACTGGGGCTCGATGGCCACCAGGGCGCCGTTGACGCGCGGCACCTGTTTCAGGGCGTATTGCCCGCCCTTGGGCTCGACAAAGACCAGTTCGCCGCGTTTCAGCGGGCGATTGGCGTTGGCCCAGGCGACGTCGGCGGCCAGCAGGGTTCCGGCCTTGTCGGTCTTGGCGGTGCGGATACGCACGGTACCGCCGCTGACGCTCTCGATGGCGGCGGCTTCCCAGCTGCGGCGCTCGGGCGGGATCTGGCCGCGCAGGGCCTCGGCCTGCCAGCCCTCCTCGAATTCGGTCGTGCCCCAGCCGCCGCGCCAGCCGTGACGCCGGTCGTAGTTTTCCAGTCCCTGCATCAGGGCGCGCCGCGCCGCCGTCTGCAGCGTGGGGTCCAGCGTGGTGCGCATATAGAAGCCGCCCGCGCGAAGCTGTTCGCCGAACTGGGGATTGGCCGCCGCCTGACGACGCGCTTCCTCCACGAAGAAGTCCGCGTCCTTGTAGTCCGAACGCTGCGGGGCGTCGCGCGTGACCAGCGGCTTGGCGCGCGCCTCGGCCAGCTGTTGAGGGGTCAGCCAGCCGCTCTGCTCCATCTCGCCCAACACCCAGTCGCGCCGGCCCTTGGCTGCGCCGGGGTGGCGTTTGGGATGGTAGTTGTTCGGTCCCTTGGGCAGGGACGCCAGGAAGGCCGCTTCGTCAGGCGTCAACTGCGCCAGCGACTTGCCGAAATAGTTGTAGGCCGCCGAGGCGATGCCGAACGAACGATAACCCAGGAAGATCTCGTTCAGATACAGTTCCAGGATCTGCTCCTTGGACAGGGTCGCCTCCAGGCGATTGGCCAGGATGGCTTCCTTCAGCTTGCGGTTCAGGCTGGATTCGTTGGTCAGCAGAACGTTCTTGGCCACCTGCTGGGTGATGGTCGAACCGCCCTCCAGCCGCCGCCCCTGCGCCAGGTTGAAGACGTTCTTCAGCGACGCACGGCCGATGCCGCCCACGTCGATGCCGCCATGCTGGAAGAAGTTGCGATCCTCGGCCGCCAGGAAGGCGTGGATCACCGGCGTCGGAATCTGGTCGTAGGACACATAGATTCGCCGTTCGTCCGAGAACTCGCCGATCAGGGTGCCGTCGCCGGCGTAAACCCGCGTCGCGGTCGGCGGGCGATAGTCGGCCAGATCCGACGCATCGGGCAGGTCGTGGAACAGCCACGCCGCATAGACGGCGACCACCAGCCCTGCCAGGGCGATGGCGCCCAGCAGAACCATGCCCGCCCACACCAACCAGCGTTCGGCAATCTTCACTGCGTACTCCGACGACGCGCCCCGAAGGCGTGCTTTAGCCCGCGTCGCCGGTCGATGGCTAGAGCCGCGATGCAACGCCCCTTGGCGCCTGCCGTTAAACGCCCATCTCAAGCGTCCCCAACCCAAGGAGCCATCATGGAAGTTCTGTATCGCGCCCAGGCCACGGCGTCCGGCGGAGGCCGCGAGGACGGCCGTTCGGCCACCGACGACGGCAAGATCGACGTGAAGCTGTCCACACCCAAGGAAATGGGCGGCAAGGGCGGCGACGGGACCAATCCCGAACAGCTGTTCGCCACCGGCTACGCCGCCTGCTATCTCGGCGCGCTGCGGCTCGTCAGCGGCAAGGCCGGCACGCCGGTCGGCCCCGACACCAAGATCACCGCCGGGGTCGGCTTCGGCAAGAACACCAGGGGCGAAGGCTTCAACCTGGACGTCGATCTGACGGTGTCCGACCACGGTCTGGACCAGGCGGTCATCGAGGACCTGATCGAAAAGGCGCACCAGGTCTGCCCCTATTCCAACGCCACGCGCGGCAATGTCGATGTGCGTCTAAGCGCGAAATAAGCGCAGCGGGGGCCGCGCGCGTGTTGAGCCGCGCGCGCGGCGCCTCTAGATGAGTGCCATGACCTCCCCGCTCGACGCCTCCCCCGACGCCCTGATGACGCTCGAACCCGCCCGCCGCGTGACCCTGCGCGAGGCGTTCGGCGTCGACAGCGACATGACCGTGCCCGCCTTCGCCGAACGCGACAGCCATGTGCCCGAGGTGGACGAGGCCTATCGTTTCGACCCCCAGACCACCATCGCCATCTGCGCGGGCTTCGCCTTCGACCGCCGCGTCATGGTTCAGGGCTATCACGGCACCGGCAAGTCGACCCATATCGAACAGGTCGCCGCCCGCCTGAACTGGCCCCTGGTGCGCGTCAATCTGGACAGCCACGTCAGCCGCATCGACCTGATCGGCAAGGACGCCATCGTCCTGAAGGACGGCAAACAGATCACCGAGTTCCGCGAGGGCATCCTGCCCTGGTCGCTGCAACGGCCCATCGCCCTGGTGTTCGACGAATACGACGCCGGCCGTCCCGACGTGATGTTCGTGATCCAGCGCGTGCTGGAGGCTCAAGGGCGCCTGACCCTGCTGGACCAGAACCGCGTCATCCGTCCCAACCGCTATTTCCGCCTGTTCGCCACCACCAACACCATCGGCCTGGGCGACACCACGGGCCTGTATCACGGCGCGCAACAGATCAATCAGGCCCAGTTGGACCGCTGGAACATCGTGACGACGCTGAACTACCTGGACCACGACGTTGAGGCCCAGATCGTCGCCGCCAAGGTTCCCGAATGGTCGGACGCCGAGGGCCGTCGCCGCATCGCCGCGATGGTCCGCGTCGCCGACATGACCAGGAACGCCTTCATGAACGGCGACATCTCCACCGTCATGTCGCCCCGCACGGTCATCACCTGGGCCCAGAACGCCCAGATCTTCGACGGCGACCTGGCTCTCAGCTTCCGCCTGACCTTCCTGAACAAGTGCGACGAACTGGAACGCCCGACCATCGCGGAGTTCTACCAGCGCGCCTTCGGCGAGGACCTGCCCGAGGCGGCGACGCGGGTAAAGGTCGGCTAAATGTCCGCAGCGTTGCTGTCCGCCCTGATCCTCGGCGCGCTGGCGCCGCAGTCCACCGTGAACAACACGGCGCCCGAGGCTTTCGCGGTCGAAGCCGGCGGCCTTCGGCACGTGGCTTCCGGCTTCTTTTGTCCATCCCGCCTACCCGACGCGACCCTGTCAGGGTCTCGCCCCGGCGCACCGGGCGACGCCACGGCCGACGGGGCCTATTGCGAATATCAGGAAGCCGGAAAGCCCGTCGCCTATCTGCGTTTCTCAAGAGCGAACGGCCCGGCCCTGACGGATCAATACTGCCAGTCTCTGCCGCAAGCCTTGAAGCTGCAAATGGGGCCGATGCTTCCGGGCATCCGGCAATATGATCAGGTCGGGCCTTGGCCGGAAGGCCTTGCCCCGCCGTCCGTCGATGGCGAGCCGATCGCGCCCTTAACCTGCGCCTTGTCGCGGCCGCCGCGCATCGTCATCCAGTCGACAGCGGCGTTCACCCGTGCGGGCTGGACGGTGACTGCGATCGGAACGCCGATACCGCCGCCATGCTGCAATGGTCACAATGGCCTTCGGCTGGTCGCAAAGGACATGCTCAGCCTGGTTCTCATCATCGAGACGACGGCGTCCTACAAGGCGTCCTCGACCTAGGCTTCGGCGACGTCTATCAGCCCCGCGCCTCTTCGCCGCCGCCGATGAAGGCGCCGGCGATCCAGCTGACGACGCCGGTGACGATGGCCGCGCCGATGCCGGCCCACAGACCGTCGACCACGAAGCCGCCCAGGAAGACGGACGTCAGGCCGATCATGGCCGCGTTCACGACCAGCAGGAACAGGCCCAGGGTCACCACGGTGATCGGGAAGGTCAGGACGACCAGGATCGGCCGCACGAAGGCGTTGACCAGCCCCAGGATAACGGCTGCAGCGATCAGCGAGCCGGTGTTGGTGAAATGCACCCCCGGCACGACCTTGGCGGAAAGCCACAGCCCCGCCATGGTGACCAGAGCCTGGATGATGAAACGGATCATGACGTCCCTCGAAGTGTTCAAGCGTGACCATAACGCATTGGGCGGACGAAGGCTCCCCCTTCGCGTCTACCGCTGCTATCGAAAGCGCACATCGCACGGAGACCGCCCATGAGCCTGCACAGCGCCTATGACCCGAACAACATCTTCGCCAAGATCCTGCGCGGCGATATTCCGTCGGTGGCGATATGGGAGGACGACCACGTCCTGGCCTTCATGGACGTCTTTCCTCAGTCGGAAGGCCATGTCCTGATCATCGCCAAACAGTCCCAGGCGCGCAATCTGCTGGAGGTCGAGCCCGAGGTTCTGGCCCGCATGACCGCCGCCCTGCAACGTACGGCCAAGGCCGTCGAAAAGGCGCTGCAGCCCGAGGGGCTGGCCATTATGCAATTCAACGGCGAGGCGAGCGGTCAGACGGTGTTCCACCTGCATTTCCACATCATCCCGCGCTGGGCCGACCGGGAGATGAGGGGCCATGGCCATGCGCCGATGGCCGATACGGCGACCCTGCGCGCCCTGGCCGACCGGATCGCGGCCGAAATGGACTGACGCCTCAGTTCACGCGGCGCTTTTCAAGCTTCCGGGCCAGGGTGCGGCGATGCATCCCCAGGCGGCGCGCGGCCTCTGAGATGTTGAAATCGGTCTCGACCAGGGTTTCGTGGATCCGCTCCCACTCCAGGGTCTTGATCGAGGTGGGCCGGGCGCCCAGCGGCGTCTCGGCGTCGCCGTCCGCCCGGGCGAAGGCGGCCTCGATGTCGTCGGTTCCGGCGGGCTTGGCCAGATAGTGGCGCGCGCCCAGCTTGATGGCCTCGACCGCCGTGGCGATGCTGGCGAATCCCGTCAGCACCACGATGTTCATGGCGGGATCAAAGGCATGCAGCGCCTCTACGCAGGTCAGGCCCGACGCCCCGCCCAGCTTCAGGTCCACGACCGCATAGCCGGGCCGATGCACCTTCAGCACATCGGCCATCTGGTCCGGGTTGGCTGCGCTGACGACCGTATAGCCGCGACGCTCGAACGACCGGCGCAGGGTGGCCGAGAATGAGTCGTCGTCCTCGACGATCAGCAGCAGGCGGGCGTCGTCGTCAGCGTCATCGGTCATGGACGATCCTTTGGAGACAGGGCCGACAGCGGCAGGGTCATACGGACCTCTGCGCCGCCTGCGGGCGGATTGGAAGCCTCGACCCGCCCGCCCAGCGACCGCACCACGTTCATCAGCAGGAACAGACCCAACCCCGCGCCGCTTCTGGGCTTGGTCGAATTATAGGGCTTGCCCCAGGCCTTCAGCACCACGGGCGCGAACCCCGGCCCGTCGTCGCGCACGGCGATGATCAGGTCGTCGCCGGTGCGGGCGGTGGTGACCAGAACCCGGCTGGCCCCCGCCTCCACCGCATTGTCGAACAGGACGCCCAACACCTGACGCAGGGCGGGATCGGCGATGATCAAGGGGTCGTCATGCAGTTCGTCACGGATATCCACCGCCACCCCGTCGCGGCTCCAACTGGCCACCACGTCGGCGAGAAAGGTCCGCAAGGTGGTGCGCTGGGGCGCCAGGCCCCTCGCCTCACCGGCCGACAGCAGAATGCCGGTCACGATGGCCTTGCAGCGCTCGACCTCGGCCCGCATCGTCGCCATGTCCTGGTCCAGGTCGGCGTCCTGGGTCAGGGCGGGCATCCGCTTCCAGTCGCTGAGAATGACCGACAGCGAGGCCAGGGGCGTGCCCAGCTCGTGCGCCGCGCCCGAGGCCAGCAGCCCCAGCCGCACGATGTGATCGTGCTCGGCCGTCTGCTGGCGCATCGCGGCCATGGCGGCGTCGCGGTCGCGCAGGTTCCGGCTGATGCGCGTGACGAACAGCACCAGCAGCACCGCCATCAGCACGAAACAGATCAGGCTGCCCTGCAGATATAACCCCAGCAGCGAGCCCTCGCGCGCCGCCGGCAGGTTCAGCGGCAGCGAATGCAGACCAAGACCCGCGAAACACAGGGTCGTCACCGCAATCAGCGCCCAGGCGTAAACCGGCGCCAGCAGCACCGCCCCCAGCACCACCTGCAACAGATACAGCGCCGCAAACGGATTGGCCGCGCCCCCCGTCAGGAACAGCAGCCAGGTCAGGGCCGCGACATCGGCCAGCAGGGCGATCATCAGGGCGCGATCGTCGACCTCCGCCTGGCGCGCAGCCAACGGCGCGCTGATCAGATTGACCAGCACCAGCCCGCCCGGCGCCGCCAGCAGCCAAAGGATGGGCAGCGGAATGCCCATCACATATTCGACCATCAGTATGGTCGCCATCTGTCCCGCCACCGCCAGCCAGCGCAGCTGGATCAGCAGCAGCATGTTGCGTCGGTTGGCCCCGCCATGGGTCGCCACTTCGCCGCTGGGGCCGCCCAGGCCCAGCAGCCGCTGGAGCGAGGTCGTCACGACGGGCTCCGATCGGCGCCCCGTCGCCATTCGCGCCGGAACAGCGCCAGGCCGACCAGCGTCAGCAGCGCCATGCCGAACCAGGTCAGGGCGTAGATCAGGTGGCTGTTGGGAAAGCGGATGACGGTCAGCCCGCCCAGCGGCCAGCCCCCCGGATTGGGGGTCGCATCCGCATCAACGAAATAGGGCGCGACATCGCTCAATCCCCGCCGCCCCGCGATGGCGGCGACGTCGCGCGACCGCCATCGGTCATGCTGGGGATCGTTGGCGCGCAGGAAACCGCCCTTCGGCTCCGTGATCCTGACCAGGCCCACGACAGTCTGGGGGCCGGTCGTCTGACCGTCGGCGCGCGTCTCGGGCGTCTTTCGGCCCGGCGGAACAAAGCCGCGATTGACCAGAATGGTGAAGCCGCGCGCATCGACCAGCGGCGTCATCACCCAGAAGCCGGCGCCCGCATCGGTCACGGCCTGAACCAGGGTTTCCTTGTCGTGCAGATAGGTTCCGCGCAGCACCACGCGGCGATACTGATCGTTCTGACGGGTCAGGCCGGACCATTGGCCTGGCCCCGGCGCGGGTGTCGGCGCGGCGTGAACCCGCGCATCGACCTGGGCGATCAGTTCGGTCTTCCAGGCCAGGCGCTGAACCTGCCAGACGCCCAGCGCCACGAAGCCGACGAACAGCGCCAACAGGCCGACCGATACGGCCAGCCGCATCGGTCGTCGGGTCCTGTCTGGTGAACGTCCGCTGATTGCGCCCTCGTCAGCCCATCATCTGGGTCATGTCGTGCGTCGCCGGCATCATGTTGGTGTTCAGGTGATACATGACCCACAGCGAACCCGACAGGGCGATGACCACCACGATGATGGTGAAGATCAGCGCCAGCATGGTCCAGCCGCCCTCGGACTTGGAGTTCATGTGCAGGAAATAGACCATGTGGACCACGATCTGCACCACGGCGAAGGCCATGACGATCAGCGCCGTCGCCTGTTTCGGCAGGACGCCGGTCATGACCAGGGCGAACGGAATGGCCGTCAGGATCACCGACAGGACGAAACCGATCATATAGCTCTTGAAGGAGCCGTGATTGTGGGCCTCGTGGCCCAGATGGTCGGTCTCGTGGGACTCGGGCGAGTGGTTTTCAGCGCTCATCGCAGCATGCCCAGCAGATAGACGAAGGTGAAGACGCCGATCCAGATGACGTCCAGGAAGTGCCAGAACATCGACAGGCACATCAGTCGGCGCTTGTTGGCGGGGATCAGCCCCTTCATGCCCACCTGCACCATCAGCGTCACCAGCCAGATGATGCCGAAGGTGACGTGAAGGCCGTGGGTGCCGACCAGGGTGAAGAAGGCCGACAGGAAGGCGCTGCGCTGGGGTGTTGCGCCCTCGTGGATCAGATGGCCGAACTCGTAGAGTTCGATGCCCAGGAAGGCCAGGCCGAACAGGCCCGTGATGGCCAGCCAGACCAGCGTCTGGCCCCTGTTGTTCCGATCCATCGCCAGCATGGCGAAGCCATAGGTGATCGACGAGAACAGCAGCATGGCGGTGTTGACCGCCACCAGCTCCAGATCGAACAGCTCCTTGGGTCCCGGACCGGCGGCGTAGTTGCCGCCCAGCACGCCGAACACGGCGAACAGCATCGCAAAGATGAGGCAGTCGCTCATCAGATAGAGCCAGAAGCCCAGCATGGTGCTGGAGCCTTCCTCGTGGTGCGGCTCCTCTTCCAGGTGGAAGACGGTGGGGTCGTCCAGCTTGATCGCAGTCGCGCTCATGATCAGGCCTCCGTTCCGGCCAGGGCGCGCGTACGCGCCTCTTCGGTGGCGCGAACCTCATCCGCGGGGATGTAGTAGTCGCGCTTGTAGTTGAAGGTATGGCCGATCGCGACCGCCAGCACGCCGACGAAGGACAGGGCCGCCAGCCACCAGATATACCAGACCAGCGCCAGCCCCATCACCAGGCACAGGCCCGAGATGATGATCCCCGCCCCGGTGTTGGAGGGCATGTGGATGGCCTTGTAGCCGCTCAGCGGACGCTGATAGCCCTTGTTCTTCATGTCCCACCAGGCGTCGGCGTCATGCACGACCGGCGTGTAGGCGAAGTTGTAGTCGGGCGGCGGCGAGGATGTGGACCATTCCAGCGTGCGGGCGCCCCACGGATCGCCCGTGGTGTCGCGCAGCTTGTCGCGGTTGATGATCGACACGGCGAACTGGACGAACATGGCCGCGATACCCAGGGCGATGACGCCCGCGCCGATGGCGGCGATCACGAACCAGATCTGCAGCGACGGATCGTCGAACGCCCGCATCCGGCGCGTCACGCCCATCAGGCCCAGGACGTACAGCGGCAGGAAGGCCAGCCAGAAGCCGGGAACCCAGCACCAGAAGCTGACCAGGCCCCACTTCCGGTCCAGCTTGAAGCCGAAGGCCTTGGGCCACCAGAAGTTGATGGCCGCGAACAGGCCGAACAGCACGCCGCCGATGATGACGTTGTGGAAGTGTGCCACCAGGAACAGCGAGTTGTGCAGCACGAAGTCGGCCGGCGGCACCGCCAGCAGCACGCCCGTCATCCCGCCGATCACGAACGTCAGCATGAAGGCGATCAGCCACATCATGGGCAGCTCGAACCGGATGCGCCCACGATACATGGTGAACAGCCAGTTGAAGATCTTGGCCCCCGTCGGGATCGAGATGATCATCGTGGTGATGCCGAAGAAGCTGTTCACCGAGGCGCCCGAGCCCATGGTGAAGAAGTGGTGCAGCCACACGAGGTACGACAGCACGGTGATGACGACCGTGGCGTAGACCATGGAGGTATAGCCGAACAGTTTCTTGCTGGAGAAGGTCGAGGCGATCTCGGAGAAGACGCCGAACAGCGGCAGGATCAGGATGTAGACTTCCGGGTGACCCCAGATCCAGATCAGGTTCACGTACATCATCGGGTTGCCGCCGAAGTCGTTCGTGAAGAAGTTGGTCCCGACGTAACGGTCCAGCGTCAGCAGGGCCAGAACGGCGGTCAGGACCGGGAAGGACGCCACGATCAGCACGTTGGTGCACAGCGAGGTCCAGGTGAAGACGGGCATCTTCATCATGCCCATGCCGGGCGCGCGCATCTTCACGATGGTCGCGATCAGGTTGATGCCGGACAGGGTCGTCCCGACCCCCGCGATCTGCAACGCCCATATGTAGTAGTCGACGCCGACGCCGGGGCTGTAGCCGATGCCCGACAGCGGCGGATAGGCCAGCCAGCCCGTCCGCGCGAACTCGCCCACGAACAGCGAGGCCATGACGATGATCGCGCCGGCCGTCGTCATCCAGAAGCTGAAGTTGTTCAGGAACGGGAAGGACACGTCGCGCGCGCCGATCTGCAGCGGCACGACATAGTTCATGATGCCCGTCACCAGCGGCATGGCCACGAAGAAGATCATGATCACGCCGTGGGCGGTGAAGATCTGGTCGTAGTGGTGGGCGTTCAGATAACCCTCGGACCCGCCGAAGGCCATGGCCTGCTGGATCCGCATCATGATGGCGTCGGCGAAGCCGCGCACGAACATGATCAATCCCAGGATCATGTACATGATCCCGATCTTCTTGTGGTCGACCGTGGTGAACCACTCTTTCCAGAGATAGCCCCACAGTTTGAAATAGGTCAGCGCGCCCAGGAGGGCGACGCCGCCCAGGGCCACGACGATCATGGTCACGACCAGGATCGGTTCGTGCAAGGGCAGAGCCTCAAGCGTCAGGCGCCCGAAGATCAGCGGAAGGATTTGGTCAGCGTTCATCGAACTCGATCGCTCAGGCGTTGGGTGCGGAGCGGACGCCGGTCGGCTCCGCAGCGAAGGCGCCGGGCGCCCCATTGGTCAGGGCGGCCAGGGAAGGCCGCTTGGGCGACAGCCCCTGCCCGGTCAGACGATCCAGGCTGGTCGGCGCCACGACGGTGTCCAGTGCGGCGCGGCGAACGCGGTCTGCGGCGGCGGCCTCGGCCTGCAGCGGCGTGCAGATGGTCATGACATAGCTGTCGTTGGAGCCGAAATAGGCCGGCGACTTACCGCGCCCTGCGTATTTGTCATAGACCAGCGGCATGGTGTTGCGCACCGAGGCCAGGGTCATGCCGCCCTGTTTGTCGATGGCCATCATCTCGCCCATGCACATCTTTCCGGGTTCGACGCACATGTTCAGGATCGCGTCCCACAGCCTGCCGTCGACGCTGGCGAAATGCATGGCCGGGACCTTCTCGCTGGGCTTTTCCAGCTCCAGATAACGGTCGCGGTCCAGCGCTTGGCCGCTCTGGCGCACACCGGCGATCCATTGATCGAACCCGGCCTGGTCCAGGCCATGGAAGGCGAAGCGCATGTGCGAGAAGCCGTCGCCGGAATAGTTGGCCGAGAAGCCTTCATACTCGCCCGGACGGTTGATCACGGCGTGCAGCTTGGTCTCCATGCCCGGCATGGCGTAGATCTGACCGGCCAGCGCGGGAATGTAGAAGCTGTTCATCACCGAGGACGAGGTGATGTGGAAACGGATCGGGCGATCCACCGGCGCGGCAAGCTCGTTGACCGTGGCGACGCCGTACTGCGGATAGATGAACATCCACTTCCAGTCCAAGGCCACGACATTGACCTGGAGCGGCTCGACGTTTTCGGCGACGGTCTGGCCCGGCTTGATCCGGTCGATGGGACGATAGGGGTCCAGAAGGTGGGTGCCGGCCCAGGTCAGGGCGCCCAGGCAGATGATGATCAGAAGCGGCGCGGCCCAGATGACCAGCTCCAGCGAGGTCGAGTGGTCCCAGTCCGGCTGATATTCAGCGTCCCTGTTCGACGCCCGGTACTTCCAGGCGAAGAAGACGATCAGCCCCATCACCGGCAGGATGATGATCAGCATCAGCAGGGTGGAGACCATCAGCAGGTCGCCCTGCTGGGCCGCCACGTCGCCGGCGGGTTTCAGGACGACCAGGTCACAGGCCGACAGCAGGGCCACGACGGGCGCGAGCAAGAGTAGGCGCAGACGGCGCAAGGCGGATCCAATCGGAAAGCGTCGGGCAAGGGGGAGGCGCCGCGACGGTTGGCGTTCGAACTGCGCCCGATAGTCAGCTTCGATCTGGAACGACATTGGACAATCTGTCCTATCCTCTTGAGGCCGCTTTCATCGCAAAGGGCGCCCGTTCATAATGCGGCGCACCACCGTACGCCTCAAAGATTACTGTCTCACACGGAGCGACCAAGCCCATGTCCGCCTCGACGACCCCTTCGTCCGAGTCGCTGGAACGCGACGCCGCAGCCCTTCATACCGGGCATGGCAAGGTTGACGCCGGCGAGATCGCCATCGGCGTCATTATCGGCCGAACGTCGGAGTTTTTCGACTTCTTTGTTTACGCCATCGCGTCGGTGGTGGTCTTCCCCCAGCTTATCTTCCCCTATGCGGGCGCGGTGGGCGGCACGCTGCTGTCGTTCGCCGTCTTCGCCCTGGCCTTCCTGTTCCGGCCGCTGGGCACGGTCCTGTTCATCGCCATCGACCGAAAGTTCGGTCGCGGCGCCAAGCTGACGACCGCCTTGCTGCTGCTGGGCACCTCCACGGTGTCGGTCGCCTTCATCCCCGGCTATGAGAGCATCGGCATGTGGGCGCCGGTCCTTCTGGCCCTGACCCGCATCGGCCAGGGCGTGGCGCTGGGCGGCGCCTGGGACGGCATGGCCTCTCTGCTGGCCCTGAACGCGCCGGAAAAGAAGCGCGGCTGGTACGCCATGATCCCGCAACTGGGCGCGCCGATCGGGCTGCTGGTGGCCTCGGCCCTGTTCGCCTTCTTCCTGAACACCCTGTCGGCGCCCGACTTCCTGGATTGGGGCTGGCGCTATCCGTTCTTCGTGGCCTTCGCCATCAACGTCGTGGCCCTGTTCGCCCGGCTGCGCATCGTGGTGACGCCCGCCTTCCAGAAGCTGTTCGAAACGCGCGAACTGCAACCGACGCCGGTTTCCCAGGCCCTGCGTGACGAAGGCCCCAAGATCGCGATCGGCGCCTTCGCCCCCCTGGCCAGCTTCGCGATGTTCCACATGGTCACCGTCTTCCCGCTGTCGTGGGTGTTCCTGTTCACCAACGAGACGCCGGTCCGCTTCCTGCTGATCGAGATGGTCGGCGCCGTGTTCGGCCTGATGGCCATCCTGGCCTCGGGCGTCCTGGCCGATCGTTACGGACGCCGCACGCTGCTGGCCGTCACCGCCGCCGGCATCGCCGCCTTCTCGGGCTTTGCGCCGCAACTGCTGAACGGCGGCGCGATCGGCGAACTGACCTTCATGATCTCGGGCTTCATCCTGCTGGGCCTGTCCTTCGGCCAGGCCTCGGGTCCGGTGGCGTCCAGTTTCAGCCTGACGAACCGCTACACCTCCTCGGCCCTGACCTCGGACCTGGCCTGGCTGTTCGGCGCCGGTTTCGCCCCGCTGGCGGCCCTGTGGATCTCCAGCCAGTTCGGCCTGATCGCGGCCGGCGCCTATCTGCTGTCCGGCGCGATCTGCACCCTGATCGCCCTGTGGCTGAACCGCGAACTGGCGCGCAGCTCCTCTGACAAGACGCGCGTCAAACCGGTCTGAACCAAGATCCCGAACCCCGCACAAAAGAACAGGGCCCGCAGCGACTGCGGGCCCTGTTTTCGTTGCAGCCTGTTCGCCGAGATCAGGCTTCCGTCAGATCGCCTTCCGGCGTGACGACGAAGGCTTTCAGCCGCTTCAGCTCATAGGGCTTGGCCATGATGGTGGACACAGCCCACAGCTCGCCCGTCATCCGCTCGCGCGTGATGTTCAGCAGAATATAGCCCTTGGCCGTCTGGTCGCAGAACTTGACCTCGGGGTTGGCCGCCGACAGCGCCACGCCTAACGGCAGACCGCCGACATGATCGCCCGGCGACGGGCTGGAGATCGAGGAGGTCCCGAACTCCACCGCCCGCCGCGCACCGGCGTTGTCGTACAGTTCGTTGACCCAGAAGGCGTGGCTGTCGCCCGCCAGCACGACCGGCGACAAGCCCGCGTCCGCAAAGGTCTCGTACAGACGCTCGCGCCCGGCCGGATAACCGTCCCAGCTGTCCAAATTGAACGGCAGGCCCAGCTTGAACAGCTGGATCGCCGCCTCGACCTGGGGCCGCACGTCGGCGGGCAGGCTGGCGACCATCTGCTGCACCTGCTCGGCCGGCATCATGCGCGTGATGTCCGGTCCCTTGACCCGCGCCATGATCACCTGATTGCCGATGATCTGCCACGGACGGCCCGCCGCCTTGGATCGGCTCAGCGTCTCGCCGACCCATCGCCGCTGCGCCTCGCCCAGCAGGTCGCGATCGGGCGCCTGGCGCAGGGCCTCGAACGCCGCGACGTCCGGCGCGCCCTCGGCCGTCTTGGGAATATCATCGAAGGTCATCTGCTGGCCCCGCGCCAGCAGCCGCGTCTCGACCATCGTCAGACTGGCCAGATCGCCAAAATCGAAGCTGCGGTTGATCGCCTCCTTCAGCGTTCCCGCCTTGGGCTCGCGGATCGGCATCCATTCATAGTAGGCGCGAAGCGCGGCGGCCTTGCGCGTGGCGAAATCGCCTTCGGTCGCGGGCTGATGGTTTTCCGCCCCCGTCATCCAGGTGTCGTTGGCCACCTCGTGATCGTCCCACACGCAGATGAACGGCGCGCGGGCGTGAGCGGCCTGCAGGTCGGGATCGGTCTTGCACTGGGCGTGACGCGTCCGATAGTCGGCCAGGGTCACGATCTCATGCGGCGGCTGAGGCGCGCGGTTCAGCGCCGCCCCCGAGGTCATGCCGTAATCCCCGGCCGCCGCCCCGTATTCATAGATATAGTCGCCCAGGTGCACGATCGCGTCCAGACGTTCGAGTTTGGACAAGGCGTCATAGGCGTTGAACAGGCCGCCCGGATAGAGCTGGCACGACACCACGCCCAGCGTCAGCTCCGGCGTCGCCCCTTCCGGCAGCGTCCGCACCCGTCCGACCGGCGAGACGACCTCGCCCGCGACGAAGCGGTAGAAATAGTCCTGACCCGGCGCCAGGCCCTGCCCGTCCAGGTCATGTTTGACGGTGAAATCCCGCTCGGCCGACGCCTGCAGACCCGCGGCGCGGCGAACGATGTCGCGGAAGTCGGCATCGCGCGCCACCTCCAGCACCACGGCCACGTCGCCGCTCGCCCCATCGGCCGGGGTGACGCGCGTCCAGAAGACGGCCGAACGGGTGTCAGGATCGCCGCTGGCCACCCCGTGCAGGAAGGCGACCCGGCCGGTGGCGGCGCCCTGCGCCAGGGCGGGCGTTGCAGCCCCCGCCCCCATCAGACCCAGGAGACTGCGGCGATCCAGTTTCATTGTCAGATCCTCAGAGCTTCAGCTTGAACGTCAGGCCGTATGATGCGGGCCGGCCGGCGATGAAGGTCGGCATGCCCAGACCGTCGCCGGTATTGCCGGCGTCCTTGATGTATTTCTCGTCCAGAATATTGTCGCCAAAGGCTTCCACGCCCCAGTTGGCGCCGTCCGGCGTGTAGCGAACCCGCAGGTTCAGCAGGCCGTAGGCGTCTTGGTATTCATCCTGGATCAGATCGGCGATGATCGAGCCCCGGGCCACCGTCTGCAGGTCCGGGCGGTCGTTGTCGTCGTCGAAGAAGATTTTGGACTGCCAGGTGTAGGTCGGCTGAACCTCGATCTCGCCGCCGGCCGTGGGCAGTCGCCAGGTCGCGCCGATCGAGGCGGCATGGTCGGGCGACAGGCGGAACTGGTTGCCGTCATAGACGCCGTTCTCGAACCGCGAATGGTTGTAGGCGTAGGTGGCGAACAGGTCGAACACGGGCGACAGGGCGAAGTTGGCCTGCCCCTCGAAGCCGTAGGACTTGGCCTCGCCGGCATTGGTGGTGACGAAGGTCGTGCCCTGCTGCACCGTCGTCTGGAAGTTCTCGTAGTTGTAGAAAAAGACCGCCCCGTCCAGCCGCAGCCGTCCGCCCATCAGGGCCGACTTGGCGCCGACCTCGTAGCTGTCGACCGTCTCGGCGTCGACGGTGCTGAAGCGGGCAGCCCCGCCCGGCGCCGCTGGCGGGCGGGCGCTGACGACTTCGGGACGGCGGCCACGCGCATAGTTGGCATAGACATTGGTGTCGTCCGTCAGGGCGTATCGGGCCGTGACGCGCCAGGTCACGCCGTCGTCCTTGGAGTCGAAATAGCTGAAGTCGCCGTTATTGGCCGTCGGCTGCGACGTCAGACCGAACAGCGGGAACAGGTTGGCCGGCAAGACGAGATAGGCCGGATTGGCCAGGGCGCCCAGGAAGGTCGGAATCTGCCCCGCCGGAATCGCGCCTGCCTGCAGCGCCAGCAGACCGCCCAGGGTCGAACGGCTCTGCACCGAGCTGGCGAAGCCCGTCGTCTTGTCGTCGCGGGTGTAGCGAACGCCCGCCGACATCTCGAACCGGTCGGTGAAGGCGTAGGTCACATCGGCGAAGACATCATAGGACGTCAGCTCCGAGTTGTTGATCGGCGTCTCGATGTGCGCCGGCTTCAGATTGTCGGCGATGGGGCTCGCAAAGGCGCCGGCGCCCAGCGGCGTCAGCAGCCCGCCCAGCGCCAGCTGGGCGACGGTCGGATAGGCGGCCATCGGCAGGGTGCGATCCCCCACCGTCGTCGCCGAACCGTCCAGCAGGCCGGCGAGTTGGGCCAGCAGCAGCCGTTCGTCGAACTGGGTCGGGGTGCGCTGATAGCCCTTTTCATGGAACCAGCCCGCGCCGACGAAGCCGCTGAGCCGCCCGCCGTTATCGAAGCCCAGACGCAGGTCCTGGCTCCATTGTTCGCCATGCGTGTCCTCGGCGGCCGTCAGGATCGGCAGGGAAACGCCGTCGGCGTCGAAGGTCTCGTAGTTGGTGAACTCGCGGTATGCGGTGGTCGAGTTCAGCGTCCAGTCGGCGTTCAGATTGAACCGCGCCAGACCCGTCACACCCCAGACCTTGCGGTCCAGACCCAGCGCCTTGCCGCCGTCGAAGGCCGCCCCCGGCGTCAGGGCCGCGCCGTCCCACGGAGCCTTGCCGCCCAGGACCGCCCCGGTGTTCGGATCAGCGGGCGCATAGGCGATCGACTTGAACGAAGTGCCGGACGCGTTGTCCTTCTGATAGTTGCCGATCACGTCGAACCGCATGGCGTCGGACGGCGCCCAGGCCCCCGAGAGACGAAGGGCGCGGGTCTCGATGGAGTTATAATCCTCGCCGCCCAGCAGGTTGTCGACCGAACCGTCGCGGGTCTTCAGTCGCGTGGCCAGACGCAGGCCCGCGGTCTCGCCGACCGGCAGGTTCAGCGCGCCCTCCACCATCCGATAGCCTTGGTTGCCGGCCTCGATATTGGCGTAGGCGTCGGTCATGCCCGGCCGCGCCCGGTTCTGCACCAGATTGACCGCACCGATCAGGGCGCCGCGTCCGTACAGCGTCGACTGCGGCCCCTTGGCCACCTCGACCCGCTCCAGATCGAACAGTTCGACATAGGACCCGCGCGACTTGGAGATCGACACCCCGTCCTGGAACACCGACACGCGCGGCTCGGCCGTGGCCGATCCAGAGTCGGAGGTGATGCCGCGCATCACGAAGCCCGGATTGTTCGGCGACTGGTTCTGGACCAGGAAGCCCGGCACGAAGGCCGACAGCTGGTCGAACTCCTGAATGCCCAGGTTCTCCAGGAACTGACCGGAATAGGCGGTCAGGGCGAAGGGCACGTCGATGGTCTTCTGTTCGCGCAGCTGGGCGGTGACGATCACCTCGTCCACGGTGCTGACCGGCGCGGCCTCCTGCGCCCAGACGGCGGTTGCGCCCATCGTGACGCCCGTCAGGGTCGCGGCGGCCAGCAGGCGCGCCTTCAGCGTGGTCTTGAACATCGGATTCCCCAGATTCGGCTAAGCTGGGGCCGTGCCTACGCGCCGGCCATGTCGGCCGAACGACGCCGCCGCGTCGTCTTCGCAACGCTGGAACGACAGACTGACGACGATTGATCCGTTTACCGACGAGGTAAGACGCCGTCCGCCGATGGGCTAAAATCCCGGTCGAAATGGCAACCGCCATCATACCGCTGCGCCGCCGTATGACACAGGGCCGCCACGCTGGCCGGCGTCGGTTTGGCGCCGTCGTCCAACCAATGCATCATCGCCTGGAACAGACCGACATATTCCGGCGTCGCCAGCCGGCTGTGCTGGTCTTCATCGGTGAAGGTCTGAACCAGCAGGTCGGACCGACCGGCGGCGGCGACTGTATCGCGATACAGCGCCTCGTTCGACACGAAGGCCGTCGGGTCGTTCTTGGCGTGAATGGTCAGGGTCGGCGCCACGATCAGGCCGCTGAGATCGGCGTCATAGGCCAGACGCGCCACGCCCATCGGATCGGCGGTGAACCGCGCTGCCCCAGCGTTCAACGCCGCATCGTCATGCGACCCCTGATAGACTGTCCGGCTGTTGTCGAAGGGATTCAGCCCGGCCAGGCGACGTTGAACCATGTCGCGGAACAGGAAGGTGGCCCAGGACAGGTGGGCGACCAGCTGATCCTCGCGGATGCCCGTCACGGCCAGAATATCGGCCAGATTGCGTTTCTGGACGGCGGTGCGCCGTACTTCCGGCAGGCCGACGCCGGTGCAGGTCTGGACCCGCTCCGCCAGTTGCGCGCGGGTCATGTCGGCGTCCGCCGGCAGGCCCTGCCACAGCGGATATTGCATTTCATCCGGGCGCGGATGATTGCGGCAATAGAACTGATAGACGGCTCGCAGATCGGCGCGGAACCGATAGGTGCGCGTGCCCCCGCCGATCACGCCATTGGTCAGGATCACCCCGTCCCACACCACCTTGCCCTCTGCGTCGCGGGCATACAGTTCGGCCGTCTTTGCCGCGACATTGCCGCCCCACGACTGGCCGTGCAGCAGTGTGCGGCGCGGCCGGCCGAAAGCGTCCCAGAAGATCTGGCGCAGGTCGTCCGTGTCCTCCGCCGCCATCCGCACGCCGTAGCCGCCCCGACGATAGGTCGATCCGGCCCAGGCGAAACCCTCCTGGACCGTCATGGAGAACCGTTCCAGATCCTCCAGCGGATCGTTCGCCTCTGGCGCGCCGGTGCGGGGCCCGCCGTGGGCGTGGACCACCAGCACGCCGTTCCAGGTCATGGGCACGGCGATCCAGTAGAAGCCGCCCTTGGCCGCCCTGCCCGTCCAGCACCGGGTCTGCGCCGGCAGGTAGTCGGGACAGGTTGCGGCCGCCGGGGCGGGGGCGAGAGGCGTCGACGCCGAGGCGGCCGGCGCGACCAGGGCGGCGATCATGGCCGCCAGGGTCGAAAGCACAGGAAGCTTCATCGCGCCGACCTTCTCTTTTCCTCAGAACGTCTTGGAGACGTTGACGTACCAGTAGCGGCCATAGGGATTGTAGAGCGCACCCAGATAGCCCGACGAAGTCAACGGAGGCTGCTCGTCGGTTATGTTGCGCGCGCCGACGCGGATGGTGGCGTCCGAGGCGAAACCGGCGGCTTTCCCGAACTCATACTGGCCGTACAGATTGGCCGTGATCTGGCTGTCGACCTGCCAGGAATCGCCCTGGGCGCTCAAGAAGCCGGTTTCGGTCACGGCGCTGTTGTACTGGGTGAAGGCGCCGACCTGCCACGGACCTTGCGACCAGGTGAAGGAGCCCGTCACTCGCCATTCCGGCCGGCCGTTGCGGGCCAGGAGGGTCTGCGACAAAGGCAGAGGCGTCAGGGCGTTGATCAGCCCCGCCTGGCGCGCTTCGAACAGCGAGTCCACCAGGGCGCCCGGCGACCGATCGAACTTCGTCAGATGCGCGGCGTTCAGGCTGGCGCGGAAGTTGCCCCACGGCGTGCCGCGCAGTCGCCATTGCATCCCGATGTCGACGCCTTCGACCGTCTGCGGCAGCAGATTGATGAACTGATCGCTGATCGAGACGATCTGTCCGACAGGCGTGATGCCCGTGCCGTCGAACAAGGCGATATCGTCGGCGTTGACGGGCGCGCGGGTCACGTTCGGGTTTCGCGTGCCCTGCAGGATGTTCAGATAATCGAGCACCACATTGGGCTGCGCCCCCAGCAGGCCGACGATCTTCTCCTGCTCGATCTTCCAGCGATCGACGGTGAAGGTGAAACGACCGAACTGCTCGGGAATGAACCAGGGTTGCAGCACCAGGCCGATGGATTGGTTGGTGCTTTCCTCGGGTTGCAGATCGGGATTGCCCGACACCAGCAATGACGCGCTGGCGGGCTGCGAACACTCGTTGAACTTGAAGTTGGGATTCTTCCGAAGCTGCGCCTCGCACCGCACATAGTCGTTGGTCGTGGCCAGGCGGCCATACTGGGCTGCATTAGTCTGCTCCAGGTTCGGCGCGCGGAAGCCTTCGGAATACGAACCCCGGATACGCACCCCCTCAATCACGTCCCACGCCATGGCGATCTTGGGTTTGGCCACGTCGCCGAAGTCGGAATAGTGTTCGTAACGACCGGCCAGTTGCAGATCCAGGCTGCGGACCAGCGGGATGTTCATCTCGGGCGAGACCACCGGCACGGCGAACTCGATATAGGCCGAATAGACCTCGCGCTTGCCATAGGTGTCGGGGTTGGAGCTGACGGCGGCGATATTGGACTGACTGACATCGCCCGACACGCTGTCGCGGAAGACATTGGTCCCGTCCAGATCGGCGTCGCGGTCGTCACGCTGGGTTTCCCGGCGCGCCTCGACCCCCAGGGCCATGCCGACAGGCCCGCCCGGCAGGGTGAAGACGTCCGGCCGGCTGACCTTGAAATCCCACAGCGCCAGCGTCGTCTTGGACACGCGTGTCAGATCGGTGGTGATGGCGTCGATGGCTGCCTGGGAGCTGGGGGTGCAGTCGCCATAGTTGGTGTCGTTCACGCACCCGCCGCTGAACGGATTGTAGGCGTCCGGCGTCGACAGGGCCAGATTGGCCTGCAGCGCGGTCAGGTTGACGGCGTTGGAGCTGTCCGTCGCCTCGGCCTCCGAATACAGCAGCGCGCTTTCCCAGTCGAAGCCGCGCCATTCGCCGCGCAGGCCGCCCAGGAACCGGGACTGCCAGTTGTCCACGTCCACGACCTGGGCGCCCAGGTCGTTGAACCGATAGCGCACCAGCTTCACCGGCGTCCCGGCGACGGGAACATTGGTCAGCCCCGACAGACGATTGGGGTTGCGCGTGCCATCGGCGAAAGTCACCGGCCCGAACGGATTCCAATAGTTGCTGGCCGGAATCCACAGTTGGTTCAGCAGAATGGTCGGCGGCTGAATATTCTGGGTGGTCGCCGTGTAATAGCCCAACTCGCCAAATGCGGTGACGCCGTTGTCGAGATCATAGTGACCAGACACGAACAGGTTCAATCGCTCGATGTCCGGGGACTGGGTCGTGCCGCGCGCGCCGTCGTAACGCAGCTCGCGCGAGTTGGTGTAGCTGATGTTGCCGCTGGCCAGACAGACATCGCCGCCCACGGGCGCCGTGCAGCCATAGCTGGACGGCTGATTATGGAAGGCCCCGGCGCCGGTCGTCAGATTGGTCGATCCGCGCTTCACCTGGAACGGCGTCAGGAAGTTCGCCCAAGGGGTGTAGGATGAGCGACCATCCGCGTCGGTCGAATTCTCATAGCCCGGCACATTGGCGAACAGGCTGCGACGGTCGTCGCTGGCGGTATAGGGTTCGTCGCTGGCCTGCTGGGCCGTGCGGTTGGTGTAGTCCAGGAAGCCCGACAGATTGCCGCGCTCGAAATCCTTGCCGGCGAACAGGCCCAGGGTGAACTCGCGACGATGGGTGCCCTCGGCGCCGCCGTATTGGGCCTTCATCTCCAGCCCGTCGAAATCCTCGCGCAGCACCGTATTGACCACGCCTGCGACCGCGTCCGCGCCATAGATGGCCGCCGCCCCGTCCAGCAGCACCTCCAGCCGCTCCAGCCCCGACACGGGAATGGCGTTGGAGTTATAGCTCAGGACCGGCACCGTGCCGGTGTCCGACGTACCCTGGCTGGTGGGGTGCTGAACGATGCGGCGGCCGTTCAGCAGGACCAGGGTGTTGCCCACGCCCAGCGAGCGCAGGTTGACCGAGTTGACGTCGCCGCGCGCCGCATTGGACGTCTGCGGATTATTGGCGCTGGAAAACATCACGTCGCCCATCTGGGGAATGGAGCGCAGCAGGTCGTCGCCGCTGACCGCGCCGGTGGCGACGATCTCTTCCTGGGTGACGACCGTCACCGGCAGGGCCGCCGTGGTCGAGGCGCCGCGGATCTGAGAGCCGACAACGACGATATCCTCGACCTGGGCCGTCTGCGCGTCGTCGTCGGTAGATGGCGATGGCGGCGGCGTCTGCTGCGCGGCGGCGGCGGTCGAGATCATCAGTACGGCCGTGGCCGCGCCCGCCATCAAGGCGAACTTGGATTGGGTCTTCATGGTTTCCTCCTCCCGGGCCGCCGTTATGTCGGCGGTCCCGTCTGCTGTTGTTTGTCGTCCTCGCGCCTCAGTCCTTGGCGAGGACCAGATCGTCTCCGGGTCCGGCCGCTGGATCGGGTCCGGCGGCGATCGGCTGTGGTTGTCCGTTCAGCGCTGCGGTCAGGGCGTCGCGATCCAGCGCGTTCTCCCAGCGGGCCACCACGATGGTCGCCACGGCGTTGCCGATGAAGTTGGTCAGGGCCCGGCACTCGCTCATGAAGCGGTCGATGCCCAGGATCAGCGCCATGCCGGCGACCGGCACGTCCGGCACGACCGACAGGGTCGCCGCCAAGGTGATGAAGCCCGCGCCTGTGATGCCCGCCGCCCCCTTGGAGCTGAGCATGGCCACCAGCAGCAGGGTGATCTGCTGCCAGATCGTCAGGTCGATGTTCAGCGCCTGGGCGATGAACAGGGCCGCCATCGTCATATAGATGTTGGTGCCGTCCAGATTGAACGAATAGCCGGTGGGCACGACCAGGCCGACCACCGACTTGGCGGCGCCGGCCCGCTCCATCTTGGAGATCAGACTGGGCAGGGCGGCCTCGGAGCTGGAGGTGCCCAGCACCAGCAGCAGTTCTTCCTTCAGATACCGGATCAGCTTCAGGATCGAGAAGCCGTTGGCGATCCCCACCAGGCCCAGCACGCCGACCACGAAGATGATGGCCGTGGCGTAGAAGGTGACGATCAGCGCCGCCAGATTGGCGATGGAGGCGATGCCATAGGCGCCGATGGTGAAGGCGAAGGCGCCGAACGCCCCGATGGGCGCGGCCTTCATGACGATGGCCACCAGTTTGAACACCGCCACGCTCAACGTCTCGAACAGGTCGAGCACAGGCTGGGCGCGATCGCCGATCAACGCCAGAGAGACGCCGAACAGGATGGAGACGAACAGCACCTGCAGGATATTGCCGGTCGAAAAGGCGCTGACCAGCGTGTCGGGAATGACCCCCATCAAGAAGCCGACGATGGTGCTTTCATGCGCGGCGGCGGCGTATTGCTCCACCGCGCCCGCGTTCAGCGTCGCCGGGTCGATGTTCAGCCCGTGGCCGGGCCGCACGACATTGGCGATGATCAGTCCGATGATCAGGGCCAGGGTGGAGAAGACCAGGAAATAGGCGAAGGCCTTGGCCGCCACCCGCCCGACGCTGCCCAGATCGCGCATTCCGGCGATGCCGGTCACGATGGTCAGGAAGATCACCGGCGCGATCACCATCTTCACCAGCTTGATGAAGCCGTCGCCCAGCGGCTTCAGACGCTCGCCGAAATCGGGCCAGAAATGGCCGATCAGCGCGCCCAGCGCGATGGCGATCAACACCTGGAAATACAGGTGCCGATAGAACGGCCGACGCACCACCGGCGCGGTCTCTGACGGAACTGGGATCACGAAAGGCTCCTGATATGCGGCGGGGCCGCAGTCTCCTCGATGGACGCGATCTTCGCCGCGCTCCGTTCACAAGACCATTCCGCACTGCGCAGAAGCGGCCAAGCGCATCCCGAATATTTGACCAAACTTCTGTTCTTGTTGAATTATATCCGTCGCCAGCCGATGAGACGCGCCGCGTTAGTGCGATATTTCGCGCAGACGTCTAGCATTGGCGTGCGATTATCCGCACAATCCCGCCATGTCGTGGCTATCTTCATCGGGCGCCGCTCGCCAGGAACCCGCCCGGACGAATCTGTGGCTGGGTTTGGCTGCGTGGATCGTCGTCGCCCTTCTCGCCGCCGTGGCGACGGGCGAAGTGGCGCGACGCGACGCACAGGCGGAGCTGGCCCGCCAGGCCCAGGCCGCAGCGGCCCTTCACGCCGCCGTCCTGCGCAGCGAACTGGAGAAGCATCGCTCCCTGCCTCTGGCGCTGTCCGGTGATCCCGACATCGCGAGCCTGCTCAGATCGCGCACGAACGCCGCCGACGCGGTGAATGCGAAGCTGGAGGGCCTGGCGCGTCAGACGCGGGCGGCGGCCATCTATGTCATCGACGCCGGCGGCCGCACCCGCGCCGCCAGCAACTGGCGCCTGCCGACCAGTTTCGTCGGGGCCGACTACGGCTTCCGGCCCTATTTCATCAATACGATGCGAAGCGGTCAGGCCGAGTTCTTTGCTCTGGGCACCGTATCCGGCCGCCCCGGTCTTTATCTGGCGCGGCGCGTCGACGCCGCCGATGGCGCGCCATTGGGCGTGGTTGTGGTCAAGGTGGAGTTCGACGCGCTTGAGGCCGAATGGCGGGCGTCGGGCGAGCCGGCCTATGTCGCCGATCCGACGGGCGTGGTCCTGATCACGAGCGTTCCCGACTGGCGGTTCAGAACCCTCGATCCGCTGGACGAGGCGCGCCGTCGCCTGACCCTGACCGGCCAGACGCTTCGGCCCGAGGCGCTGCGCCCCCTGCCCTTCGACACGCCCGCGAACGGGCGGCCGCGCCTGATCCGGACGGCCCCCATCGGCGGGGAGCAGCGCTGGATGCACGCCGCAGTCGCCACCGATACGCCGGGCTGGACGCTGCACCTGCTGTCGCCCAGCCGGGGCGCGGTGGAGGCCGCCGTGGCCAGCGCACGCGCCTTGGCGGCCCTGATCGTGACCCTGCTGGCGGGTCTGGCCGCGGTCGTGCTGCGCCGCCGCCAGCAGGCCCTGATCCGGGCCCGCGCCGAGGAGGACGCCCGGCACGAACTGGAACGCCGCATCGACGAGCGCACCCGCGAACTCAGCGACGCCAACGCCGCCCTCAGCGGCCAGATCGAGGAAAGGCGGCGCGCCGAGGCGGCGCGCGAGCGGCTGCGCGACGAACTGGTGCAGGCCAGCAAACTGGCCGCGCTGGGCCAGATCGTGGCCAGCGTCGCCCACGAGATCAATCAGCCCGTCGCCGCCATCCAGACCCAGGCCGAGACCGCAGCCGTCCTGCTGGATCGCCAGGACGCCGTGACGGCCCGCACCGCCCTCTCCCGCATCGGCGACCTGACGCAGCGGATCGGATCAATCACCGAGAACCTGCGCACCTTCTCGCGCAAGACGGACCCCAAGATCGGCGTGGTGCGGTTGGACGACGCCATCCACGGCGCCCTCTTGCTGACGCGCGGCCGCCTGGACGAGGGCGGCGTCGCCCTGATCCGTGAGGGCGACGCCGACGTGGCCGTGCGCGCCGACCGCTTCCGCCTGGAACAGGTGATCGTCAATCTGGTCAAGAACGCCGCCGAGGCGCTGGAGGGTCGTGTCGGCGCCCGCCTGACGCTGCGGGTCGAACAATCGGCCGATCGCGTCCGCCTGATCGTGGCCGACAACGGTCCGGGGGTGCCGGACCCGGTTCGCGCCCAGCTGTTCACACCCTTTGTCACAACCCGCGCCAACGGCCTGGGGCTGGGTCTGGTGATCTGTCGCGATCTGGTGGCCGGGTTCGGCGGCGAGCTGGATCTGATCGACACGAACGAAGGCGCGATCTTCGTCGCCACCCTGAGGATCGCCTGATGCAGTTCGCCCGCCCGACCGCCGTCGCCCTGATCGAGGACGACGCCGATTTCCGCCAGGCTCTGGTCGAGCGGCTGGTGCTGGAGGGTCTGGACGTGCGCGCCTTCGCCGGCGGCGATGCGGCGTTGAAGGCCATCGATGCGGACTTCCCCGGCGTGGTCGTCACCGACCTGAGGATGCCGGGCCTGGATGGGCGCCAGTTGCTGGACCGGCTGCAGGCGCTGGACGCCACCCTGCCGGTCATCATGATCACCGGCCACGGCGACGTCGCCGATGCGGTCGCGGCCATGCAGGCGGGCGCCTATGATTTCGTGGCGAAACCCTTTCCGTTCGAGCGGTTGCAGGACAGTCTGAACCGGGCGCTTGAGAAACGGGGCCTGGTGCTGGAGAACCGACGCCTGCTGGCCATGGCCTCTGACAGCGGCCAGGAACTCCCGCTGGCGGGCGCCTCGCACGCCATCGTCGCCCTGCGCGCCACCATCGCCCAGATCGCCGACGCCCGCATGGACGTGCTGATCGAGGGCGAGACCGGCACGGGCAAGGAGGCCGTCGCCCGCGCCCTGCACAACGGCGGCCGGCGTCGGCTGGCCCCCTTCGTCGCGGTCAACTGCGGCGCCCTGCCCGACGGCCTGATCGAAAGCGAACTGTTCGGGCATGAACTGGGCGCTTTCGCCGGCGCCCTGCGCCGCCGCGTCGGCCATGTCGAACGCGCTCACAACGGCACCCTGTTCCTGGACGAGGTCGAGAGCATGCCCATGGCTGTTCAGGTCAAGATGCTGCGGGTGCTGGAGGAGCGGGAGGTCCATCCCATCGGCGCCAACGAGCCGCGCGCCCTGGACCTGCGGGTTCTGGCCTCGTCCAAGATCGACCTGGAGGCGGCCGCCCGCGCGGGGGTGTTTCGCCAGGATCTCTATTATCGGCTGAACGTCGTACGGCTGCGCGTGCCGCCGTTGCGGGAGCGACGCGAGGACATTCCCCTGCTGTTCGCCCACTTCCTGCGCCGCGCCGCCGACCGTCACAGGGTCGAGCCGCCCGCCCTCTCGGACAGCGTGCGCCGTCGCCTGGTCGAGGCGGACTGGCCGGGCAATATCCGTGAACTGGCCCATTTCGCAGAGCGTGTCGCCCTGTCGCTGGACGACGCGACCCGCCCGGCCGACGAGGGCCTCAGCCTGCCCGACCGCCTGAACCGGTTCGAGGCGGAACTGCTGCGCGATGCTCTTCAGGCGCACCGGGGCGATATCGCCGCCGTCCTGGCCGAGATGCGCGTGCCGCGAAAGACGCTGTACGACAAACTGGCCCGTTACGGCCTGAAGCCGGCCGCCTTCCGCTAGCCGCCTCAGCCGGCCGGCGCCTGGACGTCTCCGGTGCGCTTCAGCTTGCCCCAGGTCTGCCCCAGGCCCGACAGCGCCCGCTCCAGCGCACGCCAGACGACCACATACATGATCTGGCGATAGACGAACCGCTGGGTGGGCAGCAGCCACAGATCGCCGCGCTTCTCCCGGTCGAAGCCGTAGGCGATCCAGCCCGCCGCAAGCTCCAGCAGGGTGAAGGCGACATAGACTCCCAGCGTGAACCACAGCGTGGGATTGGGCGCCGCGTCCAAATCGGCGTGCTGCGCCGCCGCCAGCCAGGCCAGCCCCTGGATCAGGATCGCCATCGCCAGCTGCAGGTCGATCAGCGGCGCCAGCACCTGGCCCACGATCTGGAACAGCCACAGGCTGGGCAGGGCCAGCCCGCCGAACCAGCCGTGCCGGAACGTCGAGCGCCGGTGTTTCCACAGGCATTGCAGCGTGCCGAAGCTCCAGCGGAACCGCTGTTTCAACAGACCGCCCAGCGATGACGGCGCCTCGGTAAAGGCCAGAGCCGTCGGCTCGTTGGCGATGACCCAGCCCGCCTCGCGCACCCGCCAGGTCAGGTCCATGTCCTCGGCCAGGGTGTCGGACCGATAGCCGCCCAGGCTTCTCAACGCCTCGGTGCGCCAGGCCCCGATGGCGCCCGGCACCACAGTCACCGCATTCAGCAGCGCCAGCGCCCGCCGGTCGATGTTCTGGCTGGTGATGTATTCGATGGACTGCCAGCGCGTGACCAGATTGCTGCGATTGCCGACCTTCACATTGCCCGCGACCGCCCCGACCTTGGGATCGGCGAACCAGGCGGCCAGAAGCGCCAGGGCGTTGCCCGACAACTGGGTGTCGGCGTCCACGCCCACCACCACCGGGGCCGTCGCCTCGGTCAGAGCCAGGTTCAGGGCCGAGGCCTTGCCGCCGTTCGCCTTGCGCTTCAGCCGCACGCGCGGATCATCGCCGAACGCGGCCGCCACGACATCATAGGTGCCGTCCGTCGATCCATCGTCCACCACCAGCACCGAAACATCCACGTCTCGGCTGGCCAACAGACTGTCCAGGGTGCGCCGGATCACGGTCGCCTCATTATAGGCCGCGACCAGAACGTCCACGCGCGGCTTGGGCGCCGCCGGGTCTAACGGCGCGGCCCGACGCCTGCGCCGCGACGCCAGCGCCAGCATCAGCACGATCCGCGCCAGACCCAGGCCGATGGCCAGGTTGAAGCCGACGAACAGAACCACCCCGACCGCGTGCGAGAAGCCGAAGGCCGCCGAATCCGCCGCGATCAGCGACCGCTCGCCCTTCGGCAGGGCCGGCATGGTCTGATCCGGCGTGCGTCCGACCAGCCCGCCGATGGTCGTCAGGCGATAGCCGCGTGCGCGCAGGGCGTCGATCAGCACCGGCAGGGCCTTGACCGTCGCCGAACGGTCGCCGCCGGCGTCGTGCAGAAGAATGGCGTGGCCGGCGTCGGCCTGGGCCAGCACCTCGGACACGATCTCGTCCGGGCGCAGGCGGTGCGTGCTCCCGTCCGGGTTTGGTCGGCTCAGGTTCCAGTCGTTGGGATCGATGGATTCCCCGGCGGTCGTGTACCCCAGCTTGGACGCCACGGCGATCGGCAGGATTTCACCATAGGATTCCGGTTCGGAATCGGCGTTGTAGGGCGGTCGGAACAGGGTGACCTGGCGCCCCAGAATGCTTTCCAACGCCCGGTCCGTGGCCGTCAGCTCCAGCCGCACCCGCTCCTCATCGACATGGGCCATGTTGGGGTGGGTGAAGGAGTGGTTGCCGACCTCATGGCCCTCGTCGCGCACACGCCGAACCAGGGCGGGGTTGGCCGCCGCCGATCCGCCGATCATGAAGAAGGTGGCCTTCACCCCCTTGGCCTTCAGCACGTCCAGGATTTCTGGCGTCCATTCGGGATCCGGGCCGTCGTCGAACGTCAGGGCCAGGGTGCGATCCGGCGCGCCGGTGCGCCGCACGGTCCAGGCCGAGGGCCAGCGCGTCCAGACCTCGTCGCTGACCAGTCCGCTGACCGGATCGACGGCGATGCGCCTTTCGCCCGGATGGGGCGTGTCGATCACGTTCAGCAGTTCGCCCTGGCCGGTGAAGGCGATCTGCTGGGTCAGGGCGACGTGCTCCAGCGCGGGGATCACGGTGATCGCCGGCGCGGCCTGACGGCCGAACACCTTCCAGCTGGCGGGGTCTTCTTCGCCCAACGCCCACAGGGACGCGCCGCGCAGCCCCCTCTCCCGCCCCATCGTCATGGCGTTGGCGACCGAGGCGGCGTCCTGCATCCAGACTTCGTGGGCATGCCCCTGATCGTCGGTGTAGCGGAATGTGGGCTGCAGCGCCTGGGGATCGAAATCGATCACATTGGCGGGATTGTCTTCGGGCCGATAGCCGCGCGCCGTCGCCAGCGCCGCCGTCGTCGTCAGGGATTCGGCCGAACGGTCCCCGTCGCGCCAGTCGTAGGAATAGGCCCCGATGCCCAGGATCAGCTTGTCCGCCGGCACCAGACGCGTGAACCGCGTCAACGCCTTGTCCACGAACAGGGCCGAGGAGATCGGCCCAGGCATGCTGTCTTCCCCGTGCTCGTCATAGGCCATGATGGCCGCGTAATCGACCACGCCGGACAGGGCGCGGATGTCGTGATCGCTCAGCCCGACTTCCAGGGCGATGGACAGTTCGCCGCCCTGGGCGTGCAGCCGCTGGCGCAGTTGGTCCAGCCACGGCGTCAGCCGTTCGATCTGTTCCGGCGTCACCTGTTCGAAGTCGATCTGCAGGCCCGCGAATCCGTTCACCCGCACGAAGTCGAGCAGGTGATTCATGACGTTCTGGGCATTGGCGGGCGCCAGCATCCGGTCGATGCGGCCGGCGTCGAAATGGCCCTCGGTGGCGTTGCCGACCACCGGCACGATCTTGACCCCATGCGACCGCGCCGCCGCAATCAGGGGCTTGGTGGTGGGGTTTCGCGCCGGGTCCCAATCCTTGGTCAGGATGTCGCCGCCGTCGTCGCGCAGCTCGATCCAGGTCGGATAGACATGGGTCAGGTCGCCGGCATGACGCGTGAACGAATCCAGCGCCCCGTCCTCCCACGGCGCAAACCAGGCGCCGGCGATGGGCGCGCCGGCTGTCGACACGGCGCGGACGGGCCGACGCTCCCGATGGGCGATATAGTTCAGCAAGGCCCGTTCGGCCCCGTGCGTACGCCGCGCGACCACCGCCGCCGCCGGCGACACGACCGACAGTCCCGTCAGGCTGGGCAGGATCATCAGGCTGGCCACAAAGCCCGCCAGAACGACGCCCGCCACGATCGCCGCGGCCAGCGCGGCCATCCGCATCCGTCGCGCCCGTCGCCCGGTCGCGTCCAAAAACACCGCCGGCCCGTCGCCATGCGGTTTAGAAGCGTCAGAAGTCATCCCAAGCCGAGCCCAGCCCCACGCGGCCGATCCCGCGTCATTCGGTCGCATATCCATCAAGAACGGCGGGATGTGGGCGAAGCCGCGCCGAGGGCGAGGCGTGCCGCTTCTCGGGCCGTCTCGAATGATCGGATTACGACGTCAGTAAGATGAGATGACCGGTTGGCCATGGCCGATGACGATCAGCACCGACAGCCGGGAACGCCTTGGATCTGCCTGTGCTCTGTTCGCCGCCCTGCCGGCGCGCGATCGCCGACGATACGCCCCTAAAACCGAGGACGGGATCATTGACGACATCGCCACCGGCGACGCGGCCGCGACCACGCCCGATTTGATCGCGATCAGCCGCCGCCCACGAACTGAACCAGTTCGATGCGGTCGCCCGGCGCGATGGGGGTGGAGGCGTGAAGTGAGCGGGGCACGATCTCGAGATTGCGCTCGACCGCCACCTTGCGCGGGTCCAGCGCCAGTTCCTCGACCAGGGCCAGGATGGTGACGGCCTGGACCAGGCGGGGTTCGCCGTTCAATTGGATCTGGGTCATCGCGCGTCTCCGTCTGGCCTCGAGGGGCAGATAGACGCCGACGGGCGGCTTCGCCAGAGCGCCTGACCCTCGGGCGCCATTGCCCCGGCGTAAACTTCGATACGGGGACCGTTTGACCCGCGAGCCGCGTCCGCTAAAAGGCCCCTCTTGTGCTGCGATGCGCAGGCTCGATTCCCGGAAACTCACTTTCACGCGCCCCATGGCTGAAACGCCCGTCATTCATGTGCTGAACGGCCCCAATCTGAACCTGCTCGGGGTTCGGGAGCCGGATGTCTATGGCCGCGACACCCTGGCGGACATCGAACAGCGCTGCCTCAAAGCCGCGGCCGGGGCTGTGGTCGTTTTCCGCCAGACCAATCACGAAGGCGTGCTGGTGGATTGGATTCAGGAAGCGCGAGAAGGCGCGGACGCCCTGATCCTCAATCCCGCGGCCTATGGGCATACGTCGGTGGCGCTGCACGATGCGCTGAAGACGCTGTCGATTCCGGTGATTGAACTGCATCTGTCCAATCCGGCGGCGCGCGAGGCGTTTCGCCATCACTCCTATGTGTCCTCAGCGGCGACCGGCGTCATCGCCGGGTTCGGCGCGGCGGGCTATGAACTGGCCGTTCAGGCGGCTCTCACCAAGGTTCGGGAACGCGGCTGAGGCCCGTCCCGTTTGCTTAAAGACCACGAAAGACAAGGCGCACTCCAATGGCCGATGACAAGAAACACGCGGAAATCGACGCCGCCCTGGTTCGCCAGCTGGCCGAAATCCTGAACGAGACCGACCTGACCGAGGTCGAGGTCGAGCGCGGCGAACTGCGAATCCGCGTCGCGCGCGAGATCACCGTCAACGCCGCTCCGGTGCAGTATGCCGCCGCCCCGGCGCCGGTCGCGGCCCCCGCCGCCGCCGCCGCTCCCGTTTCCATGCCATCAGACCCGGCCACCATCGTCGCCCGTGCGGGTGAAGAGGTGAAGTCGCCGATGGTCGGCACCGCCTATCTGCAGGCCTCGCCCGAGGCTCCGGCTTTCATTCAGCCGGGCGACAAGGTCAAAAAGGGCCAGACCCTGCTGATCGTCGAAGCGATGAAGACGATGAACCCGATCCAGGCGCCGCGTGACGGCGTGGTGGCCGACATCCTGGTGGGCGACGCCCAGCCGGTCGAGTTCGGCGAAGCCCTCGTCCTGCTGGAAGCCTAAGGCGCCCTGATGTTCACCAAGGTCCTGATCGCCAACCGGGGCGAGATCGCGCTGCGGGTCCACCGGGCCTGCAAGGAGATGGGCATTTCCACCGTCGCCGTTCACTCCGAGGCTGACCGCGGCGCCATGTGGGTTCGGCTGGCCGACGAGAGCGTCTGCATCGGCCCCGCCTCGGCCGCGAAGTCGTACCTGAACATCCCGTCGATCATCGCGGCGGCCGAGATCACCGGCGCCCAGGCGATCCACCCCGGATACGGCTTCCTGTCCGAAAACGCGCGCTTCGCCGAGATCGTCGAAGCCCACGGCATGACCTTCATCGGTCCCAAGCCCGACCACATCCGGGTCATGGGCGACAAGATCAGCGCCAAACAGACGGTCAAGGATGCGGGCATCCCGGTCGTTCCCGGCTCCGACGGCGAGGTCGAGACGGTCGAGGCCGCCATCGAGGCGTCCAAGGCCATCGGCTTCCCCCTGATCGTCAAGGCGGCGGCGGGCGGCGGCGGACGCGGCATGAAGGTCGCCCTGACGCCCGACGATCTGGTCGAGGCGGTCCAGACCGCCCAGTCCGAGGCCAAGGCCGCCTTCGGCAACGGCGCCGTCTATATGGAGCGCTATCTCCAGAAGCCGCGCCACATCGAGATCCAGGTCATCGCCGACAGCCACGGCAATGTCGTCCACCTGGGCGAACGCGACTGCTCGCTGCAACGCCGTCACCAGAAGGTGCTGGAAGAGGCCCCCTCGCCCGCCCTGTCGGCCGAGGGTCGCGCCAGGATCGGCGAAACGGTCAACAAGGCCATCGCCGCCATCGGCTATCTGGGCGTCGGCACCATCGAGTTCCTGTGGGAGGACGGCGAGTTCTTCTTCATCGAGATGAACACCCGCCTGCAGGTCGAACACCCGGTCACCGAGGCCATAACCGGCGTCGACCTGGTGCGCGAACAGGTGCGGATCGCCGCCGGACTGCCGCTGTCGTTCACCCAGGACGACATCGCGTTCAAGGGCCACGCCATCGAGGTGCGGATCAACGCCGAGAACCCCGAAACCTTCACCCCGTCGCCGGGCAAGATCACCGACTTCCACGCGCCGGGCGGCCTGGGCGTGCGTCTGGATAGCGCCATCTACGCCGGCTATTCGATCCCGCCCTATTACGACAGCCTGATCGGCAAGCTGATCGTCCATGGCCGCGACCGCGAGGAGGCGATTGCGCGCCTGAAGCGGTCGTTGAACGAGGTCGTCATCGGCGGCGTCGACACCACCATCCCCCTGTTCCAGAAGCTGTTGGCCGAGCCGGACATCCTGTCGGGCGACTACGACATCCACTGGCTGGAGAAATGGGCGGCCCGTCAGAAGGGCGAAAGCTGACAGACCCCGATTTCAGCGCCAGCGGGCCTTTCGGCGGTTTCGGCCCCGAGGACCTGCTGGCCTGTTACGCCCGGGGCGTGTTTCCGATGGCCGAGGCGCGCGACGATCCGCGCGTCTTCATCATCGAGCCGGACCAGCGCGGCGTCATTCCGCTGGACGCCTTCCACATCCCCAGCCGCCTGCGCCGCACCGTGCGCGGCGAGCCGTTCGACATCCGCGTCGACACCGCCTTCGAGGCGGTGCTGGACGGCTGCGCGGCGGCGCAGGGTCCTGATCGCGAGGACACCTGGATCAATGCGCCGATCCGGCGGCTGTATGCGGCCCTGTTCGCGCAAGGGTTCGTCCATTCCATCGAATGCTGGCGGGACGAGCGGCTGGTCGGCGGGTTGTACGGCGTGTCGCTGGGCGGCGCCTTCTTCGGCGAAAGCATGTTCAGCCGCGAACGCGACGCCTCCAAGGTCGCGCTGGTGCATCTGGTCGCGCGATTGAGGAAGGGCGGCTGGACCCTGCTGGACGCCCAGTTCCTGACCGAGCATCTCAGCCAGTTCGGGGCGGTCGAGACGCCCCAGGCGGCCTATCTGCGCCGTCTGGCGCCCGCCCTGAAGGTCACGCCCGACCAGACGGCCCTGACCGCGCCCCTGACCGGCGCCGAGGCGGTCGAGGCGGCGCTGGCGCCAGGCGCACCCACCCGCTGAATCAGCCTTCTGGCTTCCGGGTTCGTCCTGCTGACGCCCCGGAATGACGCAGGGCGTGGCGTCGGGGGCTTGTCCGGACACGATTTCCGGCCTGTCCCGACACGGATGCGCTGGCGTCCCTCAATCATTCCGGCCTCGATGGCGGCATGACCGACATCACGCCAAACCCGCCCCGCCCGTCCGCTTTCAACGAAGCCGGAGAGATCGTCCTGACGCTGTTGGTCGCCCTGATCGTGGCGACGCTGTTCCGCATCGCGGTCTTTCAGCCCTTCACCATCCCGTCCTCGTCGATGGAGCCGGGGCTGGTGACAGGCGACTATATCGTCGTGTCCAAGTTTGCTTATGGCTGGAGCACAGCGTCCCTGCCGCTGAACCCGCCGATCCGGCCGGGGCGGCTGATGGGGGGACAGCCGCGACGCGGGGACGTGGTGGTGTTCCGCCGCCCCAGCGATCCGAAACAGGTCTGGATCAAGCGGGTCGTGGGCCTGCCCGGCGATACGGTTCAGGTGCGGGGCGGCGTGGTCTTCGTCAATGGCGCGGCGGTGCGCCAGACGCGGCTGGACGTCGTCGCCGATCACGATGCGCCGGGTCGCCGCGTGCAGCGGGTGCGCGAAACCCTGGCCGACGGCCGCAGCTATGTCACCTATGACGGCGGGCCGAACCTGCCGGGCGACGACACGCCGTCCCGCCGCGTGCCGGCCGGCCAGTATCTGATGATGGGCGACAATCGCGACAACTCGCTGGACAGCCGCTGGCCGCCCGCGATCGGCGTGGGCCTGCTGCCGGCCGAGAACATCGTGGGGCGGGCCGAGATCGTGCTGGCGTCGTGGAAGCCCGGCGCCAGCCTGTTCAAGCCCTGGACCTGGCTGAACCTGCAAGCGGACAGGTTTCTGGTGCGGGTGCGGTAGGGCGATGCGTCAGCTTCCGACGTCATTCCGGGGCGTCCGTAGGACGAACCCGGAAGCCAGGCGGGCGTCACGTCTTTCGATGCGTTTGAGAGAGAATCCGCAGCCCTGGCTTGGCTGCTACGCGCCGCCCTCCGGGTCCGGGTTCCACGCGATGCGCGGCCCCCGGAATGACGGCGGGCGGAAGGCTGGGCCTAACCCGCGCGGTATTCGTCGAAACTGACCACGCCATCATGGTTGCGGTCCAGACGGTCGAAGGCGGCGCGGCTTGACGAGGTCGCATGGGACTGCGCCAGGGCCGGAACGGCGACGGCGCCCAGGGCCAGACCGGCCAGGGCGGCGGCGGCCAGTTGACGCCAGCCTGCGGGAACGGACCGGCGCGTGGTCTGGCTCAGTTCAGCGTCGATGAAGCAGCGGATGGCCTCGCTGGCCGTGCGGCCCTCGGCCTGGCACCGGGCCATGAAGGCGGTCTTGGCGGCGTGGGACAGACGGACTTCCACCGTCTCGTCCTTCTTCAGCGGTCTGTCGCGATCCATGCCGGTCTCCGCGTCGGTCAGTTCTTACAGCCGACCACCCAGGCGTCGTAATAGGGGTTCTGAACGCCGCTGACCGCCGGGGACGAGGCGAACATCCAGCCGCGGAAAATCTGGCGCGAGGCGGTCTGGCCGCGCGGCTGCAGCGAGACGTCCATATAGGCGATGGCGTCCTCGGTCAGCTCGTCGGGCGTCGTGACCTCGCAGGCGCGGGCGGCGAAGACCAGATTGCGGTTGAAGCGCACGGGGCGGCCGCCGACCTCGACCTCGAACTTCATCGTCTCGGCCGTGACCTTGTCGATGGCCTGGATGACCGCGAACTTGCGCCGCTGGCGACGGCCGGGCGTGGCGGGCTGGTCGATGGCCTTTTCGGCCACGGGACGTTCGGCCTTGACCTCCGCCTCGGCCTTTTCCTCGACGGCGGCGTCCTCGGCGACGATGACGGCGGGGGGCGGCGTCACCGCGATGGGCGCGCGCGGGGCGGGCGCGCCGGCGGGCGGGGTTTCGGTCGGCACGGCGTTGGCCGGCTGGGCCGGGGTCTTTCGCAGGATGTCGCCGATGGGGTCCTGGACCGGGCGCGCGTCGCGCGGCGCGTCCTGAAGCACGCTGGCCGTCACGGCCCCCGCGCTCAGCACGCCGATCAGGGCGCCGGCGCCCATCAGCATCCGGCGGATTTTCACTCGGGCGTCCAGGCCTGATAGTCGCCGGTCGCGGCCGGGCGCCTGGCCTCGGCGGCCAAAGAGCCGGGCGGACGCCAGGCCAGGGGCGTGCCCGTCAGGTTGGGCAGGTGTTCCTTTTCCCAGGCGCGACGCGGCAGCGGCTGCTCGGTCGGCGGCAGGTCGAAGGTGTAGTGCAGCCAGCCGTGCCAGTCGGGCGTGACCTTGGACGCCTCCGCATAGCCGTCGTAGATCACCCAGCGACGCTTGCGGCCATCATAGCTGGCGTTGTCGCGGCTCTCGTAATAGCGATTGCCGTTCTCGTCCTGACCGACAAAGCGACCGCGCTTGGCGATGGTGAAGCGGGTGCCGATCGTGGCGCCCTCCCACCAGCCGAAAATCTTGCTCAACACGTCGTGAATTCCAACCGTAAGGGGTCGCCGGACTCAGGGCCCGACGCTCGGCCGGATCATAGAAACACCGACACGCTTCGTCCAGCGTCCAGGCGGCGACGGCGCGACGCAGGGACGAATCGATATCTTGTGGGCAAACCGCTGCTGCGACACCAGATGTATTGGCGAAAGACAGTGTTCGACCTAGGCTGGCGCCAACCCATCGGAGGGACCGCCATGCGCCTTCAATCCGCCTTCGCCGCTCGCGCCGAACGAGTCGCGATGGAGCACCGCGTCGTGGAACGGCTTGCCGGCGTGCGACCGGTGCTGGCGCCCGCCGGTTGGTCGGACGCGCAGATCGAGGCGTGGCTGGACTGGATCGCGGCCCAGGGTCTGTCGGACGAGACGGGCGACTGGCTGGACGGGGGCGTGGACGCCTGGGCCGCCGGGCTGGCCAGGACGGGCTTGTCCGAGGGCGTGTTCGACGCGGCCCAGGCCGCCGTGTTCGCCGAAGACCTGACGGCCGTGATCAAACTGGGTCTGGCGGCGCCGGCGCGGTCGGGCGCGGCGGCGGCGGGCGTGGTCGATCTGAACGATCCGGGCGCGGCCGCCGTGCTGGCCGACCACGGCGGGCGCCGCACCGCCGCACGATTGGGCGCCCAGGCGGCCCAGGCCCTGGCCGACGCCCTGGCCGGTGTGGCCGATGCCGTGGATCGGTGCGAGGGGCCGCGCGGCGACTGCGGCGATCCCTCGCGCAATCCGGCCCTGGGACGGGCGGCGGCCCTGGCCCGACGCTGCGGCGCGTCGGACGCCGACATCCTGCGGGCGGTGGATGGCGAACGCCTCCTGCCCGACCTGAGCCCCGCCGTCGAAAGCCCGCCCCTGGTGGCGCTGGCGGACCGGACGCAGATCGCGGCGGGCGCGCCCGAGGCCCTGCTGGCGGCCAGGGCGGCGTTGGACGGCGGGCTGATCCTGGCCTTCGAACCGCGCGATGCGGAGGCGGCGACGGCCCCGGCGACCGCGCGCATGGTCATCGACCTGGCCGCCGTGACGGCGCTGGACGGCGAGACGGCGGACGATCTGGCCGCCCTGACGCGCCTGCTGACCACGGCGCTGGACCTGGCCAGCCCGACGCCCGGCGTCCTGACGCTGGGGCTTGAAGGCCTGCTGGAGGCCGTGGCGCCGCTGGGCGAGGCGGGAATGGCGCGGGCGCAAGCCCTGGCGGCCCTGGTCGCGGCGACGGCGGGCGAGACCTCGGCCGATCTGGCGGCGATCCGAGGCGCGGCGCCCGACTGGGACGACGTTCGGGCCACAGCACAGGACACTCAGGTCGCGCGATGCGAGGCGTTGAAGGACAGCGCCGATCCGGTCGCAGCCGCCGCCCTGATGGCTTTGAACGCGAAATCCCGGCCGCGTCGGCATTCGGCCATCGGCCTGTTCGTCGACGATGCGGAGGCGCGGCTGCGGCTGGGCCGGGGGCGGATCGCCGCCGTCGATCTGTTCCAGACGGCGGACGGCGAGATCGGGCGACGGCTGCATCCGGCCCTGGCGGCGGCGTTGAGCGCGGCGGGCGGCGACGTCCAGGCGGCCGAACGCCATGTCTTCGGCCGTCGCACCCTGGTCGAGGCGCCGGGGCTGGATCATGCGGCGCTGCGTGCGCTGGGCTTCACCGACATCGAACTGGCGGCCATCGAACAGGCCCTGGCCTGGGCCGAGGATTTCGACGCGGTGTTTTCGGCCCCCGTGCTGGACCCCGGTTTCATCCGCGACGTCCTGGGGATCGAGGACGGCGACGGCCTGTTGCTGACCCTGCTGGGCGTGTCGGACGAGGCCGAGGCCGCCGCCGCGCGCTGGGTCTTCGGTCATGGCGACCTGGCGACATGGCCCGAGGCGCCCCCCGCGGTCGCCGCCCTGCTGGCCGATCCCGAAGGGGCCGCCGCCGCGCTGCGCCATGCCGTCGCGCCGTTCAGCGACCTGGCCGACATCGCGCCCGAGATCACCCACTGGCGCACCACGGCGGGTCAGGCGGCGCGGCTGATGGGCCAGGCGGCGCTGGACGGCCGCCGCGCCATCCGCCTGCAACGCGCCGAGCCGCCCGCCCGCCCGCTGCTGACCCTGCCCGCCGTCGAGACCGCCGCGCGGCCCGAACCGGCGCGCGAGGCGCCGCGTCCGGCCGAACGGGTGGTGGAGCGGGTGGTCGAGCGCGAGCGCGCCCGCCGCAAACTGCCCGACCGCCGCAAGGGCTATATCCAGAAGGCGGCCGTCGGCGGCCACAAGGTCTATATCCACACCGGCGAATATGAAGACGGCGAACTGGGCGAGATCTTCATCGACATGCATAAGGAAGGCGCCGCCTTCCGCAGCCTGATGAACAACTTCGCCATCGCCATTTCGATCGGCCTGCAATACGGCGTGCCGTTGGACGAGTTCGTGGACGCCTTCGTCTTCACGCGGTTCGAGCCGGCCGGTCGCGTGACCGGCAACGATTCCATCCGCTCGGCCACCTCGATCCTGGACTACATCTTCCGCGAGTTGGGCGTCTCCTATCTGGACCGGGACGAACTGGCCAATGGCGAGGCCGAGGCGCTGGACGGCGACGGGCTGGAGGGCGCCGCGCCGCAGGGCCAGGCCGTGCCCGCCGCCCGCTTCATCTCCAAGGGGTTCGCGCGGGGTTCGGCGCCCGACAATCTGGTGGTCCTGCCGTTCGGCAAGAAGACCGAACCGGAAACCCGCGCGGCGGCCGGAGGCGAGGCCGTCGCCTGCCCCGCCTGCGGCGACTTCACCCTCCAGCAGCGCGGCGGCGGCTGGACCTGCGACACCTGCGGGGCGGCGCCCGCCCCTGCCCCCGCCCCCGTCTCCGCATTGAAGGGCGGCGATCAGGGCTAGGTTAAGGGTTATGGCCTAGGGTTTGCTTCAGGACGATCAAACGTCGGAGCCCGGTCCATGAAACGCACACTCTCTCTCGGCCTGATCGCAACCGCCTTCCTGGCTGCGGCGACGCCCGTCCTGGCCCAGAACGCGGGCCAGATCGCCAGCGTGAGGCGCGGCGCCTCCTGCGCCGGCTGCAACCTGTTCCAGGGCGATTTCTCGGGCCTGGAGGCGCGCGGCCTGAACCTGGCCGGGTCGCGCCTGCGTCAGTCGGACATGAGCCTGAGCGTGATGAACCGCACCCGGTTCTCGGGCGCCGACCTGCGCGACGTGGAAGGCTATGGCGGCGTCTTCTCCGGCTCGAACTTCACGCGGGCCAACCTGACCAACGCCAGTTTCGTGGGCGCCTATCTGGAAGGGGCCAACTTCTCGGGCGCGACCCTGTCGGGGACCAACCTGTCGGGCGCCCAGCTGGCGCGCGCCACCGGCCTGACCCAGGGGCAGTTGAACCAGGCGTGCGGCGACGGCTCAACCGTCCTGCCGCGCGGCCTTCGCATTCCCGCCTGCTGAGGGGCGCCGACCTTGCCGCGATTTAACGAAGTTACCTCGATTTAAGTAGGTGGCGTGGGGGTTTCGAGGCATTCAGGTCTGGTGAAACAGATCGCTGAACATATCCGGTTCCGACCTTCCTTGGCCCTGCTGGCGCTCGGCGCGGCGCTGATGGCGTCCCCCGCCATGGCCGGGGTCGAGATGTCGATGCAGGACCGCGACGTGGCCCGAACCGTGTCGCTCGGCGGGTCGTGCAACCGCTGCGAACTGTCGGGTCGAAACCTGTCGGGCGCCACCTTCACCGGCGCCAGCTTCATGAACGCCACCCTGGTCGGGGCCAATCTGCGCGGGGCCGAGATGATGGGCTCCAACTTCTCGGGCAGCGACTTCAGCCGGGCCAATCTGTCGGGCGTGCAGATCGTGGGCGCCAACTTCAGCTCGACCAACTTCACCAGCGCGGTCCTGACCGGGGCCGAGGCCCAGGGCGCCGTGTTCGTGCGCGCCAATCTGAGCCGGGCCGAAATCTCGGGCGCCGAAATGCACGGCGTCAACTTCAACGGCGCCACCCTGTCCGGCGCCAGGTTCATCGGCGCGGAACTGTTCGGCGCGACCCTGGCCAATGTCGTGGCGGTCGGGGCGGACTTCACCGGCGCGGAGGTTCAGGCCTCCAACATGTCGTCCGGCGATTTCAGCAGCGCCCGCTTCAACTCCGCCACGCTGGACGGGGCGCGTCTGACCGGCGGGCGCTTCAACCGGACGGACTTCTCAGAAGCCTCGCTTCACCGCACCGACATCCGCGGGGCCGATCTATCCGGCGCGCGCGGCCTGACGCAGGAACAGATCAGGACGGCCTGCGGGGACGGCTCGACCCGGCTGCCCGGCGGCCTGACGGCGCAGTCCTGCCGCAGCGGCTCGATCCGCGTCATCCGAACCCCCACGCCGCCTGTGCCGCCCCGGGTCAGGAACTTCGTCTCGGTCGCCGAGAACTGAGCCGCAAAAAAGGGGACGCCCGGCGGGCGTCCCCTTCTTCGTATCAGCGATCGCGCCGATCAGACCTTGATCGGCGGGGCGGTGCGGATGTGGACGTCCTTCAACTGACGCTCCTCGGCCTCGGTCGGGGCGTTCATCAACAGGTCCTCGCCCTGCTGGTTCAGCGGGAAGGCGATGACCTCGCGAATGGCGGTTTCGCCCGCCAGCAGCATGACGATGCGGTCGATGCCGGGGGCCAGACCGCCGTGCGGCGGGGCGCCGAAGCGGAAGGCGTTCAACATGCCGCCGAACTGTTCCTCGACCACCGAGGCGTCGTAGCCGGCGATCTGGAAGGCCTTCAGCATGATCTCGGCCTTGTGGTTCCGAATGGCGCCCGAACACAGCTCATAGCCGTTGCAGACGATGTCGTACTGATAGGCGCGGATGGTCAGCGGGTCCTGACCCTCCAGGGCCTCCAGGCCGCCCTGCGGCATCGAGAAGGGGTTGTGGCTGAAGTCGACCTTCTTCTCTTCCTCGGACCATTCGAACATGGGGAAGTCGACGATCCAGCAGAATTTGAACTGGTTTTCGTCGACCAGCTTCAGCTCGGTCCCGACGCGGGTGCGGGCCAGCCCGGCGAACTTGGCGAAGGTGGCGGGCAGGCCGGCGACGAAGAAGGCGGCGTCGCCCTGGCCCAGACCCAGCGACGACATCAGGGCCTCGGTCGGCTCCTGACCCAGGTTCTTGGCGATGGGGCCGCCCCAGGCGCCCTGGTCCTCGGACCAGAAGATATAGCCCAGGCCCGGCTGGCCCTCGCCCTGCGCCCAGCTGTTCATGCGGTCGCAGAAGGCGCGCGATCCGCCGGTCGGCGCCGGGATGGCCCAGACGGCGTTCTTGTCGTCGGCGCCCAGAATCTTGGCGAACAGGCCGAAACCGCCGTCGCGGAAGTGGTCGGACACCACCTGCATCTTGATCGGGTTGCGCAGGTCGGGCTTGTCCGAACCATACCAGGCCATCGACTGGGCGTAGGTCAGGCGTTCGAAACCCTTATGCTCGAACGTCTCGCCGAAATCGTTGGTGAAGACGTGGGTTCCGTCGATGGCCGAGACGGGCCTGCCTTCGCCGAACTCCTCGAACACGCCGTGCATCAGGGGTTCGATGGCGGCGAAGACGTCTTCCTGGGTCACGAAGCTCATCTCGACGTCCAGCTGGTAGAATTCCAGCGAACGGTCGGCGCGCAGGTCCTCGTCGCGGAAGCAGGGCGCGATCTGGAAATAACGGTCGAAGCCCGAGACCATCAGCAGTTGCTTGAACTGCTGCGGCGCCTGGGGCAGCGCGTAGAATTTGCCCGGATGCAGGCGCGACGGCACCAGGAAGTCGCGCGCGCCTTCCGGCGACGAGGCCGTCAGGATCGGGGTCTGATATTCCAGGAAGCCCTGATCGACCATGCGGCGGCGGATCGAGGAGATCACGCGCGAGCGCAGGACGATATTCTTGTGCAGACGCTCGCGGCGCAGGTCCAGGAAGCGGTTGGCCAGGCGGATATCCTCGGGATACTCCTGATCGCCAAAGACCGGCATCGGCAGTTCGGCGGCCTCGGACAGCACTTCGACGCCCTGGACGCGGACTTCGATCTCGCCCGTCGGCAGGTTCGGGTTCACCACCGCGGCGTCGCGGGCGACAACCTCGCCGTCGACCTTGATGACGCTCTCGGCGCGCAGGCGCTCGACGGCGGCGAAGCCGGGCGTCTCGGGGTGCAGCACCAACTGCGTCAGGCCGTAGTGGTCGCGCAGGTCGATGAACAACAGGCCGCCGTGATCGCGCTTCCTGTGCACCCAGCCGGACAGGCGGACGGCGGAACCGGCGTCGGAGGCGCGAAGCGCGCCGCAGGTGTGAGAGCGATAGGCGTGCATGGAACGAACCGTCTGGAGACTTTGGCGGTGGAATCCGTCGCCGTCGGCGCCGGAAATCGAAGCGGCGTAGGGCGCATCATCGCCCCGGAAAGTCAAGGTTTCAGCCGTTGCAAAGGCCCGTGCCGCGCATCATACCCACCCGCATCTCTCACATGAGGCCGCCATGTTCATCGTCACCATCACCTACACCCAGCCGATCGAAGCCATCGAGGCCAGGACGGTCGAGCATCGCGAATGGCTGGACCAGCACGTGGCCAGCGGCCTGATCGTGGCTGCCGGGCCGATGGTTCCGCGCACGGGCGGCGTTCTGGTGGTCGCCAGCCGAGGCACGAAGGACGCGCTGGAGACCCTGTTGAAGGACGATCCCTTCCAGGTTCACGGTCTGGCCGACTATGTCGTGACCGAGTTCAAGGCGGGCAAGCTGAACCCCGCAATGGCGCCATTCGCCTGATTTCATCCACAGCGACGCGGCTTCCCTCCCCGAAACCAACAGAGGGGCGCCGACGCGGTTGATCCCGGCCTCTGCTAAGACGGGGCCATGACCGCGCTGAGCGCCCCGTCCCGTCCGACCGCCGAACAGCTGCGTTTGCCGCTGGAGCGCCATGCCGTGGGCCAGGCCTTCGTCGTGTCGGACAGCAATGCCGAGGCCGCCGCCGTCCTGGCCCGCTGGCCGGACGGGGTCGGGACGGTGCTGGCGCTGCATGGCCCCGCGGGATCGGGCAAGAGCCGTCTGGCCGCCGACTGGGCCGAGCGGGTGGGGGCGTCGCCCCTGACCGGCGCGGAGGCGGCCCTGATCGACCCGCAAGAGCTGGAAGGCCGGCCCGTTCTGCTGGACGACGCGGACCAGGCCGACGACGAGAGTCTTTTTCACCTGATCAACCTGGCGAACGCGGGCGGCGGGGCGCTGCTGCTGGTCTCGCGCCCGGCGCCGCGCCAGTGGTCGGTCGCCCTGCCCGATCTGCGCTCGCGGCTGGATGCGATGCGGAGCGTGGCGGTCCAGCCGCCCGACGACGCCGTGCTGTCGGCCATCCTGCGCGCCCGGTTCTCCGAGCGCAGCATCACGCCCGCTGACGAGGTGATCGATTATCTGGTGCGCCGTCTGGACCGATCCGGCGACGCCGCGGCCCAGGTGGTCGAGCGGCTGGACGCCCTGCACCGCCCGGTGACGCGCGTTCTGGCCCGGCAGGTTCTGGACGGCCTGGACGCGCCCTGAACGGCCAAAGTTCGGGATACCCACAGTTTCCCGATCAAAAGCGCAGCTTAATTTTGAACGCTCAGCTTGGCCTTTTCGTTAGGGTCGATGGAGCGGCCTTGCGCTCCTACAAACGGGAAACGTCCAAATGCGTGCTCAGCTTGTCCTGATTTCCACCGTCGCCCTGCTTGCGGCCTGTTCCAACAGCGACGAAGCCAAGACCAAGAAAGAGGAAACGGCGGCTCCGACCAATGCCTCTATGCCGGCGCCGCAACCCGGCCTGTGGCAACAGACCGTGTCCAGCGCCAGTATGCCCCAGCCGACGACCATAAAGATGTGCATCGGCGAGACGGCGCCCGGCTCCAACCCCTTCAACGCCCCGCAACAAGGCGTGACCTGCAGCGAGAACACGGTCAAGTCGGTGCCCGGCGGCGCCGAATTCCACGCCGTCTGCAATGCGCAGGGCATGACGGTGACGTCGGACGGCAAGGTGTCCGGCGACATGCGCACGGCCTATAAGGTGGACATCACCACCAAGACCACAGGCCCGAACGTGCCGGCCGCCATCGCCGACATGAAGATGACCATGGACGCCAAGCGTCTGGGCGACTGCCCGGCCGGAACCGCGCCGAACACCATCGTCCAATAGCCGGAGCGGCCGGGGCGGTCTGCGGATCGTCCCGGCCCTTCACGTTTTTCGTCACGCCCGCTTGCGGCCGTCACAGACGCGCGCGAGAACCGGACCATGACCGACGCCGCGATCCATGACGACACCCGAGGCGAGGAGGTTCCCGCCTCTCGCGCCCCCCAGTTGGCCCTCAGCGAAGAGCTGATGGCTTCGCCCAGCCGGTTCTTCAACCGCGAGACCTCGTGGCTGGCCTTCAACGAGCGGGTGCTGGAAGAGGCGGCCAACCCCAACCATCCGCTGCTGGAACGCCTGCGCTTCCTGTCGATCTCGGCCAATAATCTGGACGAGTTCTTCATGACCCGCGTCGCCGGCCTGAAGGGCCAGTTGCGCGAGCGGGTTCGGGTGTTGTCGGCCGACGGCCTGACCCCCGCCGAACAGCTGGAGCGGATCAACGTCGCGGCGGGCGAGCTGATGGCCGAGCAGCAGCTGCGCTGGCGTCAGCTGAAGAAGGAGCTGACCGTCGCCGGCATCGAGGTCGTCGACCGCCAGCGCATCACCAAGACCGAGCGCGAACGGCTGGAGCCCGAGTTCCTGAACCAGCTGTTCGCGGTTCTGACGCCCCTGGCCATCGACCCGGCGCACCCCTTCCCCTTCCTGCCCAACCTAGGCTTCTCGCTGGCGCTAAAGCTGAAGCGCAAGGGCGAGACCAAGACCTTCTACGCCCTGGTGCCCGTGCCGACCCAGGTTCGACGCTTCTGGGCCTTGCCGACCGACGGCCGGTCCACGCCGGGGCACAAGCGGTTCATCACGCTGGAAAACGTGCTGCTGCTGTTCATCGACCACCTGTTCCCCGGCTGCGAGGTCCAGGAAAAGGGGGTGCTGCGCCTGATCCGCGATTCGGACATCGAGATTGAGGAAGAGGCCGAGGATCTGGTGCTGGAGTTCGAGGAGGCGCTGAAACAGCGTCGCCTGGGCTCGGTCGTGCGCGTCAAGATCGAGGCGTCCATGCCCGCCGATCTGCGCGACTTCATCGTCGGCGAACTGGAGGCCGCGCCCCAGGACGTGGTTCTGGTGGACGGGATGCTGGGTCTGGCCCAGCTGTCGGACCTGATCGGCGGCGGCCATCCCGACCTGAAGTTCAAGGGCTATGAGCCGCGCTATCCCGAGCGGGTGCGCGACAATGGCGGCGACGTCTTCGCCGCCATCCGCGAAAAGGACATGCTGATCCACCACCCGTTCGAGAGCTTCGACGTGGTGGTGCAGTTCCTGCGTCAGGCGGGGCGCGATCCCAACGTCATCGCGATCAAACAGACCCTGTATCGCACGTCGAAAGACAGCCCCATCGTCGCCGCCCTGATCGAGGCGGCCGAGAACGGCAAGAACGTCACCGCCCTGGTCGAGCTGAAGGCGCGGTTCGACGAAGAGGCCAATCTGCGCTGGGCGCGGGCGATGGAGCGGGCGGGCGTCCACGTCGTGTTCGGCTTCGTCGAATACAAGACCCACGCCAAGCTGAGCGTGGTGGTGCGCCGAGAGGGCGAGGGCCTGCGGACCTACTGCCACTTCGGCACCGGCAACTATCACCCGGTCACGGCCAAGGTTTACACCGATCTGTCGCTGTTCAGCTGCGATCCCGTGCTGGGGCGCGATGCGACCAAGGTGTTCAACTACATCACCGGCTATGCGACGCCTGACCATCTGGAAGCCCTGGTGGTGTCGCCGCTGAACATGAAGTCCACCCTGATCGAGCTGATCGGCAAGGAGATGTCGGCCGCCGCCATGGGCAAGCCCGCCGCCATCTGGGTCAAGCTGAACTCGCTGGTGGATGTGGAGATCATCGACGCCCTTTACCGCGCCAGCCAGTGGGGCGTGCGGATCGACCTGGTGGTGCGCGGCATCTGCTGCCTGCGGCCCGGCGTGACGGGCCTGTCGGAGAATATCCGGGTCAAGTCCATCGTCGGCCGCTTCCTGGAACACAGCCGCATCGTCTGTTTCGCCAATGGCAAGGACCTGCCGCACGACAAGGCCAAGGTGTTCATTTCCTCGGCCGACTGGATGACGCGCAATCTGGATCGCCGGGTCGAGCTGATGACGCCGATCCGGAACGCCACCGTCCACGACCAGGTGCTGGACCAGATCATGGTCGCCAATCTGAAGGACGACGCGCAATCCTGGGTTCTGGACGCCGAAGGACGCTATACCCGCGTCGCGCCCGCCGATCCCGAGCGGCCCTTCTCGGCCCACAAATATTTCATGACCAATCCCAGCCTGTCCGGACGCGGCCGCAAGGCCAAGAGCCTGCCCGCCGTGCTGCGCTACGAGCGTCCCGGCCGCTGATGCCCGACGCCGTGCTGACCGACCGCGACGTCGCGGCCATCGACATCGGCTCCAACTCGGTGCGGCTGGTCCTGTACCGGCTGGAGGGCCGGGCGATCTGGACCGTCTATAACGAGAAGGTGCTGGCCGGCCTGGGCCGCGACCTGCCGACGACGCGCAAACTGTCGCCCGAAGGGGTGGTCATGGCGATGACCGCGCTGCGCCGCTTCGCCGCCGTGCTGGAGGGCGTGCGGCCGGATGCGACCCTGATCGCCGCCACCGCCGCCGTGCGCGAGGCCCTGGACGGGCCGGAGTTCTGCGCGCGCGTCGCCGCCGAAACCGGCCTGAACATCCGCGTCCTGTCAGGCGAGGAAGAGGCCAAATACGCCGCCATGGGCGTTCTGGCGGGCGCGCCCCTGGCCCACGGGGTCTCGGCCGACATGGGCGGCGCCAGTCTGGAGCTGACGCGGCTGAACGGCGACGGGGTGGAGCATGGACTGACCCTGCCGCTGGGGCCGTTCGCCCTGGCCGACGGCAAGGGGTTCGACGCTGATCGCATCAAGGCTCGGATCGACCAGGCCCTGAAACCCGTCGCCGCCCAGTTCAGGAGCGACCGCCTCTATGCCGTGGGCGGCGCCTGGCGCACCCTGGCCCAGGTTCAGATGGCGCTGAAATCCTATCCGCTGCGGGTCGTGCATCAGTATCAGATGTCGGCCGAGGACGCGCTGGAGACGGCGCGGCTGGTGGCGCAACAGTCCGTCGCCAGCCTGGCCAAACTGCCCGGCGTGTCCAAGAAGCGCGCCGAAACCCTGCCCTACGCCGGCCTGGTGCTGGAGGGGTTGATCAGGCGCCTGGGTCTGAAACAGATCGAGATGTCGGCCTGGGGCGTGCGCGAGGGCCTGTTGTTCGAGACGCTGGACGAGGCGACCCGCATGGCCGATCCGCTGCTGGCGGGCTGCACCGCGCTGGGCGGACGCCAGGGCGTGGCCCCGGCCCTGCCCGGCGCCCTGAACGGCTGGATTTCCGAAATCGTCGCCGCCCTGCCCGAAGCCTTCGGTCAGGAACGCGATGCGGTTCTGACCGCCGCCGCCTGCCGTCTGGCCGACCTGGGCGCGCGTCTGCATCCCGACCACCGGCTGGAGCTGGTGTTCGACCAGGTGTTGCGCGCGCCGGTCGCCGGCATCAGCCACGTCGAACGCGCCTTCTTGGCCAGCGCCCTGAACGCCCGGTACGGCGGGGCGCCCGCCACACCCCAGCCCGAGGTCATCGACCGGCTGCTGGGCGGCGACGCGGCCAGACGCGCCCGCGCCCTGGGCCTGGCCATCCGCCTGGCCTGCGACCTGTCCGGGCGTTCGCCCCAGCTGCTGGCCAATGCGACGGCCAAGGTGAAGGGCGCCGACCTGCGCCTGACCGCGACGGAAGGCTATGCCGACGTCCTGCTGGGCGAACAGACGAAGAAGCGCGCCAAGGCCCTGGCCGAGACGATGGAGCTGGGTCTGAAGATTTGAGGCGACCCGTCTCCTCCCCGCTTTGCGGGGAGGTGGCTCGGAGCGCAGCGGAGAGACGGAGGGGCTGTCACCGCATCACCCGCGCCTGTGGGACTTCAAGAGCCCTTCCAGCGCTTCGCGGTCCCCCTCCCCACACGTGGGGAGGAGACGGTCGGTCCTATTCGATCTCGACGACCTCGACACGCGCGCCGTTCAGGACCAGGGCGATTTCGCCGCGTTTCAGCTTCAGCGCGTCCTCGCCGAAGATCTGGCGGCGCCAGCCCTTCATGGCGTCGATGTCGGCGTCGTCGCTGATGGCGATCTTCTCCAGATCCGCGACCGTGGCGATCAGTTTGGAGGCCACGCCGGCGTTGTCGCTCTTGGCCTTCAACAGCACCTTCAGCAGTTCGACCACCGAAGGCGGGGCGGGCTGTCGGTGGGCCGGGCGCTCCATCTCGGGCGCGAAGGCTTCGGGATCGGCCAGGACGCGTTTCAACTCATCAGCCAGCTCCAGCCCCAGGCGCGAGCCGCCGAAACCCTTTGGCACGGACCGCAGGCGGTTGAAGGCGTCCGGGTCGGTCGGGGTCTGCTGGGCGATCTCGTCCACGCCCTCGTCCTTCAGGATGCGGCCGCGCGGCTGGTCCCGCTCCTGCGCCGCGCGCTCGCGCCAGACGGCGACGGCCTTGAAGGCGGCCAGGTATTTGGCCGAGAACTTCTTGGGTTTCAGCCTTTTCCAGGCGTTTTCTGGATTGGTGTCATAGAGGGCCGGGTCGGTCAGCCCCTCCATTTCCGACATCACCCAGTCCAGCCGGCCTTCCTTCTGCAGCCGGTCGCGCAGCTTGGGATACAGCGCCGCCAGATGGGTCACGTCGCCCAGGGCATAGACCAGCTGGCTCTCCGACAGCGGTCGGCGCGCCCAGTCGGTGAAGCGGCTGCCCTTGTCCACCTCGATCCGCAGCGTCTGCCGGACCAGCGAATCATAGGCGACCTGCTCGCCGAACCCGGCCGCCATCGCCGCGACCTGGGTGTCGAACAGGGGCTTGGGCATGGCGCCCAGCCGCACGAAGATCTCCACGTCCTGGCGACAGGCATGGAAGACCTTGACGATCCTCTCGTCGCGCAACAGGTCCAGGAACGGCTCCAGGTCCAGCTCGTCCGCCATCGGGTCGATGATGGCGGCGTGGTCGGCCGAGGCGGCCTGGATCAGGCACAGTCGGGGCCAATAGGTCGTTTCCCGCATGAATTCGGTATCGACCGTGATGAAGGGAGCGGAGGATACGCGGGCGCAGAACTCGGCCAGCGCCTCATTGGTGGTGATCGGCGTCATTCCGATGCTATAGCCCCCCGCAACCCATGTGTGGCAAGACCCGCGCTGCATTTCCGCCCCGATTCCAGGCCCAAGATCCATGAGCGACACCCAAAAGCCTCTCGAAAACGGCCTGACCTACGCCGACGCCGGCGTGGACATCGACGCCGGCGAAATGCTGGTCGAACATATCAAGCCCCTGGCCAAATCGACGGCGCGCCCGGGATCGGAGCCGTCGCTGGGCGGTTTCGGCGCCCTGTTCGACCTGAAGGCCGCCGGGTTCGAGGACCCGCTGATCGTCACCACCACCGACGGCGTCGGCACCAAGCTGAAGATCGCCATCGAGACCGGCCGTCACGACGGCGTCGGCGTCGATCTGGTCGCCATGTGCGTCAACGACCTGCTGGCCCAGGGCGCCGAGCCGCTTCTGTTCCTCGACTATTACGCCACCGGCCGGCTTGAGATCGACGCCGCCCGTCGCGTCGTCGCCGGCATCGCCGAGGGCTGCCGTCAGGCCGGGGCCGCCCTGGTCGGCGGCGAGACCGCCGAAATGCCGGGCATGTACACCGAGGGCGACTATGATCTGGCCGGCTTCAGCCTGGGCGCGGTCGAGCGCGGCCACGCCCTGCCCTATCTGGACCGTCAGGCGGCGGGCGACGTCATCATCGGCCTGGCCTCCACCGGCCCGCACTCCAACGGCTATTCGCTGGTCCGCAAGGTGGTCGAGAAGTCCGGCCTGGCCTGGGGCGATGACGCCCCCTTCGCCAAGGACCGCTCGCTGGCCCAGGCCCTGATGGAGCCGACCCGCATCTATGTGAAGCCGGTCCTGCCGATCATGAAGGCGGGCCTGGTCAAGGGCGCGGCCCACATCACCGGCGGCGGCCTGATCGAGAACCCGCCCCGCTGCATCGCCGAGGGTCTTCAGGCCCGCTTCGACTGGGACGCCTGGCCCATGCCCGCCGTCTTCCAGTGGCTGGCCGAAACCGGCGGCATCAGCGACCACGAGATGCGCCGCACCTTCAACTGCGGCGTCGGCTTCATCCTGATCGTCTCGCCCGAAAACGCCGAGCCGGTCCTGGCCGCCCTGCTGAACGCGGGAGAAGTCGCCTTCGTCTGCGGCCAACTGGAAGCGGCCTGAGCATCACCTCGTCACCCTCGGGCCTGTCCCGAGGGTGACGGATGAATTTTTAGCCCTATCGCGCGCCGCCGTTCGCCGTCTCGGCATAGAAGCGCGACAGGTCGGCGTGCAGCTTCACCAGGGCGTCGTGGCTCAGGTACATCATGTGCCCGCCCGCATAGTAGGTGAACTCCAGGTTCGGCCGGATGCTGGGTTCCAGCATCATCTGCGCCAGGTCGAATTCGGTCGAGAAGAACGGCGTGGCGGCGTCGTAATAGCCGTTCAGCGACATCACCTTCAGATACGGGTTGCGCCGCATCGCCGTGGCCAGATCGACAGCGGTGTTGGGTGTTGTCTGCGGCCCGCCGACCGGCGGACGGTGGTTCCAGTTCCAGTTGAAGCCGGGCAGGCCCCGCGCCGACATCCGGTATTCGACGTCGGTCTTGTAGTTCAGCTGATTGGCCACATAGTCGCGGAAGATGCCGAAATAGGCCCCCGTGACCGCCGAGCTGGACGGATCATCCTCCGGCTCGCCGCCTGACGCATCCTCGTCCAGGCCCAGATAACGGGTGTCCAGCCGACCGATGGTCTGGCGCCGGTCCCGCAGCAGTTCCTTGCGGAAGCTGCTCAGATCCACCCGCATATTGGCGTTGTCGATGAAGGTGGTCGACAGGCCGGTCAGTTCGCTCATCTGACGCACGATCTGGGCGCGTTCCGCGTCCGAGATCATATGCCCCTTGGCCAGGGCCGAAGCATATGGACCCAGGGCGAAGTCGCGCGCCCGCTGAACCTGTTCCTCCACCGTCGCGGCGGGATTGGCCAGCTTGTGGTGATACCAGGCCGTCGCCGCATAGGTCGGCAGCAGGGTGACGAAGTTCTGCGGATAGCCCGGCTGGCGCACGCCGTAGTTCATGATCGAGGACAGCAGCACCACCCCGTTCAGCGACATCCCCCGGTCTTCCAGCTGGAAGGCCACCGCCCCCGTGCGCAGGGTGCCGTAGGATTCGCCGATGATGTATTTCGGGCTGGACCAGCGGCTGAACTTGGTCGTGTAGCGCATGATGGCGCGGGCGAAGGCGTCGGCGTCGCCGTCCACACCCCAGAAGGTCGAACCCGGCGTCTCGCCCAGCGGACGCGAGAAGCCCGCCCCCACCATGTCGATGAAGACCAGATCGGTCTGATCCAGCAGGGTCTGGTCGTTGGGTCCGAAGGCGAAGGGCGCGGGCCGCACCACGGTCGGTTCGTCGGTCTGAACCCGCATCGGCCCGAACGATCCCATGTGCAGCCACACGGTCGGAGAGCCCGGCCCGCCGTTGTAGAGATAGGTCACCGGCCGCGTCCCGACCGGCTGACCGTCCAGCGTATAGGCGGTGTAGAACAGGCTGGCGGTCGGCATTCCCGCATCGTCGCGGATGGTCAGGGTCCCCGCCGTCGCGTGATAGCGCAGGGTCTTGCCGTGGGCGTTGACCGAATGGGCGGTGACGACCTCGGTTTCCTGCACCGGGGCGCGGGCCCAGTCCTTCTCGATGGCCTCGGCGTTGGCGTTGCGGAAACGGTCGGTCGCCGAGCGCATGGACGCGCCCCCGCCGTTGTTGCTGCTGCTGTTGGCGCCGCTGTCCTGAGCCAGCGCCGCCACGGGCGCGCCCAGCATCGCGGCGATGGCCGCGAGGCAGATCAGTCTGTTCATGCGATACTCCCCTGTACGCGCCGACCCGCAACCCCTCGCCGCGTGATCGACGTTACACGCTAACGTCTTGGCGAAGGCGACGACAAGGGCCATTCGCGTTTCGCCTTGCCAAGCGCCGCCCGCCCGGCCAATGCGGGGCGATGTCACTCCATGCCCTGCCGCCCGTCCGCGTCGCCGTCCTGATCTCCGGGGCCGGATCGAATATGGCGGCGTTGATCGACGCCGGTCAGGCGGCCGACAGCGGCTATGAGGTCGCGCTGGTGGTGTCCAACATCGAGGGCGCGGGCGGGCTGGCCGTTGCGGCGGCCAAGGGGGTGGCGACGGCGACAGTGCCGCACAGGCCGTTCGGCAAGGACCGTGAGGCGCATGAGCGGGCCGTGGACGCGGTGTTGCGGGATGCCGGGATCGAGGTCGTGGCCCTGGCCGGCTATATGCGGGTGCTGACGCCCTGGCTGGTCGGCGGCTGGCGCGGGCGGATGCTGAACATCCACCCCAGCCTGCTGCCCCTCTATCCGGGCCTGGACACCCACGCCCGCGCCATCGCCGCCGGCGACGCCGAGGCGGGCTGCACCGTGCATCTGGTCACCGAGGGGGTCGACGAAGGCCCGATCCTGGGCCAGGCGCGCGTGCCGATCGTGGCGGACGACACGCCGGAGGCCTTGGCCGAACGGGTCAAGACGGCGGAACATGCGCTTTATCCGCGCGTGCTGGATGGCTTTTGTCGGGATTTGGAGCGGGGTTAGGCCCCTTCCCCATGCGTCATCCTAGGCCTTGTGCCTAGGATCCATAATCCCGGCCTGTCCGCAGCGTGCGCCCTGTTCGAATAGCGAGCGTATGGCTCCTAGGCGCAAGGCCTAGGATGACGGATTCAAGATTGGGCTGCGCTGGTCCCGATCAACCCGCCCCGAAGATTACAAAAACGTCATGCGACAGACCGCCGCACCGGCGCGATGGTGCCGCCGACCAAAATCGGGACCTATTTCCTCCATGACACGCATTCGTCTGATGGCCGCCTGTTCGGCCTGTATCGTCGTCGCCCTGACCGGCGGCGCCGCCTCGGCCCAGGAGCATTCGCACGGCCTGCCGGGCGCGCCGTCTCCGTTCGGAACCTGGGGCTTCGACCTTGCCGGACGCGACACGGCGGTGAAGCCGGGCGACGACTTCAATGAATACGCCAACGGGACCTATCTGCGGACGACGGAAATCCCGGCGGACAAGGCCCGCTTCGGCCCGTTCGACGTCCTGTACGAAAACGCCCAGGGCCAGTTGAAAGCCATCATCGAATCCAGCGCGGCCAATCCGGTCAACGCCAACGCCCAGAAGGTCGGCGCCCTGTACGCCAGCTTCATGGACGAGGCCCGCGTCAACCAACTGGCCGCCGCCCCGCTGGCCGCCGATCTGGCGGCGGTCAAGGCTGTGACTGACCACGCCGGCATGGCGCGGCTGATGGGCCAGAGCCATGAGGGCTTCGGCGCCTCCCTGTTCGGCATCGACGTGTTCGAGGACCTGCAGAAGCCGGACATGAACTCGGCCTATCTGGGTCAGGGCGGGCTGGGCCTGCCGGACCGCGACTATTATCTGAAGCCTGACTTCGCCGCCCAGCGCGAAGCCTATCTGGCCTATCTGACCCGCACCCTGACGGCCATCGGCTGGACCGACCCGGCCAAGTCCGCCGCCGACATCCTGGCCTTCGAGACCAAGGTGGCCGACAAACAATGGACCACGGTCGAACGCCGCCAGATCGACAAGCTGTACAACCCGGCCAAGGCGGCGGACCTGCCGACCCTGGCCCCCGGCGTCGACTGGGCCGCCTTCCTGTCCGGCGCCAAGGTGTCGGACGTGGAAACCCTGGTGCTGATGGAGAACACCGCCATCCCCGGCATCGCCCAGGTGTTCGCCGACACCCCCATCGAGACGCTGAAGGCCTGGCAGGCGTTCAATGTGGTCGATCAGGCCAGCCCCTATCTGTCGCAGGCCTTCGTCGACAGTCGCTTCGAGTTCCGGGGCAAGACCCTGCGCGGCCAGCCCGAGAATCGTCCGCGCTGGAACCGCGGCGTGGCCCTGGTCGATGGCCAGCTGGGCGAGGTTCTGGCCCAGGAATATGTCCGCCTGCACTTCCCCGCCTCGTCCAAGGCCCAGATGGAGGCCCTGGTCGGCAACATCCGCGACGCCATGACCGAGCGGCTGAAGCACGTCGATTGGATGAGCGAGCCGACGCGCGAACAGGCCCTGTACAAGATGTCCAAGTTCGGGGTGAAGATCGGCTATCCCGACAAATGGCGCAGCTATGACGGACTGGAGCTGAAGCCCGACGATCTGTACGGCAACGTCGAGCGCTCGGCAGCCTTCGAATGGGATTACAAGCGCGGCAAGATCGGCAAGCCCGTCGATCCGCTGGAATGGGGCATGACGCCCCAGACGGTGAACGCCTATTACAACCCGCCGCGCAACGAGATCGTCTTCCCGGCCGCCATCCTGCAGGCGCCCTTCTTCGATCCGAACGCGGACCCGGCCGTCAACTACGGCGGCATCGGCGCGGTGATCGGGCACGAGATCACCCACGGCTTCGACGATCAGGGCAGGAAGTCGGACGGCGACGGGGTGCTTCGCGACTGGTGGACGCCGCAGGACGCCGCCCGCTTCGAGGAACGCGCCAAGGTTCTGGGCGCCATCTACGACAAGCTGGAGCCGATCCCCGGCGTGCACGTCAACGGCGAGCTGACCATGGGCGAGAACATCGCCGACCTGGGCGGCCTGTTGCTGGCGCTGGACGCCTATCACAAGTCGCTGAACGGCCAGCCCGCGCCGGTCATCGACGGCCTGACCGGCGATCAGCGCGTCTTCCTGGGCTGGGCGCAGGTCTGGCGCGAGAAATCGCGCGAGGCGGCGCTGAAGGAGCAGCTGACCACCGATCCCCACTCGCCCGGCCCGGTGCGCGCCGCCACCTCGCCCCGCAACATCGACGCCTGGTACGCCGCCTTCGGCGTGTCGCCCGACCAGAAGGAATATATCGCGCCCGACGCCCGCGCGCGCATCTGGTAGGCGCGCCGGACTTCAGACGCAGAAAAGGCCCGGAGCGCACGCTCCGGGCCTTTTTGTCATCCGGGCCTGGCGCCTGGATTTAGCGGGGCTTGGTCGCCGCGCCGGCGACGGCGCCGATGGCGGCGCCCGCCACGGTCGAGCCGGTGTTGCCGCCGATGGCCTGGCCGGCGACCGCGCCGCCCAGGGCGCCGGTGGCGGCGCGTTGTTCCATGGTCTGACCGCAGGCGGCCAGAAGCGCCACGACGCCGACGACCGGGGCCAGTTTGATGAGGGTCTTCATGGGTCTTCTCCGAGACAGCGAGAGGGGACGATGTTGACCGAACGGAAAAGGCCCGCGTCCGGTTCCGGACGCGGGCCTTTCATTATGGTGTCGCTATGCTCGGGACGCGGTCCCAGGCCCGGCTTCAGCGCTTAGCCGACGATCTGGTCGTCTGTGAAGAACTGGGCGATCTCGATCTTGGCGTTGTCCTGGCTGTCCGAGCCGTGGACCGAGTTCTCGCCGATCGACAGGGCGAACTGCTTGCGGATGGTGCCTTCGGCGGCCTGTTCCGGGTTGGTGGCGCCCATGACTTCGCGATAGGCGGCGACGGCGTTGTCGCCTTCCAGCACCTGCACCACGACCGGCTCGGCGGTCATCTGCTCAACCAGTTCTCCGTAGAACGGGCGCTCGGCGTGGACTTCGTAGAATTTCTTGGCTTGCTCGGTCGTCAGCTTGACGCGGCGCTGGGCGACGATGCGCAGGCCGGCGCCTTCGATCACGGCGTTGACCGCGCCGGTCAGATTGCGGCGCGTGGCGTCGGGCTTGATGATCGAGAAGGTGCGTTCGGTCATGGGAGTGACTTCTTCTGTTTTAGTCGATTGAGGGTCGCGGGCTTATAGCGACGCCCCGCACCTGCGCCAACCCCCGCGCCAAGCCGCTGTCTTCAGCAGGCGATCGCCCGCACATGGCCGGCGGCGGCGTAGTCGAGGATGGCGCGGTCGCGGGTGACGAGGATGAGGTCGTGAGATCGCGCCGTTGCGATCAGCATCCGATCCGCCGGATCTCTGTGCGCCAGATCGGGCAACTCGCCCACATCGATCATGAGATCGAAATCAAGCGCCAGCAGCCGCGCGCGCGTGGCCCTTATCGCCTTGGCCAGCCAGCCCCTGACGTCCCCCGCGATCACGACCTCCAATGATCGTTTCTGGCTGATGATTCCAAGTTCCCAGGCCGTTGCTGCGGAGATGTGGACACCGCCGGCGGTGCTGGCCGCCACGATCACAGTCGCGGCTTCCTTCCGGATAGGCTCCCCCAAAACGATCCAGATCAAGGCGTGGGTGTCGAGCAGCACACCGTCACTCATTCCTCGCGCAGCCCGAGCCCGAGATCATAGTCAGGATCGTTCAGGCCCATATCGGCCTCGACCGTCGTTCCGAACACCTGTTCGTAAATTGGCTTCGCCAGATCGATGCCCGGGTCGATTGTCAGCGACCCCTTCATGCTCCCGAACATGCTGCGCGGCTCCCAAGGCTCCTTGATCGCGGCATCAGGAGCAACCAGAACGGCGGCCTCCTTGCCGCGTTTGGTGATATGAACCTTGCGGATCTCGCCCGAGTTCACGCGGTCCAGCAGGTCCAGGCACTTGGCCTTGAACTCCGTCGCCGTTATGACGACCTCGCCGCTTACAAGATCATACGTCATGACTGGTCATATAGAGATGACCAGTCAGAAAGTCCATGCGCCTGCCATGCTCCAGATCACCGACCTGACCTTCAACGCCTGGGGCCGCAAATTCCTCGTGGACGCCTCCGTCAGCCTGCCGCCCGGCGCCAAGGTCGGGCTGGTGGGGCGTAACGGCATCGGCAAGTCGACGCTGTTCAAGCTGATTCTCGGCGAGTTGAACGCCAATGGCGATGAGATCAGCCTGCCCAAGACCGCGCGCATCGGCTCGGTCGATCAGGAACACCCCGCGACCCCCGTCAGCGTCATCGACACCATCCTTGAGGCCGACGTCGAGCGCCACGACCTGCTGGGCCGTCTGGAGACCGCCGAGCCGGAGGAGATGGGCGAGATCTGGTCGCGCCTGATCGAGATCGACGCCGACGCCGCCCCCGCGCGCGCCGCCGAAATCCTGGTCGGCCTGGGCTTCGATCAGGAGAACCAGGCCCGGCCGATGTCCGAGTTCTCGGGCGGCTGGCGGATGCGCGTGGCCCTGGCGGCGGCCCTGTTCGCCGAGCCGGACATGCTGCTGCTGGACGAACCGACCAACTACCTCGATCTGGAAGGCGCCCTGTGGCTTGAGGCGCGGCTGAAGAAATACCCGCACACCGCCCTGATCATCTCCCACGACCGGGAGATGCTGAACGAGGTCTGCACCCATATCCTGCACCTGGCGAACCACACCCTGACCCTCTACACCGGCAACTACGACGCCTTCGAAAAGGCGCGCGCCGAGAAGGCTAGGCTGCAGCTGTCGGCCAAGGCCAAGCAGGACGCCGAACGGGCCCACCTCCAGTCCTTCGTGGATCGCTTCAAGGCCAAGGCGTCCAAGGCCGCCCAGGCCCAGTCGCGCATGAAACGGCTGGAGAAGATGCAGCCGGTCGCGACGACCATCGAGGAGCGCGTCGCCCCCTTCACCCTGCCCTCGCCGCCGCGTCCTCTGGCGCCGCCGCTGATCCGGCTGGAGCGCGCCAATGTCGGGTATGAGACCGGCAAGCCGATCCTGCGGAACCTGAACCTGCGGATGGACCTGGACGACCGCATCGGCCTCTTGGGCGTCAACGGCGCGGGCAAGTCCACCTTCGCCAAGATGATCGCCGGCGCCCTGGACGTGTCCGAGGGCGAACTGCACCGTGACAAGAAGATGCGCGTGGGCTGGTTCCACCAGCATCAGATCGAGGCGATGGACCCCACCGACACGCCGTTGGAGATCATCCGCCGCGCCATGCCGGATGCACCCGAAAGCGCGCGCCGCTCCAAGCTGGCTCAGTTCGGCCTAGGCTATGAGAAGCAGGAAACCACGGTCGACAGCCTGTCGGGCGGCGAACGCGCGCGCCTGCTGCTGAACATGGTGGCGATGGATGCGCCGCACGTCCTGATCCTGGACGAACCGACCAACCACCTGGACATCGACAGCCGCCGGGCGCTGCTGGACGCCCTGAACGACTACAATGGCGCCGTCATCCTGATCACCCACGACCGCTCGTTGATGGAGATGGTGGCGGACCGGCTGTGGCTGGCCGCCGACGGCACGGTGAAACCCTTCGACGGCGACATGGACGACTACGCCAAGTTCGTGCTCGACCGCGCCAAACAGGCCATCGCCAAACCCAGCCAGATCAAGAAGGAAGAGGCTGCGGCGGCCGCGCCGGTTCAGAACAACAAGGGCAAGAAGAACGACAAGAAATCAGGCCCTTCGCCGTCCACTCTCCGTCACGCGGTCAAGAAGGCCGAGGAGACCATGAGCCGCCTGACCGCCGAGATCGCCCGCATCGACGACGACATGGCCACGGCCTCGGTCAGCAATCCCAAGGCGCTGGAGGGCCTGACCCGCGCCCGCGCCAAGACCGAGGCCGATCTCGCCGCCGCCGAAGCCGCCTGGGTCGCGGCCGAGGAAGCCCTGGCCGAGGTCGCATGAAGCCGATCCGCTTCAGCCGCGAGGAGGTCGCCGCCATCACGGCGAAGCTGCGCCCCTATTTCCGCGACGAGCTGGACGTCGAGCTGCGCGACCTTCCGGCCGAGATGCTGATCGACTTCCTGGCCCGCGAGATCGGCCCCTTCTTCTACAACCGCGCCCTCTATGACGCCCAGGCCGTGCTGAAGAAGAAGGCCGACGACCTCGCCGAGGCGGTCGCCGGCCTGGAACGCTCCGAATAGGGTCCGTCAGCCGCCGTTGTTGGCCTGCATATAGGTTTCCTCATAGGGCTGGACCACGACCCAGCCCTCGCCGGCGAACTTCATCTGGATGCTCTCGCCCGAGCCTCGGCCGACCAGTGTCTTCAGCGAGATGTCGGTGGCGATTTCGGGCGACAGGCTTCCCGACCAGGCCACGGTGGCGTTCGGGTCGGTGAAGACCGGGCCGGTCGCCGCGCTGACCTTCAGGGTCAGCGGATCATAGTGGGAGGTGATGGCCACGATGCCGCTGCCGCTCAGCTTCACGTTGAACAGGCCGCCGGACAGCATGCCCGCGACGCGCTTCATCATGGTGATCTGGTTGCTGATGCCGTTTTCCAGCGCCAGCACGTCGTTGCCGTTGACGAAGATGGTCTCGTTATCCAGCCGCAGCAGGGTGATCTTCTTGCCGGTGTCGGCCAGATAGACGCGGCCCTGGCCCTCCATCTTCATCAGCACCATTCCCTCGCCGCTGACGGCCTTCTTCAGCAGGTTGCCCAGGCCCTGTTCCATCAGGCCCTGACGGGTGAACTTCACCTGTCCGGTCCGCGCCACCATGGCGCCGGACTTGGCCCAGACCGAACCGTTCAGGCGGACTTCCAGCAGATAGGCGTTCTCCAGCTCGAAGGCTTCGGCGCTGACATCCTTTTCCTTATAGGCGGCGACAAACTCGGCGACGGTTTTCACGGGCATGGCGATCTCTGGAACGGTTTGGGGGACGGCGAACCTGGGCGAACAGGGTTGCTTCATGCAAGCCCCAAATATTGCAAACGCCTCGCAATCTTATACTATCCGCCCGAACGCGAGAGGCGCAGCATGAGCAGACCCATCCTCCACGCCAGTCTTCTGGCCAGCCTGCTGGCCGTCTGGAGCGCAGGGGCCGCCCAGGCCCATTCCCCCTATCTGCGGCCCAATGTCTTCGACGCCACCAACCGCGACCATGTGACGGTCGAGGCGGCCTTCACCGAGGACGTGTTCAACGCCGAGGTGGTCATGCGCTCGGATCATTTCCATGTCGTGGGGCCGAACGGCGACACGCCGATCACCACCGTCACCTATCTGCGCGATCTGGCGGTGTTCGAGGCGCCGACGCCGGTGGACGGCCTTTACCGCCTGTCGTCCGGCGCGCGAGAGGGCCGTGCGGCCAAGATGTACCAGACCCCCTCGGGCTGGAAGATGGTCGGGGAAGAAGATACGCCGCCCCCGCCCGGCGCAGAACTGGTCGATGTGCAGAGCATCACCGTCGCGGATGTCTATGTGGTGAGGGGCGCGCCGGACGAGGCGGCGCTGAAGCCTTCGGGCCACGGGCTGGAGCTTCAGCCGCTGATCCAGCCGGGCGACATCGTGGCGGGCGAGGATGCGCCCTTCCGCCTGCTGTTTGACGGCCAGCCGGTGGCGGGCGCCGATGTGACCGTATTTCGCGAGGCGGGCCAGTATGACGGGCGCAAGGTCGAGAGCGAAACCCGCACCGACGGCGCCGGCCGGATCACGCTGAAGGTCGCCGAGCCGGGGGCCTATATGACCCAGGTGCGTCACCGCATCGCCGCACCGCCCGGCGCGGCCACCCCCTGGCGCAGCTACACCCACACCCTGACCTTCATCGCCCACGCGGGGTGAAGGACGCGCGCGGCAGAACGTCATTCCGGGTTCGTCCTTCGGACGCCCCGGAATGACGGCTATCTATCGAATATCGATCGAACCTATCGATCTCAGTCCGGCAGGTCTTCGGACAGGATGGCCATTTCGAACATGAACGAGCCTTCTTCGTCCTCGTCCTCGAAGACGATGCCGATGAACTCGTCGCCGACATAGACCTCGGCCGAATCATTCTGCTTGGGGCGGGCCTTCACGATGATGCCGCCGGTGTTGAAGGTGCGCTTGAGGTGGCCCTCGATGCGCTTCAGGTCGGTGTCTTTCACGGATGGCCTCATGGTCTTGGATTGGCGGCGGACCCTAGAGAAGTCCGGGGGTCAGGGGAACCGCCGCCGGTCATTTTCCGCCGCCGCGATCCGTCGAACGAAAAATCCGCCTCGCCGTTCATTTTCCTTTACGGCCCCCGGCCCTCGGCGACGTCAAATAAACGTCACCGTTCGTTTCGAGGGAAACGCCGATGCTGTTGTCGATCATGGTCGGCGAAGCGCTCTATATCGCTCACCGCTGTCGACGGGCGCTTCTGGCCTCGCCGGTCGTTCTGGCCTGCGCTGCGACGGCCATGGCCCTATTCCATCACGGGCCGGTCTCGCCGCACGGCTGACGCTCCCCTCTCAGATCACGAAGTCATAGACCACGTCGGCCAGGGTATGGTCCATGGTGCGCGCCGGCTCGGCGCCGGTCGGACAGTTGACCAGACGCGCGGGCACGCCCGCCACGGTGCAGCCGGTCGGCACGGCCTTCAGCACGACCGAGCCTGACGCAACCTTGGCGTAGTCGCCGATATGGATATTGCCCAGCACCTTGGCCCCGGCGCCCAGCAGCACGCCCTTGCCGATCTTGGGGTGACGATCGCCGCGTTCGGCGCCCGTTCCGCCCAGGGTCACGTTGTGCAGCATCGAGACGTCGTCGCCGACCACCGCCGTCTCGCCGATGACGATGCCCGTGCCGTGGTCCAGGAACAGTCCCTTGCCCAGACGCGCGCCCGGATGGATGTCCAGCTGGAACAGCTCCGAAATCCGGCTCTGGAAGTGGAAGGCCAGGGTCTCGCGCCCCTGTCCCCACAGCCAGTGCGCCACGCGCCAGGCCTGCAGCGCCTGAAAGCCTTTGAAATACAGGAAGGGCTGCAACAGGTTCCGGATCGCCGGATCGCGTTCGGCGACGGCCTGAAGGTCCGCCTCAGCCGCCTCGACCACCGCTGGATCGGCCTTGAACGCCGACAGGCAGACCTCGCGCACCGACATGGCGCTCATCTCGCCGTCGGCCAGCTTGCGCGCGATCTGGAAGCTGAGCGCGCCCGCTAGATCGTCGTGCGACAGGATCACCGCATTCATCTGCGAGCCCAGTTGCGGCTCCTCGCGTGAGGCGGCCTCGGCCGAGGCGCGCAGCTGACGCCACACGCTGTCGATTCCGGTTTCCGCGACGACTTCCAGCTTGGCCATGACCCGCTCCTTCCCGCTCATCATACGCGTCCCAGCAAGGCGCGCGCCAGCGCCTCGGGCAGATCGCCGTTCTGAGCCATATGATAGGCCTTGTAGGCCGTCGCCACCGTCAGTCCATCACGCACCGTCCCCCGCTCGATTTCGTCCAGCAGGTCCAGGAACGGCACGCGCGCCACGGCGATGATCTCGGTCGGATCGGGCGCGGTCGGCGCCGGCGTCAGGCCCCAGGCGATCCAGGTCATGCCGATCTCGTCGGTGATGGAGTTGGACATCTCGACGCTCAACGCGGGCGCCCAGTGTTCGGCGTGCAGCCCCGCCTCTTCGGCCAGTTCGCGCCGCACCCCGTCGAACGGGTCTTCGTCCAGCGGCGCCCCGCCCTCGGGCATTTCCCAGGAATAGTTGGCCAGGGCGAACCGTTGCTGGCCCACCAGGGTCACGGTTCCGTCGTCGTGGACGGGCAGGACGCCGGTCCCCACATTCTTGAACCGCACCACGGCGTAGTCGGCCTTCATCCCCGTGGGCGCCGTCGCGGGATGCCGCGTCAGGGCCATCCACGGGCTGTCGAACACCGTCTCGGTTCCGTCGCTGCGCCACGCCGGCGGCTTGGCCAGCCCTTGGGCCCATTTCGGTTCGTCGCTTTTGCGCATGGGCCACCTATGGCGGATGAGGGGTCGAAAGCCTAGCTAGACGGCATGACCGCGCTTAACGAGCCCCTCCCCCCGCCCGTTCCGTCCAAGGCCTTTCTGGACCGGCTGGCCCAGCGCCGTTCGGCGCCGGCCCAGGCCCTGACGGCCCCCGGCCCGTCGCAGGCCGAGCTGGATCACATCCTGGCCCTGGGCGCCCGCACGCCGGATCACGGCAAGCTGTTCCCCTGGCGCTTCGTGGTGCTGGGGCCGCAGTCGCGCGCCGAGATCGCGGCCCGGCTGGCGGTGCTGGTCGAACTCAGGAACGGCCCGGCCAAGGATCAGGCGGTCCTGGCCAAGCTGACCGCCGCGCCCATCACCATTCTGGTCGTGTCGACCCCCGTCCCCGACGCCAAGCCGATCTGGGAGCAGCAGTTGTCGGCCGGGGCGGTCTGCATGAACCTGGAACACGCGGCCGGCGGCTTCGGCTACCACGCCAGCTGGATTACCGACTGGTACAGCTACGATCCGCAGGCCCTGCCGCTGTTCGGCGTCGGCGAGGGCGAAAGCGTCGCGGGCTTCATCCACATCGGCACGCTGAACGAACCGGCGCTGGAGCGTCCCCGCCCGGAGATGTCAGCCAAGGTCACACGCCTGCCGTAAGCCGGTGACATAAGGTCGCCCTGCGTCGGTTCGCCCTCGACCGACCCCGCCTTTCTCCCCCAAGGCCTTCGTATGGATTCCCTGTTGCAAGCCGTGGGCGACTTCATCGCCCGCAACCATATGTGGGCCGGCGTTCTGCTGGGCCTGATCACCTTCTTGGAGTCGCTGGCCGTCATCGGCGCCTTCGTGCCCGCCACCGGCCTCCTGGTCGCGGCGGGCGGCCTGATCGCCGCCGGGGTGCTGGACCCCGTCAACGTCATCGTCGGCTGCGTCATCGGCGCGGTGATCGGCGACGCCGTCTCCTACTGGGCCGGGCGGCGCCTGGGGGTGCGGTTCCTGCAGCGCCCCATGTTCAAGCCGCACCGCCGCCGCATCGCCTGGACGCGCCTGTACTGCCGTCGCTACGGCGTCATGTCGATCTTCGTCGGTCGCTTCTTCGGGCCCTTGCGCGCCTTCGTGCCCCTGACGCTGGGGATGCTCAGGATGCGCCAGCGCGCCTTCCAGCTGGGCAATGTCACGTCCGGGATCGTCTGGGTCCTGGCCATGCTGGCGCCCGGCTATCTGGCCGCCCAGGGCCTGGCCCGGATGGAAATCCTCAGCGAGGCCCACGGCCCCACCCTGCTGATCGGCGCCCTGGCCGCGACCATCCTGGTCGTCGCCGTCGTCTATCGCCTGGTCAAGGCCCGCATGAGCCGCAAGTCGGCCATCATGCGCGGGGCGTTGCAGAGCCGCTGAACGGTTCGTCTTCCGGTCGGTGCACGATCGAAACCAGCACCACCGAAATGATCATCAGCAGGAGCCCTTCACGAACAGCGATATTCTTATTGCGCCCAAATTCGTCACGAACCATCATCTCGCGCGATGACCAGACAAGATCCAGGGCTCTATTGGGTGGCGCCGTTTAGTCCAGCAGGGCTTTTCAGGCGGTTCGATCTGAAGCGACAGATCGAAAACCACTGGCGGATAGAAATCGAATGGCGCCGGGCCCGTCCAGAAGACTGGCCCTCAAAACCCATGCGCGGCGAATTCACTCATGCCAAACACGGGGGATATGGATACGTCACTGAGCAGGGCTCCAAACTACTGTTCGTCGTCCCTCGCGGATGGGAGGAGCCGGAATGGGAGTTGGCCGAGTTTGATAGAGCCCGAAAGCAATGGCGGAACCTTGGGTATTTCGAGCCTTTGTCGCCGAACTGGATAATGCCTGCCTAGCGACAACAGCCAATTCGAAACACTGTTTCATTCCAATACGGAAGCATCGTTCTTAGAGAACAGGCGCCGCCCCTCACCCCCGCCCACGATAGGTCGGCACGCCCTGGTCGGGCAGCCACAGCCCCTCGGGCGGGGCGCCGGTCTGCCAGAAGACGTCGATGGGGATGCCGCCGCGGGGGTACCAGTAGCCGCCGATGCGCAGCCATTTCGGGGCCAGCAGGTCGGCCAGTTTGCGGCCGATGGCGACGGTGCAGTCCTCGTGGAAGGCGCCGTGGTTGCGGAAACTGGTCAGGTACAGTTTCAGGCTCTTGGACTCGACCAGCCACTCGCCCGGCGCATAGTCGATGACGATGTGGGCGAAGTCCGGCTGGCCGGTCACCGGACACAGGCTGGTGAACTCCGGCGCCGTGAACCGCGCCAGATACAGGGTGTCCGCGTGGGGGTTCGGCACCCGCTCCAGCACGGCGGTTTCCGGGCTGGTCGGGGCGGCGGTCTGGGCGCCCAGCTGGCTGAGGTTGTCGGTGTAATGGGTCATGAGCGGGATTTAGGCGTTTGCGGCGCACATGAAAATCCTCCCCATCGGAAGGATGTCTTTCCCCGCCATCCTATCGGTCGCGAACTTCCCGCATCGTTTCAACACCCTGCACGGCGCCAGCGTCAATCGACCATCCCCGGCCGCAAACGGCTGTACGATAGGCGGTTTCAGATTGTTGGAGGCCCCGCGAATTGCACCTTATTGCACATTGCACTGTTTTCGCCGGTGCAGTGCAATTTCGCCCCGCCCGGATTTCAGACGATTCAGACGATTGAGACGGTGTATTTCCGACCGCCGTCTGAAAACGCCCCGATTGCCTTCCCCCACGATAGCCGGTTATCCGTAGCGAAAGAAAACCAAGGAGACGCGCATGGCCATTCCCGCATCGCTGCAAAAGGGCCTGACCCTGCCGGTCATTTCGGCGCCCATGTTCCTGGTCTCGGGGCCGGATCTGGTGGTGGAGGCCTGTAATGCGGGCGTCATCGGCGCCTTTCCGTCGCTGAACCAGCGCACGACCGAGGGCTATCGCGACTGGATTCACGAGATCAAGGGCCGGCTGAAGCCCGACGCCGCCGCCTTCGGGGTCAACCACATCGTCCACCCGACCAATCCCCGGCTGATGGCCGACATGATGGTGTCGGTCGAGGAGAAGGTGCCGCTGATCATCACTTCGCTGGGCGCGGTGCGTGACGTGGTGGACGCCGTGCATGGCTATGGCGGTCAGGTCTTCCACGACATCGCCAACATCCGTCACGCGCGAAAGGCCGCAGAGGCGGGCGTCGACGGCCTGATCCTGGTCGCCAACGGCGCGGGCGGCCATGCGGGCGTCATCAATCCCTTCGCCCTGGTCAACGAGGTCCGCAGCTTCTTCGAGGGGACCATCATCCTGTCGGGCGCGCTCTCCACGGGTCAGGACGTGGCCGCCGCCCTGATGCTGGGCGCCGACTTCGCCTATATGGGCACCCGCTTCATCAACACGAACGAGGCGATGGCCGCCCCTGCCTACAAGCAGATGATCGTCGACAGCGGGTCGACCGACATCGTCCATACGCCCGCCGTCTCGGGCATTCCGGCCAACTTCATGAGCAAGTCATTGATCGAAAACGGAATCGATCCAAAGACCCTGCCCGAACACAAGCTGGACATGGGCGACGAGGCCAAGGCCTGGAAGACCGTCTGGTCGGCGGGCCAGGGCGCGGGCGCCATCCATGACGTCCTGCCGACCGCCGAACTGGTCGCGCGCCTGCGACAGGAGTTCACTCAGGCCACGGATCAATTCGCCATCAAGACCGGAGCACGCTAAAGGCGCCGAACCGCATCTCGCGCGTTGGAGCCGTCATGATCCGCACCGCCGTCCCCGCGTTCGTCGCCGCCGCCCTCGCCGCCGCCGCCCTGGCGACGCCCGCCCTGGCTCAATCCGCCCCGGCTCCGTCGGCTCGGGACGCCTGGTCGTTCGAACTGGGCGCCGGCACCGACAACCGCTCCAAGAACGCCTCCAAGTCGGGCGGCGACGGCTACGCCTTCGGCTCGGCGACCTGGCAGAGCGCGGACGGCCTGTTCTACGCCGGCCCCGGTTTCGAGACGATCCAGTCCGGCGGCTCGAACCTCGAGGCCGAGTTCGTCGCCGGCTATCAGCCAGAGGCCTTCGGCTATCAGTTCGACTTCAACCTCGCCTACAAGAACCGCCTGGGCGCAGATAGCGGCTACGACCAGGACGCCTGGGAGCTGACCGGCAACGTCAGCCGCGCCATCGGCCCGGCCAGCGCCCGGCTGCAGATCCAGTATTCCCCCGACGCCGCCGGCCCGACCGACAGTTTCACCTGGGTCGAGGGCCAGATCGGCTGGGACTTCACCCCCCGCCTGAACGGCACGGCGGCGGTGGGGCGGCGCGACCAGAAGGGCGGCCCCGACTACACCGGCTGGAACGCGGGCGTCACCTATGCCCTGACCGACGCCCTGTCGGTGGACGTGCGCTATCACGACACCGACGCCGACACCTATGGCGAGCAGTACAAGCAGGCGCTGGTGGCCAAGGTCGCCTACGACTTCTGACGCCGCCCTTGCGCGAGGACGGGGGACTTCCCATCTGGTGTCTGTCGATCTCTCTCTGCGTAACGCTGCTGCTCCCTTTGCATCTACGCACCGAGGTCCAAAAGCCGATCCCATTCAGATCCGACAGGCCGACCAGGGATCCCTCCCTGCGGTCAACGCCAGACGGAGGTCTCCAAATGGCTACCGGCACTGTAAAATGGTACAACCCCACCAAGGGCTACGGCTTCATCGCTCCCGATGACGGCGGCAAGGACGTCTTCGTCCATGCCTCGGCCGTCGAAACCTCGGACGTGGGTTCGCTGAACGAAGGCCAGAAGATCTCGTACGAGATCGAGCGCGACGCACGCTCGGGCAAGGAATCCGCCGGTCGCCTCAAGGCGGCGGAGTAGGACACGCTCCAGGCGTCCAATACGAACGAACCGGCCCCGACTACAGCCGGCATGATCGCCTTCGACGGCGAAGTCCTAAAGCTGACGCCGCTCGGCGGACGACGGGTTCGTCTGGACAACGGCCATCTTATCACGGCCCTGCCCTCGCTGGACGATCGGACGCGCGTCTCGCGGCCGGGTGACCGTGTGACGGTGGAAATCGCCTTCAACTCGCTGAAGGGCTGGCGCCTGTCGCGCCGGCCCTGACGCCTCTACATACGGATGCCCAAATGACCCCGCTCGCCGACATGATTCCCGCGATGACCGACGCCGACCTGACCACCCTGCGCGCCAACGCCGCGCGTCTGGTGGAGCACGGCGCCTCGACCCAGGTCCTGGCCGCCAGCGACATCATTCCGATCATCGACGTCGAGATCGCCCGCCGCGCCGCCCTGCCCAAGCCCGCCAAGGCCCCGGTGAAGCGCGCCGCGCCCAAGAAGAAGCTGCCGCCGGTCACCGGCCACCAGACCGCCCTGCCGGGCTGAGGCTGGCCTGGGCCCGATCGATCAGCCCAGGGCCTGATCCAGATCGGCGATCAGGTCCTCGACGTTCTCCACGCCGACCGACAGCCGGATCAGATTGTCGGTCACGCCGCCCGCCTCGCGCACCTCTTTCGGCACCGAGGCGTGGGTCATGATGGCCGGGTGGTTGACCAGGCTTTCGACGCCGCCCAGCGACTCGGCCAAGGTGAAGACCTGCACCCGCTCCAGTACGCGCTTGGTGCGCTCCAGATCGCCGTCCAGGATCACCGTCACCATGCCGCCGAAGCCGCCGCTCATCTGGCGCGCGGCCAGATCATGCTGCGGGTGGGCGATCAGGCCGGGATAGATCACCTTGGCGATCCCGGCCCGCGTCTCCAGCCAGCGGGCGATGGTCAGGGCGTTTTCGCAATGCGCCTTCATCCGCAGCGCCAGGGTCTTCAGGCCCCGGTTGGCCAGGAAGGCGTCGAACGGCCCCATGATCCCGCCGACCGAGTTCTGCAGGAACTTGATCCGCGTCGCCAGATCGGCGTCGCCCGTGACCAGCACCCCGCCGATGATGTCCGAATGGCCGTTCAGGTATTTGGTCGCCGAATGCATGACCACATCCGCGCCCAGGCTCAGCGGCTGCTGGCAGAAGGGGGTGGCGAAGGTGTTGTCCACGACCAGCAGCAGGCCATGCGCCTTGGCCACCTTGGACAGGGCGGCGATATCGGCCAGCTTCATCAGCGGATTGGTGGGAGTCTCGACCCACAGCATTTTCGTCTTGGGCTTGATGGCCGCCTCGACCGCCGCGATGTCGCTCAGGTCCACATAGGCGAAGTCCAGCCCCATGGTGCGCCGACGCACCCGCTCAAACAGCCTCCACGATCCGCCGTAAAGGTCGTCGCCGGTCACGACATGATCGCCCGCGTCCAACAGCTCCAGCGCCGTCGAGGTCGCCGCCATGCCCGAGCCGAAGCCGAACCCGTGCGTCCCGCCCTCCAGATCGGCGACACAGGCCTCGAACGCCTCGCGCGTCGGGTTCTTGCCCCGCGCATACTCATACCCCTTGTTCACGCCCGGGCTTTCCTGGGCATAGGTCGAGGTGGCGTAGATCGGCGTCATCACCGCCCCCGTCGTCGGATCGGGACGCTGGCCGGCATGGATGGCGCGGGTCGAGAAACCCTGGCTGTTTTTCTTGTCAGTCATTACGCGGCTTTCAACGCATCCCAGCCCTTGCAGGCCAGTTGAATGGAGCGAGGCACCGTGGCCTCGGTCGAATATCGGATCACGCTGGCCCGAGAGATGCCCAGGGCTTCGGCGGCCGCCGTGGCGGAGAAACCGTTGCGAAGACGCCATTCCAGGAACGACCGCGTATCCTCCCTGCCCCAGGCCGACAGGCTGTCGAGCCACAGGGAGTCGGCGCCGATCTCGATGTCGCCGGGCCAGACCAGACTATGACCCCAATCGCCCAGATCGACGGCCGTGAAGACGGCCGGATCGCGCAACGCCTCGAACGCCTTGCCCTCCAGCGTCCTGGTCAGGTCGATCCGTGCCTCGCGACCGTCGCCCCAGAGCAGATCCAGCCAGCAGGGCGCGGACGCCTTGACTACGGTCAGTTCATGTTGGTCTTCGACGCCCATCATGGGTTCAACTCGTTCCAGGTGTCCGCCAACTCGCCCCGCCGCTCGCTGGCCCAGGCGATGGCGGCGGCGAGCGATCTCGCATCATAGGTTCCTATGATGACCTCCAGGGTGGCGATTGCAACCGAACACCGCCAGCCGCGCCCCTCGACGTGGAAGTGCGGCACGCCATGATCGCGGCCATAGACGGCGATCTTCCAGGCCGGCGCTCGGTGCAGCGTCACCATGAACGAGCCTAGCGATTCAGGCTCAGGTGGTTGATCAGGTCGGTGCGGGTGATCAGGCCGACGAAGGTTTCGCCGTCCAGCACGATGGCCACGCGGTCGCGGTCGAAGACGGGGATCAGGGCGTCCAGCGGTTCGTTGACCTGAACCGTGTCCAGATCGCGCGTCATGGCCGAGGACACCGGCTTGGCGAACCGTTCCTTGCGCGTGATCTCGTCGGTGTTCATCACCTGGATCAGGTCGCTTTCGTCCAGAATGCCGACCAGCCGCCCGTCGTCGATGATCGGCAGCTGGGACACGTCGGCGCCCTTCATCCGCTTGAAGGCGGTGTCCAGCGTATCGCCGGGTCCGGCGACGACCACATCGCCCTTCTCGTATTTGCGGTTGATCAGGTCCGACAGGTCGCCGTGGATTTCGCGCTCGCCCAGCCCCTGATCGGCCAGCCAGGCGTCGTTATAAACCTTGGACAGATACTTGGCCCCGGTGTCGCAGACGAAGGTGACGCAGGTCTTGGCTTCCGTCTGCTCGCGGCACCAGCGCAGGGCCGTCGCGATCAGGGTGCCGGACGACGACCCCGCCAGAATGCCTTCCTTCAGCAGCAGTTCGCGCGCCGTGGCGATGGCCTCGGCGTCGGGGATGGAATAGGCCTTGTCGATCAGGCTCATGTCCGCCGTGTCGGGCACGAAGTTCTGGCCGATGCCCTCGACCGTATAGCCGCCCTCCGGCCCCGGCACGCCGTCGTTGACGATGCCCGCCAGGGTCGAGCCGACAGGGTCGGCCAGGATGATCTGGGCCTTCGATCCCACGCTCTTCAGATAGCGGGCCGTGCCGGTGATGGTGCCGCCCGAGCCGATGCCGGCGACGAAGGCGTCGATGTCGCCGTCCGTTTGCTCCCAGATTTCCGGCCCCGTCGTCTTCACATGGGCGTCGGCGTTCGACTGGTTGGCGAACTGATTGACGTAATAGGCGCCGGGAATGGCCTGCGACAGGCGCTCGGCCATGTCGGTGTAATATTCCGGGTGGCCGTGCGGCACGTCCGAACGGGTCAGGCGAACATCGGCGCCCATGGCCCTGAGATGCTGGATCTTTTCCTTGGACATCTTGTCCGGGATGACCAGAAGCACCTTATATCCCCGTGCACGGCCCACCAGCGTCAGGGCCAGGCCCGTGTTGCCGGCCGTCGCCTCCACGATCGTGCCGCCTTCCTTCAGCCAGCCTTCCCGCTCGGCCGCGTCCAGCATCTCCACCGCGATCCGGTCCTTGATCGAGCCGCCGGGGTTCTGGGATTCCAGCTTGAGCAGCAGGCGGCACGGGCCGGTGTCGATCTTCGTCACCTCCACCATCGGCGTCTTGCCGATCAGATCCAGCGGCGACGACACGGTCGCGCTCAGGGCGGGGGCGTTGAGGGACATCGAAGACTCCATTCGGGATCGGCGCAAGCTGACGCCCTGCCTTCACAGGGTCAACTCACGCAAGTTTTGACCTTCAAGATTTGACCAAATGGCGCGGTTCCGCGCTACGAAAGACATAATGACCAATTCATCCAAGAGGCCGCCCGCCGGTCTCCCCGACAAAGACACGCTCGTCGCGTTCCTGCGCGAGGCCGGATCGGCCGAGAAGACCGATATCGCCCGCCACTTCGGGCTGAAGGGCGGCGACCGCCGGGCCTTGCGCGAAATGATCCGCGAACTTGAAGCCGAAGGCCGGCTGGGCAAGCGCGGCCGCAAGGGCTTTTCCGAGGCCGGCGCCCTGCCCCCCGTCGGCGTCGCCGATGTGATCGAGCGCGATGCGGACGGCGAACTGTACGTCCGTCTGGTCGAGGCCAGCCCCGACGCGCCCCACGCCCTGCTGATCCCCGACAAGACCAAGGCCGCGCCAGGCATGGGCGACCGCGTGCTAGTCAAATTCCAGCGCGGCGCCGAGGGCTGGGAGGCGCGGCTGATCAAGAAGCTGGACGTCGGGACCAACCGCGTCCTGGGCGTGATCCGCAAATCGGCGCGCGAAACCCGCGTCGAGCCGGTCGACCGCCGATCCAAGGACGTGCTGCTGGTGCCCCTGGCCCAGTCCGGCGACCTGCGTGACGGCGATCTGGTGCTGGCCGCCGTCGAGAAAGGCGACCAGCGTTATGGTCCCAAGCGCGGCAAGATTCTGGAGCATATCGGCAAGGAGGACGATCCCCGCGCCGCCTCCCTGATCGCCATCTACGCCCACAGCATCCCGACCGGCTTCTCCGAGGCCGTCGAGCGCGAGGCCGAGGATCAGGCCCTGCCGACCCTCAAGGGCCGCGAGGACCTGCGCGAGGTGCCCTTCATCACCATCGACCCCGCCGATGCGCGCGACCACGACGACGCCGTCTATGCCGCCCGCGACGAAGACCCCAAGAACCCCGGCGGCTGGATCGTCTGGGTCGCCATCGCCGATGTCGCCGCCTATGTCCGGCCCGGCTCTCAGCTGGACCGCGAGGCGCGCGAAAAGGGCAACTCGACCTATTTCCCCGACCGCGTCGAGCCGATGCTGCCTGAGGTGCTGTCCAACGGCCTGTGCAGCCTGAAGGAGGGCGAGAACCGCGCCTGCATGGCCGTGCGGATGGTCTTCGACAAGGAGGGGCGCAAGACCGGCCACAGGTTCGTGCGCGGCCTAATGCGGTCGCACGCCAAGCTCAGCTACGAACAGGCCCAGGCGGCCATCGACGGCCAGACAGACGACGCCACCGGCCCGATCATGGAGGCCATCCTCTATCCGTTGTGGAACGCCTATCACACCATGCTGAAGGGCCGCCTGAAGCGCAGCCCGCTGCAGATCGAATCGGCCGAACGCCGCATCCGCATGGCGCCGGATGGCGGCATCGCCTCCATCGAGAAGCGCACCTCGCTGGAGGCCCACCGGCTGATCGAAGAAATGATGATCCAGGCCAACGTCTGCGCCGCTGAGACCCTGGAGCAGAAGAAGACGCCCCTGATCTACCGCATCCACGACGCGCCCAGTCAGGAGAAGATCTTCAATCTGGCCGACTTCCTGCACACCATCGGCAAGCCGTGGAACAAGGGCGAGCCGGGCACGACCAAGCGGTTCAACAAGCTGCTGGACGAGACGCGCGACACCGAACACGCCGACGTGGTCAACGAGGTGGTCCTGCGCACCCAGATGCAGGCCATCTACAGCCCCGAGAACGTGGGCCACTTTGGCTTAAACCTGGACCGCTACGCCCACTTCACCTCGCCGATCCGGCGTTATTCCGACCTGATCGTCCACCGCGGCCTGATCCGCGCGCTGGGCCTGGGCAAGGACGGGCTGACGGATCGCGAGATCGCCGAACTGCCCGCTATCGCCGAACAGGTGACGACGACCGAGCGCCGCTCCATGGCCGCCGAGCGCGACGCCATGGACCGCTACATCGCCGCCTATCTGGAGGAGCACATCGGCGCGACCTTCAACGGGCGCATCACCGGCGTCACCCGGTTCGGCCTGTTCATCCGGCTGGAGGACACGGGCGCGGACGGTCTGGTCCCCGTCTCGACGCTGGGCAGCGAATATTTCACCCACGACGACCGCGCCCACGCCCTGGTCGGAGAACGCACCGGCAAACGCTTCACCCTGGGCCGAATGGTCGAGGTCAAGCTGCGCGAGGCCACGCCCGTCACCGGCGGACTGGTGTTCGAAATGCTGAGCGAGCCCGAGCCCCGCGATCCCAACGCCCCGGCCCCGCGCTATGGCGTCCGCGGACGCGGTGGCGATGGCCCGCCCATGCGCGGCAAGAACCGTCCTGGCGGCCCCAAGCCCCGCAACGGCTCCAAACCCTCTGGCGGCCTGAAGGGCGTCCGCAAAGGTAAACGGAAGTGACCCGAACATCCGCTCATCCCGGCGAAAGCCGGAACCCAGTCCTGTGGGCGATAGGCGTCCGAGATGATGCGCGCGCCAGGGTTCCGGCCGCCGGTGCAGACGAGAGCACTGGGTCCCGGCTTTCGCCGGGATGAACGGAATGAGAGATCAACCCTTCGACGCCGCTCAGGATTTGGCCGACGCCCCGCGCGTGTCGCGCGCGCGTCAGAGGCCCAAGGACGCCGCGACCCTGATCCTGACGCGGGGCGGCGAGACGCCCGAGGTGCTTATGGGGCGCCGGGCGCCGGGGCATGTGTTCATGGCTTCGAAATGGGTGTTTCCGGGCGGGCGGATCGACCGCAGCGACTTCACCGCCGCCGCAACGGGCGATCTGTCGTCAGACGTGGCCCGGCGGCTGGAGAACGAACTGCCGGCGCGGCGCGCCCGCGCCCTGGCCCTGACGGCGGTGCGCGAGACGTTCGAGGAGACGGGCCTGATCCTGGGCCGGTCCGCGCCAAGCACATCTGTCGCCGGGCCATGGCGCGACTATCGTCAGGCGGGCGCCCTGCCCGATCTGTCGGTCCTGACCTATGTGGCCCGCGCCATCACGCCGCCCGGCCGTACGCGGCGGTTCGACGCCCGGTTCTTCATGGCGCCGGCCGAGGCGCTGCTGACGCCCGAACCGACGGCCGGATCGGGCGAACTGGACGAGATCGCCTGGCTTCCTCTGGATCGGGCGCGGGCGCTGGATCTGCCCGCCATCACGCGGTTCGTGCTGGGGGAACTGGCCGAGCGGCTGGCCCAGCCGAACCGCCCCCTGCCCTTCGTGCGCATGGTGCACGGGCGGCATCTGGTCGATCACAGGGACTGACGTCATGACCGGCGCCGCCATCATCCTGCGCCTGACCATCGCCGATCCGGTCGCGGGCGTCGCCTACAGCCTGCAGGACAAGGCGAACAGGCCTATCGATTCGCGCACCGCCCACGACGGTCCGATCCATTTCGATGTCCCGATCACCCTGTCCGATGACGGGCGTCCGACGGGTCCTTTCGTGCGGCGCGAGGGGCCGACGCGGCGGTTCGTCTATATCGCCATCGGAACCTCGGCGGGTCAGCACGACAGCGTCTGGAGCCGCCGCGCCAAGATCGACGTCCACGACATTTCCGCCGACCTTCTGGCTCTGGCGCGTCAGGGTCATGTCCTGGAAGTCGTCCTGCCCGGTCGCGCCAAGGACGACGGCCCGGCCTGCGCCACCGTGCGCCCGCTTCAGACCTGGCGCGCCGTCTGAACCCTCAGTCAGCCAACGGCCGGGTCAGGTCGAACTCGACACGGAAATGCCGGTTGGGGCGCCTCAGTTCATAGGCGAACATCCCTGCGGGATGGACCTCCATCGCCCAGACGTTGGTCGTCGAGACCGCCGCGTCATTGGCGTTGAGCAGGGCGATCGATTCGGCGTCGACCGGGAACGTCTGCCGCTCGGCCGTGCCGGCGCTGGCCGTGTCGCCGCCGTACCAATGCAGGACATCGGTCGTTCCGTCTTGGTGCCTGTGATCGTGTTTCAGCCGAAGGCCGGTATCCGTACGGGTCACGACCCAGGTGCGCGACCGGTCCGCGCCCACCGCGAAGGGAATGCGGACCTCATCCGCCGAACAGTCGCGCACATGCATGACCAGCCGCTCGCTGGCGAATCCGGCGTCGGCGGCGTCGGTCGTGACGACCCGGCCTTCGAATCGCTGGCCGCACAGCGCGTTCAGTCGCGCCATGAAATCGTCCTGAGCCGGAGCCGAGGATGCGGCCGCGACACCGGCGGGCGACAGGGAAACCAGGGCCGCAGCGGCCAGCAGGGGTGCGATTTTCATGGCGTCACCCTAACTGTACGGACGACCGCATCAACGCGGCATCGCGACCGTTGACTTTGGGGCGATCCTGAGTATGTTCCGCGCCTCTTATTTTAAGCGGCTTTCGCCGTCGCAGAGGTAATTCCGATGGCCAAACCGGCTTCCATCAAGATCCGCCTGAACTCCACGGCCGACACCGGCTTCTTCTATGTCACCAAGAAGAACGCCCGCACCATGACCGAAAAGATGGTCGTCAAGAAGTATGACCCGGTCGTGCGCAAGCACGTCGAGTTCAAGGAAGGCAAGATCAAGTAAACACTTGATCGGCTGAAATCGATAACGCCCGGCTGGTCTCCAGCCGGGCGTTTTTTGTTGTGGCGATGGCGTTCGTCATCTTCGGGCTCGACCCTAGGATGACGGATGGGCGTTAAGCCGCCTTGGCGATGACCTTGTTGCGACCGGCGGCCTTGGCCTCATAGACCCCCTCGTCGGCGCGTTTCAGCAGGCCCTCGGGCGTATCGCCGTCGCCGACGGTGGCGGCGACGCCGATCGAGATGGTGATGGTGATCTGCTCCTTGCCGCCCATGACGCGGAACGGGGCGGAGGCGACGTCGCGGCGGATGCGTTCGGCGACGCGGCCCGCGTCCTCCAGACTGGCGCCCGGCATGACGACCACGAACTCCTCGCCCCCCATGCGACAGGGCAGGTCCACGGCGCGGACATTGGTGGCCAGGCGGACGGCGAACTCGACCAGCACCTCGTCGCCCGCATCGTGGCCGAAGCCGTCGTTGACCGACTTGAAGTGGTCGATGTCCAGCACCAGCACCGCCACCTGCGCGCCGCCCTGGGCCGCGCGGCCCACCAGGGCCTGAAGCTGGCCGGTCATGTAGCGGCGGTTATGCAGGCCGGTCAGGGCGTCGGTGACGGCCATCTCCATGCTGCTGTCCAGCTTCTGGCGCAGGAAGTCGGTGTAACGCTTGCGCCGAATCTGGGTGCGGACCCGCGCCGACAGCTCCTCGGTGTCGACCGGGCGCGGCAGGATGTCGGCGGCGCCCAGCTCCAGCGCCTTGACCATGCGCGGCCGCTCGGCCGGATCGACGATGGCCAGGATCGGCGCCCGCCGCGCGTCGCCCGACTTGGCATGGGCCACGATCCTGAGACCATCGAAGGCCGCCGCCGCCACATTGACGATGATCAGATCCAGCACGCCCCGCGCCGCCGCCAGCGCTGCGTCGGGATCGGATTCGATGGTGACGCGATGTTCGACGCCCAATTCCCTAGCGATTTTCTCAGCCTGGCGCAGGTCGTCGTCGACGATCAGCACGCGCCCGCCTTCGTTGCGCAGCCGGGCCGCGCCTTCCAAATCGACGCCGAGCCGCCGACCGCTCTCCTCGCGCTCGCGCAGTTCATCCATCACCTGTTTCAGCCGGGTCAGCGACTTGACCCGCGCGAACAGAATGACGTCGTCGATGGGTTTGGTCAGGAAGTCGTCGGCGCCGGCCTCCAGCCCGCGGATGCGATCCTGACGCCCATCCAGAGCGGTGACCAGAACCACCGGGATGTGACGCGTCTCGGCCTGAGCCTTCAGTCGACGGCAGGTCTCGAACCCGTCCATGCCGGGCATCATGACGTCCAGCAGGATCAGGTCGGGCTGATGCTCGACCGCCATCGCCAGGGCGGCCGCCCCATCGTTGCAGGTCAGGACGTCGTAATATTCGACCGTCAGCTTGGCCTCGAGCAGACGGACGTTCACGTCCACGTCGTCGACCACGAGGATGCGCGCGCTCATCCCAGGTGCTGCCGGATGGTTTCGAGGAAGTGCATGACCGAGATCGGCTTGGAGATATAGGCCTCGCAGCCGCCCTGGCGGATCCGCTCCTCGTCGCCCTTCATGGCGAAGGCGGTCACGGCGATGACGGGAATGTGGTTCAGCTCCTCGTCGTCCTTCAGCCATTTGGTGACTTCCAGACCCGAGATTTCCGGCAGCTGGATATCCATCAGGATCAGGTCGGGGTGGTGGGCGCGGGCCAGGGCGAGCGCCTGCAGGCCCTCGCGGGTCTGCAGGGTCTCATAGCCCTGGGAATCGAGCAGATCATGAAAAAGCTTCATGTTCAGCTCGTTATCCTCGACGATGAGGACTTTCTTGGACATCATCACCTGACCTGCGCGCCCCTGGAACGCGGGACGCCTCGTTGGTCGCATTGGTAGCCGGCCAGTCTTAAGTTGGGGTGAAGCCAAACTTACGGAGACCTTAAACGTGGCCATCAAGGCCATCTGTCGCGACTGTCTGTGGACCGGGCCGGACCCCGCCGGGCCGCCCGATGGCCGCTGTCCGGCATGCGGATCGCGACGTATCGTCGCCGATGCCGAACTGGACCAGTTGTCCATCGCCCATATGGACTGCGACGCCTTCTACGCCTCGGTGGAGAAGCGCGACCGGCCCGAACTGCGCGACCGGCCCGTCATCGTCGGCGGGGGCAAGCGGGGCGTGGTCTCCACCGCCTGCTATGTCGCGCGCCAGTACGGCGTCGGTTCGGCCATGCCGATGTTCAAGGCGCTGAAGGCCTGTCCCGAGGCCGTGGTCATCAAGCCCGACTTCACCAAATATGTCTTCGAATCCCAACGCATCCTGGGCGCCTTGGGCCAGCTGACGCCGTTGATCCAGCCGCTGTCGCTGGACGAGGCCTGGGTCGATCTGTCGGGCACGGAGCGGCTGAACGGCGGCCCGCCAGCGCTTCAGCTGATCCGGTTCCAGAAGCGGATCGAGGACGAGACCGGCCTGACCGTCTCCATCGGCCTGGCGCCCAACCGCTTCCTGGCGAAGATGGCGTCCGAGATGGACAAGCCGCGGGGCTTTTCGGTCGTGGGAGCGGCGAACGCGCAAAGCCTGCTGGCGCCGCGCCCCGTCACCGCCTTGCCCGGCGTCGGGCCGGTGTTCGGCAAGGCGCTGCGCAGCGACGGCTATTCCACCATCGGCGATCTGGCGCGGGCGGACGTGCGCGACCTGGTCAAACGCTATGGCGAATCGGGTCTGCGCCTGCACGACCTGGCCCACGCCCGCGACGCCCGCGCCGTGAACCCCGAGCGTGATCGCAAGGGGATGAGCGCCGAGACCACCTTCAACGAGGACCTGACCACGGCCGAGGCGCTGGAGGCCGAGTTGTGGCCCCTGTGCGAGAAACTGGCGTCCAAGGCCCGGCGCGACGGGGTGGCCAGCCGCGTCCTGGTGCTGAAGCTGCGGCGCGCAGACTTCAAGATCGTGACCCGCCGCATCACCCTGCCCGATCCGGTCCAGACGGCGCGCGCCCTGTTCGCGGCCGGGCGCGACCTGCTGAAACCCGAACTGGGCCGGCCCTATCGCCTGATCGGCATCGGCATGGCCGATGTCCAGGACGCCGAAGACGCCCCCGCCGGTCTGTTCCAGACGACCGAGACCCGCACTCTTAAGACCGAACGCGCCATCGACGCCCTGCGCGAGAAGTTCGGCAAGGACGCGGTGGTGGCGGGCCGGGCGCTGAAGGGGTGAGGCGGTCCCCGTTTCGTCATCCTCGGGCTTGACCCGAGGATCGAGGTTTCCGCCGCATTGCGCCCGAGCTGACGCACGGTCCGTCCAACCTCCGATCCTCGGGTCAAGCCCGAGGATGACGGCGGAATAGGCGGAAAAGAACGTGCACTCCCCCGCCCCATCGGCTCAAATGCCCGCATGGACCTCGCCAAACGCGCCTATGACCACGGCTTCCGCCTGGACCCGATCGTCCGCAGCCTGCTGGACACCGACTTCTACAAGCTGCTGATGCTGCAGATGATCTGGCGCGAGCATCGCGATGTGCCGGTCGTCTTTCAGGTCATCAACCGCACCAGACGCGTGCGGCTGGCCGAAGAGGTCGACATCGCGACCTTGCGCGAACAGCTGGATCACGCCCGGACCCTGCGCTTCACCAACAAGGAATTGGTCTGGCTGGCGGGCAACAGCTTCTATGGCGTGAAGCAGATCTTCTCGCCCGATTTCATCGCCTGGCTGACCGACTACCGCCTGCCGGACTATGACCTGTCTGTCGAGGATGGACAGTATGTCCTGACCTTCTCGGGCGGCTGGGCCGATGTGACCCTGTGGGAAATCCCGGCGCTGGCCATCCTGAACGAGCTGCGTTGCCGGGTCGGGATGCGGCGGCTGGGCCGGTTCGAGCTGGACATCCTGTATTCGCGCGCCAAGACCCGGCTGTGGTCCAAGGTGGAACGGTTGCGCGCCCTGCCCGACCTGGCCCTGTCGGACTTCGGCACGCGGCGTCGCCACGGCTTCCTGTGGCAACGCTGGTGCATTCAGGCGCTGAAGGAGGGATTGGGATCGTCCTTCATCGGCACGTCCAATGTGCTGCACGCGATGGAGAACGATCTGGAGGCCATCGGCACCAACGGCCACGAACTGCCGATGGTGCTGGCGGCGCTGGCGCCCGACGACGCGGCCCTGGCTCAGACGCCCTATGCCGTGCTGGACGAATGGCGCAGGCATTATGCGGGCAATCTGCTGATCGTCCTGCCCGACGCCTTCGGCACCGAGGCGTTTCTGGAACAGGCGCCCGACTGGGTGGCCGACTGGACCGGCTTCCGCCCGGATTCCGCCCCGCCCATTCCTGCGGGCGAACGTCTGATCGACTGGTGGAAAGCCCGCGGCCGCGATCCGAGGGAGAAGCTGCTGATCTTCTCGGACGGCATGGACATCGAAGGCATCGAGGCGACCCACGCCCATTTCCACCGCCGCGCCCGTCTCAGCTTCGGCTGGGGCACCAATCTGACCAACGACTTCCGCGACTGCTCGCCCGCCTTCGCGCCGGAGCTGGAGCCGATCTCACTGGTCTGCAAGGTGGTCGAGGCCGGTGGACGCCCCGCCGTCAAACTGTCCGACAATCCTGAAAAGGCCGTGGGCGATCCAGCCGAGATCGAGCGCTATCGCCGCGTCTTCGGCGTGCGCGGCCTGACGACACAGCCCGTCACGGTGTGAAACCCGGCCTTAAGCTCGTCGTGACATAAGGCCCGCATGAGCGCCTTCATCGACAAGATGCGCCGCCGCGCCGGCCGCTACCTCGACATCCGCCTCGTCGCCATTCGACCGGCGCGCGGCATCTTGAGCCTGTCGTTCGACGACATCCCCGTCTCGGCCTGGACCGAGGCGGGGCCGATCCTGGCCCAGCATGGGATCAAGGCGACCTATTATGTCTGCGGCGGCCTGTCGGGCGGGCGCAACATGGACCTGCCCCAATTCGAGGTCGAGCATCTGCAGGAACTGCACGACGCCGGGCATGAGGTCGGATGCCACACCTATGAGCATGTCTCGACCCTGACCCTGACGCCCGCCGAACTGGACGCCAGCCTGGCCCGCAACGCCGCCTGGGTGGCCGAGCGGCTGGACGGCTATCAGATGACGACCTTCGCCTATCCGTTCGGCGACTGCGCCCTGGGGGCCAAGCCGGTCATCGACGGGCGGTTCCTGTGCGGGCGCGGCGTGCGCGACGGCGTCAACGCCGCTCGGGCCGACCGCAACCTGCTGCAGGCCGTGGGGCTGGAGAGCCGCCGCCTGCCCGGTTACGATCTGGAGGCGCTGGTGGCGCAAACAGCGGCGTCGAAAGCCTGGCTGATCGCCTATGGCCACGATGTCAGCGACGCGCCCACCCCGTATGGCTGCCGTCCCGAGGACATCGACCGGCTGATCCGACTGGCCAAGGCCGCCGATCTGGACATCCAGCCGGTCGCGGCGGCGTGGCGGTTGGCGGCCCAATAAAACGCGTCACCCTCGGGCTTGACCCGAGGGCCGAGCGTTCAGCGGCATTGCGTCAGGGATGATGCACAGCCCGATCCGCATCCGATCCTCGGGTCAGGCCCGAAGATGACGGAGGTGGGTCAAGCCGCCGCCTTCCGCCGATCCGCCCAGGCGATCAGTTCCTTGCGCGGCCAGATCATCAGCCACGACCGGGCGGTGTATTCGCCGCTGTCGATCAACGCCTTCCTGGACGGCGAGGCCGTGCCGGCGCGCTCGGTGTGGATCGGGGCCGGCCCCTGATGCACCATGAAGGCGCCGCCGTTAAGCGGGTTCAGCCGCAGGTGGGCCAGACGCGGGCTGATCTCGGTCAGGGGCGGGTCGTAGAACCAGCTGGAGCCGATCATGCCCGCCAGCTCCGGCCGCGCCCGGCACAGCTCGGCCGCCGTCGCCCAGGCCTCGTTCCAGCCGTCCTCGTTGAAGCCGCGCAGCCAGCGGCTTTCGGTATGCACCTCCAGCCACGGCTCGCGTTTCGCCCCCGCCGCCAGATAGCGGAACAGCGGCTTGACGCCCCAGCCGTCGCGGACATGTTTGACGATCTGGCCCGGCCCAACCGGCGACGACAGGTCGATGACCTGGCTCTTGGCCCCCGGCACGCTGAGCGCCAGGGTGAAACGCACATCCTTGGACCAGTGGTCGAAGACATAGTCGCCCTCAGCCTTGTCCAGGAACGCGGCAAGCTGTTCGATCCAATAGGGATAGAGGGCCATGACCTGGGACGGCAGGCGCATCGCCGCCACACGGTCCGGCAGTTGCAGCGCCCAGGCGGCGACCAGGCCGCGTCGCACGTCGTCCGAGGCGTCCGGCCCCAGCAGGGCGTCCACCGCCTTGGCCGGCATTTCGAAATCCCAGTGGGGCGCGGCCTCGGCGGCCTTCTGCGCGGCCGGGCCGGCGGCGGCGTCGACCCGCGCCCGGTCGTCAGGCGACAGGCGCGCCAGGACGGCATGGAAGGCGGCGACATCGGGGGTCAGGTGCATATCCATGTTCGCCAGCATGGCACACAGCGGTTGGCGAACCTTTAACCCGTCAAGGCGTGACGCCGCCCCTGCCCCGCGCTAAACCGCCACCAGACAAAAGGAGCCCCCATGAGCATCGAAGCCCGCATCGCCGAACTCGGCCTCACCCTGCCGGAACCCGCCAAGCCGGTGGCCAGCTATGTCTCCTTCGTCCGGTCGGGCGATCAGATCACCATCTCGGGCCAGCTGTCGAACGACGCCAACGGCGGGATCAAGGGCACGGTCGGCGTGGATGTGACGCCGGAACAGGCCGTGGACGCGGCCCGCCTGTGCGGCCTGAACCTGATCGCCCAGATCAAGGCCGCCTGCGACGGCGACCTGAACCGGGTGGTCCGCATCGTCAAACTGGGCGGCTTCGTCCAGGCCGGCCCCGACTTCGAGGCCATCCCCGCCGTCATCAACGGCTGTTCGGACCTGATGGTCCAGGTCTTCGGCGACGCGGGCAAGCACGCCCGCTCGGCCGTCGGCGTCTATAAGCTGCCGCTGGGCTTCGCGGTCGAGATCGACGCGATCGTGGAGATCCGCTGATCGGCGACCTCATGATCCGCTCATCCCCGCGAAGGCGGGGACCCAGTTCTTTTGCTCGGCCAAGATTTGGACGATCAGCGGGGACGAAGGGACGAGCGGGTTCGCCCAAAGCTCTGGGTCCCCGCCTTCGCGGGGATGAGCGGGGATGAGTTTTCACATCACCGTTCACGACGGGATCGCCGACATAGGCCGCGACGCCTGGGACGCCTGTGCGCGTTCCACCGGCGATCCCTTCGTCTCCTACGACTTCCTGCACGCCTGCGAGGCGTCCGAGAGCGCCGCGCCGCGTCAGGGATGGGCGCCGCGTCATCTGGCCCTGCGGGGTGACAGTGGCGACGTCCTCGGCGTCATGCCGCTGTATCTGAAGGGAAACAGCCAGGGCGAGTACGTCTTCGACCACAGCTGGGCCGACGCCTATGAGCGGGCGGGCGGCCGCTATTATCCCAAGCTGCTGGGCGCCGTGCCTTTTACGCCCGCCACCGGGCCGCGCTTCCTGACCCATCCCGACGCGGACGCCGCCACGGTGCGCCAGGCCCTGTTGCAGGGCGCCCTGACACTGGTGGAGCGGCTGGGCGTCTCGTCCCTGCACGTCAACTTCCCGACGCAGGCGGAATGGGCGGCCATGACCGAGGCGGGTCTGCTGCCGCGTCAGGACATTCAATTCATCTGGCGCAACGACGGCTATAAGACCTTCGACGATTTTCTGGCCGCCCTGTCGGCCAACCGCCGCAAATCGATTCGGCGCGAGCGGCGCGATGCCCAGGCGGGCCTGGACATCCGCATCCTGACCGGCGTCGAGATCACCGAGGCGCATTGGGACGCCTTCTTCGCCTTCTATATGGACACCGGCTCGCGCAAATGGGGTCGGCCCTATCTGACGCGCGACTTCTTCGCCCGCGTCGGGGCGACCATGGCCGACCGGATCGCCCTGGTCATGGCGTTTCGGGACGGCGCGCCCATCGCCGGGGCCCTGAACTTCATCGGCCGCGACGCCCTGTATGGCCGCCAGTGGGGCACGCTGGACGATGTGCCCTTCCTGCATTTCGAGCTCTGCTATTATCAGGCCATCGACTTCGCCATCGCGCAGGGCCTGTCCCGCGTCGAGGCAGGAGCGCAGGGCGAGCACAAGATCGCGCGCGGCTACCTGCCCTCCCCCGTCTATTCCGCCCACTTCATCGCCGACCCCGCCCTGCGCGACCCCGTCGCCCGCTATCTGGAGGGCGAAGGCCCGGCGGTGGAGGAACAAAGGGCCGCAATGACCGCCGAACTGTCGCCGTTCAAACAGGGCTGAGAAAAAGGCCCGGCTGTTTCCAGCCGGGCCTTCTGCCGTCTTGCCTGCCGACGATCAGGCCGTCTCTTCTTCCTCGGCCTTCGCCGGGGCGCCCGAGGGGCTGGCGATGTCGAAGTCGATCTTGCCGTCCTTCAGCTGGACCTTGACGTGTCCGCCGCGCGTCAGGCGACCGAACAGGATGTCGTCGGCCAACGGCTTCTTGATCGAGTCCTGAATGACCCGCGCCAGCGGGCGGGCGCCATACAGTTCGTCGAAGCCGTTCTTGGCCAGCCAGTCGGCGGCTTCGTCGGTCAGTTCGATGGTGATGTTGCGGTCCGCCAGCTGGGCTTCCAGCTGCAGCACGAACTTGGTCACCACCGAGCGGATCGTCTCGGCGCCCAGCGGCTTGAAGGCCACGATGGCGTCCAGGCGGTTCCTGAACTCGGGCGCAAACAGACGCTGGATGGCCTTGTCGTCCTCGCCCTCGACCTTGCCCCGGCCGAAGCCGATGGAGGCGCGGGCGTTGTCGGCGGCCCCGGCGTTGGTGGTCATGATCAGGATGACGTTCCTGAAATCGACCTTCTTGCCGACCGCATCGGTCAGCGTGCCGTTGTCCATCACCTGCAGCAGGATGTTGTAGACGTCCGGGTGCGCCTTCTCGATCTCGTCCAGCAGGATGACGGCGTGCGGATGCTGATCAACCGCGTCGGTCAGCAGGCCGCCCTGGTCATGGCCGACATAGCCGGGAGGCGCGCCGATCAGGCGGCTGACCGTATGCCGCTCCATATATTCGGACATGTCGAACCGCTGCATCTCGATGCCCAGGGTGGCGGCGAGTTGCTTGGCCACCTCGGTCTTGCCCACGCCGGTCGGGCCGCTGAACAGGAAGCTGCCGATGGGCTTGTTTGGGTCGCGAAGACCCGCCCGCGCCAGCTTCATCGCCGCCGACACCTGTTCGATGGCCTGTTCCTGACCGAAGACGACGCGCTTCAGATCAGTTTCCAGCTCGCGCAGGCTCTCGGTGTCGGACTTGGACACCGACTTGGCCGGGATGCGGGCCATCTTGGCGATGACGGCCTCGACCTCCTTCTGGCCGATGACCTTCTTGCGCTTGGATTCGACCAGAAGCATCTGGCCGGCGCCCGCCTCGTCGATCACGTCGATCGCCTTGTCCGGCAGTTTGCGGTCGGTCATGTAGCGGGCCGACAGTTCGACCGCGGTTCGGATGGCGCTGTCGGTATAGCGGACCTTGTGGTGCTGCTCGTAATAGGTCTTCAGACCCTTCAGAATCTTCACCGTATCCTCGACCGTCGGCTCGTTGACGTCGATCTTCTGGAAGCGCCGCACCAGGGCGCGGTCCTTCTCGAAGTGCTGGCGATATTCCTTGTAGGTCGTCGAACCCATGCAACGCAGCGTGCCCGAAGCCAGGGCGGGCTTCAGCAGGTTGGAGGCGTCCATCGCCCCGCCCGAGGTCGCACCCGCGCCGATCACCGTGTGAATCTCGTCGATGAAGAGAACCGCGTTGTCGTGGTTCTCCAACTCCTTGACCACCTGTTTCAGGCGTTCTTCAAAGTCGCCGCGATAGCGGGTGCCTGCCAGCAACGCGCCCATGTCCAGGCTGTAGATGGTGGCGTCCTTCAGGACGTCGGGCACTTCGCCATTGACGATCTTGCGCGCCAGACCCTCGGCGATGGCGGTCTTGCCGACGCCGGGATCGCCGACCAGCAGCGGATTGTTCTTGGTGCGGCGGCACAGGATCTGGATCGAGCGGTCCACCTCGGCCTGACGACCGATCAGGGGATCGACCTTGCCCTGACGCGACTTCTCATTGAGGTCGACGCAATAGGCTTCCAGCGCCTCGCCGCCCTGTTTGACGGCCGACTGGTCCTCGGCCTCTTCGGGGGATGCGCCCTTGGCCGACTTGCCCTCTGACGCGCCCGCCTTCTTGGCGATGCCGTGGGCGATGAAGTTCACCGCATCATAGCGCGTCATGTCCTGCTCCTGCAGGAAGTAGGCCGCGTGGCTTTCGCGTTCCGAGAAGATGGCGACCAGGACGTTGGCGCCGGACACTTCCTCGCGGCCGGACGACTGAACGTGGATCACGGCGCGCTGGATCACGCGCTGGAAGCCTGCGGTCGGCTTGGCGTCCTCGCCGTCGGCCGTGGCCAGGGCGGCCAGATCATTGTCGACATACAGGGTCAGCGCCGCTTTCAGCGCATTCAGATCGACATTGCAGGCGCCCATGACGCCGGACGCGTCCGGGTCGTCGATCAGCGCCAGGAGCAGATGCTCCAGCGTGGCGTATTCGTGCCTGCGCGCATTGGCGTATCCCACCGCGCGGTGCAGGGTTTCTTCGAGAGGACGGGAAAATGAAGGCATCGGGAGGCTCCTCTCAGTCCTTTTCCATCGTGCATTGCAGAGGGTGCTGGTGGCGGCGCGCGGTCTCGATGACCTGCGCGACCTTGGTCTCGGCGACCTCGTAGGTGAAGACGCCGCAGACGCCCACGCCATGCTGGTGCACATGCAGCATGATGCGGGTCGCTTCCTCGCGGCTCTTCTGGAAGAACCGCTCCAGCACATAGACGACGAATTCCATCGGCGAATAATCGTCGTTCAGGATCAGCACCCGATACAGCGAGGGCTTCTGAAGTTTCGGCTTGGTTTCGGTGACGACGGCGGTTCCTTGACCGCCGCCCGTGTCGCCGGGCCTTTGAATGGGCATTCGTGTTCCGTAATCGGGGAGTCGTCTTGGCTAACAGATAGGGAATGATGGCCTGATTTGAAGCGGCGTCCAGTCACGGATTGCGTGAATGGCAAATCACGGACGCAGAACGAAAAAAGGCCCCGGAGCGAACCCCGGGGCCTTTTCGATTTCCAAGCCGCTGCGGCTTAGCGGGCGGCCTGGAAGGTTTCGACCGAGGCGGTGACGCGCTCGTTGATCGGCTTCAGGCTGTCCTTGACTGTATTGGCGACGATCTCGTTCGTCTTGGTCATTTCAGCGACGTAGCGTTCCATCGACTTCTTGGCCCAGGCGGTCTGCAGTTCGAAGAACTCCTGCACCGAACGAGCGGTCGACAGTTCCTTGGAGGCGGCGACGCCCTCTTCCCACGACGTCTTGGCGAAGCCCAGGGCCTGTTGCGACAGGGCCTCTGCGCCCTTCTGGGCGACGGTGGCCGACTCGACCATGGCCTCCAGGTTCTTCTTGCCGTGGGCGTTAAGTTCGCCCAGCGAGGCGACCGACTTGTCAATGCCTTCGCGGAAAGCCTGGGTTCCGGCGGCCTGGATGGTTTCGGCTTGCGCCTTGACCTTCGCACCCACCGAAGCGGTGGCGGCGGCGGCTTGGTCGGCGGTCTTCTTAATCGTTTCGGCGGCGTCGGCCATGATCGTCTCTCCGGTTGGTGCCCGCCTGGGGGATGGCGGCGGTGCGGAAAATCTGACGCGAGGCGAACCCTCGCAGAACCGCAATATGCTGCAAGTGCGAAATGAATGCAAGGCTGCTTTGTGCGCTGCACAATATTATCGCCGATCAGGTTGCAGGCATAACCCCGATAGGCGGTTCAAATTCACGTTGACGGGCGGTTAACCACCATGAAACCCCCGGTTCCTATGCTAACCCTTTCGTCGCGTCGGCCGGGGGGCCTGCCGCACCCTGCTCGCCAAGGGCTTGATTACCAAGGGGTTGTATCGCCCATGATCGCTTTCCTCCGCCGCGGACTGTTCGCCCTTCTCGCCGCTTCGCTGGTGTTGGGCGCCAATGTCCGTCCGATAGAGGCCCAATCTCAGGAGAGCAGCCGTTATGCCGCCATCGTGATCGATGCGGCGACCGGCGAGGTTCTGTTCGCGCGCCACGCCGACAGCCGCCGCTATCCCGCGTCCCTGACCAAGATGATGACCCTGTATCTGACCTTCGAGGCGTTGGAGCAGGGCAAGGCGAACCTGAACGACGTCCTGACCATTTCGCCGCGCGCCGCTTCTCAGCCGCCGTCGAAACTGGGGCTGGCGGCGGGGCAGACCATCACCCTGGACAACGCCATGCGGGCCACGGCCGTCCGTTCGGCCAACGACATGGCCCTGGCCATCGGTGAACATATCGGCGGGTCCGAGGCGCGCTTCACCAGCATGATGACGACGAAGGCCGAACAGCTGGGCATGACCCAGACCCGCTACGTCACGGCCAACGGCCTGCCTGACGCACGCCAACTGACCTCGGCGCGGGATCAGGCGATCCTGGCGCGGGCCATCATGCGCGATTTCCCTCAGTACTACAGCTATTTCGGCCTGCACGACTGGGCCTATAACGGCCGCAACTATCGCAACACCAACGGCCTGCTGCCGACGGGACGCGGTTATGACGGGATGAAGACCGGCTACACCAACGCCTCGGGCTACAATCTGGCGGCGTCGGCGGTTCGTGATGGTCGTCGCCTGATCACCGTGGTCCTGGGCGGGCGCTCGACGGCCAGCCGCAACGCACACGTCGCCGAACTGATGGACACCGGATTCGAGGTTGAACGCCGCCGCGCCCAGGGCGAGCGCATTCAGGTCGCACAAACCTTCTTCGAACAGCGCGGCTTCGGCGTCGGAGGCGAGTCCGCGACTGGCGACGCGCCCATCGCCTATGCCTCGATCCGCGACGACGAGGATGGAGAAGCCGCCGGTTCCACCGCCGTCGCCTATACGGCCGCCCCGGCGCCGGCGGTCCTGCCGACCCGCGTCGCGCCCTCGCCGTCCGAGCGCGCGGCCAGCCAACGCGCCGCCGCGACAGCCCAGGCTGCGGGCCAGGCTGCGGGCCAGGCTGCGGGCCAGGGCGCAGGCAGGGTCGCCGCGGCGCCCCGTGCGCCCCACAATGTCACCGCCTCCCTGAACGGCGCGCCAGCCAGCGCGACCGTCGCCCCTTCGACCACGCCGCGTCGCGCCACGCCGCCGCCCGCACGAGAGCCGGCGCGCTCGGCCGCCCGCACCCCCGCCGGACGCTGGTCCGTTCAGGTCGGGGCCTTCCGCGACGAAAAGGTCGCCAACGACTGGCTGACCGAGCTGAACCGCCGCTTCCGAGCCCAGTTCTCCACCGCCGAACGCAACGTCCAGACGGCTGGCGACTGGTACCGATCACGATTTACGGGCCTGACGGAAACCGCCGCCAAAACAGCCTGCGAAGCCCTGGCGGAGCGTCGCGTCACCTGCATGGTCATCGGCCCCGAAGGATAGGCCGGAATAGATCGGAACAAATGTTCTTGATTTGTTCCATCTGATGCCGCATCGTCCTTCCCATGGAAATCGCCAAGGGAAGAGGCGCGCGTTCGAATGCCACCGGCCGCTACGAACCTGAGCAGCACCTGTCGTTCGACGACGGCTGGACGCGCGACGACGCCGAGGCCGCGCCCCTGCGCACCACCCTCACGCCGGAACACGCCCGCACGATCATCGCCCGGAACGACAGCCCGGACATCGGATTCGACCGCTCCATCAACCCGTACAAAGGTTGCGAACATGGCTGCATCTACTGTTACGCCCGTCCGTCCCATGCCTGGATGGGCCTATCCCCGGGCCTGGATTTCGAGAGCCGGATTTTCTTCAAGCCCCAGGCCGCGCGTCTGTTGGAACAGGCCTTCCTCGCACCCCGATACCGATGCAAACGCATCCACATAGGCGGCAACACCGACCCCTATCAGCCGGTCGAGCGTGACCTGGGATCGACCCGTTCGATCCTGGAGGTCATGCAAAGGTTCAACCACCCGTTCAGCATCATCACCAAGTCGGTGCTGATCGGACGCGACGCCGACATCCTGGGGCCGATGGGCAAGGCGGGCCTGGCCTCGGCCTTCGTCTCCATCACCACCCTGGACCGCGGACTGGCCCGCGCGATGGAGCCGCGCGCATCGACCCCCGCCAAACGGCTCGAGGCCATTTCCCGGCTGGCCGATGCGGGGTGTCCGGTCGGGGTGGGGTTCGCACCCGTCATTCCGGGCCTGAACGATCATGAACTGGAGTCGATTCTGGAGGCTGCGGCCAAGGCGGGCGCGACGCGCGCCATGTATGTGACGCTGCGTCTGCCGCTGGAGATCAAGGATCTGTTCCGCGAATGGCTGGCCGACGCCCGTCCCGACCGCGCCGCGCGGGTCATGTCGCTGATCCGCCAGACGCGCGGCGGCAAGGATTACGACGCCGACTGGTCCCAGCGGATGAAGGGCACGGGTCCGGTCGCTGAACTGGTCGGCGCGCGGTTCAAGGCGGCGGTCAAACGCTATGGCCTGGACACGCCCCACCGCCTGCTGGACGAGACGCAGTTCCGCGTGCCGCCGGATGCGCGACCGCAGATGGACCTGTTCGACCTGCCGCAGGCCGCGATCTGAACTAATCGTCGGCGGCCGTGGGGTCGATGGCGCGGGTCACCAGATCGCGCCATGTCGGGTCGCTGTCGTCGACCAGATCGACGTCCTCCATCAGGGCGACCGCCCCCTCACCGTCCGGCAGGACCAGGCCCAGGACTTCCATCTCCTGCCCGTCATCCCCCAGATGGCTTTCGGCCTGGACCGCGACGGCCGCCTGTTCACCGTCCTCGTCCCACCAGATCACCGGCTGGGGCAGGTCCATGGCGATAGGGCGCGGATCGTCGGTGTCGCCCAGGGCGAAGATGGCGCGGCGCGCCTGCACGTCCTCCAGCGTCGCGACCGCCCCCCTGAACGGCTTCAGGCGGCTCCAATCGTCGGCGTCGAAGCCGCCGCCGTCTTCCTCATGCAGATCATCGGTCATCTCGGTCATGGTCGTCCTATCGTCTGAAAACGCCGACCAGTTCGACGTGGGCGGACCACAGGAACTGGTCGATCGGCGTCACCGTCTCCAGCCGGAACCCGGCGTCGATCAGGACGCGGGCGTCACGCGCGAAGGTCTGGGGATTGCACGATACGCCGACGACCACAGCGGCCTTGGTCGTGGCGATCTGGGCCGTCTGGCCAACGGCCCCGGCGCGGGGCGGATCGAACACGATGGCGTCGCAGCCCTTCAGGTCATAGGGGGTCATCGGACGCCGGAACAGATCACGGGCCTCTGCCGTGATCGCCTTCATGCCCCTGGCCGAACCGACGGCGGATTTCAGCGCGTCGATGCCGGGCTTGGACGCATCGGCGGCGATCACGGGGGCGACCGTCGCCAAGGGGAAGGTGAAGGTCCCCGCCCCGCAGAACAGGTCCGCCACCTTCTTGGCGCCCTTCACCGCCGCCACCGCGCGCGCCGTCATGGCCGCCTCGGCCGGGGGCGCAGCCTGCAGGAAGCCGCCGGCCGGCAAGGCGACCGTCGCCGGTCCGAAGGCCACGGTCGGCTGTCGCGCCATCACCAGAATCTCGCCCGCCAGGCTCAGCCGCGCCAGGTCCGCCCGATGCGCGGCCTGAACCGCCTGGGTGCGGGCGTCGGCGGACAGGCCGCCGCCCGAACGCCGCTCCACGCCCGTTACATCGACGTCCAACCCAGCCAGGGTCCAGGTGACGTGCAGTGTCGGCGCGGACTTGGGGTGTTCGAAGAAGGCCGCCGCCACCTGCGTCAGGGCGGGGATGGCCTGAACGATGCGAGGATCGGCAACCGGACAGGCCGTGACTTCCACCAGCCGCCAGGATCGGCGCGCCTTGAACCCCAGAGCCACGCGGCCTGCCGCATCACGCCGGGCATGTAGGGCGACGCGGCGACGGCTGCCCGGAGGCGTGGCGATTGTCGCCTCGATCTCAGTCTCGATCCGTTCGCGCGTCAGGGCCAGGCGCACCTGCTCGCGCTTCCAGTCCAGATAGGGCCCCTCGGCCCAATGCTGCAGCGAGCAACCGCCGCAATCGCCATATTGCGGCGAAACCGGCGCGATCCGATCCGGGCTGGGCGTGACGATCTCGACGCCTTCCAGCCGACCGTCCACGATCTGGCCACGCACGGTCTCGCCGGGCAGTGTCAGGCCCGCGAACACCGGCCCCGCCGCCGAGCGGGCGACGCCGTCGCCCTGGCCGCCGACGCGGTCGATGATGAAAGTCTCCATCGCCGGGCTTCTAGCCGCCGCCGAAAGGCCGCTCAAGTCGCGTCCGGGCCGACCGCGCGCCACTCGCCTGAAAGATGAACGAAGATGAACATAACGCTCAAATGCCGTTCAGCTTCGCTGTCTTAAATCGGACTGCAACGAGACACGAGGCTTGCCGTTAACCGTTGACGGAAATCGTTCGGTCCTCGGAAGGGTTGAAAAATGCGTCTCTCCAAGTCTTCGCTCGCCGCCGCAGCCGCCCTGGCGCTGGGCGTCACCGCCGCCCCGATGGCGGCCTCGGCTCAGAACTATTACGGTCAGGGCTATAGCCAGAACTACGGCACCGGCGGTTATTCGCCATCCTACAACTATGGTCGCGGCTACCCGTCCTACGACCCCTGCTCGCGCGAGCGCCAGGGTCGGACCGGCGCCGGCGCGGTGATCGGCGGCGGCGCGGGCGCCGTCATCGGCTCGCAACTGGCGGCGCGCGGTCGTCGCACGGAAGGCAGCATCCTGGGCGGCGTGCTCGGCGCCGTGGTCGGGTCGCAGGTCGGTCGGTCCAGCTCCGACGCCTGCCGCAGCTATCAGAGCAGCTATGGCTCCAGCGGCTATTACAACCAAGGTTACAGCCAGCCGACCTACGGCTACTACGACAACCGTTACTCTGGTGATCAGGGCTATCGTTACGACGACTACGACCGTCGCAGCGACTATGCCTATGATGGCGGCGGCTACTACGACGACCGTTCGCGCCCGGTCGATTCCTATCGCAACTCCGACGGATGCCGCCTGGCCGAGAGCCAGATCCGTCTGCCCGATGGTCGCACGGACACCCGCTATGTCCGCACCTGCCCCGACCAATACGGCCGCTATCGCGTCGTCGATTAATTTTCAGCCCCCCTGTCGATCGACGATGTGACGGGAGCCGCCGGAGGATCAGTCCTCCGGCGGTTTCTCTTTATTGGGGGCCTATCGCGCCGTCGCGCTGCTTGAGGCCGGGTTCGTGGGCCTATCGCGCGGTCGCGCTGCTTGAGACTGGATTTCGGGGGCCTATCGCGCCGTCGCGCTGCTTGAGGCGCGCCTTGCCCAGAGCAGGAACTCGACATTGCCGTCGCCGCCCGTGATCGGGCTTTCGGTCGTGGCCTGCACGGTCCAGCCGACGCTTTCCAGCCAGTCGGAGACCCGCTGAACCGCCGCCGCATGGGCCTGCGGGTCCTTGAGCACGCCCTTCTTGCCGACGCCGCCCGGGCCGTCCGCCTCGAACTGGGGCTTCACCAGCGTCACCAGATCGGCGTCGTCCGCCGCCAGCGCCAGGGCGGCGGGCAGCACCTTCGACAGGCTGATGAAACTGGCGTCGCAGACGATCAGGGACGGCGCCTGCGGGATCAGGGCCGGGCGCAGATCGCGGGCGTCCGTGCGCTCCAGATTGACCACGCGCGGGTTGTCGGCGACCCGGTCGTGCATCTGACCGAAACCGACATCGACGGCGAAAACCCGCGCCGCGCCTCGATCCAGACAGACCTCGGTGAAGCCGCCGGTCGAGGCGCCGACGTCCAGCGCCACCCGTCCCTCGACCGCAATCGGCCACAGGCCCAGCGCATGATCCAGCTTCAATGCGCCGCGTCCGACCCAGCGGTGCGCGGGCTGGGCCTCCAGCACCGCGTCCGCGTCGATCTGCTCGGACGGCTTCTGCACCGCCACGCCGTCGGCGAGCACCAGACCGGCCTCGATCGCCGCTGCCCGCGCGCGGCTGTCGAACAGACCGCGCGCGACCAGAAGCTGATCAACGCGCCCCTTCATCTCCGCTCATCCCCGCGAAAGCGGGGACCCAGCGCCTTGGGCGTTCCGGCGTCTGGCTGGTCTCGCCCTGCCTGATCCAAGGCATTGATGCCGCGAAATAACTGGGTCCCCGCTTTCGCGGGAATGAGCGGAAAGAAGACGGTCATCCGATCTCGCTGAGACGGGCCAGCGCCGCCTGCAGCTTGGCCTTGCCGGCCTCGGCCTCGGCCAGTTTGGCGCGCTGTTCGTCCACGACTTCCGGCGCGGCGCGGGCGACGAAGTTGGGGTTGCCCAGCTTCTTGTTCACATGGCCGATGTCGCTGTCGAAGGCGGCGATCTCCTTCTCCAGACGCGCCCGTTCGGCGGTCAGGTCGATGATGCCCGCCAGCGACAGGGCGACGGTCGAGCCGCCCGAGACGAAGGTCACGGCGCCCGTCGGGGCAGCATCCGCCGACCCGACCTCTGACACCCGACCCAGGGTCAGGATCAGATCGCGATGGCGGGCGATGCGTTCGGCGGTCACGGCGTCGGGCGCGACGAAGGCCAGCGGCGGCTTGGCCGACGGCGGCACGTTCATCTCGGCGCGCAGCCCCCGAATCTCACCGACCAGATCGACCAGCCAGCCGATCTCGGCCTCGGCCGAGGCGTCGATGAAGGCATCCGGCAGAACCGGCCATTCGGCGCCGATCAGCAGGCCATCACGAGCGGGACCTTCCTTGCCCAGTTCGGCCCAAAGCTCCTCGGTGATGAAGGGCATGACCGGATGCAACAGCTTCAGCGTCTGGTCCAGCGTCCAGGCGGTCATGGCGCGCGTCTCGGCCTTGGCGGCCTCGTCCGATCCCTGGAACACCGGCTTGGCCAGTTCCAGATACCAGTCGCAGAAGACGTTCCAGACGAAGCGGTACAGGGCGCCCGCCGCATCGTCGAACCGTCCGCCTTCGATGGCGTCGGACACGGCGCGTTCGGTCTTGGTCAGTTCGCCGCGAATCCAGCGGTTGATCGTCTGTTCGACTGTCGCGGGATCAAAGCCCTCGACGCGGCGCGCTTCGTTCATCTGGCTGAAGCGGGCGGCGTTCCACAGCTTGGTGCCGAAGTTGCGGTAACCCTCGATCCGCTGTTTCGACAGTTTGATGTCGCGCGTGCCCGACAGGATGGCCATGGTGAAGCGCAACGGATCGGCGCCCAGTTCGTCGATGATGCCCAGGGGGTCGATGACGTTCCCCTTGGATTTCGACATCTTCTGGCCCTTCTCGTCGCGGACCAGACCGTTGATGATGACCCGCTTGAAGGGAACCTCGCCGTCCATGAAGTGCAGGCCCATCATCATCATCCGGGCGACCCAGAAGAAGATGATGTCCGCCGCCGTGACCAGGTCGCTGGTCGGATAGAACCGCTCCAGATCCTCGGTCTTCTCGGGCCAGCCCATGGTCGAGAAGGGCCACAGGGCCGAGGAGAACCAAGTGTCCAGAACGTCCTCGTCCTGGGTCAGAGCGACCTCGGAATCATAGTCCGCCATCGCCTGTTCGCGGGCGTCCTCTTCCGTTTCGGCGACGTAGATTTCGCCGTTCGGACCGTACCATGCCGGGATGCGGTGGCCCCACCACAGCTGGCGCGAGATGCACCACGGCTCGATGTTCCTCAGCCATTCGAAATAAATCTTCTCGTACGACTTCGGCTCGAACACCGTGTCGCCCTGCTCCACCGCCTTCAGCGCGGGCTGGGCCAGGACCTTGGCGTCGACGTACCATTGATCCGTCAGCCACGGCTCGATGACCACGCCGGAGCGGTCGCCGTGCGGGACGACATGTTTGGTCTTCTCGATCTCGCGCAGCCAGCCCTCTTCCTCGGCGCAGGCGACGATGGCCTTGCGCGCGGCGAAACGGTCCTGCCCCACATAGTCCGACGGCACATCCGGCGTGTCGGCGTCGGTGATGCGGCCGAAAGCGTCCAGAATATTCAGCGACGGCAGGCCCGCGCGCTTTCCCACGCCGAAGTCATTGAAATCATGCGCTGGCGTGATCTTGACCGCGCCCGAACCCTTGGTCGGGTCGGCATAGTCGTCGGCGACGATGGGAATGCGACGGCCGACGATCGGCAGGGTCACGAACTTGCCGACCAGACCGGCGTAGCGTTCGTCGTCCGGGTGAACCGCGACGCCAGTGTCACCCAGCATGGTCTCGGGCCGGGTCGTGGCGACGACGATGAAGTCACGCGTCTCCCACCCGATCGCCTTGCCGTCTTCATCGAAGGCGACGGGGTGTTCGTAGGTCACGCCATCGGCCAGCGGATAGGCGAAGCGCCAATAGGCGCCGTCCACCTCGCGCTGCTCGACCTCCAAGTCCGAGATGGCGGTCTGGAAATGCGGGTCCCAGTTCACCAGCCGCTTGTCACGGTAGATCAGACCTTCCTTGTGCAGTTGCACGAAGACCTTGCGGACGGCGGCGTTCAGCCCCTCGTCCAGGGTGAACCGCTCGCGCGACCAGTCGCAGGAGGCGCCCAGGCGACGCAGCTGGCGCACGATGGTCCCGCCGCTCTCGGCCTTCCATTCCCAGATCTTTTCGATAAAGGCGTCGCGCCCCATGTCGCGGCGGCCGACATTGCCCGCGGCGGCCAGCTGGCGTTCCACCACCATCTGCGTGGCGATGCCCGCATGGTCGGTGCCGGGCAGCCAAAGCACCGCCTTGCCCTTCATCCGGTGATAGCGGGCCAAGATGTCCTGCAGCGTATTGTTCAGCGCATGGCCGATGTGCAGACTGCCCGTCACGTTCGGCGGCGGAATGACGATCGAATAGGCGCCTGCGGCGCCTTCGGTGCGGGGCGCGAACAGGCCGCTGTCTTCCCACTGGGCGTAGAGGCGAGGCTCGGCGGCCTGGGGTTCGAAAGTCTTCTCAAGCATTGGGGACTTCTTTGTTGCTAAACGCTCCGCGCGCGGCGCGTCGCTCCTTGAGCATATCGAAAATGCAGAAAGGCGGCCCCTTCAGGAGCCGCCCCTCGGATTAGTCTGCGGTCAAGCGAAGGGCTAGGCGCTGCGCGCGATGCGTTCGACTTCCTTGCGTACCTGGGCCTCCACGATGGCGGGCAGATTGGCGTCCAGCCAGTCTTTCAGCAGGGGCCGGAGCATTTCGGCGACCATGGCCTCCACCGTATTGCCGCTGACGAAGGGCAGATCGCCGGTCGAGACGGCGGGCGCCGGGTCCGGCTTCTTGAAACTGGCGGCCAGACCGGCGAACGCGGAGGCGGCGCTGGCGGCGGCGCTGTCGCCGACCAGGGTGTCGTAGGCGGGCTCCGAGACCGGGGTCGACACAGGGGAAGGCGCGGGCGGCTCGGGCGCCTGATAGGTTTCGGCCGGCGTCACATCCAGATCGCCGATGGTCTCGGTCGGGGCGGCGTCGTAACGGTCGGTCAGCTCCAGCACATCGTCTTCGACGGCGATGGCCGGTTCAGGCTCGAACGGGGCGGCGAAGACCGTGTCGGCCGCAGCGGGCTTGGGCTCGGGTTCAGCCTGCGCCGCGACCTCAGGCGCCGATTCGGCGGCCGGGGTTTCGGCCGGGGCCTCATCTTCGGAGATGATCCGGCGAATCGACGCCAGGATCTCTTCCATGGTCGGTTCCTGGGCGGACTGATCGGTCATGGCGCAACCTTGGGCGTGGCCTGGGACGAAAGGTGGCTTACGGAACGATCCGCGCGCCGCGAAAAGGACGACGCCAGACAAAGGATCGTCTGGAATCTATGCCTTGTCGTCGCATCTTCGCCCGCTGGAATCAACGGGCGCGTTCGTCGGGCGCGGGTTCGGCGTCAGTTGCGGGGCGCGGTGCGCACGACCTCGCCCTTCAACTGGGCGTCGATCGGCGCGTCCGGCGCGTCCACAGTTCCCACGATGGGCGGCGAGGCCACGCGGTCAAGCGTCTCGATCACGCCATCCCACGGCAGACCGCCGCGGCCCTGGACGTGATCATAGTTGGTCTTGGGATCATAGGCGTCAACGGTGGGATTCAGCGCCGGCCCTTCCAGTTGACCCATGGCGGCCAGCAGAGAGGCGCGGGCGACGTATTCGGCGGCGCGGGCGTTGGCGACGGCGGTCTGGGAGGCGCGCAGCGTCACTTCCTGGTTCAGGACGTCCAGGGTGGTGCGCAGACCGACCTGCGCCTCCTGGCGCACGCCCTCGGCGGCGACCGAGGCGGCGCGCACAGCCTCGGTTCCGGCCGTCACATTGGCGCGGGTCGACAGCACCTGGGCATAGGCGGAGCTGACGTTCTGAAGCACCGTGCGACGTTCGCCCTCAATGGACATCTGGGCAGCGTTGGCGCGCTCCAGCGCCTGGGCCACGCGCGACTGGTTCAAACCGCCGGTGAACAGCGGCACCGACAGGGTGGCGCCGGCGGTGAAGCTGCGGCGATCAGCCAGCTGCCCCAGGTCGCCCAGATCATTGGACGATCCGCCGTAGGAGGCGGTGGCGCGCACCGACGGCATATATTCCGAACGGGCGGCGGCGACGGCGGCCTCTGCCCCCTGCAGTTGATAGGTGGCGGCCAGAACGCCTGGATTGCGTTGCAGCGCCGTCTCCATGGCGACGTCGAAGTCGGTCGGCACGGCCGGAAGCGTCGGCGCGGCCTCCAGATCGGTCGGCGACTGGCCCACGACGGCGGCGTAGGCGGCGCGCGAGGTGGCCAGCTGGGCCTGGGCATTGGCCAGATCGGCCTCGGACTGGGCCTGGGACGCCTCGGCCTGGGCGACGTCGGTGCGGGTGATCTCCCCCACCTCGAAGCGGGCGCTTGTCTCTTCCAGCTGGCGCTGCAGGACGCTGAGATTCTCCTGGCGGATGCGCAGGATCTCCATGTCGCGGGTGACGTTCACATAGGCCTGGATGACCGACAGCATGACCGACTGTTCGATCTGACGCAGGTTTTCGCGGCCGGCCAGCACCCCGGCGCGGGCCTGATCGATGGCGCGCGCGGTGCGGCCGCCGGTCCACAGGTTCTGGCTCAGGCTGACGCCGAGATTGGCGCCCTGGGTTTCGGACGACTTGGTCGAGATCTGGGTGTCCGGCACGCCGTCCCCGTTCGTGTCGACGAACTGGGTCACGGCGGGGAAGTCGTTGCGGGTGTAGTCCACGCCGGCCGAGGCGCTGAGCGTCGGACGCAGGCCCGAACGTGCCTGGACCACCGATTCGTCCAAGGCCCGCTGGTTTGCGCGCTGGGCCAGCAGGTTGGGATTGGTCCGGTAGGCCAGGGCGATGGCGTCCTGAAGCGTCTCGGCCCAGGCGGGCGCGCCCAGGCCGGTCATCACGGCGACCACTGCGGCCGAAGCCAGCACACGCGAGCGTTTCAACATTGTCCGTCCTTGCCCGACGCCCCGAAAAGAACGCCCGAATGTTTTCTCAAGCGTAACTGCGGCCTGACTGAACCACACGCCAGTTAAGTTTTCTTCACGGTTGCGGTCGCGCGATCCGTCGCCCGGCCGATCAGGTTGCTACAGCGCGAAGGTAGGCGCCGACGTCAACTCGGCAAGGACCGCCGGCGACGAATCGAACAGCTCGCGGCGCGACAGCCCCTCGGCCGTCTTGACGAACAGCGCCGCCTTGCCGATCGCGCCGCGACGCTCCACCACCACGATCCGGCCGCCGGGCCGCAGCGCGGCGCCCCACGATTCGGGCAAGGTCTCGACCCCGCCCTCGGACACGATCAGATCCCAGTTCTCGCCGGTCGGCTGCGATAGCGGCTGCACCGCCGTCGCGACGCCCTCTGCGGCCAGGGCGTCGCCGACGACGCCGAACACGGCTTCCTCTGATTCCTGGGCGGTGACGACCAGCCCCATCCGAGCCAACACGGCCGCGGCGTAGGGTGCGGCCATGGCCAGGGCCTTCTCGCCCTCACGCGCATTGGCGGCCTGGAGCAGCTTGGCCACGTCGCGCGCCGGCATCAGGCGGCGGTCCCCGGCGATGGCCAGGACCTCTTCGGAATAGGCGGCGAAGGCGCGGTCGGGGGCGCAGAACTGTTCGCGCGGCACGGCCAGCATAGCCAGGTGAATCGCGCGATCCGTCACGTCGTTCACCCGCACCTGCGAGTCGACCATAGCCTTGCGCTCGGCGGTGAAATCCATCTGTGGGCAGCCTTCAACGATAATCCGGGAGGAAAACTCGCGCGCTTATAGGTCCGTGCGTTGCAGCGGACAATCCGATCTGATAGCGAACGCCCCTCGCAATGACCGCCCCCTGAGAAATCGGGGATCAAAAAGCGGCCTGATGGCGGAGTGGTGACGCAGAGGACTGCAAATCCTTGCACCCGGGTTCGATTCCCGGTCAGGCCTCCATTGCGACGATACGGACGAAGGCCGCCCCCACGGGCGGCCTTTTCGTTTCAAGCGCCCAACGCCGTCGTGGTCAGATGATGCAGGGCCACCGCGCTGGTCGCCGCGACGTTCAGCGAATCGAATCCCCCCGCCATGGCGATGCCGATGGGGCGACAACGGTCGATGACATCCCGCGGCAGGCCCGGCCCCTCTGAGCCCAGCACCACGGCGACCGCACCTTTGCGACGATAGTCCGCCAGACGCTCGCCCGCCGATGGGGTCAAGGCCAACACCTCGACCCCCGCCTGGGTCAGGGCGTCCAGAATGCCGGACGACGCGGCGACGGCGAACGGCGTGCGCAACACCGCCCCGACCGAAACCCGGATGGCCTTGCGATAAAAGGGATCGCAGCAGGTCGAATCCAGCAGGACGGCCCTGGCCCCGAAGGCGGCGGCGTTGCGGAACAGGCCGCCCATATTGTCGTGATTGCCGATGCCGCTGGCGACGACGAAGACATCGTCCGCCGCCACATCTTGCAGCAGCGCCTCCAAGGGCGGCGGAGCAGGCTTTTCGCCCAGGGCCAGAATGCCCCGGTGCAGTTCGAACCCGGCGATCCGATCCAGCACCGCCTGGCCCGCGACATAGACCGATGCGTCCGCCGGAAGCGCCCGGATGACGTCATCCAACGCGGCCACGCGCTTTTCCGCCAGCAGCAGCGACAGCGGCCGACACAGGGATGCGCCGGACGCCAGACCGCGCACCACCACCTCCCCTTCCGCAATGAACAGACCCTGACGCCCCGTCAGATCACGCTCGCGAATGTCGCGATAGGCGGCGACGCGCGGGTCCTCGGGGTCTTCGACAATTATCGGCTCGATGGTTCGATTTCCCATTGCAAGATTGGAACACCCGCTGCTATAGGCCCGCCTCCCGAGCAGATGTTCCGCAGTAGCTCAGTGGTAGAGCAGCCGACTGTTAATCGGCTGGTCGTAGGTTCGAATCCTACCTGCGGAGCCACTCTGGTGTAAAGGTCGACAGGTTTCGACCCCTCCACCTGAAAATCATCAAGCCGTTTGAGTATTCGGTTCTTCATTTATGAAGACCGTTCGACCGATGTCGCCCATCGAATCGGGAAAGCGGGCTCCACGAAGGACTGGTCTTGAAAGATCGCCCAAACGCCGCGCCCTGGTGTCGCTTTGACGCCCCGCTTTCCAGTCCGTAGGTGAGAACCTTGGCGAACCTTGAGCGTTCGCCCAAACCACCCGCGATCATTCGGAGAGACGCGCCGCCTCGATGTCCATCAGCTTTCTTCTCGTCATCATTCTGATCCTGCCCTTCATGGGCGCGATCGCGGCGGCCGGCCTGCCGCGTCACGCCCGAACGGCCGCCGCCATCCTGTCGTGGATCGTGGCCCTGATCAGCCTGGGGTGTCTGGCGGCGCTGTGGCCGATGTTTCAGGACGGCGAGACGCTGAAGTTCGAGATTCCCTGGCTGCCTTCGCTGGGTGTCAATCTGGTGCTGCGGCTGGACGGACTGTCCTGGCTGTTCAGCGCCCTGATCCTGGGCATCGGCGCCCTGGTGGTGCTGTACGCCCGCTACTACATGTCGCCTAAGGATCCGGTGCCGCGTTTCTTCTCGTTCCTGCTGGCCTTCATGGGTGCGATGCAGGGGGTGGTGCTGTCGGGCAACCTGATCCAGCTGGTGGTCTTCTGGGAGCTGACCAGCCTCTTCTCCTTCCTGCTGATCGGATATTGGCATCAGAATCCGGCCGCGCGCGAAGGGTCGCGCATGGCCCTGACCGTCACGGCGACGGGCGGGATCGCGCTGCTGGTCGGCATGATCCTGATCGGGCGGATCGTCGGCAGCTACGATCTGGATGTCGTGCTCGCCTCGCGCGAGGCGATCCAGCAAAGCCCCCTCTATCTGCCCGCGCTGTTGCTGTTGCTGGCGGGGGCGATGACCAAGAGCGCCCAGTTCCCCTTCCACTTCTGGCTGCCGCGCGCCATGGCCGCGCCCACGCCGGTCAGCGCCTATCTGCATTCGGCGACCATGGTGAAGGCGGGCGTCTTCCTGCTGATACGGTTCTGGCCGGTCTTCGCGGGGACAGAGAGCTGGTATCTGATTGTCGGCGGCATGGGTCTGGCCACCCTGTTGCTCGGCGCCTGGTGCGCCATATTCCAGCATGATCTGAAGGGTCTTCTGGCCTATTCGACCATAAGCCACCTGGGGCTGATCGTCCTGCTGCTGGGGTTGGGCAGTCCCTTGGGCTGTATCGCCGCCATCTTCCACACGGTGAACCACGCCACCTTCAAGGCGTCGCTGTTCATGGCGGCCGGCATCATCGACCATGAGGCCGGCACCCGCGATATGCGCAAGCTGAGCGGCCTGTTCCGCTTCATGCCCTTTACCGCGACCCTGGCCATGGTGGCGGCGGCGGCCATGGCGGGCGTGCCCCTGCTGAACGGCTTCCTATCCAAGGAGATGTTCCTGGCCGAGGCCGTGGCCAGCGTGAACACCCACGGCCTGAACCTGATCCTGCCCGCCCTGGCGACCCTGGCCAGCGCTTTCAGCGTCCTTTACTCGCTGCGCTTCATCCACACGACATTCTTCGGCCCGCCGCCGACCCAACTGGACCGCACGCCGCACGAGCCGCCCGCCTGGATGCGTCGGCCGGTCGAAGTGCTGGTGGCCTTGTGTCTGGTCGTCGGCATCTTCCCGGCGGTGACCGTGGGGCCGTTCCTGAAAAGCGCGGCTGTCTCGGTGCTGGGCTTCGACCTGCCCTATTACAGCCTGGCCCTGTGGCACGGGTTCAACCTGCCGCTGGTGCTCAGTTTCGTCGCCCTGGGCGGCGGCGTGGCCCTGTATGTCGCGTTCGGACGACGCATCAACGCCAATCCGCGCGGCGGACCGTGGGGCTGGAAGCGGCTGAACGGCGGCTGGCTGTTCGAACGCGCCATGACCGGCCTGTTCAAGGCCTCCGAGGCCATGGTTCGCCTGTTCGGGGCCACGCGCCAGCAACCGCAGCTGCGCGCCATCGTATTGGTCGCCCTGCTGGCGGGCGGTCTGTCCGCGACAGGCGCGGGCCTGATCATCACGCCGATCATGCCGACGCCCACCTTGGCGAACTGGGCGTTTGCCGGCCTTTGGCTGGTCGGGGCCAGCTGCGCCGTCGCGGCGGCCTGGCAGGCGAAATACCACCGCCTCGCGGCTGTCGTTCTTATGGGCGGCGCGGGTCTGGCCAGTTGCCTGTCCTTCGTCTGGCTGTCGGCGCCGGACCTGGCCGTGACCCAGTTGCTGGTCGAGGTGGTGACCACCGTCCTGCTGCTGCTGGGCCTGCGTTGGCTGCCGAAGCGGCTGGAGACCATCCGCCTGCCCGAGGCCATGGAAAAGCGGTCGCGTCGGCGCCGCCGCATAGATCTGATCATCGCCGCCGTCGTCGGCACGGCCCTGGCCGCCATATCCTACGCCGTCATGACCCGGCCTTCGGTCGAGGGGATTTCGCGCTTCTTCGTCGAACACGCCTATAAGGACGCGGGCGGGCGCAACATCGTCAACGTCATCCTGGTCGACTTCCGCGCCTTCGACACCTTCGGCGAGATCACGGTCCTGGGCATCGTCGGCCTGACCGTCTTCGCCCTGCTGCGCCGCTTCCGGCCCGCCGACGACACCCTTTCCGGACCCAGCCAGCAACGGGTTCAGAACGCCTCGGACCGCAATCACGAGACACGGTCGGAGGGCGACACGCTGAAAGAGACCATGCTGATCCCGCGCGTGGTGATGCGCTGGATCTTCCCCTTCATCATCCTGCTGGCCGTGCATCTGTTCCTGCGGGGGCATGACCTGCCGGGCGGGGGGTTTGCGGCGGGGGTGGCGCTGTCGATCGCCTTTGTGCTGCAATATATGGCTTCCGGCGCGCGCTGGGTGGAGGAACGGCTGGCGATCCGGCCCATCTTCTGGATCGGCGCCGGCCTGGTGATCGCGGCGCTCAGCGGCGTCGGGTCGTGGCTGTTCGGCTATCCGTTCCTGACCTCCTGGTTCCAGTACGCCGATCTGCCGATCCTGGGTCGCGTGCCGCTGGCCAGCGCGGTGCTGTTCGACCTGGGCGTGGTGGTGCTGGTGGTCGGCGCCACCGTCCTGACTCTGGTGGCCCTGGCCCACCAATCGCTGCGCAAACCCAAACAAAGAGACGCCGAGGAAGGAGAACCGTCATGATGGAACTGGTTCTCGCCCTAGCCATCGGCGTGCTGGGCGCCTCGGGTGTCTGGCTGCTGCTGCGGCCGCGCACCTTCCAGGTCATCATGGGGCTGTCGCTGCTGTCCTATGCGGTCAATATCTTCATCTTCGCCATGGGCCGGCTGAGGTCGGGCGCACCGCCGGTGCTGGCGGACGGGAGCGCCGACCCCGCGCGCTACACCGATCCGACGCCCCAGGCCCTGGTCCTGACGGCCATCGTCATCAGCTTCGCCCTGACCGCCCTGTTCCTGGTGGTCATCCTGGCGGCGCGCGGCATCACCGGCAGCGACCATGTCGACGGCAAGGAGCCGGACGCATGACCGATTGGCAGTCCCATCTGATCATCGGCCCCATCGTGCTGCCCATGATCATCGCCTCGGCCATGCTGCTGGTGAACGAGCGTCGCCGCATCCTGAAAGCCTCGCTCAGCCTGGCGGCCATGGCGGCCATCCTGATCATGGCCCTGATCCTGCTGCACGAAAGCGCCAATGGCGCCGTGGGCGGGGGCGACACCGCGCGCGTCTATCGCCTCGGGTCGTGGGCCGCGCCCTATGGCATCGTGCTGGTCGCAGACCGGCTGTCGACGATGATGGTGGCCCTGACCAGCGTTCTGGGCGGGTGCGCCCTGATCTTCGCCCTGGCGCGATGGGATCGGGCCGGGCCGCGCTTTCACGCCCTGTTCCTGCTGCTGATCATGGGGGTGAACGGCGCCCTGTTGACCGGCGACCTGTTCAATCTGTTCGTCTTCTTCGAGGTGATGCTGGCCGCCTCGTATGGACTGGCCCTGCATGGATCGGGCGAGGCCAGGGTGCGGGCCGGCGTCATCTATATCGCCGTCAACCTGACCGCCTCCCTGCTGTTCCTGATCGGGGTCAGCCTGATCTATGGCGTCACGGGCACGCTGAACATGGCCGATCTGGCGATGCGCGTTCCGGCCATCGCGGCGAGCGACCTGGGGCTGTTCCACATCGGGGCGGCGATTCTGGGTACGGCCTTCCTGATCAAGTGCGCCATGTGGCCCGTGGGTTTCTGGCTGACCTCGACCTATTCGGCCGCCAGCGCGCCGGCGGCGGCGGTCTTCGCCATTCTTTCCAAGGTGGGGGTCTATGTCGTCATTCGCCTCAGCCTGCTGCTGTTCGGCGCGGGGGCCGGCGCCTCGGCCGGGTTCGGCCTGACCTGGCTGATGTTCGGCGGGCTGGCGACCATAGCCTTCGGAACCTTCGGCCTGATCGCCTCGCGTGACCTGTCGCGGGCCGCCGGATTCGGGGTGATGGTCTCGTCGGGGACCGTCCTGGCCATCCTGGGCGTCGGGGATACGGCGGCCCTCAGCGGCGCGCTCTTCTATCTGATCGGGTCCACGCTGGCCTGCGCGGCCCTGTTCCTGCTGGCCGAAATCCTTCAGCGTGGGCGCGAGGCCGATGTGGGCGAGGCGCGGGCCGTCTTCGACGACGAATACCGCGATCCGTTCGATGACGAGGAGCGCAACGAGCCTGGTCTGGTCATTCCGGCGGCCGTCGCGGCCCTCGGCGGGGCCTTCCTGATCTGCACGCTGATGGTGGCGGGAATGCCGCCCCTGGCAGGATTCGTCGGCAAGCTGTCGATGATAGACGCCCTGGTCAGCGCCGGAGGGCCGGCGCAATGGACGCTGGTGGCGGTGCTGTCCGTGTCCAGCCTGGGCGCCCTGATCGGCCTGACGCGGTTAGGCGTGGGCGCCATCTGGACCCGCGACGAGGACGCCCCGGCGTTCGTCGTGGGCGCAGCCGAACTGACGGCCGTCGCCGCCCTGCTCGGGGCCTGCGTGTTCCTGGCCATCTTCGCCGGTTCCGCCCTGATCTACACTGATCATACGGCCGCCTGGCTGGCCGAACCGCAGGGCTATGTCGACGCCGTCCTGAAAGGCGACGGCCTATGAGACGCATCCTGCCCTATCCTATCCTGTCGCTGGGCCTGTTCGTCGCTTCGATCCTGCTCAGCGCCTCGATCAAGCCGCCGTCTCTGGTGCTGGCCTTGCTGTTGGCCGTGCTGGCGCCGATCATCATGCTGGCCCTTGGCGTGGATCGCGTGCGGCTGAAATCGCCCGGGACGATGGCGCGGCTCGCCATCGACGTCGCCGGCGACATCGTGCGCTCCAACTGGGCGGTGTCGCAGATCATCCTGGGTCGCCGTCGACATGAGCGGACATCCGGATTCATCCATATCCCGCTGGACCTGCGCGATCGGTACGGTCTGGCGGTCCTGGCCATCATCATCACCTCGACGCCCGGCACCCTGTGGGTCGAATATGAATCCGCCACAGGTCGTCTGCTGCTGCATGTTCTGGACCTGGTGGACGAAGACAGCTGGGTGCGGCTGATCAAACACCGCTACGAGCGTCGGCTGATGGAGATCTTCGAATGACGGCGGCGGTGCTGGTCTGGGGGCTGGGTCTGGCCCAGCTGATGCTGATTTGCGCCATGGGACTGGCGGCGTGGCGGATCATCCGTGGGCCGCGCGCCCAGGATCGCGTATTGGGCATGGACACTCTCTATCTGAACGGCATGCTTCTGGTCGTCTTGTTCGGTATCCGTACCGACAGCCAGCTCTATTTCGAGGCGGCCCTGATCATCGGCATGCTGGGCTTCACCGCCACCGTGGCCCTGGCCAAGTTCCTGATGCGCGGCGAGGTGATCGAATGACCGAACCTGACATGCCTGCGTGGGTCGCCTTCGTCGTCGTGGGTCTGGCGGTCGCCGGTTCGGCCCTGTCGCTGTTGGGCGCGGTCGGCCTGACGCGGTTGAAGACCTTTTACGAGCGGGTCCACGCCCCCACCCTGGGGGCGACACTGGGCATGGCGTTGATCCTGCTGGCCTCTATCGTCTGGTTCACCACGGTCGAGCGGCGGTTCATGCCGCGCGAAATCCTGATCGGTCTGTTCCTGACGGTGACGACGCCGGTGACGCTGATCCTGCTGGCCCGCGCCGCCCTGTTCCGAGACCGCACGGAGAAGGCCGAAACCGCAGACGAGGCGGACAAAAAGAAGCCCGGCAAGGGAGCGCCGGGCTGATCCAGGTTCGGTGATGGCGCCCCTGAGGGCTAAGGCCAGTCGTTAAGCGAATTGGTTTGCGAAATCCTAATGGCCAGCCTGGTCCGGCAGCCAGGCGCTCTGATGACCGACCGGCGCCACAGGCCAGACGATACGCCACCCCTGGCCCGCGCGAGCAATCGAGAAACCGCTGCCGCCGCCGTCGCCCGGATAGTCGAAACTCTGCCCAGCCACAGTGATCGGCGCGGCGCCTGCGCGACCGATCATGGCCCGCCATCGGTCCCGTGCAGCCGGTGCGACATCGACTTCCGCGCCGCCGATCGTGACCACAGGCGGATTCTGCCCGGCCGGTCCCGAGGCGACGAGCGTCGAACCGTCCGAATCGACCGCGTTCAGCACGCTGGATCCGTCCAGCCTGACGGTCGGCTGACCTGCGGCGATCAAGGCGACCGGCCCCGCCCCGCCCTGGATCACCACCAGGGTCTCAGGCGAGATGGCGGCGTCCTCGCCGACTTGAACCTCGGGCGTCAGCCGCACGTCGCCGTGCAGCGGCGGCAACCTCAGTTCGAAACGGCCGGCCGCATCGGCGTTGACCGCCACCGCCGCCACGTCCGGCGCCCGCAGAACAACGCGCGCGTTGGGATCGGCCGCCCCGCGCACGATCAGCACGCCGCCGTCGCGCGTCACGCCGTCGATCATCGGCGGTCGGACCCAGGGCGAGGCCTTTTCCGTCCCGGACGGTCCGACCGCGCCGCCCTCGCCCCGCGAACAACCTGAAAGCGTCAGCCCCGACGCCAGAAGGGCCGCGACGATCGTTACGCTGATCCGACGTTTCATCCTTGGCCTCGACGATATAGGACTGGCGACCCAGCGGCTCGTGCTGGTGTTAGCGCGAGCGCCGCCGGTTTGGCCATGGGCCAGGCCGGCATTCGTTTTGTTTGAGGCCCCATGTCCCTGCCCCCCGTTTCGTTCCTGCCCTTCGACGGCTCATCCGTCTGCCTGTTCTGCGGCGCCTCCGAGACCGCCGATCCCGCCTATACCGAGGCGGCCTACGCCTTCGGGCGCGCAACGGCTGAGGCGGGCTGGCGGCTGGTCTATGGCGGCGGCGGCGTCGGGCTGATGGGCGCCTCGGCGCGCGGCGCGCACGAGGCCGGGGGCCGGGTCGTCGGCATCATGCCGGCCTTCCTGCGCAGCCGCGAACGTCTGTTCGACGAGGTCGAGACGGTCGTCGTCACCTCGATGCACGAGCGTAAACAGTTGATGTACGATCAGTCCGACGCCTTCGTGGTCGCCCCCGGCGGCATAGGCACGCTGGAAGAGGTGGTCGAACTGCTGTCGTGGAAGCGGCTGGATCTGCATCACAAGCCGGTCGTCTTCCTGAACCTGAACGGTTTCTGGGACGGCTTCTTCGCCCTGATGCGCCACAGCGTGGACGAGGGCATGACCCCGCCGTCCTTCCTGGACGCCTGGACCGTCGCCGATACGGTGGAAGAGGCCTTGGCCCTTATTCAGTCGCCCGACGCCGCCCAGCCGCAGAAACATGATCGTCGGTAAGTGATCGCCGCTTACATTCGCATCTCTCCGTATTGACAGTTTTTATCCGAAACTGACATTGGGACTATGCGGCACGACGCCGTTCTTCTTATCGGAGAGTTTTCATGCGCGCCCTGTTCGCCGCAGCCGTTCTTTTCGCCGCCGCACCCGCCATGGCCCAGACCCCGGCCGCCACCAGCCTGACCCTGGCCGACGCGGCCAAGGCGCCGGCGCGCGCCACCATCATCGACGGTGCGCGCTGGTCCTGCCAGGGCGCCGCCTGCACCGCCTCGGGCGGCACGGAGCAGCCCGCAACGCGCGCCTGCCGCCGCGTTGTCCAAAGGTTCGGCGCAGTGACCGCCTTCTCCTACAAGGGCGTCGCCCTCAGCGCCGACGAACTGGCCGTCTGCAACGCCTGATGTCGAGCGGCGCGGGGCGGCTCAGGCCGCCTCGCCTCTCAGACGTCGCTGAATGGTCTCACGCCCGATCAGCGGCGCCAAGGCCGCCATGTCCGGCCCGTGCGCCTGGCCCGTCAGCGCCAGACGCAGCGGCATGAACAGCGCCTTGCCCTTGGCGCCCGTCTCGGCCTTCACCGCATTGGTCCAGGTCGACCATGCCGTCTCGTCGATCACGTCGGGCAGAAGGCCGGCGGCCGTGTCGATGAAGCCTGCATCTTCGATGACCGGCTGGATCGGCCCTTGAACGATCTTGGCCATTTCAACGACATCGCCGAACCTGTTCAGGTTGCCGCGCACCACCGACCAGAAGGTCTCGCCCAGGTCCGCGTCCAGCGCCTGAAGCCGGGGCCTGGCCGTGTCGTAGTCCATGACGTGCAGCGCCTGGGCGTTCAGCCGGTCCAGATCCGCCGTGTCATAGCGCGCCGGCGATCGGCCCATCTTGGAGAAGGCGAAGCCGGCGCCCAGCGCCGCGATGGACTGACCGATCTCCAGCGGATCGGACGTGCCGATCCGGCCCAGATGGCTGGTGATGGCGATGGGCTCATAACCCTGATCGCGCATGTCGCTGATCGACAGCGAACCCAGGCGTTTCGACAGGGCGGCGCCGTCCGCCCCGACCAGCAGCGGCATATGGGCGAAGCCGGGCACAGCCGCGCCCAGCGCCTCGAAGATTTCGATCTGGGCGCCGGTGTTGGTGACGTGGTCCTCGCCCCGGATGATGTGGGTGATGGCCATGTCGATGTCGTCCACCACCGACGGCAGGGTGTAGAGGAACAGACCGTCCTCGCGGATCAGCACCGGATCCGACATCGAGGCGGTGTCCACCTCGGCATGGCCGCGCGCCAGGTCTTCCCAGGCGACCCGCTTGCCTTCCAGCTTGAAGCGCCAGTGCGGACGGCGGCCCTCGGCCTCGTAGGCGGCCTTCTGTTCGTCGGTCAGTTCCAGCGCGGCGCGGTCGTAGATCGGCGGAAGGCCGCGCGACAGTTGCACCTTGCGGCGACGATCCAGTTCGTCGGCCGTCTCATAGGCGGGATACAGCCGGCCCGAAGCCTTCAGCCGCTCCGCCGCCTCTTCGTAACGGTCGAAACGTTTGGACTGGTTATAGCGCTCGTCCCAGAGCATCCCCAACCAGGTCAGATCGTCCTCGATCCCCTGTTCGAACTCCGGCGTCGAACGGCCCAGGTCCGTGTCGTCGATGCGCAGCACGAACGACCCGCCCTGCCCCTTGGCGAACAGCCAGTTCACCAGGGCGGTGCGGACATTGCCGACGTGCAGCTTACCCGTGGGCGACGGGGCGAAACGAACCTTGACGGACATAGGGGATCAACGACCTCGAAAGCGAGGCGGCTAGGTCGCCCCCCAACCCGGCGAAGTCAAGGCGTCGGCCCGTTAAACCTCAGTCGTCGCGGTGGACGCGCTCGCGACGCTCGTGCCGTTCCTGGGCCTCGACCGACAGGGTCGCGGTCGGACGGGCCTCCAGACGGCCCAGGCCGATGGGTTCGCCCGTATCCTCGCAATAGCCGTAGGAGCCGTCCTCGATCCGGCGCAAGGCGTCGTCGATCTTGGAGATCAGCTTTCGCTGGCGGTCACGGGTGCGCAACTCCAGCGCGCGGTCGGATTCGGACGAGGCGCGATCCACCAGATCGGGGTGGTTCTCGGTCTCGGCCTTCAGATTGACCACCGTGCCCTTGGACTCGCGAAGGATGTCGTCCTTCCAGTCCAGCAGCTTCTTCTTGAAATAGGCCTGCTGCCGTTCGTTCATGAACGGCTCGTCGTCGGACGGGCGGTATCGGCCGGATTCGTCGGTCACAACGGACGCCAAAGCGTTCATCGATCTCACGCTCTCTAACACGCCCCCCTGTGGCGCAGATGGCCGTATAGTCAGCCTGACGAGTCGCGGCAACGCGGTTCTCGATTCCGTGATCCAAATAGGGCGACCGACGACAGCAGAGTGACAAATGTCCCTCACTCGCCAAGCTTAGCCGTCTGACTTCTGTGGATTTTTTGGGCTCAACCGCGCGGGCCGCGCATTTCCGCCTTGGCCAGTTCGACCGAGGCGCGCAGGTCGATCTGGTCCAGCACCGCGTTTAGACCGGGATCGCCGTCGTCCGCCCGCTCTTCGCGCAGGCTGCGCGCCAGTCGATCCAGCGAAGCCTGGTCCGCATCGCCGCTCAAAAGCGCCAGTTTCAGTTCGTCCAGACGATCCAGCAGCCCGCCGCCCCGGCGGATGGCGCGACGCCGACGCTCAAGCGGCCCCTCCACCCCCTGCAGCGCCATCAGAGCCGAGACGTCCGACACGCCCCCGGCGGCGGCGCTGGCCGTTGCGGCCGGGGGCGCAGCGGCCGCAGCCGTCTGACCCAGCGAAAAGACGCTGGTCGATCGCGTCGCGCGCGCGCTGGTCGGCGTGCTGACGCCGTTTGGCCCGACAACCTTCATGCCCAGGTGCTCCGCATCATGGGATCATGGATGACGCCCCGCGATGACTGTTTGGTTAACGCCCCGGCAAATCCTGCCGCATCGACATCGTGCCCGGATCGACCGACGTTGAATTTCCATGGTTAATCGCGCGGCACGATCCTGGCATGGATGGGCGCGTAAAGCCGCGTGGACGTTCGACCGATGCAAAATCTGCTTGCCCGCCTTGCCGCCTGCGCCGTCGTCGCCCTGACGGTCTCGGCCGGCCCGGCACTGGCCCAGATGCAGTCGCGCATCAAGGACATCGCCGCAGTCGAGGGCGTGCGCGGCAACCAGTTGGTCGGCTACGGCATGGTCATGGGCCTGAACGGCACGGGCGACAGCCTGCGCAACTGCCCCTTCACGCGCCAGTCGCTGGAAGGCATGACCGAGCGGCTGGGCGTCAATATTCGCGGCTCCAACGCCAACACCAAGAACATGGCCGCCGTGATGGTCACGGCCGACCTGCCCGCCTTCGCCACGCCGGGTTCGCGCATCGATGTGTCGGTCGCCTCCATGTGCGACGCCAAGAGCCTGCTGGGGGGCTCCCTGGTCGTGACCAGCCTGCAGGGCGCCGACGGTCAGGTCTATGCGGTGGCTCAAGGGTCGGTTCAGACCGGCGCCGTGTCGGCCTCGGGCGGATCGGGTTCGTCGGTGACGCGCGGCGTGCCGACGGCCGGCCGCATCGCCTCGGGCGCCCTGGTCGAACGCGAGACAGGCTTCCAGATGGCGAACATGAACGAGGTGCGGCTGAACCTGCGCAACCCGGACTTCACCACCGCTCAGCGCGTCGCCGCCGTCGTCAACGCCGCCTATCCCGGCGCGGCCCTGGCCGAGAACGGCACGGTGGTCGCCCTGCGCGCCCCGGCCCAACTGGGCATGGCGGGCTTCATCAGCCGGATCGAAAACCTGCCGGTCAGCGTCGACACCCCCGCCAAGGTCATCATCGACGAGGTCAACGGCGTCATCGTCATGGGCGACGCCGTGCGCATCTCCCGCGTCGCCATCGCCCAGGGGAATCTGACCATATCGGTGGACGAACAGCCCATCGTCAGCCAGCCCGCTCCTTTCAGCCAGGGCCAGACCGCCGTCGTTCCGTCCAGCCAGGTCAATGTCACGGAAGACCTGGGCACCCAGATGCGCCTGGTGGGCGGCGGGGCCAATCTGTCCACCCTGGTCAACGGCCTGAACGCGCTCGGCGTCAGCCCGCGCGACATGATCAGCATCCTGCAGGCGATCAAGGCCGCCGGCGCCCTGCAGGCCGACATCGAGGTGATGTAAGCATGACCGACCTGACCGTTTCGGCCGACCTGTTGCGCCCGACCGCGGCGGCGCCGGTCGCCGCCAACCGCGAAAAGATCAAGGACACCGCCCAGGCCTTCGAGGCCACCTTCATCTCGCAGATGCTGAAGCCGATGTTCGATGGCCTGTCGACGGACGGCCTGTTCGGCGGCGGCCAGGCCGAGGAAACGTGGCGCAGCTTCATGCTGGACGAAATGGCCAAGACGACGGTCAAGGCGGGCGGCATCGGCCTGAGCGGGCCGATCATGTCCGAGATGCTGAAGATGCAGGAGGGACGGCGATGAGCGACAAGGAACTGGCTCAGGCGCGCGTGCGCCAGCTGATCGTCCTGACCCGTCGGCTGACGGATCGGCTGGCGGCCGAAACCCAGGCCTTCACGGAGCGCCGTCCTCAGGACGTCGCGGCCGGCCTGGTCGAGACCCAGGAGATGGCCAATCTGTATCGACGCGACACCGCCCATGTGAAGGCCAACCCCGCCCTGCTGCGCGACGCCCCGCTGGACGATCGCCAGACGCTTGCGGAGGCCACGCGGATCTTCGACACCGTGCTGAACGCCCACGCCCGCGCGGTCGATGCGGCCCGCCAGATTTCGGAGGGCCTGGTCCGCACCATCGCCGCAGAGGTCACCGCCGCCCGCACCCCGGCCAGCGCCTACGCCGCGGACGGCCGTGCGGCTCTAGGCGACGGGCGCGCCGTGGCTTTCAATCGGACGGCCTGATCGGCATTGCCGATTTTTTAAGCGCATGCGTGTCAGCATGGCCTCATGACGCTGACCACCCGTCTTCTTGGCTTGGCCTTCGCATCCGCCGACACCCTGGTCGAGGTGGACCCGCAGGGCGTCGTCGCCTTCGCCATCGGCGCGGGGGCCGTGACGGGCGAGGACGCCGGCGCGACCTGGACGGGACGACCGCTTCTGGACCTTCTGCACGATGGGTCGGCGATCCTGGCGTCGGTTCAGGACATGAAGCCGGGCGTGCGGATCGCGCCGACCCCCATATTGGTCGCGGCCGGCCCCGATCGGGTGCGCCGGGCGTCCTTCCGGGCTTTCGTCCTGCCCCAGATGGCCCCGGCGGTATCGTGCGCCATCGCCTATGAAGGACCGGCCTTCGCCACGGCCGATCTCGAAACCCGGCCCCTGATGCAGCCGGACGAGTTCTTGAACGACGCAGGTCGCGTCCTGAACGCCAATCCGGACCTCGCCCTGTCCTTCCTGGACATCAAGGGGCTGGAGGCGGTGGGCGAGGACATCGCGGGCCGTCTGAACCGCCGCATCGAGGCCACGCTGCAATCGGCCGCCGTCCAGGGCTCGGGCGCGGCCCAGTTGACCAACGTCCGTTTCGCCCTGTTGCGCCCGACCAACGACCGCCGCGACATCGCCGCCGAGATCGTCGAGGCGGGCCGCGCCGAGGGACTGTCGCTGGGCGCCGAGGCGTTCAACTCACCGGTGCCGCCGGGTTCCGATTCGCTGTGCGTGCTGCGCGCCATGCGTTTCGCCATCGAGGGCTGTCTGAAGGGCGACGGCCTGGCCAATCCGCAGATCGCCTTCGCCGACTCGCTCAAGCGCACCTTCCGCGAGGCGGAAACCTTCCGTAGCGTGGTGCAGTCGCGCGAGTTCCAGGTCCACTACCAGCCCATTGTCCATCTCGATTCCCGGGCGGTGCACCATTTCGAGGCCCTGGCGCGCTTTAACGCCAACAGCGGCCCGGCCGAAGCGATCCGCATGGCCGAAGAGCTGGATCTGATCGAGTCCTTCGACCTGGCCGTAGCCGAGAAGGTGCTGAAGCGGATGCGCCAGCCGGGCGCGGGCCTGCTGAAGATGGCGATCAACGTCTCCGGCGCGTCGCTGGGCGACGACACCTACGTCGAACAGCTGTTGCGCATGACCGCTGGCGCGCCGGACGAGCGGCGTCGGCTGATCGTCGAAGTCACCGAAACCTCGGCGGTGGCCGATATCGAGGCCGCCAATCGTCGTCTCGCCAACCTGCGCGAGGCGGGTATCAAGGTCTGTATCGACGACTTCGGCGCCGGCGCCGCCGCCTTCGACTATCTGCGCAAACTGGCGGTGGATGCGGTCAAGATCGACGGCGCCATCGTGAAGGACATTTTGACGGAAGAGCGTTCCAAGACCTTGCTCCACACCATCGTCGAGATGTGCCACTCGATGAAGCTGGAAACCATCGGCGAGATGATCGAGACCGAGGCGGTCGCGGCCGAGCTGAAATCGGCTGGCGTGGATTATGGTCAGGGTTGGCTGTTCGGCCGCGCCGAGGCCGAGCCGCGCACCCAGCTGGCCGCCCCGACCATGGTCCGCCGCCGCGGCACGGTCGAAGCCTGGGGCTGAGGCTTCCGGCCTACAGGCTGATCTTCCGGTCGATGTTCAGCGCGGCCAGAAAGTCTGTGTCATGGCTGACGACCAATATCGCGCCGTCATAGGCGTTCAACGCCTCCTCGACCGCAGCGATTGAGTCGAGATCCAGGTGATTGGTGGGTTCGTCCAGGATCAGCAGTTGCGGCGGCGCATCACCCGTCAGAACGCAGGCCAGCGCCGCCCTCAGCCGCTCACCGCCCGACAGAACGCCCACGCGGCGATGGGCGGCCGTATTGCGAAACAGAAAGCGCGCCAGTGCGGCATGGGCGTGATTGTCCGACGCGCCGGGGTTCAGCCGCCGCCACGCCCCGATCACCGTCTCGTCGGCCTGCAGCAGGGCCGCTTCCTGATCCAGCAACACCGCCCGGGCCGACCGCTCCACCCGTCCTTCGCTCGGCTCCAGGATCCCGGCGGCCATCAGCAACAGGCTTGTCTTGCCCGCGCCATTGGCCCCGGTGACCGCCACGCGTTCCGGCCCGATCATCTTCAGGTCAATCGGCCCGACCACGACCCGACCGTCCGGCGCACGCCACACCGCCCGATCCAGCGCCAGCACCGTGCGCCCCGCCGCCAGGCCCGTGGGCGGCATGGGGATGGCCAGGTTGCGGGTCCGCTCCACCCGCGACTGCGCCTCGGCCAGGGCGGATTGCGCCTGGTCCGTCATCCGCTGGGCCAACAGGTGGTCGCGGGCGCCGCTGTTTTCGGCGCGTTCGGCGCGGCGTCCCAAAACGATTCTCGGCTGGTCGCCCTTGGCCGCCTGACGCCGACCGGCCGAGTCGCGTCTGGCCTTGGCTTGGTTGCGCCTTTGGGTTTCGGCGCCGATCCGGGTCAGGTTGCGTTCGGCCTCAACCAGGTCGCGCGCGGCCGCCTCCCGCTCCACGGCTCGGTGTGCGACATAGGCGTCATAGCCGCCGCCGTGGACGCTGACGCCCAGGCTCGCGACCTCGACTATGCGGTCCATCTGGCGAAGCAGGCTGCGGTCGTGGCTGACGGCGACCACACCGCCCTTCCAGCGCCCGACGATCTCGGCCACCCGCGCCCTGGCGTCGACATCGAGATGGTTGGTCGGTTCATCCAGCAACAACAGATCCGGTCGCGCCATCATCAGGGCCGCCAACCGCAGCCGCGTCTGCTCTCCGCCGCTGAGGCTGGCTGTAGGCCGATTCAGCGCCAGGCCGCCCAGGCCGACAGCGGCCAAGGCTTCGTCCAGCCGCGTCTGCAGCGTCCAGTCGGCCTCTTCCAGATCGCGCTCGCTCGCCTCGCCGGCCAGAATGCGCGTCACCACCGCCATCGGCTGGTCCACGCCCAGCGTCCGGGCCACGGTTTCATCCGGCGCGGGGTCGTACCTCTGGTGCAGCACCCCGACCGTGCCGGATCGCACGACCACGCCGCCCGTCGGCGCAGCCTCGCCCGCGATCAGCCGCAGCAGCGTGCTTTTGCCCGCGCCGTTGCGCCCGACCACGCCAGTGCGCTCAGGCCCGAACGTCAGGCTCAGATTGTCGAAGAGAAGAGCGCCCTCAGACGTCCGTGCGGCGACCTTGTCGAACGTCGCGAACGCGGATGGGGACGCGCTTGGGCTTTGGCGAATTGGCATGAAGGATCACGAGCAGCATGGCGGACAGGGCGGAACCGGTTGCCAATGCGATGATCATGGTCTTCAGGCCTTCTGCAAAAACGCTTCAGAACACGGAGGATGGGTCCAGATCGGGCGATGCGCAAGCCCGGCGATGAACACGGCCGCGTGAGCCGGGGCGTAACGTCCAATGGCCAAGCCCGATCCCAGCCCCTATCTGACCCTCATGCCCAGTCCGTTCCGCATCGACGATCCCACCGGCGCCGAGGCCCGTCGCGCGGCTGCGGTCCAGCGACTGCGCGACGAGACCGGTATCGACGAGGCCATGATCGACGCCCTGGTCGAGGGTTTCTACGCCCGCGTCCGCGACGACGGTCTGATCGGCCCCATCTTCGCCGATCGCATCACCGACTGGGGTCCGCATCTGGCGCAGATGAAACTGTTCTGGTCGTCCGTCGCCTTGTCCACCGGCGTCTATCAGGGCCGACCCATGCCCAAACACCTGCCCCTGCCCATCGACGCGCGCCATTTCGACCGCTGGCTGGAGATTTTCGTCGCCACGGCCAATGACCTGTGTCCGCCTGTCGCCGCCGCCCATTTCATCGAACGCGCCCGCCGCATCGCCGAGAGTTTGGAACTGGGCATCGCCACCGCCAACGGCGTGATTCCGGCCAAGGGCGAACGGTTCATCCGCACGCCCGAACCCTGGACACCGGAATAGGCGCAAGACTGTTCTCATATTGTTCTTGCTGAAACCGGCGAATTGATCCCCATATAGCGTCGTCGCGCCGGAGCCGTCCGGCCCTCCCCGCGTTCCCGGACTCCATGACCGAAAAGCACAACTTCATCCGCGTTCGCGGCGCCCGCGAGCACAATCTCAAAGGCGTGGACCTAGATATTCCGCGCGAGCAGCTGGTGGTGATGACCGGCCTGTCAGGCTCGGGCAAATCCTCGCTGGCGTTCGACACCATCTACGCCGAGGGCCAGCGCCGCTATGTCGAGAGCCTGTCGGCCTATGCGCGCCAGTTCCTGGAGCTGATGGGCAAGCCGGACGTGGACCTGATCGAGGGTCTGTCCCCCGCCATCTCGATCGAACAGAAGACCACCTCCAAGAACCCGCGCTCGACCGTCGGCACGGTGACAGAGATTCACGACTATATGCGCCTGTTGTGGGCGCGGGTGGGCATCCCCTATTCGCCCGCCACCGGCCTGCCGATCGAGAGCCAGACCATCAGCCAGATGGTCGACAAGCTGACCGCCCTGCCCGACGGCGAGCGCATCCTGCTGCTGGCCCCCGTCGTGCGCGGCAGGAAGGGCGAGTACAAGAAAGAGATCGCCGAGTGGCAGCGTCAGGGCTTCCAGCGCCTGAAGATCGACGGCCAGTTCTATCCCATCGACGAAGCCCCGACGCTGGACAAGAAGTTCAAACACGACATCGACATCGTCGTGGACCGGATCGTCACCAAGCCGGATCAGGAAGGCCGCTACGCCGACAGTCTTCAGACCGCGCTGGGTCTGGCCGACGGCATCGCCAATGCGGAATGGGCCTCGACGAACGAAGGCGAAACCGCGCCTCGCTCCATCCTGTTCTCGGAACGGTTTGCCTGCCCGGTGTCCGGCTTCACGATCTCCGAAATCGAGCCGCGTCTGTTCTCGTTCAACAACCCGTTCGGCGCCTGCCCGGTCTGTGACGGTCTGGGGGTCAAGCTGGCCTTCGACGCCGATCTGGTGATCCCCGACCGGGACAAGACCCTGCACAAGGGCGCCGTCTCGCCGTGGGCGCGCGGCCCCTCGCCCCTCTACACCCAGACGCTGCAGTCGCTCAGCCTGCACTACGGCTTCTCGATGGATGTCGCGTGGCGCGATCTTCCAGCCCAGGCGCACAAGGCGATCCTGTACGGAACCGGGTCCGAGAAGATCAAATTCACCTATGACGACAACGCCCGCAAATATGAGGTGTCCAAGCCGTTCGAGGGCGTCCTGCCGAACCTGGAACGCCGCTGGCGCGAGACAGACAGCGCCTGGGTGCGCGAGGAGCTGGGTCGCTATCAGTCCGAGACCCCGTGCGACGCCTGCCACGGCAAACGGCTGAAGCCCGAGGCTTTGGCGGTCAAGGTCGGCGGCGAGGACATCGCCGACATCTCCGTGCTGTCGATTTCCAAGGCCTACCTCTGGTTCTCGACCATCGAGGAGAATCTGACGGACAAACAGGCCGAGATCGCGCGCCGCATCCTTAAGGAAATCTGCGACCGGTTGCGGTTCCTGAACAATGTCGGGCTGGACTATCTGAACCTGTCGCGGTCGTCCGGCACCCTGTCGGGCGGCGAAAGCCAGCGCATCCGTCTGGCGTCGCAGATCGGTTCGGGCCTGACCGGCGTTCTGTACGTGCTGGACGAACCCTCCATCGGCCTGCACCAGCGCGACAACACCCGCCTGCTGGAAAGCCTGAAAGGCCTGCGCGACCTGGGCAATTCGGTTCTGGTGGTCGAACACGACGAAGAGGCCATCCTGACCGCAGACTATGTCATCGACATGGGACCGGCGGCGGGGGTTCATGGCGGCCAGGTCTGCGCCGAGGGCACGCCTGCCCAGGTCATGGCCAACCCCAACTCCCTGACCGGCAAATATCTGACCGGCGCGCGCGAGATCGAAATCCCCGCTGACGGCCGCCGCCCCATCAACCGCAAGCGGATGCTGAAGATCAGCGGCGCGACCGGCAACAACCTGAAAAATGTCACCGGCGAGATTCCGGTCGGCGTCTTCACCTGCATCACCGGGGTCTCGGGCGGGGGCAAGTCCACCTTCACCATCGAGACCCTGTACAAGGCCGCCGCGCGCCGCCTGAACAATGCGTCCGAGGCCCCCGCCCCCTTCGACCGGATCGAGGGGCTTGAGCATTTCGACAAGGTCATCGACATCGACCAGTCGCCCATCGGCCGTACCCCGCGCTCCAACCCCGCCACCTACACCGGCGCCTTTGGTCCGATCCGCGACTGGTATGCGGGCCTGCCGGAATCCAAGGCGCGCGGCTATGGCCCCGGCCGGTTCAGCTTCAATGTCAAGGGCGGGCGCTGCGAAGCGTGTCAGGGCGACGGCGTCATCAAGATCGAGATGCACTTCCTGCCCGACGTCTATGTCACCTGCGACGTCTGCAAGGGCAAACGCTACAATCGCGAGACGCTGGAGATCGTGTTCAAGGGCAAGTCCATCTCGGACGTGCTGGACATGACGGTCGAAGAGGCCGCCACCTTCTTCAAGGCCGTGCCGCCGATCCGCGACAAGATGCTGACGCTGGAGCGGGTGGGACTGGGCTACGTCAAGGTGGGCCAGCCCGCGACAACGCTTTCTGGCGGCGAGGCGCAGCGGGTCAAACTGTCCAAGGAGCTGTCGAAACGCGCCACGGGCCGCACCCTCTACATCCTCGACGAGCCGACCACCGGCCTGCATTTCGAGGACACGAGGAAGCTGCTTGAGGTGCTGCAGGAACTGGTCGAAGCGGGCAACACCATCGTGGTGATCGAGCACAATCTCGATGTCATCAAGGTCGCCGACTACCTGCTGGACTTCGGCCCCGAAGGCGGCGACGGCGGCGGAGAGATCGTCGCGGTCGGAACGCCCGAACAGGTCGCCGACAACACCGCCAGCTGGACCGGCAAATACCTAAAGGAGGTGCTGGACCGTCATGAGGAACGCCGCAAGGCCCGCGTCGCGGCTCTGGGCGGTTCAGACGCCAAACCCGCCCGCAAGAAGGCGAAGGCGTCAGCCTGATCCGATCACCCCGTCATCCCCACCTTCGCGGCGAGGATGACGGGGCGGACTTATTGGCTTTTGGAAGCCCGGATGTCTTGCCAAGCCGCCGCGAAGGGGGCGTAGAGGACAGCCAGTTGAAGCGCCGACAGGAAGGCGTTGACGATCGAGGACAGGAGCAAGGCCGGCCAGGCGTTGGCCAGAACCTGAACCAATCCCATGTCCGCATAACGCGACAGGCTCTGCACCCCGCCGGTCGCCAGATCGGCCGCCGCGCTGATGATCATGCCCAGAATGCTGACGATCAGGGACATGATCACCGCGATCACGGCCATGCCCAGCAGGGACCAGAAATGCCCCTTGGTCGCGGAAAATGACTCCAGGATCACGATCTTGCGGCGATCCACCGTCATCGGAACGGCCAGGCTGAACTTGATGGCCAACCAGACGATCAGGGCGAAGACGGCGAAGAGCAGCAGGACGCCCAGCAGGATCAGCAGCGGCTGGCCCGAAGCGGCGCCGACACCCATCGCAGCCCCCACGGCCATCATGGCCACGCCCGACGTCAGGCCGACGATGACGCTGACGGCCAGGCTGACCAACAGGACGCGAAGCTCGTCCATGCCGAGACGCAGATAGCCCCAACGCGACTCGTTCGGCCGCAGCACCGAGCGCGCCACGGCGGCGCTCAGGACCGCGCCGATCACCAGCCCCAGAGGCACGGCCATGAGGAAGGCGTTGGCGTAGATGGGGCCCAGGGCCTGGATGTCGGCCATCGACGGATTGGCCGACTGTTCCAGCGCCTCACCCGCCGCCATCAGGGCCGCCCACTTGTCCGCGCCGAAGCCGAACATGACGACATAGAGCAGCAGATAGGTCAGGCCCCAGGCCAGGGCGACGACAGGATGACGGCGAACGACCCGGAACCCTTCGAAGGCCGCGTCGGTGGCGGAAAAACTCATGGCGACTCCGGGTGCAGATTCGCCGTCAGACTAGCGCATCCGCGAACCGGCGTCCCCTGCCCTACTGAAACTGGCCCGCCTCAGCGCCCCGCCTGGATGGTCCAGTCCGCGATCTGGGTGTTGATGTCGCGCGTGGCGGTGTCGAAGGCGGCGACGATGGCCGAGACGCGGTTCTCGCTGGCCGGCTGGGTGACGGCGAAGACGCGCTCGACAGACCGCCCCTCCTCCGGCCGGATGGCCGCGCCGCCCGCCTGACGCTCGGGCGTGGACCGCAGTTGAGCGCGAGCCGTGACCACGACCTCCGGCGTTGCGCCCGGCGCGGCGTAACGCGCCTCGAACGTCGTCACCGTGACCTGCAGCACCAGCGGCGGCGTGCCCGGCTCGCGCCGACCCAGCACGCGGATACGGTCTGCGCGATTGGCGAAGGCGGCCTTCAGGCTGTCGTCGAACAGGGTCGAGGCCGGCGAAACCCAGCGCGCGCCGCCGATATAGGCCGTCTCCAGTCCCGTCACGCCCAGGATGCGATCATCGCCGGCCGCTTGAGGAAACTCGATCCGGCGGATGGAGACGGTCAGGGGCGCGGGGGCGTCGCCAATGGCGGACGGCGCCTCCATCGGCAGGCCGAAGCGATAGTTCTGCACCGGATCCGGCGTGGACAGCAGCGCGCATCCGCCCAGCGCGGCCAGGACGGCTGCGCCCGCCGCCAGGCGGAGGCCGGAACGAACGACGGAACGGTTGATCACGGCTGAACCTCCAGCTCTTTGGATTGGGGACGCCCGATGAAGTCGCGCGGGCTGGCGCGGACCTGATCGATCAGGGACTGCAGCGACCGGGTCGCCTCCTGCAGCTCCTCGATCGTGCCGGTCAGCTGCGGCAGGCTGGACTTCGCGAAGTCGTCGACCGGCCGCTCCAGGCCGGTGATCGAGCGGTTGGCCGAGGCAATGGCCGTGCGCGCCTCCGCCGTGGCCGCATTGATGTTGGCGATGGCCTGGCGGCCGTCGGTATTGATGATCTGACGCGTATCGACGGCCAGGCCCTGATATTCCTTCACGGCGGCGTTGGCGTTGGTCACCGCCTCTTCGAGCTGCTGGAAGATGGCCTTGCGGGCCTCAAGCTCGGTCGTCAGCGCCTCGACGTTCTTCACGCTGGTCGAGAAGCTGCGGATATTGTCGTCGGACATGACACGGTTGATGCGGTTCAAGGCGTCCACCGTCTGCGCCAGCACGGTGCCCGATCCGCTGAGCAGTTCGGCGATGGGCGACGGCTGGCTTTGCAGCACCGGCACGACATGATCGGGGTATTGATCCCGAAGCAGGGCGCTGTTCGGCGAACCGGCCGTGATCTGGATGTAGTTCAGCCCCGTGATCCCCTGCGGCTCCAACTGGGCGCGCGATGTCACGCGGACCGGGGTGGTGCCGTCGACGCGGACGCGCGCGATGACTTGATCGCCCCGTTTGGTGTCGATGTGCAGATCGGTGACTTCCCCGACGCGAATGCCGTTGAAATGCACCTCGCCGCCTTCCGACAGGCCGTTCACCGGCCCGTAGAAAACGATGTCATAGAGGTCGTAATCGCGGTTGAACTGTAGCCGGGCCAGCCAGATGGTGAACACCGCCAACGCCGCCAGAAGGCAGACGGTGGCGATCCCGACGGCGGCGTAATGTGCGTCTCGTTCCATGCTCGGCTCTCCTCAGGCCGCGGTCTTGGTGGCGGCGCGACCGCGCGGCCCCAGGAAATATTCTTTGATCCACGGGTGATCGGAGTGCTCCAACTCCTGCACCGTGGCCTTTTCGACCACCCGCTTGTCCGCCAGGACCGCGACCTTGTCGCAGATGGCGTAAAGGGTATCGAGATCGTGGGTGATCATGAACACCGACAGGCCCAGATCGTCCGCTAACTGACGGATCAGATCATCGAAGGCCGCGGCGCCGATGGGGTCCAGACCCGCCGTCGGCTCGTCGAGAAACACCAGTTCCGGATCCAGCGCCAGGGCGCGGGCCAGGCCGGCGCGCTTCTTCATGCCGCCCGACAGCTCGGCCGGTTTCAGATAATGATGCTCGGGCTTCAGGCCGACCATGGCGATCTTCAGCTCGGCCAGTTCGTAGATCACCGACTTGGGCAGTTTGGTGTGTTCGACCAGGGGCGAGGCGACGTTCTCCAGCACGCTCAATGACGAGAACAGCGCGCCCTGCTGGAACAGGATGCCGGTTCGGCGTTCGATGTCAGCGGCCTGCGCGTCGGTCAGCGTCGCCCGGTCATAGCCCAGCACCTTGACCGATCCGCCCTCGGGCTCCTTCAGGCCGATGATGGTGTTCAACAGCACCGTCTTGCCGGCCCCGGACCCGCCGACGACGCCCATGACCTCGCCGCGTTTCAGGTCGATGTCCAGATTCTCATGGATCGTGCGCTCGCCGAACCGGCTCAGCAGGCCGCGCACCTCGATCAGATTTTCCGAATCAGACCTGGCGGCCGTCGGCGCGGTCATATGTTCAGCTCCAGGAAGATCAGGGCGAACACGGCGTCCAGCAGGATGATGGCGAAAATGGCCTGAACCACCGCCGCCGTCACCCGCCGACCCAAGCTTTCCACATCACCGGCCACTGACATTCCCTGGCGACAGCCGATGGCGGCGATGACCAGGGCGAAAACCGGCGCCTTCACCAGACCCACCATCATGTGCTGGGCCATGCTGCCGTCTTCGACCAGACGCTGGAAGAAAAAGGAAGGCCCGAGGTTCAGCGAGCTCCAGCACACAACCAGACCGCCCAGAAGGCCGCCGATCATGCCCATGAAGGTCAACAGCGGCAGCATCAGCACCAGGGCCGCGACGCGGGGCACGACCAGAGCCTGGAACGGATTGACGCCCATCACCTGCATGGCGTCGACCTCCTGGTTCATCCGCATGGAGCCGATCTCGGCCGCGAAGGCGGATGAGGATCGGCCGGCCAGAAGGACCGAAGCGATCACCACCGCGAACTCGCGAAACATGGCCACGCCGATCAACTGCACCGCAAAGACCTGGGCGCCGAAGTCGGTCAGCAGGTCGACGCCGATGAAGGCGACCACCGCCCCGATAAAGAAGTTGGTGATCATGACGATGGGAATGGCGTCCAGACCGGCGCGCTCGGCCTGGCTGACCCAGGCGGGCCAACGGATGCCGCCCGGGCGCCGCAAGGAATCGACCACGGCGGCCATCAACCGACCCAGGAACGACAGCGACAGCATAGCCTCGCCGCCGAAGTCATAGACCCCGCGACCGATCTTGGCGAAGGTTCGCACAAAGGCGCTGGGGCGTTTCGGAGCAGGAGCGGTCTTGCGCTCCAGCAGCTCGACCATGTGATAGATGCGGCCGGCTTCGGGGCGGTCCTTCCACTGACTCTTTGACAGACGGCCGCTGGACGCCTGAACCAGCGCCAAGGCGCCGGCGGTGTCGAACCGACCCAGATCGGAGGTGTCGATGCTGGCGATCTCGCGCCCTTCAAGGTCACGGCTCAGCTCGGTCGGCAAGCGGCCGAGCGCAGTCGTGGTCCAGTCGCCGGTCAGACGCAGTCGCGCCGCGCCTTCCGCCTCCACAATCTCGTACTGCGCCTGGTTCATCGGACCTCGAACGACGGGTCGGACATCGAAATCATCCCTTGGCCGACACGTCGGACAGCAATCCCTGCCGCGCTAATGGTCAAGGCTGCATCCGATGTCAACGCCCGATGACATTCGCGCGGACAATTGTCATTAAACCGTGTCGCGACCGCCTCCCGAGCATCGTTTCGCCGAACGGCGACGCTGGCGTGAAACGCGGTCGAACGGGATTCGTTCTCTTGCTTCAATCCATACGCGCGCGGACGGCGACCAGATCGTCGATGAACAGCCGGCGCGCCTGAGCCTTCGCCGCCGCATCGGGCAGGCGAAGCAGATAGGACGGGTGCACCGTCAGCATGGCGATTGCGCCGTCCGGCAACGCCAGGGGCGCGCCGCGTTCGCTCATCACCGCCGGCTTTCGTCCCAAGACCGCAAGCCCGGCCGTAGCCCCCAGCGCCAGAATGACCTTCGGCTTGATCAGTCGCCGCTCGGCGTCCAGCCACCAGCGGCAGGCCTGGACCTCGCCGGCGTTGGGGGTCTTGTGCAGACGGCGCTTGCCGCGCGGTTCGTGCTTGAAGTGTTTGACGGCGTTGGTGACATAGACGTCGGATCGGTCGATCCCGGCTTCTTCCAGAGCGATGTCCAGCACCTCGCCCGCCGGTCCGACGAAGGGGCGGCCCGCCAGATCCTCCTGATCCCCCGGCTGTTCACCGACTATCATCAGACGCGCCGATTTGGGGCCCTCCCCGCAGACCCCTTGCGTCGCATCGCGATGCAGCGGACAGCGCCGGCAGGCCTGAACCCCTTCTTCCACCTCGGGCAGAGTGTCGGGAACCGCCTCTGCGTCCGGCCGCGCGGCGTGCAGATCGGGCGCCAGGGCGCGGGCGAAACGCGCATTGGGCGACGGGGCGGGCGTGGCGACCATGGCGTCGGTTCGAACCGAAGAGGCGGCGACCAGTTCCGGGATCAGCGCGGCCTCCGGCAGGTTCTTCCAATAGGTCTTGGCCATTTCCCCCTGCATCGTCTTTACCTTCAGCCGAGCCGGATTGAAGGTCGAGGCGTAATAGGTCTTCCAGAAGTCTTCGATCTCGTCCTCGGCCGGCGCCATGTCGCGCGTCGCGGGCGGACCGAACCGCAAGCGTTCGCCATCCCAGACGGCCGAGCCGTCCGGCGTCAGGATCGACCAGCGCATGGTGGTGAACCGTCGCTGAAAAAAGGGTGCGGTCTTCTCCAACACCCGGTGCGGCGGCTCGAACCAGGCCGCCCAGGCCTCGCCCCGATCATCATGAACCTGACGAAAGCGCACGAAGGCCTTCATCTTATGCGAGGCGCGGCTGACGTTCTTGGCCCGCTCCATCGCATCGGCCACATCGCGGTCGGAGATCACGCGGATCAAATCCGGCTCATCCCGCAGCCGCCAGAGCAGCCGATACATCAGATCGAACCGATCCTCGGAGCGGTGCAGGATAATGTTCTGCGCCAGTTCGACGAAAGCGGCGGGCACGGAAAACTCCTTCCCGCTCCGCTCATCCGCGCTTTTACAGGATTGAGGGGATGGGGCCATGTCGAACAAGCCGCCCTGAGCAGATGATGCTCCTCCCGCCACCATGAATCGCGCCGCCGCCGGCTCGACCCCCGCAAGGCGAAGGGCCCGCGCGGCCTTGCGCCAGCCGTCGAAGTCCGTTTCGCCATCCAGGGTCGCCACGGGCATCAGAACAGGCTCAGTTGTTCGGGCGTCCGCGTCGTCACGCTCGCCTTCAGATCGGCGGCGTCCGTCAAGGCCCCCGGCGTCCAGTCCAGTGCCGTGATGAAGGGACGAACCTTGGCCACCGAGCGCGTCAGCCGCCCGATGTCCTCCAGCCGCAGCGTCCGATAGCGTCTGACCGACACGATCCGGTCCACCGCCTTCACCCCCAACCCCGGCACGCGCAACAGCATCTCGCGCGGAGCGCGGTTCACATCGACGGGGAACTGGTCGCGCTTGTTCAATGCCCAGGCCAGTTTGGGATCGACGGCCAGGTCAAGCATGCCCCCCGTCGCCCCTTCCCCGATCTCAGGGGCCGAAAAGCCGTAGAATCGCATCAGCCAGTCGGCCTGATACAAGCGATGCTCACGCATCAGCGGGGGCCTGGACAACGGCAGGATCGCGCTGGAATCGGGGATGGGGCTGAAGGCGGAATAATAGACCCGGCGCAGGCCGTAACCGCCATAGAGCGAGGCGCTGCGATCCAGGATTTCCGTATCGGGCGCCCCGTCCGCGCCGATGATCAACTGGGTGCTCTGGCCGCCCGGGGCGAATTTGGGCGGCTTGATCTTGTCGCGCTTGCTGGGCTTGGCCGCCTCGACGCCCAGACGCACCTGCCCCATCGCCTTCTTTATGACCCCCACGTCTTTTTGCGGCGCCAACCGGGCCAGCGCCTCGTCGCGCGGCAGTTCGATATTGGCCGACAGCCGGTCCGCATAAAGGCCCGCCATCTCGACCAGACGCGGGTCGGCCTCCGGGATCAGTTTCAGGTGGATGTAGCCCCGGAAATCGTGGACTTCGCGCAAGGTCTTGGCCACCAGGACCAGTTGTTCCATAGTATAGTCGCTGTTGCGTATGACCCCCGACGACAGGAACAGGCCTTCGATATAGTTCCGCTTGTAGAAATTCAGCGTCAGATCGACCACTTCGTCCACGTCGAACCGCGCCCGCTCCACGTTCGACGATGCGCGATTGATGCAATAGGCGCAGTCGTAGATGCAGAAGTTGGTCAGCAGGATTTTCAGCAGGCTGATGCACCGCCCGTCCGGGGTATAGGCGTGACAGATTCCCATGCCTTCGGTCGAACCGATCCCCTTGCCGCCGACCGAGTTCCGCTTGGCGGTGCCGGACGACGAGCATGAGGCGTCATATTTCGCCGCATCAGACAGAACCGCCAGTTTTCGACGAAGATCGAGACGCGCCATGGTTCATGATATGTTCTCAGATCACATCAAGTCCAGCGTAGCCGTTTCTTTTTGAAATCAGTCAGATCAGCGCAGCAGGTTGAGCAGCGACGTATTCTTCAGGGTGTTGATCACCTGGGCCGAGGCCTCGATCGCCACCTGGGCCTGTCTCAGGTCGGTGATGGCCTGCGCCGAGTCGTACCCTGACTTATCCTGCATCATCTTTTTCAGGACCGTCTTCTGGCTCTGCTGGGAGTCCAGCGCGGCATCGACATGGTTCTGCATCAATCCGTTCTTAGCCGTCTGGTCTGTCAGACCGACGTTGGCTTTGTCCAACTCAGCCAGTTGCGCCTTCAGGAAGGCGGCGACATCGGTACTGGGCTGGCCGGTCAGGGTTCCGGCGGCGGTCGGCGTATAGGTCACGCCATTGACCGTCACGGGCGTCCCGTTCTGGAAGGCCTGAATATTGCGGAACACCTGGGTCAGCGGGCCCCCGATCTCGCTGGCCAGAAAGCCGGTCTCGACGGTGGTTTTTTCATCGATGCGCGACTTCTGCTTCAACGTGTCGTTGGCGAAGGTCGAGGCGGTCGAAGGCGCCGCAGCCAGATCGGCCATGGTCGCGGCCGTTGCAGGGGCGACATTCCCCTGCCCGCCCGCGAACAGATACGATCCTTGGTGTTCGGCGTTCAGCCCGCCCTGAACAGTCTGATACTGCAGACCCAGTTCGGTCATCAGATTGGTGATATTGCCCGCCGCTAGGCCGGTGGCGATGGCCTCGCGCGCGGCCGTTCCGCCTTCATAGATGCGGGTCAGGGCCAGATCCTGCGCGCTCAAACGCGCCGCGACGGTCTTTCCGGTGTTGATGAACCCTTCAAGCCGCGCCTGGGTCGAGGTCAGGCTGGTCAGTTGTTCGGCGCCGCGACCATAGCCGGCCATGTCGGTGGCGATCTTCTCGCTGTCGATCCGCTCCTGCGCCTGCTGGGCCCGGCTTTGCGCGGTCATCAGGCTGAGCAGGGCCGACTGAAAGCTTCCGTTGGTTGAGACGCGGTTCATCGCAGGATTCCGATCAGGACGTCGTACATGTCCTTGCTCGCCTGGATCAGGCGGGCCGAGGCGTTATAGGCTTGCTGGAAAGTGGTCATATTGACCAGTTCCTCGTCCATGTTGACCGCCTCGGCCGAGGTGCGGCGGCCTTGCGCCTCCTTCGACAAGGCGGCGGCGGTCTCGCTGCGCGTCTTGGCGGCCGAGGCCTTGCCGCCGATATCGCCGGCGAAGTCGGCCGCATAGGCCGACAGGGTCTTGGTCGCCGCGGAAGACCCGCCTGCCGCGCCGAACGCGACATTCCGTTTTCCCGCATCGCCCAGGACCAGGCCGCCGCGTCCGTCGCTCTTGCTCAGCGCAGACGTCCCCGATGTCGCCGACAGGTTCAACTGCGCCAGCGCCAGCTTTCCGGGGTCCTGCTGGATGTCGCTGCGGACACTGTAGGCGCCGGCTCGCGTCGCGCCCGTGGCGCCCAGGCCGAACAGTTGCGACATGGAAACGCCGGATGGGTCTTGCGTCGTCCCGTCCTTGACGACGCTCATCGTCGTGGCGGCGGGATCATACGCCTTGAAGGCCAGCTTGCCCGCCGCATCCAGGCTGAAGGCGCCGTAACGGCCGACGCCGGTGATGGGATCGTTCAAGGCGCCGAGCAGTTCGCTCATCGTGCCGGTTCCGGCCGGGACGGATACGGTGATGTCGCGCTGGCGTGCGCCGGATTCGCCCGCGAACCGGAAGGTCACGGTCTCGCCCGCATCGAAGCCGTGCTGCGAGGACAGGGTCAGGCCGGTCTCATAGAAGGTCGGGGTGGTGGTCGACACCAGGTCGTTCAGCCCGAACCAGTGGGAAAAGCCGCGTCCACCCTTGTTGCTGGGCGTCGTCGCATCGTCGGCGATGGCCACCCCGTTTCCGCCCGCGCCATCCAGTTGCAGCCTCCCTTCGGCGAAGCTGGCCGTGACCGTCCCGCCCATCTGGGCGTTCAGCACGTCCAGGAAGGTGGAGGGATCGGCGGCGACGCCGTTGATCGTCATCGTGGCGCCGGAAAAGACGATCTGGGCCGAGGCCTGGACCACGCCGGCGGAGTTGACCGCCGTAATCGTGGTCGTTCCCGCAAAGCCGGTCAGGGCGGTCTGCAGAGACTGGCCGGTGTTGCGGCCGGTCAGGGTGGTCGGTGCGGGCACGCTGCTGTTGGCGTTGTGGGCCCGGTTCAGTTCATCGGCCAGTTTGGCCGTCAGTTCACCCAGGCGCGCCGCGGCGGCCGGGGCGTCGACGTCGCGCATCTCGACCAAGCCGCGGATCTGGCCCGACGTCACTCCGTCCAGCAGCGGCCAGCGCGTGCCGCTGGGTTCGGTGATCATGATGTCGGAAAAGGCCGTGGTCGCATCCACCGTGCCAGCCGCCTGGTAGGACACGGTCGCATGACCTTCGCCGACCAGAGTCGTGCCCGCATTGGTGCGCAGGGTCACGCCGCCGTTCGACCGTGGCTCGACCTTCACGTCCAGATATTTGGACAGTTCATTGATCAGGCCGAGTTGTGCGTTCTGGGCGCCGGTCACGTCCTGACCGATGACGGTCCCTGAGGCGATGGTCTTGTTCAGCTTGTCGATCTGTTCCAGCAGCGGATTGACCGTCTCGATCGCGCTTTGCAGACGAGCGTCCGCCTCCTGCCGCGTCGACTGGATCTTGGCGGCGATGTCGGCCGCCTGGTTGAACATCGACTGGGTCTTGTAGATCGTGTCCTGACGCCCTGCTGACGATGTCGGGGTTTCGGCCAGGGTGGCGTAGCTGGCGAACAGCTTGTCGACCTGGGCGAAGAAGTTGGTATCGCTGCTGGGATCGCCGAACTGGCTCTGGATCTGGCCATACAGATCAGAGCGGACGCTCTGGCGCGCCGCGTCGGCGCCCGCGCTCAACCCCGCCGCCTGGAGAAAACGGTCGGTCGCCAGGCGAACGCGCGTGACGTCCACGCCCGAGCCGTATCCGTTGCTGACGATCGACGTTTGATCCGCGACCTTGCGGACATAGCCGGGGGTGTCGACGTTCGCCATATTGTCGGCGGTGACGCGCAACTGCGACTGGGCGGTCTTCATGCCCGAGGTCGCGATGTTCATGATCGAGTTCAGAGACATGGACGCATCTCCTCCGCACTACCCGGCAAGCCCTGCACGGCCGCACGCAGTTCTTGCCCAGCCGCGCCCGGACGCCGCTTAAACAGAGCGTTGTTTTTCAACAAGATCGTGGATTGGGCATCCGTCATGACCCAACAGGGGCGCAAAGGTCGGGCCAGTTTCGCGCGGCCCCTCGCCTCACCCCGCCGGTCGATTGTGCGAGCCGGGCAAAAAGTGGCGATAGCGCGGCAATAATCGACCGCGGCCGCCGATGCGCCACGACGGGCGAGACCTTTTCCGATTGTTTTTGCTGGCTTATTTGTTTGGCCCGCCGCTTGCGTTGGAGTGAACAGAACCCATGGGCGCAGCAGGCGCCGACGTCTCCGCTTTCGAAAGCCGCCCCTCGACCATGTCGACCGCCTCCGCCCTGCTCGCGCCCGTCGCGCCGGTTTCGACCGGGACGTCGACGGCTGCGTCCTATGCGCGACAGGCAGACCGTGACCTGTTTTCCAGGACGCTGGCCAAGTCGGTCAGACCCGTGGCCGATACGGCTCCGAGAGCCGACGATCCGGCGTCGATCGGAACCCCGGGAAAACGTGACGGATCGGGCGTTCTAAAGCCCTTGCCCGCCGCGACCGACAAAGATCAGTCGGAGGCCGAGCCCTCGACCGAAGCGACCGAGGCTTCCGACAGGACGGCGCAGAACGCCGCCTCCGTGCAGGCGCTGCCCGTCGTGGTTCAATCGACGCCGACCGTCGCTGGATCGTCAGGGGCGCAAGCCGATGCAACCGCCGACGCCGGCGCCCCACAGTCTCGGCCATTGTCTGGCGACGCCGCCGCCACGCACGCCCTCGATCCACAACACGACGCGCCAGCGGCGACGGAAATGATGCAAGCCGTCGCGTTGAAGGCTTCTGCGACGCTTTCCACCTCTGCCGGATCGCCCGGCCTTGACCCTGCCGGGAGCGGCCAGGCCTCGGGAAGCGCCGGAGAAGCGGCCAAGACCGCCGCCAAGATGGCGGCGGACGCGCAGGTTCCCACGGCCCAGGTCCAGGTGGCGGTGACGACGGTTGCGCCCCGGCCTGCCGTTCTGACGTCGGACGCCGCCGTGGCCGTCGCGGTCCTGGTCGGCGACGTCAAGACGGACGCCCAGTCCGAGGACACGGCAGCCGCCACATCCAAAGGGGACGCCCCGACGTCGCTTCGCCCCGGACGCCACGAAGGCGCGCAACGCGCCGAGCCCGCACTCGTCGAGGCGTCACCGACGCCAGGTTCAACAAGCGTCGAGATCAAGACCCTGGCCCAGGCGAACGCCGGGACTTCGCAATCCCAATCCGCCGTCGACGCCAAGGCCGCCTCCAATGAATCGACGCCTGCCGAGGTCGCACAGACAGTCGACGCCGAAGGCTCCACCCCGACCGTCGCCGCCGGGGATGCGCCGCGCGCGCAATCCTCGGCCGCCGCCGATCGCAGTTCGCCCCTGTCCACCCTGTCGCACGCGACGGTGGAGACCACCGCCCATCTCGCGGCCCAGATCGCGCGCAGACTGGATGGCCGATCCACCCGGTTTGACATGGTGCTGACGCCCGAAGATCTGGGCCGCGTCGATGTCAGCCTGGAAATCGGAAAGGACGGCCAGTTGTCCGCGCGCCTGGCCTTCGACAATCCCGCCGCGGCCGCCGACCTGCGCGGCCGCGCCGACGAGCTGCGTCGACAGCTTCAGGACGCCGGCTTTCAACTGGCTGGCGACGCACTGGAATTCTCGCAGCGCGACCCGTCGGCCGGCGGCGGCGGCTTCGACCGTCAGCAGCAACGCAACGCCCTGTTCGCCGGCGGCGACCGTCTGGCCGCCCAGGCCGACACGACTGTCATCCCGGCGCCCGGCGTCTGGACCAACCACTCCCTGACGCCAGAGCGCGTCGATCTGAAGGTCTGACCCCATGGTCGACGCCGTCTCCACCAACACCGCGACCAGCCGCATCACCAAGGGCGCGGGCGCCATGGCCTCGAACTTCGAGACCTTCCTGACCCTGCTGACCACGCAGATGAAGAACCAGGACCCGCTGAAGCCGCTGGATTCCAACCAGTTCACCTCGCAGCTGACCCAGATGGCCGGCGTGGAGCAGCAACTGCTGACCAACGACCTTCTGACCAGCCTGCTGAAGGCGCAGTCGGCCGGGGGACTGGACAACGCCTCCAACTACATCGGCAAGCAGGTCACCGCCGCCTGGACGGCGACCGAGTTCAACGACGGCAAGGCGACCTGGGCTTACGAATTGGGCAAGGACGCCGACAAGGCCACGCTGCAGGTCATCGACAGCAAGGGCGCCGTCGTCTGGCAAGGGTCCGCACCCGACAAGTCGTCCGGGCTGCACACCTTCACCTGGGACGGCAAGATGAAGGACGGCAGTACGGTGGACGCCGGCGGCGTCTATACGCTGAAGGTCGCCGCGACGGATTCCTCCGGGGCCGCGATCGACAGCCAGGCCCTGATCCAGGGCCGCGTGACCGGCGTCGAAATGTACAACGGCGCGCCGTATCTGGTGATCGGAAAGTCGATCCTGCCGCTCTCGACCGTGATCTCGCTGAACGAGATCACCTCTCAAGCCAATAATGACGATACGGAGAATCCGAACGTCTCCACCGAGGAGGCGGCCGCATGATGCGTTCCGCCGCCTTCCCGATGATTTCCTTGTAAGGAGCGTTCTCCCATGAGCCTCAACAGCGCCATGCTGGCCGGCGTGTCCGGTCTCGCCGCCAACTCCGCCGCTCTGGCGGCCATTTCCCAGAACATCGCCAACGTCAACACCGTCGGCTACAAGCGCACGGCTGGCGAGTTCCAGACCCTGGTCAACAGCCAGACCCGCTCCGGCGGCGGCTATTCCGCCGGCGGCGTCGCGGCCAACACCCGGTCCTTCGTCAGCCAGGAAGGCCAGCTTCAACGGACGAGCGAGAGCACCGATCTGGCCGTCAGCGGCCAGGGGTTCTTCGTCACGACCACTCAGCCCGAAGGCGTGTCGGCGACCGACGCCCGCCTGTTCACCCGCGCGGGCGCCTTCCGCGTCGACAAGCTGGGCTATCTGAAGAACAGCGCCGGCCTCTATCTGCAGGGCTGGCCCGTGGACTCCAACGGCGACATCGCGACCGATCCGTCCGATCTGTCGCGTCTGCGTTCGATCAACATCGGCTCAGTCGGCGGCACGGCGGAACCCACGACGCGCGTCCAGATCAACGCCAACCTGCGTTCGAGCCAGAGTGTGTCCAGCGCGGCGGGGGCCCAGTCGTACAAGAGCGTGGAGGACACCGCCTCCACCCCGGCCAAGCACGATGTCACGGTGGGCTATTCGCGCATCGACGCCAACAACTACGCTGTCACCATAAAGACAGGCATCACCAAGATCACCGGCGTGGCCACCTATGACGCCAGCGGCGCCCTGACCGCCTTCACCCCCGACGATGCGAACAGCGCAAACGGCACGGCGACCAGCACCGCCACACAGATGACCATAACCCCGACCAGCGCGGGGACGGCGGGCACGCCCTTTACGCTGAACCTGTCCGATCTGGGTCTGACCACCAACGGCGTCGCCAAGACCAAATACGATCCGTCCGTCAACTCGATGGCGATGTATGACGCCGACGACGACAATCCTTCCGGCGTGAAGCCGGATTTCAAGATGAACATCCCGGTTTCGGACTCCAAGGGCGGTCAGCGCAATCTGGAAATCCGCTTCCTCAAGAGCGAACAGCCGAACCAGTGGTACGCCGAGGTCGTGGCCGTGCCGGCGAGCGATGTAGTCACCGGCGCCCCCTACTCCAACGGTCAGATCAAGACCGGCCTGATCGCCTTCACCCCCTCTGGCCGGCTGGATATGGAGACGATGAAGGCCTGGCCCGCGGGCAAGGGCCTGTTCGACGATCCCGAGAACGCCACCCTGTCCTTCCTGAAGTCGGACCCGACCAATACGATCGATCCGAACGATGCGAGCGACAACGGCAAGATCAAGTGGGCCGATGGTCTGGGCATCGCCGACCAGACCGTGACCCTGGACCTTAACACCTCGGCCGGCGGCCTCAGCCAGCTGAACACCGCCTCGGTGGTGCAGTCGACCGTCACCAACGGCACCGCCTTCGGCAATCTGAGCAAGATCACCATCGACGAGAGCGGCTTCGTCACCGCCGTCTTCGACAACGGCGTGATGCGTCGCATCGCCCAGGTCGCGGTCGCCACCTTCCCCAGCCCCGACAGCCTGAAGGAGGTGTCGGGCAACGCCTATGCCGTCAGCCTGCAGTCAGGAACCTTCAATCTGAAGGCGGCTGGGACAGGCGGCGCGGGCTCGATCGCGGCCCAGCAGCTGGAGTCCTCCACCGTCGATCTGTCGGCGGAGTTCACCGGCCTGATCACCACCCAGAGGGCCTATTCCGCCTCGTCCAAAATCATCACCACGGCCGATGAAATGCTCTCTGAGCTGATCAACATCAAACGCTGATCGGCGAGTAAGTAAGCGTTAGTTTTGATGAATCGTCGCGAAAGCAAGGTTTACGGAGTCGTTCGGGGAGGGATGGATTTTATCCGTTTCTTCACCACGACACTTAAACGGACCTTAGTCGGGCCGCCCTATCGTCATGACACTACGGTGTTGGTGAAAGAGGCATAAGCCCATGTTGCAAGAGCGACGCCTTAATAGCAAAGGCGAACAATACGTGGTCGGACCGACTGGCACGCCCCTGACCCTGAACGACCTGCCGCCGTCCAATACGGACCGGTGGGTGATCCGCCGCAAGGCCGAGGTCGTCGCCGCCGTTCGCGGCGGTCTGCTCAGCCTCGACGACGCCCTGGCGAAGTATCGCCTGACGGCGGAAGAGTTTCTGGCCTGGCAGAAGGCGATCGACAAATGGGGCATGCAGGGTCTGCGCACGACGCGGATTCAAAGCTACCGCTCCTGAGGGTTTCCCCGAAGACGTTGGGGGCCGCATCCGGCGACGGGTGCGGCCCTTTTCGTTTGCGGGCCTCGAAATCGCGCCGGTTCCGCACTAAATGGCCGCAATGACCCTGGTCGAAGACCTCTGCCCCGTTCCCGACATCGTCCGCACCGACATGGATGCGGCGGTCGAAAGCGCACGGGCGGCGGTGGGCCTGCCGGTCGGTTCGCGGGTGGTGGCGGCCATGTCGGGCGGCGTGGATTCCACCGTCGTCGCGGCCCTGCTGCACAAGGCCGGCTATGATGTGGTCGGCGTCACCCTTCAGCTTTACGATCATGGCGCGGCCTTGAAGAAAAAGGGCGCCTGCTGCGCGGGCCAGGACATTCATGACGCGCGCCTGGCCGCCGACATGATCGGCATCCCTCATTATGTTCTGGATTACGAAAGCCGGTTCAAGGACGCGGTGATCGACCAGTTCGCCGACTCCTATCTGAAGGGCCAGACGCCGGTCCCCTGCATCCGCTGCAATCAGACGGTCAAGTTCCGCGACCTTCTGGATGTCGCTCGCGATCTGGGCGCCGAAGCCATGGCGACGGGCCACTACGTCCGCCGCGCCGTCGCCGGCAACCGTTCGCAGATGCGCAAGGCGATCGATCATTCACGGGACCAGTCCTATTTCCTGTTCGCGACCACCCAGGACCAGCTCGACTACCTGCGCTTCCCCCTGGCCGATCTGGAGAAGCCCCAGGTGCGCGGCGTCGCCGCCGAGCTGGGGCTGAAGATCGCCGCCAAGCCGGACAGTCAGGACATCTGTTTCGTGCCTTCCGGCGACTACCGCACCCTGATCGACCGTCTGCGGCCGCAAGGGCGCGAAGCCGGTGAGATCGTTCATATGGACGGCCGCGTGCTGGGCCGGCACTCCGGCATCACCGACTACACCATCGGCCAACGTCGAGGTCTGAACGTCGCCGTGGGCGAACCACTGTTCGTGACAAAACTCGAGCCCGAAACCCGCCGCGTCGTGGTCGGCCCGCGCGAAGCCCTGCTGACCGCGTCCTTGACCCTGGAAGAAACCAATTGGCTGGGCGACGAGGCGACGATCCGCGAGGCCGCTGGGGCCGGCGCCCCCGTGTTGGCCCGCGTCCGCTCCACGCGCCAACCCTCGCCCGCGCGGCTGACGCTGATCGATGGCGCGATTTCAGTCGTGTTCGATCAGGGCGAAGAAGGCGTCGCTCCGGGTCAGGCCTGCGCCCTCTATGATCCCGCCGATGCGGACCGGGTGCTGGGCGGCGGCTTCATCCGCGACACGATAGCAACGGCGTAACACCGGTTACGTATCTGGGGGCCGGCCTCACTCGGGCAAATTGTGGAGATATGTTGGAGTTTGACAGGATTTTTTCAGGCGATCTATCTCCGCGCCGGACATCAAACCTGCATCTCAGTGTCGCGCGGCTGTGAACTGCATATCGCAAAGGCAGCGTAATCCCCGGCACGACCAAGCAGGGGATAAAAATGCACAGTCAAAACAAACTGCGGCTCCAGCTGATGCTGGGGACCGCGCTTCTCGCCGCACCCGTTTCCGCCCTCGCCCAAACCGCGCCTGCGCCGACCGCTTCGACGCCCGTCGCCAATGCGCCGGTGGGCCTCGACGACATCGTCGTGACTGCCACCAAGCGCGAGACCAATCTTCAGGACACGCCGATCTCCATCTCGGTGATGAACTCCGAAGCGCTTCAGAACCGCCACGTCCAGAGCCTGATGGATCTGGCCGACGGCGCCGTGCCGTCGCTGCGCGTCGCCACCTTCGAGGCTCGTCAGTCCGCCCTGACGATCGGCATCCGGGGCATCGTGCCGAACGATGCCAACCAGCCCGCTCGTGAGCAGGGCGTCGGCGTCTATGTCGACGGCGTCTATCTGGCCCGCCAACACGGCCTGGCCTCTGCGCTTCTCGACATCGAACGCGTCGAAGTGCTGAAGGGTCCCCAAGGCACCCTGTTCGGCCGCAACACCGAAGGCGGCGCCCTGTCGCTGGTCACCAAGAAGCCCACGGGCGTCTTCGGCATGCGCGCCATCGCCGGCGTCGGCAATCTGGAATCCTACAACACCGAACTGCACGTCGACTTCCCGGCCCTGGGCGACTTCGCCTTCAAGGTCGACGGCGTGCTGCAGGTTCAAGGTCCGGTCACCGAGAACATCCTGCCGGGCGAGACGGGCTTCGGCCAATACGACCGTCGCGGCCTGCGCTTCCAGACGCGCTGGACGCCCAGCGAAAACTTCACCGCAGACCTGGCCGCCGACATCGGCAAGGATAAGAACACTCCGTTCTACAGCCAACTGCTGAACTTCAACCCGAACGGCCTGCCCGTGGTGCCGTTCACTTCGACTTCCGTAGCCAAAGACAACATCCGCGCCCTGTCGCCGCTGGTTCAGGTCGAAGGCTCCAAGCGTATGACGCAGGCCGACATCGGCGTGCCGCAACAGTGGAGCGTCGACGACACGCGCGGCGTCGATCTTCACCTGTCCTATCGTCCGACCGATGCGCTGGAAATCCGTTCGATCACGGCCTATCGCGACCTGGACGTCGAACAGTACGACAACATCGCCGGCGCCCACCGCCCGCCCGTGACGGGTCCGAACGGCAAGTTCAGCCGCTATTCGCTGGCCGGCTTCTGGCAGCACCAGTTCAGCCAGGAATTGCAGGCGGTCGGTTCGCTGGGCGACAGCATCGACTACGTCGGCGGCGTCTTCTACTTCAAGGAAACGGTGTCCGACGACGCAGCGACCCCCTCGACGAACCAGTGGAACTCGGACGGCACCGGCTACACCATCCTGGACCCGACCCCGACCATCCGCGGCTCCCGCTCGCTGGACCGCGCCTCAACGGCCCATTCGGAATCGAAGGCCGTCTATGGTCAGGCGACCTGGACCCCGGCCAGCATGGATGCTCTGCATCTGACCGTCGGCGGCCGCTACACCTGGGACGAAAAGGACGGCAAGCTTGAGGTCGTGAACAACGCCGCGACCGACCTGACCTTCCGCTCCAAGGTCGATCGCTTCGACCCGCTGATCACCCTGGCCTACGACGTGACCGACAGCATCAACGTCTACGGCAAATACTCGACCGGCTACCGCGCCGGCGGCGCCTCCTCGCGCTCGCTGACGTACCGCTCGTTCAATCCGGAAGAGGTCAAGGCTTACGAACTGGGTCTGAAGAGCGACCTGTTCGACCGCCGCGTCCGCCTGAACGCCGCCGTGTATGCGATGGACCGTACGGACAGCCAGATCGACTTCAGCCTGGTCACTGTGATCGGCGCCTCTACTCGCAATACGCTCGAGACGATCAACGCTCCCGGCACCACCAAAATTCGCGGTGTGGAGTTGGAAGGTCAGTTCCGGGCCACCGACAACCTGACCCTGTCGGCGTCCTATGCCTACACGGACGCCAAGGTGCCCGACACCATCAACCCGTTTAACGGCATCAGCCAACAGGTCTTCATCGCCTATACGCCTGAAAACGCCGCCAGCGTCGCCGCCGACTGGAACTCGCCGTTCATGGGCGCGACCTTGAAGGCCCACGTCGACGCCAACTACGCCGACGCCAACCACAGCTTCGAGCAGTTCGCTATCAAGAACGACTCGTCCTTCGTGGTGAACGCCCGCGTCGCGATCGCCGACATCACCACCCGTGACGGCGGTCCGCTGCTGGAAGTGGCTCTGTGGTCGCGCAACCTGCTGGACGAAACCTACGTCTATCGTCGTGACCCCTCGAACCGCAGCACCTTGGGCGACTACGGCAACTTCAACAATCCGCGCACCTTCGGCATCGAACTGCGCGCCTCCTACTAAGCGTTCCTCCCGAACGACTACTGGCCCCCTTCCGCTCTGGCGGGAGGGGGTTTTTCTTCGTCTTCGTGAAGACTTTGCGACGACGCGATGAAACTTGTCCGGGTGCGTCCGGTTTCGCTGGATTTCGGCGCCGGCGCCGGTCATGGCGGCGACCGGAGGCGCCATGAGCAGCTTGATCCTGATCGCCGATGACGACCGCGAAAGCGTCGAGAGGCTGGACGCGGCCCTGCGTCGCGACGGCCTGCGCACGGTTGTCGCCGACGACGGGGAACAGGCTCTGGACCTGCACGCGAGCCTGCGACCCGACCTCGTGCTGCTGGCCGTCGCCTTACCCGGTCGGGACGGCTGGGATGTATTGGGCGAGTTGCGGCGGCGCGGCGACATCCCGGTGGTCATGATCGGGGCGGCGGATCAGCCGCATCATCGGCTGCAGGCGCTGCGCATCGGCGCCGACGACCATCTGGAGCGACTGACCGATCCGGTCGAGGTAACGGCCCGCGTTCAATCCATCCTGCGCCGCACGACCGGCGGCCGCAACGCCAAGGTGCTGCGCGTCGGGCCGCTGGAAGTCCAGCTTGAGAACTATATGGCGGCGGTGATGAGCGGGGGGGCGCGACGACGGCTGGATCTGACCTTGACCGAGTTCCGCATCCTTGCCCACATGGCTCGCACTCCCCTGCGCGTCTTCAGCCGCAGCGAGATCATGCAGGCCTGTTTCGACAATCAGGCGGTTCTGGACCGCACCATCGACAGCCATGTCAGCCACCTGCGTCGCAAGCTGGAAAATGCAGACGCCGCCGGCCTGCTGACCAATGTGCGCGGCGTCGGCTATCGCCTGGAGGGCGAGGCCTAACGGTCCGCGCCTCACGCCGCCGCGAATACCCGCAACCGATGTCCATCCGGGTCGCCGGCGATGAAGCTGCGCCCGCTTCCCAGATCGTGGGGCGGCGTCAGTATGCGCGCGCCGCGATCCCACCAGTCGATATGGGCCTGATCGACCGCCGCCGCGCCATCCATCGGAAAGTCGACCTCGCAGACCGAACCCACTTCGCCGCTGCGTCGCATCAGTCCCAGCGCCCGACCCGAACCCAGTTTGAACAAGGCCCGGTCCGGCCGCGTCACCACCGGCCGGCAGCCCAGCAACCCGGCGTAGAATCGCGCGCTGACCTCCGTGTCGGCCACGGTCAGCAGAATATCCTCGATCTCGCCCATCGGCCCTGTCTCTCCTCTCGAATGAAGACAGGCTAACCCCGACTGCTGCCAGTTTACGTCAGCAGTGCGCGCTCTGCGACCGTTCGTGCGTTTCCCTCCAACGCTTCATCAGGACCTGACGCCGGGCGGGATAACGCGCCTCCATCACCTCGGCCTCGACGATCCGGTCTGTGCGGAAACTTCGGAAGTCGCCGCGAAGCTCGCACCAGGCGATCAGCAGCCGCACCCGGTCGAAAAAAGCCAGGGCGAAGGGCCACACCAGCCGTTCCGACGCCGTCCCCGCCTCGTCGCGATAACACAGCCTCAGCCGCCGCTCGGTGCGGATGGCCTTTCGCAACAGCCCCGGATCGACGGCGTCGACGGGAAAAGGCGCGCCCGGCACGACCAACAGGGCCGAAGTGTCCATCTCCTCGCGCAGATCGGGCGGCACCACCGCCGAAATCCGCCCCAGCGCCGCCAGCGCGGCGTCCCGCATCCTCGGATCGGCCCGATCCGCCACCCAGCGCGAGCCCAGCACCAGGGCCTCGATCTCTTCAGGCGTGAACATCAACGGCGGCAGCATGAAGCCCGGCTTCAGCACATAGCCGACCCCCGCCTCGCCCTCGATGGTCGCCCCCTGCGCCTGCAGGCTGGCGATATCGCGATACAGGGTGCGCAGACTGACGCCCATCTCGTCCGCCAGCATCTGTCCGCTCACCGGCCGACGATGCCGTCGCAACACGTTCAGCAGATCGAGCAGGCGTTCGGAGCGGGACACCCGACGACCCTAGCAGATATCCTGCCGGAAACCGGCAGCATCCATTCCCCTCAGGCCGCTTCCTTGGGCATGACGTCGCCGACGGTGGGTCGGTTTTCGGCGCGGGTCAGTTTGATGTCGCGAGGCTTGACGATTTCGCCGCAGCAACCGCAGGCGATGCGCGGCGTCAGCGTATGGCCACAGGTCTTGTGGATCATGTCGATGCCGCTGTCGGTTTCGCCATAGACGTGTTTGGCGCCCCAGCCGTGCAGGGTTATCAAGACGCCGTACAGATCCTTCCCCTTGGCGGTCAGCATATATTCGTTGCGCGGCGGGCGTTCGGAATAGAGACGCGGCTCCAAGACGCCGTGCTGGACCAGGCTCTTCAGCCGCGAGGCCAGGACGTTGCGCGCCACGCCAAGGTTTTCCTGCCACTGTTCGAAGCGGCTGACGCCGTTGAAGGCGTCACGGATGACCAGCAGAGTCCACGGATCGCCGATCACCTCCAGAGTGGCGGCGATGGAGCAGCTTTGGCGGCTATAGTCGGCGGTGCGTCCCATGGATGGAAAGTGACCCCACGTCAGCCATTTGGCAAGGGTTGCAAATCCAAACCCTCTCAGTCAGTTTTGTTTAGCAACGGACGTGCGGCCTTTTGGGCTGCGGCCTTGTTCCTTCGACTGGCGGAAGCTCTCGCTTTGGGGCTTCCGCCGTTTTTTCGCCTGACGCAGGATCGCGCCATGTCCGATATTGAATCCCCCGTGTCGCTCGACACCGCCCTCGCCTTTCAGCCCCTGTCGGACGGCGACCTGTCCGCGCCCGTGCCGGGGCATTTCTCAAATGGTCCTGCCGCTCTGCCGCCGGAAAAGGGCTTCCCGTTCGGCGGCCTGCTCGCAGCCCTTTGCGCCCGGTCGATGCGCCAGGGGCTGGGTCTGACCGCACCTCTGCGAACCCTGTCGGTGCAGTATCTGTCGGCGGCGACCTTCGCCGAGCAGGTGGCGTTCCGTCCCCGGTTGTTGCGCGGCGGCCGCAACGTGATCTATGCGGCGGTCGAGGCGGATCAGAATGGTCGCACGACCCATCACGCCACCGGGACCTATGGCCTGGACGCCCAGACGCCGGGGATGTCGCCGCTTCACAGCCCGCCCCCGCCGCTGGACCGCCTGAACCCCGAGGCGACCATTCACGGGCCGATGGCCCCGCACTTCTCGCGCCACGTCGAATATCGGTTCGACGGCGGGCCCAATATTCTGGGCGGGAATGAAGGCAAGCCGGCGGTCGAGCGGACGTGGATGCGGATGGCGGATCGCCGTCCGCTGGACGAGGTCGGGCTGTGCTATCTGCTTGACGCCCTGTATCCGCCCGCCTGGACGCTGTCGAAGACGCCTGCGCCGATGACGACGGTGGATTTGCGCATCGACATTTTGAACGATCCGACGCCCCAGAACGCGCCGGACGGCTGGGCGTTCTTCTCGTTCAGGATGCTGGACCTGGGTTCAGGCTGGACGGTGGACGAGGCGACGGCCTGGGGCGCGGACGGCGTTCCGCTGGCCCTGTCGCGACAGAGGCGCAAGCTGCTGCCGCAACGCGGCGGCTGAGCGGATACGGGTCAGGCCTCGTTCATGATTATCGGCGACTATTCCGCATCTCCGGAGCCGTACCGATGCGTCATCGAAATTCCCTGTTTCGCCTATCCCAAATCGTTTTGATCGCGACGGGGTGCCTGACGCTTCAGGGCTGTCTGGTCGGCTCCGTCGTGGGCGGGACCGCCGCCGTGGTCGGCGGCACGGCAAAGGCCGCCGGCGCGGTCGTGGGGGCCGGCTTCGACGCCGTCACAACCTCGGACGAGGAAACCCGTCTCAGGCGCGAGCGGGAGCAACGCGACTATGCGCGCGAACAACGCCGCTGCGACCAGCGCCAGCGTCAGGGCAAGTCGTGCTAGGGTGATCTCATGACGCCCCTGGTCCTGATCCCCGGCCTGGCCTGCACGGCCGAGATGTTCGCTCCTCAGGTCGCGGCGCTCAGCCCCGTAAGGCCGTTGACCGTGGCCTCGACGCTGGAGGGCGACAGCATGGCCCGGATGGCCGCCGCCATACTGCGTGACGCCCCGCCCCGCTTTGCATTGGGCGGCGTTTCGATGGGCGGCTACATCGCCTTGGAGATCATGCGACAGGCGCCGGAGCGCGTGGAGCGTCTGGCCTTGATGAGCACCACGGCCCGTCCCGATGCGCCCGAGCAGACAGCGCAGCGCCAGGCCCTGATCGCCCGCGCCGAGGACGGTCAGCTTGAGGCCATCATGCGCGAAATCGCGCCCCGCCTGCTGCATCCGCTGCACAAGGCCGATCAGAGCTTGATCGATATTCAGGTCCGCATGGGTCTGGACATCGGCGCCGCCGGTTTCGTGCGCCAGCAAAGGGCGATCATCGGTCGGGCCGATTCACGCCCCGACCTGCCCGGCATCCGCGTTCCGACGCTGGTTCTAGTCGGCGACCGCGATCCCCTGACCCCGCCGATCCGCGCGCGCGAAATGGCCGACGCCCTGCCCGACGCCCATCTGGTCATCGTCCCCGACTGCGGCCACGCCTCGACGCTGGAACAGCCGGACGCCGTCAATGCGGCCCTGCTGTACTGGCTGGACGCCTAAAGGCTCAGCACGCACCGCTCGTTGATCGTCGGGCGGGCCACCTGAATGCGGCACAGACCGGGCCATTCGGGCTTCAGCGTCCGGGCGAACCACAGGCACAGATTCTCCAGGCTGGGCAGTTCCAGCCCCGGATGTTCGTTCAGCATCCCGTGGTCCAGCGTCTCCGCCGCCGCCTTCAGCGCCCGGTCCAACGCGCCCAGGTCCGCGACCCAGCCGTGCTCGACGTCCAGCACCTCGGACCGCACCGTCGCCTCGACCGTGAAGGAATGGCCGTGGACGCGGCGATAGATGCTGCCCTCCGGCTCGTTGGGGAAGTGGTGGGCGGCGTCGAACGTCGCCTGTTTGGTGATCTCGAAGACGGGCATTAGCGGACGCCGATATATTTGTGGGTCTGGACGCTCAGGCGCCATTGGGGGTGGGTCAGGCAGTATTCGATGGCGGCGGCGGTGTTGGCGGCCTGATCCGGCCCGTCCATCGGCTGAAGCCAGAACCGTTCGAAATCCAGATGCTCGAACCGATCCGGCATGGCCTTGTCCTGCGGAAAGACCAGTTTCAGCTCTTGCCCGCGCGTCTGCATCACCGGCGCATCGGCCTTGGGGCTGACGCAGATCCAGTCGATGCCGCCCGGCGCCGCAAGCGTGCCGTTCGACTCTATGGCGATTTCAAAGCCGCGCGCGTTAAGGGCCGCGATCAGAGACGCGTCCAGTTGCAGCAGCGGCTCGCCCCCGGTGCAGACCACCAGTTTCGGATCGCCCGCCCGGCCCCGCCACAGCGAGGCGACATGATCGGCCAACAGGTCGGGCGTCGCGAACTTGCCGCCCCCGCCGCCGTCCACGCCGACGAAATCGGTGTCGCAGAAGGTGCAGACGGCGCTGGCCCGGTCCTGCTCGCGCCCGCTCCACAGATTGCAGCCGGCGAAGCGCAGGAAGACCGCAGGCCGTCCCGCCTGCCCGCCCTCGCCCTGCACCGTCAGAAAGACTTCCTTGGCCGAATAGGTCACGTCGTGACGCCTTTAGAAGCGGCCCACTCGTTGTAACCCGCGGCGCGCAGGTCGCACGCCGGGCATTCGCCGCAGCCATAGCCCCAGGCGTGCCGGTGCGTCCGGTCGCCCTGATAGCAGGTGTGGCTGTCCTCGATGATCATCTGGACCAGGGCCGTCCCGCCGATCTGCTGGGCCAGGTCCCACGTCTGGGCCTTGGTCAGCCACATCAGCGGCGTCTCGATCACCACCGGCTTGTCCAGCCCCAGCGACAGCGCCCGCGCCATCGCCACCATCGTGTCATGACGACAGTCGGGATAGCCGGAATAGTCCGTCTCGCACATGCCGCCGACCAGCACCTCCAACCCGCGCCGGTCCGCCAGCGCCGCCGCCGCGACCAGGAAGATCAGGTTGCGCCCCGGCACGAAGGTCGTCGGCAGGCCGCGCGCGTCCATCTCGATCTTGCGGTCGGCGGTCAGGGCGCTTTCGGCGATCCGGCCGTATCCGGTCAGGTCCACCACATGATCGTCGCCCAGTCGGTCGGCGTACTGCGGCAAAGCCTGCGCCATGCCGTCGCGCACAGTCTGGCGCGCCTGCATCTCGACCACATGGCGCTGGCCATAGTCGAAGCCGACCGTCTCGACCCGCGCGAACCGCTCCAGCGCCCAGGCCAGGCAGGTCGCGCTGTCCTGCCCGCCGGAGAACAGAACCAGGGCCGATGTGGGAGTCTTTTCCAGGATGACGCTCATGACAAACCTGCGGTCGGCCGGTCGGCCGCGCGCATGCACAAAGGGATGAAGACCCCAGATGGGTCGGGCGGGCCTCATACACCAGCCCTGGCCGGGGTGCAAAAAGGGCGGATTTGCGTCCCGGCCGCCGGAGCTTAACCAATCCGCAAGCGATTTCTGACTTATACTCACAATGAGTAGGAGTTCCAGGCAGTATGCCGACCATCGAAACCCTTTCCGAGCGTCCCAAGCCCGTGGGCCCGACGACGCTTGGGTGTGAGGTGCTGGCGCGTTTCGAACGCGAGCCGGACACGCTGGTCATACCCGTCGTCGATGGCGACAGGCCCGTCGGACTGGTCGAGCGCACCGCCTTCCTCGAGAAGATCGCCGCCCGGTTCGGCCACGCCCTTTACGATCTTCGCCCCATCACCTTCGCCATGGACGCCGAGCCGGCTGTGGTGGAGGCCGGCGTTCGCATCGACGCCTTCTGCGACATCATGCTGAAGGGCGGCCCCGCGGCCTTGCTGCGGGGCTTTATTGTCACCCACAACGGCGCCTATCAGGGCGTCGGCACCGCCGCCACCCTGCTTCAAGCGGTGAATACGCGCCAGCGCGAACAGAACGAACAACTGGCCGAACAGGCCGCGATCCTCAGCGATACCCGCGCCCAGGCCATCGCCTCCGCGCGCGCCAAGAGCCAGTTCCTGGCCATCATGAGCCACGAACTCCGCACGCCGATGAACGGCGTGTTGGCCGTGGCCGAGCTGTTGCGCCGTCAGCCGCTGACGTCAGCAGCCCAGGCGCACGTCCAGACCATCGTGGATTCGTCAGAGACGCTGCTGCGCATCCTTCAGGACGCAGTGGACCTGTCCAAGGCCGAGGCGGGCGAGCTGGAGTTGTCCAGCACGCCGACAGCCCTGCGCGCCGTCATGGACGACATCCAGTCGATGTGGGAGCCGCGCGCCTCTCAGGATGGCGTGACCCTGCTGGTGGGTTATGAGGGCGACACCGAACTGGCGGCCGTCATCGACGGCGTGCGCCTGAAACAGGTGTTCAACAACCTGATCGGAAACGCCCTGAAGTTCGCCCGCAACGGCGTCGTCGAAGCCGGGCTGAAGGCCTGGGTCGAGGGCGACGGCATCCACATGGAAGCCCGTGTCCGCGACGACGGGCCGGGCGTCGATGTCGACCGGGTGGATTCCATCTTCGAACCCTTCGTTCACGGCTCCGGCCCCGACGGCGCTGGTCTCGGCCTGTCAATCTGCCGTCAGGTCATCGACCGGATGGGGGGCCGGATCTGGGCCGAGAACAACAAGGGGCGCGGCGCGACCTTCGCCTTCGATCTGACGGCGCCGCGCGCGATCATGGAGGCCGAGGTCCAGTCCAACGTCTCCGATCTGGGCGGTTTCGACCTGAAGGCGGCGCCGCACATCCTGATCGTCGACGACAACGCCACCAACCGTGTGGTGGCCCAGGCGCTGTGCGAGATGTTCGGATGCAGTTCCGAACTTGCGGAAGACGGCCTTGAGGCGCTCCAGGCCGTTCAGGAAAGCCGCTACGATCTGGTTCTGATGGACATCAAGATGCCGCGCATGGACGGCGTGCAGGCCACCCAGGCCATCCGCGCCTTGCCCGGCCCGGTCGGCCGCGTGCCCATCGTCGCCCTGACCGCCAACGCCGACCCCGAAGACGCCAAACACTATCTGTCGATCGGCATGGCGGCGGTGGTCGAAAAGCCGATCAAGCCCGAACGCCTGCGCATGGCCATGAACGCCGCCCTGGCGGCAGCGCAGGACGCAGAGGATCAGGACGCATCGGGCCGATCCGCCGCCTGATACGCGCCCGATGTTTCAGTCCGGCCGAACGTCCAGCGCCTCCTCGTCCTCCTCGTCATAGCCGACAAGGCGCAGCGCCCGCGCCTTCTGGCCGTTGATCTCGGCCCACCGCAGCAGGCCCTCCTCGCGCCCGTGCGTGATCCAGACCTCCTCGGGCTGCAACTCGATGAAGGTCGCCGTCAGTTCGTTCCAGTCCGCGTGATCGGACACGATCAAGGGCAACTCCACCCCTCTTTGCCGCGCACGCGCCTTCACGCCCATCCAGCCTGAGGCGAACGCCGTGACAGGGTCGGCGAACCGACGCGCCCAGCGGTCCTGAATGGCGGAGGGCGGCGCGATGGCCACCTCACCGCCCAGGGCGTTCCTGGGCAGATCGCGGGTCGGCAGCAGCGGCCCAAGGTCTATGCCCTCCCGCTCATAGAGGGCGTTCAGCCGCTCCATCGCGCCGTGATAGTAGATGGGTCGGTCCCAGCCGGCCTCTCGCAACAGGCGAATGATCCGTTGCGCCTTGCCCAGCGCATAGGCGCCGACCAGATGGGCCCGCTCCGGAAACTGCCCCAGGGAGCAGACCAGGCGCCCCACCTCCTCCTCTGCCGGCGGATGACTGAACACAGGCAGGCCGAAGGTGGCCTCGGAAATGAAGACGTGACACGGCGTCGGCTCGAATGGCGCGCAGGTTGGGTCGCGACGGCGTTTGTAGTCGCCGGAAACCACCATGGTCAGCCCCTTCCAGCGCACCTCGACCTGGGCGGAACCCAGAACATGACCGGCGGGCGCAAGCCTTAGGTCGACGCCGTCTATCGCTGTCGCCTGCCCATATTCGACCGACTGCGCCTGACCGGTGAAGTCGGCGCCGTAGCGCTCGGCCATGATCGCCAACGTCTGGCGCGTCGCAAGAACAGCGCCGTGACCCGCACGCGCATGATCGGAATGGCCGTGGGTGATGACCGCGCGATCCACCGGACGCACCGGGTCGACATAGAAGTCGCCGGGCGGGCAATAGAGGCCAGCGGGCGTTGGATGCAGCAAGTCTTCGGCGCGGATCATGGTGTCCTAACGCACTCGACGCGGTCGGGTCGCCGATCCATACAGGAGCCTTTAAAATCAGCGCCGGAAAGGCCGTCCCGCACAATGTCCGACAGCTTCCTCACCGCCATCCTGCCCCAGCTGGCCGCCGGCGCGGCCCATACGGAGGCGCTGGGTTTCGCCTTCGATGGCCTGCACGACGGCGAACCGCGCATTCGCGTGCCCTGGCGCGAGGATCTGGTCGGCGATCCCGACACTGGCGTGTTCGCCGGCGGACTGGTCACCACTCTGCTGGATCATATCGGAGGATTGGCGATCTGGACCGCGCTTGACGCCTTTCAACCGGTCGCCACCGTCGATCTGCGCGTGGATTATATGCGCGCCGCCCGGCCGCATCGCGACCTGCTGGCCCAGGGCGTCTGCTATCGCATGACCCACACCATCGCCTTCGTGCGCGCCTGGGCGTTCGAGGACGACCCGTCCGACCCGGTGGCGGCGGCCCAGTCGGCCTATATCTTCAATCCATCGCGCCAGCGACTGGCCGGAGAGGCGGCATGACCGACCTTCTCGCCACCCTGCCCTACGCCCGGTTCCTGGGCCTCAAGACGCTCGTCAGCGGCGACGAGATCACGGTGATCATGCCGTTTGCGGACAAACTGATCGGCAATCCGATGCTGCCGGCGCTGCATGGAGGTTCGACAGCCGCCCTTCTGGAAATGACCGCGATGGCGCAGCTGGCGCTGGCCTTCCCCAGCCCCCGCCTGCCCCGCCCGATCAACGTCACGGTGGCCTATCTGCGGACGGGCCGTCCCATCGACGTGTTCGCCCGGGCCAGGATCAGCCGGGCCGGCCGTCGCCTGGCCCATGTCCAGGCCGAGGCGTGGCAGGAAGAACGTGCACAGCCCATCGCCAACCTGACCGCGCACTTCCTGCTCGACAACCAGAGCTGACCGTTCGGGCGCGGACACGCGATTCGCGCTGAAACAGCCGCACGGACTGACATCGAGGCGCCGCCTGACGGTGGCGCTTCAACGCGCGGCTCGCCGAAAGAATGAACATCCCCCTACCAAACAAGGTTAAGACGTGATAACCATAAGGGTGTTGCTAACCACTTTTTGAGGGGCTTTCATGGACCGCACTGAAGTCGTCACCAGCGTTGCTGGCGATCTGCATGCTACCGAACTCGCGATCGACGCCGCGATCACCCAGGCGACGACGCTGGTTCAATCCTTCATCGGCGCCCGTGCGGCCCTTTCGCTTTCGCCGGTGAGCGGCACGGGTTCGCAGGCCAAGGCCATGGAAACGATCGCCGCCCTGTCGGCCGCGCGCGAGTCCATCGTCGCCTGCCACGCCGAACTGCAAAAGGACCACCGCCGCCTCGGCTACGGCACCTACGCCGCTGGCCCGATCGCCAAGCCTGACGACTGGCTGGATCCGAAGATCGCTCAAGCCCCAGCACATCTGCACCGCGTCGCATGAATTCTCGGTAAGCTTGGCTTACCACGATTTCAGTTTGTCGTGACTTAGGTCATTATCGCCCCCGCGCATGTCTGCACGGGGGCGGTTTGCCATGCTTAATATCGTCTATGTGGTGGTTGGCGCGATCTTTATGGTCAGCATGGCGCTGTTCGCCTTTTTGAAGGGCGGGCGCGCTGAACGTTTCGGCGCAGGCGCCTACCTATTTGCCTGGCTGGCGTCGATAATTCTTCAGGAAAATAGCGGCTTCCGAGGAATGCCGATCGGCCTTTTTCTCATCGATCTCGCCGTCTTAATCGGCTTCGTTGGCATTGCCTGGCGCTACAAGCACTCTTGGCCAGTATGGGTTAGCGGAATTCAGCTTATAACCGTGATGTGTCACATCATGATACTCACCAAACAGCCGGTTCTGCTTACATCTCTGATCACCGTCATGAATTTGAACAGCTACCTGATAATAGGTTTTCTGATCTTCGGCACATTCGTGGCGTGGCAAGAACGGCATGCAGCAGAGTTGAATAGGTAGAAATTCCTATCCACAGAATGTAGGCTGGGGCGAATCACTCGTTGGGCCGCCATGCCGCTGTCGCACGCCAAACTCTGGAAAGCCGTCGACAGTCTGGCGCGACGAGAAGGTTTGACCCCATCGGCTCTGGCCCGACGCGCGGGATTGGACGCCACCAGCTTCAATCCGTCAAAACGCTTCGGCGCCGGCGATCCGCCGCGCCCACGCTGGCCGTCGACCGAAAGCATGACGCTGATCCTCCAGGCGACTGGAGTTTCACTGGCGGAATTCGCGGCCCTTGCCGACGACGCGCCGGAGCGGCCGACCACCGTCCCGTTGCTGGGCCTGGCCAAGGCGGGCGACGACGGCTTTTTCGACGATGCCGGCCTGCCCACGGGCGACGGTTGGGATCAGACCGAACTGCCGCGCGCCAAGGACACCCTGTTCAGCATGACCATCGATGGCGATTCGATGTCACCGCTCTACAGGGAAGGTGATCGGCTCCTTGTCGACCAGGAAGAGACGCGCGTGAGGCGCGGGGACCGTGTGGTCGTCCGCCTGATGACCGGAGAGACCATCGCCAAGGAGGTGGCCAGTCTGACCAGCCGCACCGTCACCCTGTCGTCCATCAATCCCAATTATCCGCCACGGACCGTGTCTCGACGCGAGATCGAATGGATGGCGCGGATTCTGTGGGTCAGTCAGTGATGGACGTCGAAAGGCCCCGCGGCGAACCGACGGGGCCTTGGTTTCAGCCTACTGTATCTCAGTTGGCCGTGACGTAGTGGGCGTTCACCCAACCACCACCGGCGATCTGAACCCATTCGCCCTGTGAGCCGACAGCGGTGAACGGTTGGCCGGCCGAGAGGGTGCCGGCGGTGCGATAGTTGGTGCCGGGGCCGCTGCGGATGCGCAGATTGGACGATGCGCGATACTGGCCGCCTTGCGACACCGAGGCGGCGCGAGCGCGTTGCTGGTTGCAGCCGATATACGAACCCGCCGCAGCGCCGGCGCCGGCGCCGACGATGGTGCCGGCGGTGCGTTCGTTACGGGCCAGGTTCGACCCGACCACGCCGCCGACGACGGCGCCGATCAGGGCTCCAGCGCGTTGGCGGCCGCCGGGGGCGTCGCAGTTGGTCACGCCATTGGCCTGAGCCTGGGCGGCCATCGGGGCGGCCGTGACCATGGCGGCCAGAGCGGCAGCGGTGGCCAGACCCGTCTTGAAAATCTTGTTCGACATAACTCTTCTCCTGTCAGCGCGTTTGCCGATGACGGGAGAATGCATGGACCAACCTGAAGGCTCCCAGAGCTTCGCCGTTATTTTCCGTTCATGTTTGTTGCGGCGATCGGCCTTCAGCCTATCGAAGCGGGCAAGACGTCAGGCGACGAGTTCCCCGTTCGCGCCCGCCTCTATCAGAGCGATCGTCTGCGCCAGGCCGTAGATGGCGGCGAAGGAACCGAAACGCGGCCCCTGCGGGGCGCCCAGCAGCACCTCGTACAGCGCCCCAAACCACGCCCTCAGCGGCTCGAAGGCGTGGTCCTTGCCCACCGCATAGACCTCGTTCTGGATCAGTTCGCCGTCCGTCGTGTCGGCTGGCAGGGCCTTCAGCCGCGCCGCCAGGTCCTTGAGCGCCGCCTTCTCTTTATCGTCCGGCAGGCGGTACGACTTGGAGGGCTTCACGAAGTCCTCGTAATAGTTCAGCGCATGGTCCATCAGCCGGTCCAGCAGCGGCTCGTTCTCGGGCGTCGCATCCGGCAGATATTTGGCGAAATAGGCCCACAGCTGCGCCTTGTCCGACGCATTGGCCACGCCCACCAGGTTCAGCAGCAGGGCGAACGACACCGGCGAGGTGTGGGTCGGCGGATCACCCGCATGGATCGACCAGACGGCGTTGTCGATCCGCTTGGCGGGTTCCTGCGTCTTATAGGCCTCGATGAAGGCCAGATAGTCGTCGATGGCGCGCGGAATGACGTTGAAGTGCAGGCTCTTGGCCGACTTCGGCGACTGGAACATGTACCAGGACAGGCTCTCGGGCGTGCCGTAACGCAGCCATTCGTCCATCGTCAGGCCATTGCCCTTGGACTTCGAGATCTTCTTGCCTTCGATGTCCAGGAACAGTTCGTAGTTGAAGCCTTCCGGCGGGGTGCCGCCCAGGGCGCGGCAGACCTTGGAGCTTTCGCGCACGCTCTCGATCAGGTCCTTGCCCGACATTTCGTAATCGACGTCCAGCGCGACCCAGCGCATGGCCCAGTCCGGCTTCCATTGCAGCTTCACATGGCCGCCCGTGACCGGAACCTCGGTGCGATTGCCCGGCTCGCCCGCCGGGTCTTCGAAGGTGATGGTCCCCTTCTCGACATTGCGGTCCAGCGTCGGGACCTGCAAAACATGATGCGTCCGGGGGCTGATCGGCAGGAAGGGCGAATAGGTGGCCCGCCGTTCCTCGCCCAGCGTGGGCAGCATGATGGCCTGCACCGCGTCGAACCGCTCCAGCAGGGTCAGCAGCGTCGCATCGAACCGCCCGGACCTGTAGGTCTCGGTCGAGGACATGAACTCGTAGTCGAAGCCGAACGAGTCCAGAAACGCCTGCAGGCGCGCATTGTTGTGCGCCCCGAAACTGTCATGGGTGCCGAACGGATCGCGCACGCGGGTCAGCGACAGGTTCAGGTCCTCGCGCAGCATTTCCGGGTTCGGAATGCCCTCCGGCACCTTGCGCAGGCCGTCCATGTCGTCGCTGAACGCGATCAGCCGCGTCTTCCAGTGATCGCCGGTCAGGGCGCGGAAGGCGTTGCGCACCATGGTCGTGCGCGCCACCTCGCCGAAGGTGCCCATGTGCGGCAGGCCGGACGGGCCGTAACCCGTCTCCAGGACCACCGGGCGGCGCAGAGCCTCGAACCTGGCCAGCGCCTCGTCGGCCTTGCCCGCGTCGATCAGGGCCCTGGCCTCGGCCCGCTCGCCTTCGGCCAGACGTTTCTTCAGCACATGGGCCAGAAGATTGCGGGCTTGCTCAAACGGCCAGGACTTGGCCTCGCGGGCGAGGGTTTCGAGGTTCTGCAACATGGGCGGCGGTTTGCAGTCTGCAAACCGCGCGGTCAACCGTGCCGCCGCCCTTTGCCGGCGGGCTTTCAGCCCTTTGCGGCGGTGACGATGATCTCGACCCGATAGTCCGGCGTCGCCAGACGGCTTTCACCCGTAGCGCGGGCAGGCGGATTGGCGGTGTCGACCCAGGCGTCCCAGACGCTGTTCATCGCCTCGAAATCCGCCATGTCGGCCAGCCAGATCTGGGCCATCAGAATTCTGGACTTGTCGCTGCCTGCCTCAGCCAGCAGAGCCTCGATCTCGGCCAGAGCCGTCTTGGTCTGGGCGACCACATCATCGCCCGGTTCGCCCACCTGCCCCGACAGATAGATGGTGTCGCCGTGGATCACCGCCTCGCTCATGCGGGCGCCGGGCTGGATGCGGGTGATCATGGAAAGCCTCCTGTCAGATGGGCTGCACTATCGGCATGAACACCCGCGTGTCGAGATTTCCATAGCAAATCGTCATCCTCGGGCTCGACCCAAGGGCCGAATGCGAAGTTGAAACCTACCGCCGCCCCCGCAACACCATCGCCACCACCGCTGCGCCCGCCGCCACCACGACCGCGTCCTCGATCACTCCGCTTTTGGTCTGGCCGATCCGCGCCATCGCCCTCTTACGCCCCGCCAGCGTCAGATAGGCCAGCGGCACGGCCGTTCCGACCGCCAGCCCCGCGCCCAGCCGCGCGCGACCGCGCGGCGCCAGGGCCGCCCCGGCGATGCCCGCGCTCATCACCCGCGCCAGCAGGCCCAGAAACACCGTGCGGTCCGGCGCCGACTTCATCTTGTCGCCCAACAACTCGCCCACACCCATGAACAGGGCGCCGAACTTGAACAGCGGCTGGTTCAGCAGGAACACCCGTCCCGGCGTCGGCCTGAGCGCCAGTTCTGCGACGGCGATGGCCGCCATCGGGGTCATGGAACGGGCGCTGGCGACGGCGCCGATGAGGACGGAAGGCAGCAGTTCGGTGATTTTCATAACTGCTGAACACCGCAGGCGCGCGACGGTTCAGCCCCCCGCCGCCAGAACATTGCGGATCGCCAGGCTGGAGTGGATGCGCGACACGCCGGGCAGGCGCGACAGCACATCCTTGTGGATCACCTCATAGGCGGCGATGTCCGGCGCCACGGCCCGCACGATATAGTCCGCCGCCCCCGCCATCAGATAGCAGTCGCGGATTTCCGGGTGGTTCCTGACCGCCGCCTCGAACCGGCGCATATGGTCGTCGGTCTGTTTCTCCAGCGTGATCTCGACATAGGCCACAACCCCGTCGTCGGCGTCATTGGCCAGGACGGCGGCGTAGCCCCGGATCACGCCCCGTTCCTCCAGCCGCCGCACCCGCCGCAGACAGGCCGACGGCGACAGGCCGACCGCCGTGGCCAGGTCCGCATTGCTGATCCGCCCGTCCGCGCGCAGACGCTGCAAGATGCGTTGATCGACCGGATCAAGCAGGCTCACAATTTTCCACCTTCTGACCGCATATAATTGCGCCAACCCTCTATCAGCCGCCGATCATTGCGCAAACAGGCAGGATCATCGAACCTCGCGCGGGTAACTTCCATCCAAGACTAACTTGGAAACGTCACATGCGGGTTCTGGTGCTTGGATCAGGCGTCATCGGCGTCACCACCGCCTGGCAACTCAGTCAGGCGGGGCATGAGGTTGTCGTCGTCGACCGCGAGACCGGGCCGGCGCTGCAGACCAGCTTCGCCAATGCGGGTCAGGTCTCGCCCGGCTATTCCGCGCCGTGGGCCGCCCCCTCGATCCCGGTCAAGGCGATGAAGTGGCTGCTGATGCGCCACGCCCCCCTGATCATCCGCCCGAAGCTGGACATGGCCATGATCCGCTGGACCCTGGCCATGCTGCGCAACTGCACCCACGAACGCTATGCGCTGAACAAGGGTCGGATGGTGCGTCTGGCCGAATACAGCCGCGACCAGCTGGACCTGCTGCGTCGCCAGACCGGCATCGCCTATGACGGGCGCGAGCAAGGCACGCTGCAACTGTTCCGCACCGAAAAACAGCTGGCCGACGTGCACAAGGACGTCGACGTCCTGCGCGCCCAGGGCGTCCCGTGCGAGGTTCTGGACCCCGCAGGCTGCATCACCGCCGAGCCGGGTCTGGCCGCGTCGGCCGTTCCCTTCGTCGGCGGCCTGCGCCTGCCCAATGACGAGACGGGCGACTGTTTCCTGTTCACCAACGCCCTGGCGAAACTGGCGGCGGAACGGGGCGTGGTCTTCCACAATGGCGTCCAGATTCACGGCCTGACCGAAACAAACGGCCGCGTCGACGGCGCCCGCACCAGCATCGGCGCGCTTCAGGCCGACGCCGTGGTGGTGGCCCTGGGCTCCTATTCGCCGCAGATGGTGGCGCCGCTGGGCCTGAAACTGCCGGTCTATCCGGTGAAGGGCTATTCGATCACGGCGCGGATCACCGACGCCGCCCGCGCCCCCGTCTCCACCGTCATGGACGAAAGCTACAAGGTCGCCATCACCCGTCTGGGCGACCGCATCCGCGTCGGCGGCATGGCCGAACTGTCCGGCTATAACAACAGCCTGCCCCATCTGCGCCGCGAGACGCTGGAGCAGTCGGTCGGCAGCCTGTTCCCCGGCGGCGGCGACCTGAAGGGCGCCAGCTACTGGTCCGGCCTGCGCCCCATGACGCCCGACGGCACGCCGGTCATCGGCGCCGCCAACATCCCCGGCCTCTATCTGAACACCGGCCACGGCACCCTGGGCTGGACCATGGCGTGCGGCTCGGCCCGCGTGCTGGCCGACCTGATGGGCGGCCAAACCCCCGAGATCGAAACCCGCGACCTGTCCCTGAACCGCTACGGATCATGGGCCGGGGCGTTTGCGCCGGGATTTGGGTGAGAGGCTGACCAGGGCTGCTAACGTCTGCGTGGTGAAAAGGACGCGATGTCTCTTATCGACCCATTGCGGACGTAAGAGCCGCCCCGCACAATAAGGTATGCAAGACACAGATTACACTCCGGAAGCTGAGGCACTCTTTGAGCGCTTAGCGAAACGCTACGGCCTAGAATTCGTAGTTGAGGACGGCGTCCCGATGGAGGTGTGCTGGACGTTCCCTGTTCAGCCGCATCTATCTCGCCCTATCACGCTTGGCCTTCAAAACCTCGACGAACTGAACTTCGGAGTGGGCGAACTTTGGACCTACTTTTTCCCATTTCCCGACCATGCTGAACGCTTTGAGCGGATCGTCGGCTCTTGGATCGAAGGAAATGGCAGGGTCGCCGTGACAGGAGGCAAAAGCTGCAACCTGCAACTTCTTGAAGGGGCAGAGTGGCAGACGGTTTACAGCCAGAACGGCTGCGTCTGGTTTTTCTGGATGACGCCGAAACGCTACCTAATGAATGAAACCCCACCAGCTTCGCCCGCGGACGGCCTGTAAACGAAGGTCCGCTTCCCATCCTTCTCAGACATCGGACGCGTCCACTTCCAGCCACCCTCACTCCAAATCATAGCGCACCCCGCCCGACGCCCGTATAGAGCGCCCGATGAAGACGGCTGATTTCGATTTCGACCTGCCCGAGGACTGCATCGCCCTGCGTCCGGCTGATCCGCGCGATTCCGCCCGCCTGTTGGTGGTCGAGGGCGATGTGCTTCAGGACCGGATCATCCGCGACCTGCCCGGCTTTCTGCGCCCCGGCGACGCCCTGGTGTTTAACGACACGCGGGTGATCCCGGCCCGCCTGTCCGGCGTGCGCCAGCGTGTCGGACCCGAGGGCGAAACCCTGACGGTCGAGGTCGAGGCGACGCTGCACCACCGCGACGCGCCCGACGTCTGGTCCGCCTTCATGAAGCCGGGCAAGCGCATCAAGCCGGGCGACCGGATAAGGTTCGGCGCCCATGGCGACGCCGCCTGCGACCTGGGCCGACTGGACGCCACCGTCACGGCCAAGGGCGACGACGGCCTGATCACCCTGAGATTCGACCTGTCCGGCCCGGTGCTGGACGACGCCATCCGCGATGTCGGGGTCATGCCCCTGCCGCCCTATATCGCCGCCAAACGGCCCGAGGACGACCGCGACCGTTCGGATTATCAGACCGTCTTCGCCGAGCATGACGGATCGGTCGCCGCCCCCACGGCGGGCCTGCACTTCACCCCCGCTCTGCTTGACGCCATCCGGGCGCGCGGCGTCTCCACCCACGCCGTGACCCTGCACGTCGGGGCGGGAACCTTCCTGCCGGTCAAGGTCGACGATCTGGCCGACCACAGGATGCACAGCGAATGGGGCGAGGTCTCAGCCGACGCCGCCGCCGCCCTGAACGCCGTCCACGCCAACGGCGGCCGCATCATCTCAGTCGGCACCACCTCGCTGCGCCTGCTGGAAAGCGCCACCGCCGAGGACGGCGAAATCAGACCCTTCCACGGCGACACGGCCATCTTCATCACGCCGGGCTATCGGTTCCGGGCGGTCGATGTGCTGATGACCAACTTCCACCTGCCCAAATCGACCCTGTTCATGCTGGTCAGCGCCTTCGCCGGTCAGGCGACGATGAAGGCGGCCTATGCCCATGCAGTGGCGGACGGCTATCGCTTCTATTCCTATGGCGACGGGTCGCTGCTGTTCCGCGCCTAGAGCCGTTGATGCTCGTGTCGAGGCGGGCCTGGAAGGGGTTCATCACGACGGACGCGACGAGCCGGCCAGCCCAGTCGCCGAACGCTCCGAACGGGCGTCAGGGCCAGAGGCGGCAAGTGCGCCAGGTCTCGCCATCGCGATCGAACCGCAGTCGGTCATGCAGGCGGAAGGGGCGATCACGCCAGAACTCGACCGAGCGCGGCGCGACCCGCCAGCCGGTCCACCGCTCGGGACGCGGGACGTCCTGGCCGTCGAAGCGCGCGGTTTCGCGGCCGACAGCCTCTTCCAGCGCCGCGCGATCCGACAGCGGGCGGGACTGGTCCGAGGCCCAGGCGCCGATGCGGCTTTCGCGCGCGCGGCTGGCGAAATAGGCGTCCGCCTCGGCCTCCGTCACCGGCTTGACCGCGCCGCGCACCCGCACCTGACGACGCAGGGTCTTCCAGTGGAAGGTCAGGGCGGCGACGGGATGACCCGCCAGTTCGACGCCCTTGGCGCTCTCGCTGTTGGAATAGAAGGTGAAGCCGCGCGCATCGACGTCCTTCAGCAGCACGATCCGCCCGTCCGGCAGACCGTCGGCGTCGACCGTGGACAGGGTCATGGCGTTGGCGTCGTTCGGTTCATGCCCCCGCGCATCCGCCAGCCATTCGACGAACAGGCCGATGGGTTCGGCGCACTGAAAGATGCCGTCGTCGCCGTTGGCGGCCAGGGCGGCGGCGTAGTCGCGGGCGTATTCCTCACGCGACGGGCTGGGCGGGATCACGGATGCGGTCATGGCCATGATCTAGCGCCTGGGGTCGTCCGTGCAAATGATCGAGGTCAAAACGGCGCCGATCCGATCACGGTTAACCGCCCATTGACCCTGATCGGCGAACGGTGGGGCCATGAGCGCGCACCGCCCTTCACCCGATGTTTCCGGCATCCGCGAGGCCCTAGCTGTCCTGGGCGTTGCGGCCGATGTCGACGCGCCGACGTTGAAGGACGCCTTTCGCGCGGCGGTGAAGGCGGCGCGGCCGGACCGGACGGGCGGCGACGCCGAACGTTTCCGGCGCGTGATCGCGGCCTATCGGCTGATCCAGGCGCACCAGCCCGAGCGAACGGCCTTGGCCCCGCCTCGGCTTCGGCCTGCGCCCGCGCCGGTCCTGGCCCTGTCGCCGATGCAGGCGCTGGCGGGCGGCAAGGTCGAGGTCAGGCTGGGCGTCCGCACCGTGCGCGTGACCACGCCTAAGGGCCTGCGCACCGGCGACCATCTGCGACTGCGACAGGGGGGCGCGGACGGCGGCGATCTTTATCTGTCGGTGCTGATCCGGCCCGAAGACGGCCTGTCGGCGATGGGCGACGACCTGTTCATGTCCTGGCCGGTCGAGCGTCGCCTGATGGCCGATGGCGGCCGGGTGGAGATCGAGACGCACGTGGGAACCCGCTCGGCCTGGATCACGGCGGATAGGACGGCGCCTATTCGCGTGCGACTGAAGGGATTGGGCCTGCCCGCGCGCGGATCGCGGGCGGCGGGGCATCTGTTCGTCACCCTGGAACCGGCGTCGGACACGCCGTCCGCGGCCGAAGACCTGTTGATCCGGTTCACGCGGGTCTGGACGCAGGAACGTCTGGCGGCCTAAGTCGCGCCATGTCGCACAATACCTTCGGCCATTTGTTTCGCGTGACCACCTGGGGCGAGAGCCATGGCCCGGCCATAGGCTGCGTGGTCGATGGCTGTCCGCCACTAATTCCGCTGACCGAGGCCGACCTCCAGCCATGGCTGGACCAGCGCAAGCCCGGCGGCAGCCGCTTCGTGACCCAGCGCAAGGAAAGCGACACGGCGCGCATCCTGTCGGGCGTGTTCGACGACGGCGCGGGGCCCGTCACCACCGGCGCGCCGATCTCGATCATGATCGAGAACCAAGACCAGCGGTCCAAGGACTATGGCGAGATCGCCCGCGCCTATCGGCCCGGCCACGCCGACTACGCCTATCAGGCCAAATATGGCGTGCGCGACCATCGGGGCGGCGGCCGATCCTCGGCGCGCGAGACCGCCAGCCGCGTGGCGGCCGGGGCCGTGGCGCGTCGGGTGCTGGGCGACGGGGTGAAGATCCGCGCAGGCGTGGTGCAGATCGGGCCGCACCGGATCGCGCCGGACAGGATCGACTTTGACGCCGTTCACGCCAATCCCCTGTTCGCCGCCTCGTCTGAGGTCGTGGCGGACTGGGAGGCCTATCTGGACGGCGTGCGCAAGGCCGGTTCGTCGGTCGGCGCCGTGGTGGCGCTGGAGGTCACGGGGGTTCCGGCCGGATGGGGGGCGCCGATCTACGGCAAGCTGGATTCGGAGCTGGCCGCCGCCCTGATGTCGATCAATGCGGCTAAGGGCGTGGAAATCGGCGCAGGCTTCGACGCCGCCGAACTGACCGGCGAGGAGAACGCCGACGAGATGCGTCTGGACCTGAACAAACAGCCGGTCTTTCTGTCAAACAAGGCGGGCGGGGTGTTGGGCGGCATTTCGACGGGCCAGCCGGTGACGGCGCGGGTGGCGTTCAAACCGACCTCCTCCATCCTGACGTTGCGCCAGACCATAACCCGCGACGGGGAAGAGACGGATCTGCGCACCAAGGGGCGTCATGACCCGTGCGTCGCCCTGCGTGCCGTGCCGGTGGTTGAGGCGATGGCCGCCTGCGTCCTGGCCGACGCCTTCCTGAGGCACCGCGCCCAGGTCGGTTGAACCCGGTCGGGAACGGGTCAGAGGCCAACCCGTCGTCGCACGACGTCCGCCGGTTGAACCGGAGCGACGACAGGAGCCGGCCGAACGACCGTCGGCGGCCTTTCGTCGCGTTGCATCAGGGCGACCAAGCCCGCCAATCCCGTGGTCATCACGATCACCGCTCGACTCCTGCAACTGCGAACCGTTTGCAGGTTTGCGCAAGTCGGGCCGGCGTGCAAGAGGCTGCGTTGGTGGCTTGAACAGCAGGAGATCAACCGTGCGTGAAGACGGAAAACTCGACTACCTGGAACTGCCGGCCGCCGATCTGCCGGAAACCAAGGCCTTTTACAGTCAGGCGTTCGGTTGGACGTTCATCGACTATGGCCCGGCATACGCCGCCTTCGATCAGGGATTGGACGGGGGTTTCGACGCGGATCCGGCCGACCGCACGGCGGCGCCCCTGCCCGTCCTTTACGCCCATGATCTGCAGGCCATGCTGAGCCGGGTTGAGGCGGCCGGCGGGCGAATCGTCAAGCCGATCTACGCCTTCCCCGGCGGCCGGCGGTTCCATTTCGCTGATCCCTCGGGGACAGAGATGGCGGTCTGGTCCGAGACCTGACGCCTATCGAGGATCGACCGACTGGCCGATCCGCTCGGCCAGATCGCGGTCCGCGCCGACGACGCTGGCGATCCAGACATGGATTTCCTTGGGCGTCGCGGCGCGCTGGAACAGATGCTCCATCGCCAAACGCCGACCGCCTTCGTTCACGACGATGGAGGTCCGGCCGCCCGTGCGGACCATGTCGCCGTCATAGATGGGAAACTGCGACGACGGCCCGGCGTAGATCATGGCCAGGGTCAGGTCGCCCCGCTGGATGCGATAGATGGCCGCATCCGCGCCCGCCCGCGCCGGAACCATCACCACGCCGGCCGGAAGCTCGATACGGAACGGCAGAGCCGCGATCCCCGCCGCATCCAGCGCGGCGGGGCTGGGCGTCGGAGCGGGAGCCGGCGTTGAGGCCGCTGGCGCAGTCTGCGCAGGCGCGCTCGGCTGCGTGGTCGTGGGTCGAGCGGCAGGCGCGGCGGGGCTGGACCGCGCGGGGTTTGTCGTCTGGGGCGCAGAGGTCTGGGGCGCCGGGGTCTGGGGCGCAGCGGTTTGGGCGCGTGTCGGCGCAGATGTGGTGGCCCGTGATGACGGCGACGACGACGGTGTAGCGGCGGGCGTGGTCGACGACGGCGTTGCGCGCGGCGCCGCCGATGCGGCGGAGGGCGGCGCGCTGTTCAGATCGCGCGTTAGGTCGCTGCCGGCGCGCGGAGGCGGCGCGGCCTGACCGGACAGGGCGACGGCGGCGGCGAGGGCGATCAGGGTCATGGCCGGACCATCGCGCGGCGCGGCCCTGTTCGCAAGCGCGACCTCACGCCTTGGGAATCATAACCCAGAAGGTCGCGCCGTCGCCCGGCGCAGAGATCACGCCGATCGAGCCGCCCTGCAGTTCGACCAACCGTTTGGCCAGCGCCAGACCGACCCCGTGCCCTTCCACCGTCGAACGCTCCAGGCCCAGACGATTGAACGGCTCGAACAGTTCCGCCTGTTTCTGCAGGGACAGGCCGGGGCCGAAGTCCGTGACCTCGATCCGCACGCAGTCCTCGGCGCGCAGCGCCCGCAGGATGATGCATCCCCCCGACGCGCCATACTTCAGCGCATTGATCGTCAGATTGGTCACGACCTGGGTCAAACGCTGCGAATCCGCCACGGCGACCAGGCCGTCGCCCTCATAGACCACATCGATCGACACCTGGCCGTCGGCCTCGGCCCGCAACAGACAGATGCGTCTGACATCCTCCAGCAGGCCGGGAATGTCGGTGGGCCGCAGGTCGACCCGAACGGCGCCGGATTCCGCCCGCGCCACGTCCAGCAGGTCGTGCGCCAGGGCTTCGATCTGGCGCGCCGTGGAGACCAGCATGTCCGACATCTCGGCCTGTTGCGGCGTGACCGGACCCAGCTGGCCCTGACGCCAAAGGTCGCCGATGCCGATGATGCCGGCGACCGGGCTCTTGATCTCATGGGCGACGTTGGCCAGCAGACGCGACTTGGCCTCGGACGCCTTTTCCGCCCGCTCGCGGCCGAGACGCGCGCGCTCGGCCAGCACGTCGCGCTCTTCCAGCAACGAGGCCACCAACAGGAAGGGCATATAGCCGACCAGCACCAGGACTTGCGCCATCATGACCTGGTCGGCCCGGCCGCCCTGCGTGTAGGTGGCGTGACCCGTCATGGCCCCGCCGACCGTGAGCAGAGCCACCACGACCAGGGCGAAGGCGGTTCCCGCCACGCCCAGCCGCACGGCGATGGCCATCAGCAACGGCATCAGCAGGAAGCCGGCGGTCAGATTGCCGCTGAGATTGGCGGCGTAAAATCCCAGGACGCAGGCCAGCAGCCCGCCCGCCTCCAGCAGCTTGGCGGGCCGGCTGAGGCGCGCCAAGGTCGCGCGGGTCAGCGACAGCCCCATGGCGCCCAGGACGGCGATGCCCAGGGCGTGACCGAACCACCAGGTCTGGAAGCCCCGCCAGACATCTGGCTGACCGCTCTGCATCTGGATCAGCACGCTGCCCAGCGCCGCGGGAATGGGCGCCAGCACGGCCGCGAAGAACAGAAACCCCGCCGCCCCGTTCAGGGTGGACATGTTCAGGGTGGGCGCGAATCTGCGGGCCATGAGAACGGCGCCGACGATCTCGACCATGCTGAACAGGGCGAAGGCCAGCGCCAGCAGAGGTTTATTGCCCGCGATGATCTCGCCGATCAGGACGCTGACCATCAGCACGCCGGCGAAAGTCAGATCATTGGCGCGCCCCCGGCTGGTGCGCAGCCAGACGGCGATCGCGAGGCCGCTGGCGCCCCACAGACCTGCGACCAGACCGGAGGATCGGCCGTAGGCGATGGCCGTGGCGACCAGTATGGCCACCGCAACGCCGGTCAGCACCGGCGCCAGCGGCTGAAAGGCCTCAGGACCGTTGCGGCGTTCCGTTGAAAACTGAGCAGCCTTCGGCGTCGCCGTCTTGGAAGAGGCGGGAGGGACGTCGCTGCTGAGCACGCGGCTCATCATCATGAAAGCGTCCTGACCAAAGAGTGTCAGACGCACATGACCACAGGGTTCCTAACATCCCTTAAAGTTGGAAGTTCAACTTTTGATTGAACAGCTTAACCGCCGCGGCTGCACCGCCGTCATAACTCCAGATTCCGCCGCATACGGCGATGAAATCCGCCCCTGCGCGGGCCACTGTTTCGGCCGTTTCGACCGTGATGCCGCCGATGGCGACGCAGGGCGTCTCCACCGTTTCCTGCCAGATGGTCAGAAGCTCCAGCGGCGGGGTGTGGACCGTCGCCTTGGTCGCAGTCGGATAGAAGGCCCCGAAGGCGACATAGTCGGCGCCGCCCTCGGCCGCCTCCCACGCCAGGTCCCGGTCGTCATGGCAGGTTACGCCGATCATCGCGTCCGGCCCCATGATCCGACGCGCCTCGGCCAGAGAGCCGTCCTCCTGGCCGATATGGACGCCGTCGCAGCCGGTGGAGCGCGCCAGATCGGGTCGGTCGTTCAGGATCACCGCCACATCATAGCGACGCGCGATCGGAGCCAGCACCGCAACGGCCTGGCGGATGACCGCCTCTTGCGCCGGTTTCAACCTGATCTGCAAGGCCGCCACGTCGCCTGCCGCCAGCGCCTGGTCCAGGGTTCTGGCGAAGGCGTCCAGATTGGCAATAGCGGGCGGCGTGATCAGATACAGTCGGCACGGCGGGCGGGCGGGGACGGGAGATGTCTTGGGCATGGTTGTCCTTCCCTCCCCTGCGACGTCGCGTCAACGGTCGCCGCCGCCCGAGGCCATGAGAACGACTTGCAATCGCCTTAAGGGGTGCTATAGCGAACCATTCTCAGTCGGTGGATCGCGTAGAACACTCGTGTACGTCTGCAACTGCAACGGCCTTCGCAAGCGGGATGTGGCCCAGTCCATCGAGGCGGGCGCCCAGCGTCCGCGCGACATCTTCGCCAGCCATCAATGTCAGGCGCAATGCGCCAAGTGCGTCTGCGAGATGCGCCAGATGATCCAGGACAGCCGCGAAGCGTTCGCACTCGCAGCCGAATAGTCCTCGCCGCCCATCGCGGCCGAAAATCACTCGCACTATCAATGTAGTGATAAAAACTCGCAAATAAACAATGCGGGTTTTACTGTGCTATTGCCGGGTTCGACAGACGGCGACCGCGCCGTCAGAGAGACCAAGGACCATGGCCATGAAGGGCGATCCCGCAATCCTGCGCACGCTGAACGCAGTGCTGACCAACGAACTGACGGCGGTGAACCAGTATTTCCTGCATGCGCGCATGTTCGAAAGCTGGGGCTTGGCCCACCTGGGCAATGTCATCTACGAAGAATCGATCGGCGAGATGAAGCATTCCGACATGCTCATCAAACGCATCCTGTTCCTGGACGGCCTGCCCAACCTGCAAGACCTGCACAAGCTGAAGGTGGGTGAAGATCCCATCGAATGCCTGGGCGCCGACCTGCAGCTGGAAGTGGACAGCCGCGCGACCACCGCCGCCGCCGTGACCCAGTGCGAGGAAGCCCGTGACTATGTCAGCCGCGACCTGCTGATGAAAATCCTGGCCGACACCGAAGAACACATCGACTTCCTGGAAAATCAGCACAAGCTGATCCAGCTGATGGGCGCGCAGAACTATCTGCAGTCGGCCATGAAGGAGATCGTGACCGACAGCGCCGCCACCGGCAACTGATGGGAACCGTGGTCCGCTCCGGCCATTAGCTTTTCGAAGGTAAGCTGGAGCGCGCCATGACCGATATTGACGAAGCCATCGACGACGTGCGCGACGCCGCCGCGGACCTGCTGAACAGCCAGGGCCGCAGCACCGGCCATGTGGTGGCCGGGATCGCGCTGACCGTCGGCTTCGCCCTCTTGGCCCACACCATCGCCTCGGGCGCGTTGAAGCCGCGGCGCAACCTCAAACAGTTGCGCGACAGGGATCTGCCGATCACCGAAAAGCCGAAGGGGGCGTTCAGCCTGATCCTGCCGGCTGTGTTTTCGGCCACCACCCTGTCGGCCGTGCGCGTGTGGAACGCCCCGCCGCAAAAGGAGCGCACGCGCGCCATGGGCCTGTGGGTGGCGGCGCAGACAGTCAACGCCGTCTGGCTGGGTCTGCGTCCCTCCTCCATGGCGCGGCAGGTGATGGCCGCCATGTCGTCGGCCGGTCTGGCCGCCGCCTTCGCCCATGAAGCCCGCAAGCTGGATGAAGGGGCCGGCAAGATGGCGGCCCCGACCGGCTCCGGCGTGCGGCTGGGCAACTTCCTGCATCGCAAGACCGAGGACGCGTCGCGCGGGCGCACCCTGCATTAAGCGCGTCGCCTTGCCCTTTCGCGGGGCTTCCTCTAGGGATCGCGCCCTTCGCCACGCTCCGAACGGTCGCGCGGGCGCAACCCCAATTCCAATGTGACCCCATGAAGATCAACGGCAACACCATCAAGCCCGGCATGGTCCTGCAGCACAACGGCGGCCTGTGGGTCGTCACCAAGGCCAGCCACGTCAAGCCCGGCAAGGGCGGCGCCTTCGCCAACGTCGAGGCCAAGAACCTCGAAACCGGCAACAAGCTGAACGAACGCTTCCGTTCGGAAGACAAGGTCGAGCGCGTGACGCTGGAGCAGAAGGACTTCTCCTATCTGTTCGACAACGGCGACAGCCTGGTCTTCATGGACGACGCCACCTACGAGCAGATCGAACTGCAGAAGGACTGGGTCGGCGAGGAACGCATCCCCTATCTGCAGGAAGGCATGAAGGTCGTCATCGAGATGCATGAAGAGCGCCCGATCGGCCTGGAGCTGCCCGATCAGGTCGTGCTGGAAGTCGCCGAGACCGAGCCGACGGTTAAGGGCCAGACCGCCTCTTCGTCCTACAAGCCCGCGCTGGCGTCGAACGGCGTGCGCATCATGATCCCGCCCTATATGTCGGCCGGCGAAAAGATCATCGTCGACACGACCAGCGGCGAATACGTCCGCCGCGCGGACTGACTGTTCGGGTGAGCGAGGGGTGGTAGTGAGCAAGGGGTGAGCCGAGGCTGCACCGTTCGCTCCCCCCTTGCTCACCAACACCTCTCACCGACGCCGTTTTGACGTCGCCCTTGAACTTCTCCGTCTGTCCGGGCTGACGCCTTGAAGGACTTTCGGACCAGGAGATCCGCCGATGGCCCTCGCTTCCGCCCTGCTCCAAGTCATGACCGATGCGGTGCGCAAGACCGCCCGCCCGATGCTGCGCGACTTCGGCGAAGTCTCCCAGCTTCAGGTCTCGCGCAAAGGCCCTGGCGATTTCGTCACCGCCGCCGACCTGAAGGCGGAAGACACCCTGTTCGAACTGCTGATGAAGGCCCGCCCCGGCTATGGCTTCCTGGGCGAGGAGCGCGGCATGGTCGAGGGGACCGACAAGTCCCACACCTGGATCGTCGATCCCATCGACGGCACCACCAATTTCATGCACGCCATGCCCCATTTCGCCATCACGGTGGGGCTGGAGCGGCGCGCGCCGGACGGGTCGAGCGAGATCGTCGCCGGGGTGACCTACAATCCCGTCATGAACGAGCTGTTCTGGGCCGAAAAGGGCAAGGGCTGCTATCTGAACGACCAGCGCATCCGCGTCGCCGGTCGTCGTGACCTGTCCGAAAGCCTGATCGCCACCGGCCTGCCCTTCATCGGCAAGTCGGGCCACGCCCAGGCCATCAAGGACATCCACGCCATTGGCCAACGCGTCGCGGGCATCCGTCGCCTGGGTTCGGCCGCCTTGGACTTCGCCTGGGTCGCGGCCGGCCGCTACGACGGCTACTATGAGCGCAACCTGAAGCCCTGGGACGTGGCGGCGGGCATCCTGTTCGTCACCGAGGCCGGCGGCCGGGTCACGACCATCGAAGAGGACGGCGACCCCAAGACGGGCGTGTCCGTCCTGGCGTCCAACACCGAACTGCATCCGCATCTGCGCAAGGTGCTGCAGGGATAGGCCTATGTCTCCTCCCCATGACATGGGGAGGTGGCGCGGCGCGTCTTCAGCGCCATGACGGAGGGGCTTTTTAGAGGCCCGTGGGGCTTTAAGACCCCCTCCACCGTTTCGCGGTCCCCCTCCTCCCGATGTGGGCAGGAGACAGTCATCGGCCTGTCGCCTGCCTGCCCTATCCAGGCCGGATGATCCGCTGCATTCTGACCGCCGTCATCCTGCTGATGGGAACGCCCGCCTTGGCCCAGCCGCTGATCATCGCGCACCGCGGGGCCTCGGGCGAGCGGCCCGAGCATACGCGCGCGGCCTATGACCTGGCCATCGAACAGGGCGCGGACGTGATCGAGCCGGACCTGGTGCTGACCAAGGACGGGGTGTTCGTGGATCGGCACGAGAACGAGATCGGCGGCACGACCGATGTGGAACGCCACCCCGAGTTCGCCGCACGCAAGACCACCAAGGTCATCGACGGGGTCCAGACGACGGGCTGGTTCACCGAGGACTTCACCCTGGCCGAGTTGAAGACGCTGAGGGCCAGGGAGCGGCTGCCCGCCTTTCGCCCGTCCAGCGCGACGTTCGACGGGCAGGAGCCGATCCTGACCTTCGACGAGGTGGCGGCCATCGCCCGCGCGGCCTCGGCCCGGACCGGCCGCACCATCGCCGTCGCGCCCGAACTGAAACACCCGACCTATTTCGCGGGCATCGGCCTGCCGATGGAGGACGCCTTCGTCGCCGAGCTGGAACGACTGGACCTGACCGGCGCGGACGCCCCGATCATCGTCCAGTGTTTCGAGGTCGGGCCGCTGGAACGACTGGCGGGCCGCATCAAGGCGCCGCTGGCCCAGCTGGTCGCAGGCGCGGGCGGTCCGGCGGATCGGCCCGGCCTGACCTATGCCCCGATGATTACGCCCGAGGGGTTGAAGACCATGGCCGCCTATGCCGCCTGGGTTGCGCCCGAGATGACCCTGGTCCTGCCGCGCGACGCCGAGGGGCGCACGACCGCGCCCAGTCCGCTGGTCGCCGACGCCCATGCGGCGGGCCTGAAGGTCGTGGTCTGGACCCTGCGCGCGGAGAACGCCTTCCTGCCCGCCGAACGCCGCCGGGGCGCCGGTATCGCCGATCACGGCGACATGGCGGGCTATGCCGCCGCCTTCGCCGAGGCGGGGGTGGACGCCCTGTTCAGCGACTTTCCGGGCCTGGCGCGCGAAATCCTATCAAACCATTGATTTGACTAGATAATATACAGTCACGCCAGACTGACCGTCCAATTGCACTGCACCCCTGAAAATGGTGCAATTTCGTCTAACCCCTTGAACTGCATGAGACCAATTGCACACCATGTGTGCAATTGGATCATCCCGCGCGGAACTGGAGTTCGGCCAGGCGCGCGTAGAGGCCGCCCTTGGCGACCAGCTGGTCGTGCGTCCCCTCCTCGACCACGCGGCCGTCGTCCATGACCACGATCCGGTCGGCGCGCAGGACGGTGGCCAGACGGTGGGCGATGACCAGGGTGGTGCGTTCCTCCATCGCCTGATCCAGCGCGACCTGAACCAGACGTTCGCTTTCAGCGTCCAGCGCGCTGGTGGCCTCGTCCAGCAGCAGGATGGGGGCGTCGCGGACCAGGGCGCGGGCGATGGCCAGACGCTGGCGCTGACCACCGGACAGGCTCTTGCCGCGCTCGCCCAGCGGCGTGTCGAACCCTTCGGGCAGGGCGTCGATGAAGCCCAGGGCCTGGGCCTTATCCGCGACGACGCGGGCCTCTTCCAGGGTCGTATCCTCGCGACCGAAGCGGATGTTCTCCAGCGCCGAGCCGGAAAACAGCGGCGTCTCCTGCGACACCCAGGCGAAACGGTCGCGCACGGCGACGGGGTCGGCCTGACGCACATCGACGCCATCGACCGAGACCATGCCGGTCTGGGGGTCGTAGAAGCGCAGCAGCAGACGAAACACCGTGGACTTGCCCGCGCCGGACGGGCCGACCAGGGCCACCGTCTCGCCCGGCCGCACGGTCAGGCTGAACCCTTTCAGCGCCGGCAGGTCGGGCCGCCCCGGATAGGAGAAGCCGACGGCGGACATCGACAGTTCGCCGCGTGGCGGCTGCGGCAGGGCCGAAGGCTGGGCCGGCGGCGCGATGTCGGGCACGGCGCGCATCAACTCCTCGATCCGCTCCATGGCCCCGGCGGCCTTCTGCACGTCGCCCCAGCTTTCGCCCAGCGCGCCCACGGCGCCGGCGGCGAACACCGACAGCAGCACGAACTGAAGCAGGGCGCCCGGCGTCATGGCGCCCTTCACCACATCCTGGGCGCCCAGCCACAGCACCAGGGTCACGCCGCCGAACATAACCACGATGATCAGGGCGGTCATCCAGGCGCGGGCCTGCATCCGGGTCAGCGAAGCGGAAAAGGCGTCCTCCACCGCCGCCCCGAATCGGTCGATGGCGCTGCGTTCGCGACCGAAGGCCTGCACGGTTTCGATGGCGTCGACGCTCTCGCCCGCGAAGCCGACGGCGTTGGCGAAGCGATCCTGGGACGTCACGGTCAGCTTTCGGACCTTGCGGCCGAAGATGAAGATCGGCCCCAGCAGGAAGGGCACGATCAACAGGACGAAGCCGGTCAGCTTGGGGCTGACGAAGAACAGCAGGGCGACGCCGCCGATCAGCGTCAGGAAGTTCCTGAGCGCATAGGAGATCGAGGTGGTCATCAACGTCTCGACCAGGGCGATGTCGGTGGTCAGACGCGACAGAACCTCACCCGTGCGCATATGGGCGTAGAAGGACGGGTCCAGCGTCAGGATGCGGCCGAACAGACCCTTGCGGACATCGGCGATGACCCGCTCGCCCGTGCGGGTGACGAAATAATAGCGGGCGGCCGTGGCCAGGCCCAGGAACAGGGCGTTGGCGCCCAGCAGCAGGAACCAGATGTTCAGATTGGCCCCGCCCGCCTCGAACCCGTGGTCGATGGCGCCGCGGGCCAGGGCCGTCAGCCCGAGCGAGGCGGCGGTGGACAGCAGCAGCCAGAAGACCGCCATCAGGGCGTGCCCCTTGTGCCGCAGGGCGAAGGGGATCAGGCGGGCCAGGGGGCGGATGTCGCGGCGTTTGGCGCGTTTCTCGCCCGCCTCGGACATCTGGTCCGCCAGCAGGGCGCCCGCGCTGGGCCGCCCCTCGACGGAGGCCAGACCGGAAGCACGATTGGCGGGGGCGGAAGCGGTCTGATCGGTCATGGCGCCCGCCTCTTGCCCCGGAACGCCCCCCGGTGTAAACGCCGCGCTCTTTTCCGCTGGACCTTTCAGCGGAATTCTCACTTTCACGCGCACCGACGGTCGGCATCGTCACCGCGCCAGAGACCGGACGACGACCATGAAAGCGGACACGCATCCCGACTATCACTTCATCACCGTGGTGATGACCGACGGCACCTCCTACCAGACCCGTTCGACCTACGGTAAGGAAGGCGACACGCTGAACCTGGATATCGATCCGACCACGCACCCGGCCTGGACCGGCGGCAACGCCCAGCTGATGGACCGCGGCGGCCGCGTTTCGCGCTTCAACAACAAGTTCGCCGGCTTCATCAAGAAGTAAGGGCGTCCTGGCTGCGACATGTTGCAGCAAACAGGTCACGAAGAGCGTCGGTCGCAAGACCGGCGCTTTTTGTTTGGCCGGAACACCGATAATGTAGAAACGTTCGGGTACCAGGGGCATCGGCCACGCTGGCCGAAGCGATCGAAGAAGCGGACAGGTTAATGAATAGACGGCAACTGGGTCTGGGCGTCGCCACGGCGGCCATGGCCCTTGGCTCCACGGCGCGCGCGCAACAGGTCTTCGTGCAGCGCGGCCCGGAGGCGACGGCCTTCTACAACAGCTTCAACGATCAGATTTCCCGCCTGCCGCAGACCCAGCAGGCCGACGTCCGCGCCTTCTACGAGCTAAACAACTGGCGCCCGGTGTGGAACGCCGAACGGGTGCGCGCCCTGAACACGGCGGCGTCGCGGGCGGACAAGCACGGTCTGGCCGCGAACGACTATTTCGATTTCGTCGGCCTGGCGGCGGACCCGGCCAGCGCGGACCTGCGGACCACGGCGGCCGCCCTGGCCTACGCCCGCGTCCTGGCCGAGGGCAAGGTGCGGCCGGAAACGGTCGAAGAGCTGTGGGAGATGCAGAAGAACCGCGTCGACCTGCCGCGTGGCCTGACCGACGCCCTGAACCGCAATGTCCTGGCCAACTGGTACGACGGCCTGGCCCCCACCGACATCGGCTATCAGAACCTGTCGGCCGGATATGTGCGCTATCGCCGGCTGGCGGCCCAGGGCGGCTGGCCCCGCTTCACCCAGGGCGCGACCATCGAGCCGGGCAACAGCGACCGCCGCATCCCCGCCCTGATCGACCGCCTGACCGCCGAGGGCGATCTGTCGGCCGCCGACGGCGCGCGGTTGAAGGCGCAGGGCCTGACCTACAACGCCGAACTGCAACGCGCAGTCCAGGGCTTCCAGAACCGTCACGGCCTGGGCGCGGACGGGCGTATCGGCGCGGGAACCCAGCGGTCTCTGTCCGCCACGGCCGAAGATCGCGCGCGTCAGATCGCGTTGAACCTGGAACGCCGCCGCTGGCTGAAGCGCGACCTCGCGCCCGAGCGGATCGAGGTCAACACCGCCGCCGCCATCATGGTCTACTGGAAGGACGGCAAGCCCGTTCACTCCAACCGCGTGGTGGTCGGGTCGGCCGCGAACCAGACCCCCAGCCTGGAGAAGCCGTTCGCCTCGGTCGTGGCCAATCCGCCCTGGTATGTGCCGGCCGGCATTGCGCGCCGTGAAATCCTGCCCAAGGGGCCGGGTTATCTGGCGGCCAACGACATGTATGTGAAGGACGGCATGGTCATCCAGCGCGCCGGTCCGCGTTCGGCCCTGGGCTATGTGAAGTTCGAGCTGCGCGACAGCTACGCCATCTTCCTGCACGACACGCCGTCCAAGGCCGCCTTCAACCTGTCCACGCGCCAGCGCAGCCACGGCTGCGTGCGGGTGCAGAATGCGGTGGAGTTCGCGCGTCTGCTGCTGTCGCCCGATCCGACCAAACTGGGTCAGTTCGACGCCGCACAGGACAGCCGCGAGACGACGCGGGTGACAACGGGCCGCGAGATTTCGGTGCGCCTGCTGTACTGGACCGCCTTCGTGGACGGCCAGGGGCGCGTGGCCTTCCGCGAGGACGTCTATGGCCGCGACGACAAGCTGGCTCAGGCGCTGGGCATCGGCGTCAACCTGCCCAAACCGATCGACGACGGCCGCGCCGACGCCAACGACGTCGGGCCGTAACCCCTTGAAGGATCAGCCCCGGAAAGCGGCCTCAAGCCTTCCCATCTGGGACAGCACGGGGTTTTCCGGGGCCTGATCCTGATCGTCCAGATACATGCGGCGATCCAGATACAGGGTCCGTTCGAAAAGCTTCTCGGACCGCACCAGGTATTCGACCAGGGCGATCGGCAGTTCGGCGTGGCTGGGCTCGCCCTCGATACGGCGGTCGTTCAGACGGTAGCGCGCCTCGCACGCCGTTTCGGGCGACATGTCGTCCTCGCGCACCGCACGCTGGACCAGGAGCCACGAGGCGATCTGCATCAGCCGGGTGGTCAGCTTCATGCTCTCGGCGGCATAGGCCAGGGCGGCGGCGCGCGACAGCATCTTGGAATCGCGGCGTCCCTCCCCGTCCAGATAGGCGGCCGTCTCCTCCACCAGCTCCATGCCTTCGCGGAACGTGCGGTCGAACAGTTCCGAACGGGCGAAATCGCGCACCGTGCGGCTGCGGTCGGTTGAGGCGTAGGCGAAGGTCATTTCAGCTTTGATCATCGGGTAAGCGGGGCCGTCCTGCAATCGACCCCCACGGAGCCGTTCGTCGCAACGATGCAACGCTCATGCCATGCCGGGACCGCTTTCGCGATCAGGATCCGAAGTTGAACAGGGCGTCGGCGGCGTTTTTCTTGGACCGTTTCGCCTCGATGGCGCTGCGGGCGCGGGCGATTTCATCGTCCAGGGCGGCGATACGCTCCTGCAGATCCTCGATGGAATAGACGTCCAGATCCTCTCGCGACAAGGCCCGCAGGGGTTCGCCGCGCTGGGGCCGGGGTTCCAGATCCTCGAACATCGTCTGCGCCTTTCGTTCCGGTGATGGCCAAGGCGGGCCGGGGCGCCTATCTGAACGCCCTGACACGGACGAAAGCAAGGCGGGTGCGATGCGGGTCATCGAGATCGAAGGCGGCTCAGGGCCGGCCGAGGCGTTAAGGATCGCAGAGCGTCCTGATCCCGTAGCGGGACCGGGCCAGGTGGTGATCCGCGTGCGGGCGGCGGGCGTGAACCGGCCGGACCTGTTGCAACGCACCGGCGCCTATCCGCCGCCGCCGGGCGCGTCCGACATCCTGGGGCTGGAAGTCGCCGGCGAGATCGCCCAGGTCGGCGAAGGCGTCATGCGCTGGCGGATCGGCGACCGGGTCTGCGCCCTTCTAGGCGGCGGGGGTTACGCCGAACAGGCCTTGGTCGACGCCCGCCACGTCCTGCCGATCCCGGATGGTCTGGATTTCATTCAGGCGGCGGCGCTGCCCGAGACGGTCTTCACCGTCTTCACCAATGTGTTCGAGGGCGGCGCCCTCAAGGCTGGCGAAACCCTTCTGATCCACGGCGCGACCAGCGGCATCGGCGTGACGGCGATCCAGATGGCCAAGGCGGCCGGAGCGACCATCATCGCCACGTCTCGCGGCGCCGACAAGGCCAGGGCAGCCGCCGCGCTGGGGGCCGACGTCAGCCTGGACGCCAGGACCGACGACCTGGAGGCCGCCATCAAGGGGGCGGGCGGCGTCGATGTGATCCTGGACATGGTGGGGCGCGACTATGCCGATCTTAATCTGCAAAGCCTGAAAGCCGGCGGGCGCTGGGTGGTCATCGCCTCCCTGACCGGCGCGAAGGTCGAGATGGACCTGCAGCGGATCATGCTGAAACGCCTGACCCTGACAGGATCGACGCTGCGCAGCCGAGCCGCCGACGAGAAGGCCCGTCTGGCGGCTGCGGTCGAGGCGACGGCCTGGCCCTGGATCGCGTCCGGGGCCGTCACGCCGCGCATCGACGCCGTCTATCCGCTGGAACAGGCCGCCGATGCACACGCCGAACTGGAGGCCGGCGCGCACATCGGCAAGATCATGCTTCGGGTCTAGCGATCGGAACGCCAGCCGCCTTCGACCGGACGCAAGGACGAGATGTTGTCATTGAAGCCGCCGTCCAGGTAGCGGACGTCGCCGTCCACGATGCGGCAGCGCCCCCGGAACTCGGCGTCGGTGCAGACTTCCCAACGACCCTGAACGCGCATCGAACTGATACGGTCGTTGAAGGGCGTGCGTCCCAGATTGCGGTCCTCGCTGGTGAACTCGCGCGAGGCGCCTCTGAAGTTGGAGTTCTCATAGACGACGATCGAGGATCGGCCCCAGCCGCCGCCGTTGCCGCCGCCCCAACCCGGACCGCCCCAACCTGGACCGCCATGACCCGGGCCGCCCCAGCCTGGGCCGCCATTACCTGGTCCGCCATTACCCGGCCCCCAGCCACCGCCCGGGCGACCCGGGCGACCGGACTGGCTGTCCTCATAGTCGCCACGGAAGCGGCCGCAGACCAGCAGGCCGTCGTTGTTGACGATCTCCTCGTCGCCGCAGCGCGCCAGTTCGATGGAGGTGCCGCGAATCCGCCCGCGCATGTCGCGGCAATCGGCGTACAGCCGACCGCGATTGGTGTAGGACTCGGTGCACGTCTGGGCGTAGCTGCCGCGGGGGGCGACCCGCTGGCTGCTGTAGTCCTGGCCCGCCATCGCGGCGGCCAGCGCGGCCGAAAGTAGAATGGACATCGTGGTTTTCCTCTCCTGGAGGCTCAAAGCCTTCACTACCGCGAAGGTTGCACCGGAGCGGATGAACCGTTGCTGTATGCGATTGTCGGGCGGCGTTTTCTTTTCGCCCGAATAGGCCTATATCGACCTCATAAGCGCCCGGTCGAAAGGCCGGGCGCCGTCGTATCCAACGCTAGCCGAAGCCTCATTCGGCGGCCCCTACAACACCGGGACGAACGCCCCATGAGCGACATTCTGATGCCCAAGGCCACTGCGGTCTGGCTGGTCGACAACACCTCCCTCAGCTTCGAGCAGATCGCCGATTTCTGCGGCCTGCACCCGCTGGAAGTTCGCGGCATCGCCGACGGCGACGTGGCGCGCGACATTCGCGGCGTCGATCCCGTGACCGGCGGCCAGTTGACGCGCGAAGAGCTGGACAAGGCCCAGGGCGACGAAAACTATCGGATGAAGGCCATCGTCAGCCGTCACGCCGAACTGCTGAAGTCGGCCAAGCCCGCGCCGAAATACACGCCCGTCTCGCGTCGCCAGGACCGCCCGGACGCCATCGCCTGGTTCGTGCGCAACCACCCCGAAGTGACCGACGCCCAGATCGCCAAGATGCTGGGCACGACCAAGTCCACGATCGAGAGCGTGCGTAACCGCACCCACTGGAATTCGGCCAACATCAAGCCGGTCGATCCCGTGACCCTGGGCCTGGTCGGCCAGCTGGCCCTGGACGAGATCGTCAAGAAGGCCGCCGACAAGAAGGCCAAGGACGACCTGAAGAAGGGCGGCGGCACCATCCAGCCCGTCGAAGAGGTCGAGGTCGAGCCCGAGTTTGTCCCCGAAGCCCGCCAACGCCCGACCGCCGAACCGACGGCGGAATCGGTGTTCGGCACGAAGGACTGATCCTGCTTCACGCAACGAAAACGGCCCCGGAGAGCGATCTCCGGGGCCGTCGTCGTTTTGGGAGGTTTGACGCCGTTCAGTGGGCGCGGGTCTCCAGGCTGGTGATCTCTTCCTTGAGCCGAAGCTTCCTCTGCTTCAGCTCCCTGACCTGCAACGCGTCCACGGAGGGCCGCGACAACTCCTTCTGGATGGTCTGATCCAGATTGCGATGACGGTTACCCAGTTCGCGAATACGAGCCTCGATGGTCATGGCTTGCGCCTCCTCAGGTTAGGGACCAGTAGAGTGAGCGCCCGGTTTGGCAGGCTGTGGAATCACATTCCGGTGACAGCCGCCTCGCCGGACACCATGGAGGCTGACCGCAAAAATGGTCGATGATGTGAACGGAGCCATACGGAACCCGCCCGCCCGGATCGTGGTCGGAATTTCAGGGGCTTCCGGAGCAATATACGGCGCGCGGACGCTGGATGCGCTGAACGATCTGGGGATCGAGAGCCATCTGGTGGTGACCAAGGCCGCCCTGCTCACATTGTCGCAGGAGACGGATCTGACGCCGGACGCCCTGACGGCCAAGGCGTCCGTGACGCACAAGCTTGGCGATGTCGGCGCGACCATCGCCTCCGGCTCCTTCCGCACCCTGGGCATGATCGTGGCCCCCTGTTCGGTCAGGACGATGAGCGAGATCGCGACGGGCGTGACCTCGACCCTGTTGACCCGCGCGGCGGACGTCACGTTGAAGGAACGGCGGCCGCTGGTGCTGATGGTGCGCGAGACGCCGCTGCACCTGGGCCATTTGCGGACCATGACGGCCCTGGCCGAGATGGGCGCCGTGATCGCCCCGCCCCTGCCCGCCCTCTACGCCCGACCGGCCTCGATCCAGGAGATGGTCGATCAGTCGGTGGGCCGCGCCCTGGACCTGTTCGGCCTGGACTGGAACGCCGTGCGGCGCTGGAAGGGCCTGAGCTGATGTCGCTGTGGGACTGGGCCGTCGCCGCCTATGGCGCGCCGGGCGTTTCGGACGCCTGTCTGGCGCTGCAGGACAATCACGACCAGAATGCGCCGCTGCTGCTGTGGTCCGCCTGGGTCGCCGCGACGGGGCGCCGACCGGATGCGGAGACGATCGAGGCCGCCTGCGACACCGCCCGCGCCTGGGACAGGGTGGTGGTCGCCCCGCTGCGGGCCGTGCGCCGCATCCTGAAGGCGCCCGTACCCGACATCGACGACGGCCCGCGCGAGACGATCCGCACCCGCATCAAGGGTCTGGAGCTTGAGGCCGAACGGAATCTGCTGGAGGCGCTGGAGGCGCTGACGCCCCCGCCGACGGGCCCGGCGCGGCCCGCCATCGAGGGTTTGGCGGCCACAGCCCGGGTCTGGGCGTCCGTCACCCCTCGCCCGGCGCTGATCCGCCTGGCCGACGCCCTTCCGGCCTGAAGCCAGCGTCGCTATAAGCCCCTTGGGGACCAGACCATGAACGACGACCTGCCTGACATCAGCGAAGAAGAAGCGGCGCTGCACGCCCGCGTCAAACTGCTGCGTCAGGAGCATGCCGATCTGGACGCCTCCATCGACGCCCTGGGCCAGGCGGCCGTGCCGGATCAGCTGATGATCGCCCGGCTGAAGCGCAAGAAGCTGGCCATCAAGGACGAAATCGTGAAGATCGAGGACGTCATCCTGCCCGACATCATCGCCTGAGGGGTATCCCCAGGGGGTTCCGCCCTGCGACCATCCGCCGCCGATCCAGGCCCCAAAGTCGCCCCAGCGCTGCGTCATAAGCCGGCTTCCACGGAACGCCGGGCGTCGTCGAACGCCGCGTCCCTTCATTCCAGAGCGTAAAGACGCTGGGAGACGCCGCCGAATGCGACGCCTGATGACCAATGCGCCGATGGCGCGTTGCAAGACCCTGTTGATCCACTCCGGCCAGACGGCCGCCTTCGCCGCCGTGGCCGTTTTCGCCGCCGCAGCCGCGCCCAATGTCGCCGCCGCGCCGGATCGCACGCCGACGCCCGTCGCCGTCCCCGTCGCCCCGCCGATCAAGGCCGAGGCGGAAAAGGCCGGCCCCGTGACGCGCCAGATCGTCTTCACCGCCCCGGTGCGCGGCTATGCGATCAACTCGGCCTTCGGCCTGAGGAAACTGGCCATCGAGGCCCAGGCCCGCGCCCACAAGGGCGTCGACATCGCCGCGCCCCAGGGGACCAGTGTCTTCACCGCCGCCGAGGGCCAGGTCTTGCGAACCGGCTACGACGCCGGGGGCTACGGCAACTTCATCGAGGTGCGCCACCCCAACGGCATGACCACCCTTTATGGCCACCTCAGCCGCATCGACGTGGCCAGCGGCGACCAGCTGACGCCCGCGCAGCGCATCGGCCTGGTCGGCTCCACCGGCTATTCCACCGGCCCGCACCTGCATTTCGAGGTCCGCCGCGACGGCGCCCAGGTCAATCCGACCAAGGTCATGGACCGCCATTTCCAGATCGCCCTCAAACCCACGACCTGAGGACCGGTCGCCTTGCGGCGTGCGGCGGCGATCCTTGCAGCTTAAGCCAGCAACCGCGAAGGCCGGGATGCGGCGTGGCGGGGCGCCAGGGGCCCGAGATCCATGCGCTGAGGCAGCCCATCGCCAACACGCGGCATTGATCCGCCGATGTAACCGGTTACGGTGCGGCAAAACAGAAGCGGTCCAAGGGAAACAGGAAGAATGGCGAACGTCCGTCTGGTCGACGTGAAGAAGGCGTTCGGCGCCGTTCAGGTGCTGAAGGGCGTCGATCTGGAAATCGCCGATGGCGAGTTCGTGGTTTTCGTCGGCCCCTCGGGCTGCGGCAAGTCCACCCTGCTGCGCACCATCGCCGGTCTGGAAGAGGCGACGACCGGCCAGGTCTCAATCGGCGACCGCGTGGTCAACGACCTGTCGCCGTCGGACCGGGGCATCGCCATGGTGTTCCAGTCCTATGCGCTTTACCCGCACATGACGGCCTATGAGAACATGGCCTTCGGCCTGAAACTGGCCAAGACGGACAAGGGCGAGATCGACCGCCGCGTCCGCGCCGCCGCCGAGGCGCTCAGCATCACCGACTATCTGGACCGCAAGCCCAAGGCCATGTCGGGCGGCCAGCGCCAGCGCGTCGCCATCGGCCGCGCCATCGTGCGCGAGCCCGAGGTCTTCCTGTTCGACGAGCCCCTGTCCAACCTGGACGCCGCCCTGCGGGTGCGGATGCGTTACGAGTTCGCGCGGCTGCACGCCGAGCTGAAGACCACCATGATCTACGTCACCCACGACCAGGTCGAGGCCATGACCCTGGCCGACCGGATCGTGGTGCTGAACGCGGGCCGGATCGAGCAGGTCGGCGCGCCGATGGCGCTGTACGATCATCCCGCCAATCTGTTCGTCGCCGGCTTCATCGGCAGCCCCAAGATGAACCTGCTGGCGGGCCAGATCGTCGAGGCGTCGGCTGGCAGTGCGACGGTGAAGACGTCCGCTGGCGAGACGATCCGCGTCGCCGTGGACGCCGCTTGCGCCAAGCCAGGCGATGCGGTCACGCTGGGCGTCCGCCCCGAACACCTGACCACGACCGGCGACGGCGACGCCCTGACCGCCGAGGTGATGTTCGTGGAAACCCTGGGCGCGGCGACCATGGCGCACCTGAAACATCCGGCGTCCGAAGACACCCTGACGGTTCAGTTGGCCGGCGAACTGCGCGCCAGGGCCGGCGAGCGGCTGACGCTGCATGTCCCCGCGAAACAAACGCATCTGTTCGATGCGGATGGGAAGGCGTTTCGTAGACTGTGACCCTCTCCCATTGGGAGAGGGCTTGAGCACACGGCGGCGAAAGCCGTCGTTCTTGTGCGAAAGGGTGAGGGTCAGGCGGCGCGACTTGGCCCACCGGCCGACCCTCATCCGGCCCTTCGGGCCACCTTCTCCCACTGGGAGAAGGACATATTTTTGTCAGCGCAGTTCCACCCGTCGCGCACCTGCCGGAATGGCCAACTCGTCGCCCGCCCACGCCGCCGCGCGACCGTCGATCCGCACTCGCTCCGGTCGCCCCTGCCCCGCCGGCCATTGCAGCACGAAGCCGCCGGGCGGATTCGCACCGCCGCCCAGGGTCAGCACATATCCCCGCTGCTCCTTGCGATAGGCGTAGGTCAACGGCCCGTAGGCGGTGCGAAGGGACGTCACCCCGACCCCTTCGTTGGTGTCCAGCCAGGCCTCCGGCACGCCCGCCGCCAGCACCAGGGCGTGATCGCGGTCCCGCTCATAGGCGAACAGGTCCAGGGCTGACCGGATATAGTCCGAGCTGATCCAGGCGTGCGGCATGTCGCCGATGAAGCGCGGCTCGCGCTTCTCGCGCCCCACGACCTCGGCCCAGCCGTTCCAGGCCTCGGGCCGCCGGTCGGCCATCAGGAAGTCCAGCACCGCCAGCGCACGGTCCTTTTGCCCCAACCGAACGTAGGCCCCGACCAGCCGCCATTCATAAGGAGTATAGTCCTTCCACGCCGTGCGGTTGGTCAGCCGGTTCTGAAAGTTTTCCCAATAACGGTCAAAGGTTCGCGCCAGAAGTTCGGGCGGAAGATCATCCTTTTCGCCCGCCGGCGACAGGGCGATGGTCGTCGAGGTGGCGTCGAAATCGCCCCGATCCGCCGCCCCGGCGATCCAGTCGATGCCGTGATAGGCGGCCGTCGCCGTGATCGAGGCCCGGATGTCGGCGGCGAACTGATCGCGCGCCGCCGCATAGCGGGCGGCGGCCGCCGTATCGCCCAGCGTCTCGGCGATGAAGACCGCGTCCTTGTAGCCCAGCAGCCCCCAGAAATCGTCCCAATAGGAATAGGCCGCCTTGTCCGAATAGCCCTCGTGGCTGATCGTCGGCGGCAGCAGACCGTACAGATGCCGCTGGTCCGGCGCCTCGAACGCCGCCGTCCGGGTCGAGGCGCGCAGGCCGTCCATATAGGCGATGGCCTTCTGAACCTGGGGCCAGACCTGGCGCAGCAGAGCCTCGTCTCGGGTGTAGCGATAGGTCTCGGCGGCCAGGAAGACGAACTCCCCATGGCTGTCGTTCTCGGGCACCGGATCGGCGCCGCGCGCATCGACGCAACACGGAACCTTGCCGTTCTCGAACACATAGGGGGCGTACCAGCGCAGATAATCGGCCGAATGCTCGGCCATGCCCAGCCGGTTCAGCCCCTCGGCCATCATGGCCCCATCGCGAATCCAGGAGCGGTTGTAGCTGCGGGTGCCGGGCTGCAGGATCGGTCCCTGACGCGACATCAGCATATGGGCCAAGGAGGATTTCAGCGCGTGCTCGATCCGCTGGGCGGCGGGCGGCAGGGTCAGTTCGACCCGGTCCAGCTTGCCCCGCCATTCGGCCGCCAGCCGCGTTTCGACCGTGTCCAGCACCGCCGCCGCCTGCCCCGCCGGCTCGGGCGCCAGGGCGTCGCCGGACAGTTGCGAGACCCAGCCGACCGTGCGCGTCTCACCGGGATGGAGCGTCACCTGATAGGTCAGGGCGCCGCCGGCCAGACCTGTGGCGTCCGTGGTCGTCGCCGCCTCGCCCGCCGGTCGCTGAACCGACGGCAGGATCAGGGACTGCGGATCGGCGCCCGCATCGAAGGTCGCCAGCGCCACCTGGTCGGGCGTCGCCAGCGGCTGGATGCGAACCGCGTCGTTCAGCGTCAGTTGGGCGCCGTCCCAGGCGAGGCGCTCGACCGGGCTGACCCCGCCGGGAATGGCCAGGAACTGACGCGGCGCATTCACCTGCATCGGCCGCGCGGCCAGGGCCAGGGTCAGGGTGCGCGGCCGGTTGGACGTGTTGGTCAGGTCATAACGCCCCCACAACTGCGCCTGATCGGGCGGACCGTCGGCGAAGGCGGTGATCGTCAGCGTCCAGTCATCGGCGCGCCACGTCACCGACGGGATCGGCAGGTCGCCGTCCTTCAACCCCTGTTCGATATTGACGTCGGCCCAGGTGATCAGCCGCCCGTTGTCGACCACGAAGGGTTCGATGCTGGGCCCGGCGCGGCGCAGTTCGATGGCGCCGTCCTCGCCGATCAGGCCGCTCTCTCCGCCCCCGTCCACCCCGACCAGGGTCCAATAGGATTGCTCGCCTGAGAAGCCGCGCGGATAGAGGCCACGCCGGTTCTCCCTGGTCACCGCCTCCAGAAACACCGTGGCGTCGGCGCCGAAGGCCAGGGGTTCGACCTCGATCTCGTTGAGCGCATAGGTCGTCGCCTGGGCCGCGCCCAGCCTCTGGCCCGCGCCGGACGACCCGACCACCTCCGACGCCGCCCGCGGCTTCAACGGCTCAAGCCTCAGCCAGCGCGCCGTCGCCTCGGGCGTCCTCAACCAGTCGACGCCGCCGTTTCCGCCCGTCACGGTCGCCAGCGGCCGCCAGTCGCGCCCGTCCAGCGAGGACGACACGCGATAGTCGCTCGCCGCGCCGCGTTCGCCCCAGCGCAGGATCAGGCCGCCGAACTCCCGCTCATACCCCAGGTCCAGCGTCAGGACCGGCGCGCCCGCGACCGGCGGGGTCCAGGCGGTCTTGATGTCCCGATCCACGACGCGCGCGGCGGTGGACGGCGAGCGACCATCGCTGGCGATCGGCTGGGGCGGCACGGCCGGGTCGGCGGGCAGTTCGCGGATCGACAGCTGGTCGATGTCGATGAAGCCCCGTCCGCCCTCGGCCGCCACCACGACGAACTCGACCCGCTCGGCGCGGCGCAGTTCGGTCTCGGGGCTGGGGCCCCAGGCCTTGGACACCTGACGGCGCTTGATGACGAAGCGGGTCCAGCCGTCGGGGAAATCGTAACGGGCCGTCTGTTTCCACCAGACGTTCTCGGCCGAGGCGTCGGTGAACTTGACCTCGAAGGTGTTCGTCGGCCCCTGGCCACGCACCCAAAAGCTGATCTCGTAGTTGTCGGGCAGGTCGAACTGCAGGTCACGCGCCGCGAAGGCGTAACCCGCCTTGCCGTTGAAATCATAGGTCAGACGCACAGCCCGCCCGTCATGCCCCGCGACCGACGACACGGTCGAGGAGACATCGGTGGAGGCGTCGGCCTTCCACGCGGCGGCGTCCTCCATCGGGTCCAGCACCCGCGTCGTCTGGGCGAAGGCGGGGGTCGAAATCGCCACGGCGATGGCGAACAGAGAGGCGGCAAGGCGCATGGGAGGCCTGATCCTTGTCGTCGTCCCAGAGGGACAGGGAGAGAAGCTCAGCCCTTCACGCTGCCCGCGAGCATGCCGCGGATGTAGTAGCGTTGCAGAGCCAGGAAGAGGATCAGCACGGGCGCGACCGTGACCACCGCCCCGGCCATCATCAGTTCGATGTCCTGCACATGCTCGCGCGACAGGGCCGCGAGCGCGACGGGCAGGGTATAGTTCGACTGGTCCGTCAGGATGATCAGCGGCCACAGGAAGTCGTTCCAGCTGCCCAGGAAGACGAACAGGCCCAGGGTGACGATGATCGGCTGCAGCGTCGGCAGGACCACGCGGCGGAAGATCTGGCCCTCGCTGGCGCCGTCGATCCGGGCGGCCTCCAGCATCTCGTCGGGAATGCTCAGCGCATATTGGCGCACCAGGAACAGGCCGAAGATCGAGGCCAGCCACGGCACAAGCGCCCCGGCATAGGTGTTCACCAGCCCCATCCCCTTCAGCATCAGAAACAGCGGCAGGGTGCCGATCTGGGCCGGGACCACCAGGGCGGCGACCAGGAACTGGAACAGCCGCTCGCGCCCCTTGAACTTCAGCTTGGCGAAGGCGTAGCCGGCCGGGACGGTGAACCCCAGCGCGAGGATGGTGGCCAGGGTCGCCAGGGCGAAACTGTTCCACAGATACCGCCCCATCCCCTGGTTCAGGAACAGGTCGCGATAATGCTCCAGCGTCCAATGCGACGGCAGCAGCGGCGGCGGAAACACAGCCGCCTCGCCGGTCGCCATGAAGCTGACCGACACCATCCAGACCAGCGGGAACAGCACGATCAGGGCGATGAGGGCGACGGCCAGGTTCAGCAGGATCGCGCGAATGTTCACTGATACGCCCCCACCCGCTTGGCCACCGCCAACTGGACCAGGGTGATGGCCAGGATGCACAGGAACAGCACGAACGCGACCGCGCTGGCGGAGCCCAGGTTCCACCATTTGAAGCCTTCCTCATACATGAAATACAGCACCGTCACCGTGCTCTGGGCCGGCCCGCCCTGCGTCATCACATAGGGTTCGGCGAACAGCTGGAAGAAGCTGGCGACCGAGATGATCGAGACCAGCAGCATGGTCGGCGCGATGGCCGGCAGGGTCACATGGCGGAACTGCTTCCACGGCCCGGCGCCGTCGATCCGCGCGGCCTCGTACAGGTCGTCCGGCACGGTCTGAAGCACCGCCAGGAAGATCAGCATATTGTAGCCGAAGATCTTCCAGACCACGAACATCAGGATGGCGGGAATGGAGGTCGAGGGATCGCCCAGCCAGTCCACGGCGGGCAGGCCCAGGCTCGTCAGACCCCAGTTGATGACGCCATATCGCGTGTGCAGCAGATAGCGCCACACCACCGCCGTCGCGACCAGGGTGGTGACATAGGGGGCGAAGAACATGACCCGCCAGATCGGCCGCCATTTCACCACCCGCGCGTTCAGGATCACCGCCGCCGCAAGGGACGCCGCGATGGACAGGGGCACGCCCAGCACCGCAAAGGTCAGTGTGTTCTTCATCGCCCCCCAGAACAGCGGATTGGTCAGCAGCCGCTCATAGTTCTGCAGGCCGACGAAACGCAGATTGTCCAGGTTCGCCAGGGCGTAGATGTCGAAGTCGGTCAGGCTGAGCAGCAAGGCCGCGATCACCGGAATGGCGAAGAACAGACCGATGGCCAGCATGGCCGGGGCGACGAAGGCCCAGGCCGCCCGCTCGCGCGCGCCGCGTCCCCGCGGCGGGCGATCTCTTGTCCCCGCCTTGGCCAATGTCGGATCGGCGACGGTCATACCACCCTGCCCTGTTCCATCATCCAACGGCGTTTCTCCAGCAGCCGGTCGGCGCGGCGGTCGATCTCGGCGGCGGCGGTCTCAGGCGTATATTCGCCGCGCACCATCCGTTCGGCGACGATCTGCATCTCCGTCACGATCCGCTCCCATTCCGGCACCTTGGGCACCGCCTTGGCGCGCGACAGCTGGCCTCTGAACGGCGCCAGCATCGGATCGCGTTCGACCCCCGCGATGTCCCAGGCGCTCTGGCGTGCGGGCAGATCGCCGACGATGGCGTTGAACCGGGCCTGCACCGCCGGTTCGGACAGATAGCGGACCAGGGCCCAGGCCGCGTCCTGATGCGGGGAGGATTTGAATACCGCAAGACTCGACCCGCCCGGCGCCGAGGCCCCCAGGCCGTTCGGCCCCGGCACGCCTGCGGTGGCCCAGTTCGGCTGGAACGACGCCGGCAGCTTGCTGCGGAAATCCCCCACGCTCCACGGGCCAGAGAAGTAGAAGCTGAAATAGCCCTTGGCGAACTCGGTCCAGACGTTGGAAATCTGCGTCGACGAGGCCAGGGGCGCCAACTGTTCGGCGAACAGGCTGCGATAAAAGGCCAGGGCCGCGACGAAACCGGGGCTGGAGAAGGCGCCGCGCGTGTCCCGGTCACGCAGCAGCGGTTCGTCGATCTGAAGCCCGAAGGTCAGCAGCTGCTCGAACTCATTCAGCGGCAGCAGGATGGCGTAGTTGTCGCCGCCCGCGACCCGCTTGATCGCATGCATGGCCCGCTTCCATTCGGCCCAGTCCTGCGGCGGCGCATCGAACCCGGCGCGGGCCAGCAGGTCCTTGCGATAGAACAGCAGCCGCGTGTCGACATACCAGGGCGTGGTCATGGCCCGTCCGGCGATCTGGTTCGTCTCCAGCACCGCCGGAAACTGATCCGCCAGCAGGTTCGCCGCCTGGGGCGGGGTCGGCGACAGGGCGCCGATGGCCGTCAGCTCCGCCACCCAGGTATTGCCGATCTGGCTGACATCCGGCAGCGACGCCCCGGCATAGGCGGTCAACAGCTTCTCGTGCGCCGCCGTCCACGGCAGAGGCTGCACCGAGACGCGGACGCCCGGATTGCGCCGCTCGAACTCGGGCATCAACTGCCCGACCGTCCCGCCCTCATTGCCCATAGCCCAGAAGCGCAGAACGGTCTCGCCCGAGCGGCGCGGGGTGCAGGCCGCAGCCGCCCCTCCCGCCATCAGGGCCAGCGCCCCCCTTCTGTGCGGGCCTGGACTCATCCGTTCATCCAGCCGCCGGTGAAGCCCGCGATGTCGAGCGCGCGGCGGATATTGGGCTCGCCGCGCATATGGCGCCAGACGAACTCGGACCTGTGGTTTTCGGTCATGATGACGATCGGCCCCTGGTCGATGCCCAGATAGTCGCCGTCCACCCAGCCGACGCCGTCCACGATCTTGCCGTGCTGCAACGGCCCGTCGCGCACCGTCAGGGTCGGGTTGAAGCTGTCCAGGAAACCCCACTCGGTATAGACGCCCGCGCCGTATTTCTGCTTCATCGCCTTGACGCAGGGCACGACGATCTCGGGCGCGAAGGCGATGGAGCTGGCCGCCGCCGTGGGCGCGATGGTGCCGTCGTCACGCTCGCCGGGCCCGCGCGCGGAATAGCTGAAGAACTCGCGCTCCCTGCCGTCGATCACCTGTTTGAAGTCCCCCGGCCCGTCGCAGGCCGTCAGGCCCCAGACCTCGGACGAATAGCCGGCCCATCCCGCAACATTGTCGTGGGCGTATTTCTGCTGGGCGTAGACGGCGCGGCGGCTGTTCTCGAAATAGTCGAGGTATTCGCCCAGTTGGGCCGACTGACCCCGCATCCAGGCGTCCTGAATGCCGCGGAAATCGATGAACATATGGCTATACTGGTGCCCGAAGATGGGCGCGAAGTTCAGCCGCCAACTGCCCCAGCGGTCGGTCCAGCTCTCGTCATAGCTGGCCGCCCATTCGTGCCAGACATTGACCGACACCGGATGGGTCGGACTGCCGATGGCCAGCAGCAGCACCAGCATCCCCTCGTTATAGACGTGCCAGTCCGAGGGGATAAAGCCGCTCTCGGGATGCCAGCCCATGGTGATGCGGTTGTCGCGGATCACGGCCCACGGCCATTCGATCCGCTCGTAGATAGCCTGGGCCTTCTGCCGGATTTCCGCCTCGTCGGCATGACGGCCGTCGAAATAGCGGGCGGCGAACAACATGCCGCCGATCAGCAGGGCCGTATCGACCGTGGACAGCTCGTTCTGCGCGAACCGCAGCCCGGTCTCCATGTCCAGGAAATGATAGAAGAAGCCCTTGTGGCCCGCCGTGCCGGTCGCCTCCGGGCCCTGCGGCAGATCATGGAAGAACCGCAGCGTGGTGAGCGTCCGCTCGCGCGCCTCGGCCCGGCTCATCCAGCCGCGCGCGACGCCCACCGGCCAGCAGGTCAGGGCGAACCCCACAGCCGCCACCGAACAGAAGGACGGCGTGGGCCAGCGATCCGGCGTCAGCCCCGTCCTGCGATCCGTCACCTTCTCGAACCAGCGGAAGGTCCGCTCCTGAAGCTCCTCGATCTCCTGATCCAGCCGCAAGGGCCGCCGCTGCGTCCCATTGATTGCGCCTGTCGCCACCGCCGCTCCGCCCGCCTGCTGCGCCGCCGCCATCACCGGAAAACCGGCGGCCAGAACCGCCGCGCCCGTCGTGGTCCGCATCAGGAAGTTTCGACGATTCATGGGCATGCTCACAGGGTCTGCATCGAAAAAGAAAGGCCGCCTTCCGACAAGCGAAAGACGGCCCAGGCTCAGGATCTTAGAACGCGTAGCGCAGGCCGACCTGGAAGCTGCGGGTCGGCAGGAAGACTTCTGTTCCAGCGCCAAAGCGCGGGCTGTTGAAGCCGGTGTCGAACGACTTGTAGTTGGTGAAGTTGAAGATGTTGATCGCGTCCGCAATGAACTCGACCCGCTGCCCCCCAAAGACATCGAAGCCCTTGGTCAGACGCAGATCGACCTGGCGATAGGCGAAGTTGAGGCCAGGGAAGAAGGCCCGTTTCTCTGGATTTCCGCCGTTCCAACAGATGTTGGGTCCCCCCGCAGGCGCGGTGGGGCAGTCGTAAACCGTATAAGGCAGACCGGATCCGAGGGTGACGATGCCCGACAACAGGAAGTCGGCAGGCAGCCCCAGGGTGCCGGACGCCACAATGCGGTGCCGCTCGTCCGTCGAAGACCGATATTCGGGAGATTGCCCCGGCGTGTTGTAGTCGAAATCAAACGCACCGTACACGTTGTCACGGCTGCCGTTCTGAGTGGCGTCCATATAGGTGTAGGCGATGTTGAAGCCCCAGCGGTCCTCGGCGTTATATGGCTTGTCGGCCGTCAGATAGATCGCCTTGTAGTCGCGTTCCTTATCCGTGTTCTGGAAGAAGATCAGGTTGCGGAACTGCGAGAAGCCGACCGAACCCGGGGTCGGCCCGCTGAAGCGACCGCCCGTCTCGGTCTGCGCATTGGCGATGTACCAGGCCGATTCACCCTCGGTATGACCAGCGGCGAAGGTCAAGGCCGTCTGCCAGCGGCCGAACTTCTGACGGATGCCGATGTTGAACTGATCCGTGCGCGGCGGCTCGAAGTTGTTCTTCACCAGGAAGACTTCGCCGGCGCCGGGGCTGGCGGCCAGCAACGGGTCCAGTCCGGCGGGCGTCAGATAGCGGGGATCCCAGGCGATGGTGTCCTGCCCCCCGCGCGGCCCCCCAGCGTTGGAGAAATAGATCGTCTTGTTGAACTGGAAGGGCTTGAACCGTTCGTCGAAGGCGAAGTTGAAGCCGATGCGATCATAGTAACGGCCTGCGCCGCCGAAGATCACCGTCTTCTCGTCGCCGAAGACGTCGTAAGAGAACCCAAAGCGCGGCTGGAAGGCGCCCTTAAACGCCTTGCGATCGCCGTCCGAGATGTAGTCCGAGGGATTGAAGTAAGACGGGAAGTCATAGCCCGGCAGGTTCTGGATCGCCGCCAGCATGTTGCGGATGGAATCCGGCGTGCGGTAATCATTGTTGACCGCATTATCCTCATAGTCCCACCGGATGCCGATGTTCAGTTCCAGCTTGTCGGTAATCTGCCAGTCGTCCTGAATATACAGACCGATGACGTTGTTATCGACGTCCGCCGGCGGCACGGCGACGCCCAGGTTGACAGCGACGGGGATAGTGCGGCTGCCGTTGATTTCAGGACGGGCTTCGATGTCGTACACGAACGTCGGGTTGCGCCCCAAATCCTTCTGCACGAAATAATTCTGCATCGAATACTTCGCACCCATCTTGATCGTGTGGGTGCCCATCCAGGCCAGGTCCGGGATGGTCAGATCGTTGCGGATCGTGGTGCTTTTCTGCTCCAGGAACTGCGCATCAGCACGGCCGCCCGCAGTGAATACGGTCGAGTCTCGGTTGTTTACGTTATACTGGAATCCCAAACTCGACGGATCATTTGCATCATCTTTCACATCGTCACGGAAGATGACGTATTGACGACCATAGTCCGTGCCGTTGATCACCGACTGCTCGTAGCTCGACTTCAGATAGTCGATCGAGAACTCGTTCAGGAAATGCTGGCCCTGGAACTGGTGACGCAGGTTGAAGGCCTGGGTCTCGCCGTTGTTGCGGGCGGCGCGGCTGGGCGCGTTCTGGCCGCTGGCGCCGCGGATGTCCTCTTCCGTCTTGTATTCCGTGCTGAACTCAAGGCGCTGACGATCGTCGATCTGCCACGACAGTTTGCCGAAGAAGACATCCTGCTCGTACGGCGTGGAAACCGTGCCCAGGTCGGCGGCAAAGAAGTCGTTGTATTCCGTGCGGTTCAGGAACGACTGCGCGATACGGTCTTCGTCCTTGCGCTCATAGGCGCCGAAGAAGTGCAGACGATCCTGGATGATCGGTCCGCCCAGGCTGGCGCCATATTGCAGACGACGGACGGGAGCTTTTTCGAAGTCCTTACGGCGCGAGATTTCGTCCTGCGCCACCCAATCCGGGTCCTGGTAGAAGGCGAAGACGTCGCCGTGGAATTCGTTGGTGCCCGACCGCGTCACGGCGGTGATGATGGCCGAACCCGCCTGTTCATACTCGGCCTTGAAGTTCTGGCTGATGACGCGGAACTCTTGCACGGCGCCCTGCGGGAAGGGCGTGCCGCGGCTGTCGTCCTGACCGGCGACGCCGCCGTCGTTGATCAACGACTTGCGGTTTTGACCGTCGATGAAGACGTTGATCGCCTGAGCCGTCTGGCCGCCGGCCGAAATCGTCCTTTCCGTGTCGTCTTCGGTGACGCGCAGGCCGGGCGCGAGGGCGGCGAAGTTCAGGAAGTTGCGGCTGATCTGCGGCAGGTTGTTGATCTGCTGCTGGGTGACGTTGGTGGCGACTTCCGGGGTGCGGACCTCGAACACGCGGCGGCCGGTGACGACGATGTCGCCCAACTCGGTCGCGCCCGCCGTGGCCTGGCCGGTCGCGGCGGCGGCGACGTCCAGGTTCAGCGTTCCAACCTGACCCAATGACAGGGTGACGGTCTCTTCCGCCGTCTGGCCGTCTGCGCTGGTCACCTGAACACGATAGGTGCCGGGCCGCAGGCCCGACAGGACATAGCGCCCGTCCGCGCCCACCCGCGACCGGGTCGCGTAACCGGTTGAAATCTCGGTGGCGACGACAGCCGCCCCGGCTTCGGCGGTCTGACCGTCATAGACCGAGCCGCGGAGCGTGGTGGTCGCGTTCTGAGCCGACGCGCCTCCTGCGACCGCCATGCTCAAGGCCAGCGCCGAGGCGGCGGCCAGGGCCAGGTTGCGTGTGTTGAACTGGTTCATCCTGAGTTCTCCCCTTGCTTTGGGATCGGTTGGCGTCGGCATGACGTCCCTCACCCCTTGTTGAACCTGGCGGTCGCGACCGCCGCGGTGGATTGGCGTTCGACCAGCGTCGGTCGGACAATCTCGCACCGCGTGTCGGCGGCTTCGCCGGTCTGACCGGCGCGAACCAGGCCGATCAGGCGCTCCACGCCCCGGCGGCCGATTTCGGCGATATTGACGCGCATGGTGGTCAGTGCGGGCCGCATCAGGGCGGCGATGGGCACGTCGTCGAAGCCGACCACGGCGATATCCTCGGGGCAGCGCACGCCCGCCTCCTGGAAGGCCAGAAGGGCGCCGACGGCCATCATGTCGTTGGCCGCGAAGACGGCGTCGGGCCGCTGGGCCATGGCCAACAGCGCGGTTGCGGCGCGGTGGCCCGAAGCCTGCGAGAAGTCGCCTTCCACAATGATCGGGGCCTGGCCGTCCAGGGCCGACACATAGCCGGCGGCGCGGGTGTCAGCCTCGACGTTGGCCGCCGCGCCGCGAATGTGGGCGATGCGACGCCGACCCGTGGCCAGCAGATGCTGGACCGCCGCAACCGCTCCGCCATGGTTGTCGATGACGATGGCGGCGCGCCCCGCCTCGGCCGTGCCGGCGTTCATCAGCAGGACCGGCATCCGCCCGGCGAACTCATTGGCCAGATTGGCGGCGCCGACGTGGGGCGACAGGACGATCATCCCATCCACCCGGCCGCGCATGGAGCGAACGGCGGCCAGGGTGTCCTCGGCGCCGTCATGCGAACTGGAGACGATCAGATGCTTGCCGTGCGCGCGCGCGGCCAGATCCATGCCCCGGATCAGCTCAGAGAAGAACTCGCCGAACAGGTCGGGCAGGATGACGCCGATGGTGTCGTTCTGGCTGGTCGACAGGCTGCGGGCGCCGAAGTGCGGCACATAACGCAGATGCTCCACCGCCTCGAGCACACGCTGGCGTGTCGCGTCGGACGTGACGCCCAGACCGTTCAGCACGCGGGAAACGGACGCGACGGACACCTGGGCGCGCTCGGCCACATCGCGCATGGTCGCAGCCTTGGCGAAAGGCGCGCCATCCTGCCCTGCGGACAGCGCGGTGGGTGCGGCCATGTCCAAGTCCATCATCTCCCTGATTCCATCGTGCCGGCCCCTTGTCGAAGTCCGTCGATACCGAATGTAAGCGGTTACATGACACAGGAGTAATGAAGGTCGCAAGCGTCGGAAGGTCGCAATTCCGTCTATTTTCGGCCGGTGTGGCTTTGCCGGCCCTAAGGCCTGTCGACTTCGCAGCGGCAAGGCGCGAAGAAATGACGCATGTTTTCAGTAACTAATGGGATCACGGCGCGGGCCGTCGCAGCCGGTCGTCATCCGATGCCCTGGACGCTGCACGGGCGCCTCCACCCCACGCGCGAGAAAGCCCGCAACGCGGAGACGTCGCGGGCTTTTCGGCTTTAAGGATCGCGGCCGAATCGAAAGGGCCGTCAGGCGGCGTCCAGTTCGGCCAGCCGTCCCCTCAGCATCTGCAACATGGCCGAGAAGTCCCGACCGCCGTGGCCGATGCCGTCGAACAGGGCGTACATGGCCTCGGCCTGGGCGCCCAGCGGGGTGCTCGCCCCCGACTTGGCCGCCGCGTCCTGGGCCAGCTTCAGGTCCTTCAGCATCATGGCCGTGGCGAATCCGCCCTGATAGTCGCGGTTCGACGGGGCGGCGGGGACCGGACCGGGCCAGGGGTAATAGCTGGTCACGCTCCAGCACTGGCCCGAGGATTTGGACGCGATCTCGAAGAAGCGTTCGGGGTCGAGGCCCAGCTTTTCGGCCAAAGCGATGGCTTCGCACGTGCCCAGCATGGAAATGCCCAGCAGCATGTTGTTGCAGATCTTGGCGGCCTGCCCGGCGCCGTGATCTCCGGCGCGAATGGTGATGCGGCTCATCGGCGCCAGCGCGGCCTCGACGCGGCCGAAATCACCCTCGTCACAGCCGACCATGAAGGCCAGCGTCCCCGCATCCGCCGCCGCCGTGCCGCCCGACACCGGCGCGTCGGCGAAGGCGTAACCGGCGGCCTTGGCCAGCCCCGCGACCTTGCGTGCGGTCTCCACGTCGATGGTCGAACAGTCCAGCAGCAGGGCGCTGGTCGGCGCCACGCCGATGATCTGCTCGGAATAGACGCTCAGCACATGGGGTCCGGCCGGCAGCATGGTGATGACCACCTCGGCCGCCTCGACCGCCTCGGCGACCGAAGCGGCGGGGACGCAGCCCTGGGACTTGGCCCGTTCCAGCGCGCTGGGCGACAGGTCGAAGGCGACGACCGCATGGCCCGCCTTGGCCTGGTTCGCCGCCATGCCTCCGCCCATATTGCCTAGGCCGATGAAGGCGATCTTCGTCATGGTCTCTCTCCCTATTGTCATCTGCTCATCCCCGCGAAAGCGGGGAAGCGGTCAGGCCAGCGGCATCCATTTCTCGTTTTCCGGCAGGGGCGCGAACAAGGCGTCCAGCGCCGCGTCCGTAACGCCCGACAGGTCCGCCGGGGACCATTTCGGCGCATTGTCCTTGTCCACGATCACGGCCCGCACGCCTTCCTGGAAGTCGTGGGTCGCGCCGATCCGGCCGCTGACGGCGTATTCGACCGCCATGTTGTCGTCGAAGGACGCGGCCTTCGCCCCCTCGCGGATGTGTCGCAGCGTGACCTTCAGCGAGGTCGGGGACTTGGTCTTCAGCGTCGCCAGCTGGGCCGACGCCCAGTCCGATCCGTCGGCCTCAAGCGCTGCGAAAATCTCCTCCACCGTATCGAAGGCGAACAGCCGGTCGATGGCCTCGCGGTGGGCGGCCAGAGGCGCGGGACCCGCATCCTTGGCATGGCGCGCCGCGACCGCCGCCGGATCGGCGCCCTCGGCCAGCAGGTCGGCCTTCAACGCGTCGACGCCCTCAGACGGCAAGAAATGGGTGTGGATGCCCAAGACCACGGTGTCCGCCGCCTTCAGCCGCGCGCCCGTCAGGCCGATCCAGACGCCCGTCTGGCCCGGCAGGCGCGGCAGGAACCAGCCGCCCCCGACATCGGGATACAGGCCGATGCCCGTCTCCGGCATGGCGTAGGTGGTGCGTTCGGTGGCGATGCGGACATCGGCCGGTTCCGAAATCCCGACCCCGCCGCCCATGACGATGCCGTCCACGATGGCCGTGATCGGCTTGGGATAGCCGAACATCAGGGCGTTCAGCCGATATTCGGCCATGAAGAAGGCCCGCGCCTCCACCCGGTCGCCGGCGCTGCTCTCAGCAATCATGCGGATGTCGCCGCCCGCGCAGAAGCCGCGCTCGCCCGCATGGTCGATCAGCACCGACCGAACCGCCGCATCCTCGCGCCAGTCCAGCAGCGCCGCGATCATCGTCTCGCACATCGCCCGGTTGAGCGCATGGATCGCCTTTGGCCGGTTCAGAGTGATGCGGCCGACGCCGTTCTCGACGCGGGCGATGATTTCGAGTTCGCTCACTTGGCCATCTCCCGCGCGATGATCACGCGCATGATCTCGTTGGTGCCTTCCAGGATGCGGTGGACCCGCAGGTCGCGCACGATCCGTTCCAGCGGATAATCCTTCAGATAGCCGTATCCGCCGTGCAGTTGCAGGGCCTCGTCCGCGATCTGGAAACAGGCGTCGGTGGCCAGTCGCTTGGCCATGGCGCACCATTTGGTCTTTTCCGGGTGGTTGTTGTCGATGGCCCAGGCGCCGCGCAGCACCATCAGGCGCGCCGCCTCCAGGTCCGTCGCCATGTCGGCCAGACGGAATTGCAGGGCCTGAAACTCGCCGATCGGTCGGCCGAACTGTTTGCGGGTGGCGACGTATCCTTGAGCCGTCTCCAGCGCCAGCCGCGCCCCGCCCAACGAACAGGCGGCGATGTTCAGCCGCCCGCCGTCCAGCCCGGCCATGGCGTAGCGGAAGCCCGCCCCCTCTTCGCCGATCAGATTAGCGACCGGCACGCGGCAGTCGTCGAACTGGACGATGGCGGTCGGCTGGGCGTTCCAGCCCATCTTTTTTTCCTGCGCCCCGAACGACAGGCCGGGCGTCCCGGCCTCGACCACGAGGGCGCTGACGCCTTTCGGCCCCTCGCCGCCCGTACGGACCATGACGACATAGACGTCCGACGTCCCCGCGCCCGAGATGAAGGCCTTGGAACCGTTCAGCACATAGTGGTCGCCGTCGCGCACCGCCGTCGTCCGCAGGGCCGCCGCGTCCGACCCCGAACCCGGCTCGGTCAGACAGTAGGACGCGATACACCCTTGTGGCCCTATCGCTTCGCTGCTTGAGGGCCGTTCCATCCTGACCAGCGACGGCACGAACCGTCCGCGCAGGTCGTCTGAGCCGAAACGGTCGATCATCCACGTCGCCATATTGTGGATCGAGATGAAGGCCGCCGTCGCCACGTCGCCACGCGACAACTCTTCGAAAATCAGGGCCGCCTCGACCCGGCCCAGCCCCATGCCGCCATGCTCCTCGCCCGTATAGATGCCGCAGAAGCCCATCTCGGCCGCCTGTTTCATCACCTCGACGGGGAAGTGTTTCTCCTCGTCCCAGCGGGCAGAATGGGGCGCCAGTTCAGCCTCGGCGAAAGCGCGGGCCGCGTCCTGAATGGCGCGCTGGTCGTCGGTAAGGGCGAAGTCCATAATCGTCTAGCCAAACATTCGAGTGATGACATGTGCCGCAGCCCACCCGCAGCAGATGACCAGCGGGCTCAAAACCAAGGCCCGGATTTCAGCGCGGGGGTGGCGGCGCAACTGAACTATAATCCACGCCACATCGATCAGACCGACGATAACAAGCCTCGGCAGGACAGACCGAATCCTCAGACTACTGAGCAGCGCGTACTCTACATCAAACTGGCGCGTTTCAGATTCAAACAAACCCGGAGAAGCGGCCCAGACATAGGCAGTCATCGCCACGGCATTCAGCGCGAGGATCCACCCATCGCGTTTGAGCACCGTGGCGATTGTCGGCATCAACGCATCGTCGGAATGACGAACGACGAATCCGCATGTTCCAGTTCGCTGTCGGGCCAGCGGGCGGTGACGGTCTTGGTCTTGGTCCAGAACCGCAGCCCCTCCATGCCGTGCTGGTTGATGTCGCCGAAGGCCGACCGCTTCCAGCCGCCGAAGCTGTGATAGGCGACCGGCACCGGGATCGGCACATTGATACCGACCATGCCGACATTGACGCGGGCGGCGAAGTCGCGGGCCGCGCGGCCGTTCTGGGTGAAGATGGCGACGCCGTTGCCGTACTGGTGCTGGCTGGGCAGGCTCAGCGCCTCCTCGAAGCTTTCGGCGCGCACGATCTGCAACACGGGGCCGAAGATTTCCTCGCGGTAGGCCTCCATCGTCGGCTTCACATGGTCGAACAGCGACGGGCCGACGAAATAGCCCTTCTCATGCCCCTGCAGGCTGAAGCCGCGACCGTCCACCACCAGTTCGGCGCCTTCCTCGACGCCCTTGGCGATCCAGCCCTCGACGCGGGCCTTGTGCTGGGCGGTGACGACGGGGCCGTAATGGGCGCCCGCGTCGGTGGAGACCCCGACCTTCAGGGTCTCGATCTCGGCGACCATCCGCTCGCGCAGTTCGTCCGCCGTCTTCTTGCCGACGGGCACGACGACCGGCAGGGCCATGCAGCGTTCCCCGGCCGAACCATAGGCCGCGCCCGCCAGATCCTTGATCACCTGATCCATGTCCGCGTCGGGCAGGACGATGCCGTGGTTCTTGGCTCCGCCCATGGCCTGGACCCGCTTATGGTTGGCCGCGCCCGTCTGATAGACATAATGGGCGATGTCGGACGAGCCGACGAAGCTGACGGCGTGGACCAGCGGATGGGTCAGTATGGCGTCCACCGCCGTCTTGTCGCCATGCACCACGTTCAGCACGCCGTTCGGCGCACCCGCCTCCAGCATCAGTTCGCCCAGACGCACCGGCAGGGACGGATCGCGCTCTGACGGCTTCAGGACGAAGGTGTTGCCCACGGCGATGGCCATGCCGAACATCCACATCGGGATCATGGCCGGGAAGTTGAACGGGGTGATGCCCGCCACCACGCCCAGCGGCTGGCGCATCGAATAGACGTCGATGCCCGGCCCGGCGCCATAGGTGTATTCGCCCTTCAGCGCATGGGGGATGCCGCAGGCGAACTCGATCACCTCAAGCCCGCGCTGGATGTCGCCCTTCGAATCCGCGATGACCTTGCCGTGTTCGCTGGACAGCAGTTCGGCCAGGTCGTTCATGTTCGCCTCGACCAGGCGCTTGAACTCGAACATCACGCGGGCGCGGCGCTGCGGATTGGTCGAAGCCCAACCGTCGAAGGCGTTCTGCGCCGCCTGAACCGCGCGATCGACCTCGCCGACGCTGGCCAGCTGAACCCGCGCCTGGACCTCGCCGGTATTGGGATCGAAGACATCGGCGAAACGGCCGGACGCGCCGTCAAAGGCGGCGCCGTCGATGAAATGGCGAATGTCGCGCATGGCCTGGAGGTCTCCCGTGATCATTATTCTTGTGTCCCTCCTGCTAGCATCGCCTTGCGTCGGTCGATAATGCAAAGATGCATGAACCGATCTGCATTTCACCGACTGTGTGGTTCTGGAAGAAACCAAGCCCGGCTATGGCTTCGGCGAGGCGGCCCTGGCGCTCATGAACGATGCGCAGGTCACGCCCATCACCGAACATGGCCGCGCCGTCGATGCTCAGTTCGAACGCACCATCGACTTCACGCCGTAGTCGGCCGTTCGAAGGCCTTCAGGATCGGACACGGCCCCTTCTCGTTGCGGGCGCAATCCGACGCCAGACGCTGAAGCGCCGTGCGCGCCGCCTGCATATCCGCGATCTGGCGATCAAGGTCCTCGATCCGCGCCTCCGCCATGGCGCGCACCCGGGTTCGATCCGCACCTGAATCCAGCGTCAGCAGCTCGCCGATCTGCGCCAGGGTGAAGCCGGCCGCCTGGGCCTGACGGATGAAACGCAGACGGTCCGCATCCGCCGCGCCGTATCGGCGCATCGCCCCATCCCCCGCCGGCGTCTCCAGCAGACCGCGCCGCTGATAATAGCGGATGGTCTCAACCCCGACCGCTCCGGCCCTGGCCAACCCGCCTATCGTCATCGCCATCGCTTGACTCCGTACCATGGTACAGACCCTACAGAAGGCGCAGACCGTTGTCAGCCCGTCTGGACCTTCGATGCCGCATCCCGAAAAGACCGCCATCCTCTACCGCATGGTCATGCCGGACCACGTCTGTCCGTATGGCCGCAAGTCCTTATGGCTGCTGAAACGCAAGGGCTATCGGGTCGATGATCGTCATCTGACGACCCGCGCCGAAACCGACGCCTTCAAGGCCGAGCACGACGTCAAGACCACGCCCCAGACCTTCATTGACGGACGACGTATCGGCGGCCACGACGATCTGCGCCGCTTCTTCGGCCAAAAGGTCCCGGCGCCAGGCCAGACCAGCTACGTCCCGGTTCTGGCCGTGTTCGCGGTCGCCCTGCTGATCGCGGCGGCCATCGCCTGGCTGCGTTATGGAACCCTGGTCAGCGTGTCGATCCTGCCCAACTTCATCGCCACGGCCATGTGTCTGCTGGCGATGCTGAAGCTGCAGGATGTGGAGAAGTTCTCCACCATGTTCCTGAACTACGATCTTCTGGCGCAGAAATGGCCGACCTATGGCTATGTCTATCCCTTCGCCGAGCTGGGGGCGGGCGTGCTGATGCTGTCGGGCGCCCTGACCTGGTTGTCGGCGCCGGTCGCCCTGTTCATCGGCGGCGTGGGCGCCATTTCGGTGTTCAAGGCCGTCTATGTCGATAAGCGAGAGCTGAAATGCGCCTGCGTCGGCGGGGCGTCCAATGTGCCGCTGGGCTTCGTCAGCCTGACCGAAAATCTGATGATGATCGCCATGGCGGCCGCCATGCTGGGCATGGCCCTTTGATGCGCGGCCCCGCAACGGGTGACGCCATGACCCGGCCCCCTCTCGACCGCCGCAGCCTGTTGCGCGGCGTCGCGGCCGGCGGCGGCCTGATGGCGCTGCAGGCCGCCCTGCCCGCCTGGGCCCAGACCGGATCGCCCGGCCTGCGGGCCGACCTGCCGACCCTGACCGGGCCGAATATCGACCTGACCGTGGGCCATTCGCCCTTCACCGTCGCCGGCCGCACGGGCCATGCGGTCACCGTCAACGGAACCCTGCCCGCGCCGCTGATCCGGCTGCGCGAGGGTCAGAACGCCCGGCTGACCGTGACCAACACCCTGGACGAGGACACCTCGATCCACTGGCACGGCCTGCTGCTGCCCTTCCAGATGGACGGGGTGCCGGGCATCAGCTTTCCCGGCATCAAGGCGGGCGAGACCTTCGTCTATGAGTTTCCGGTCATCCAGTCGGGCACCTATTGGTATCACAGCCATTCCAACCTGCAGGAGGCGATGGGCCATTACGGCCCCATCGTCATCGACCCGGCGGGGGCCGATCCGGTCGCCTGTGACCGCGAGCATGTGCTGGTGCTGTCGGACTGGAGCTTCCTGCATCCCCACCAGATTCTGGACAAGCTGAAGAAGAGCCCCGGCTATTTCAATCGCCAGCGCACCACCCTGGCCGGACTGATCGACGGGTCGGACCGGATGAGCCTTGAGGAACGGCGAATGTGGGGGGCGATGCGGATGGACCCGCGCGACATCCTGGACGTCAACGGTTCGACCTACACCTATCTGATCAACGGCCACGGCCCTGAGGAGAACTGGACCGGCCTGTTCCGCCCCGGCGAGCGGGTGCGCCTGCGCATCATCAACGCCTCGGCCATGTCGATCTTCAACGTCCGCATTCCCGGCCTGGCCATGACCGTGGTCAACGCCGACGGCGAGAACGTCCGCCCGGTCGAGACCGACGAGTTGCAGATTTCCGTCGCCGAAACCTATGACGTGATCGTTCGTCCCACCGAAGACCGCGCCTATACCCTCGTATCCGAGGCCATCGACCGATCCGGCATGGGGCGCGCCACCCTGGCGCCCCGGCTGGGCATGACGGCCGAGGTTCCGCCGCTGAGGCCCGTTCCGAACCTGACCCTGCGCGACATGGGGATGGGCGGCATGGGCGGCATGGATCACGGCGCGATGGACCACGCGTCCATGGATCATGGCTCCATGTCGATGCGCGATGCGGCCAAGGCGCCGCCGACCATGGCGGTGGGCGTCGGCGTGGACATGATCTCGCCCGCGCCCGCCGACCGCCTGGGCGAACGGCCGCTGGGTCTGGAGGACGCGCCGCATCGGGTGCTGGTCTATACCGACCTGGTCTCGCTCAGCCCCAACAAGGACCGACGCCCGCCGTCGCGGACCCTGGAAATCCACCTGACCGGCAATATGGAGCGGTTCATGTGGGGCTTCGACGGGCGCAAATTCTCCGAACTGGTCGAGCCGATCCGGTTCGAGCGCAACGAACGGGTGCGCGTCACCCTGGTCAACGACACCATGATGTCCCACCCCATCCACCTGCACGGCCACTTCTTCGAACTGGTCACGGGCGGACCCGCCGGCCATCAGCCGTTGAAGCACACCGTCAATGTCGCGCCGGGGTCGAAAGTCACCTTCGACCTGACCGCCGATGCGCCCGGCGACTGGGCCTTCCACTGTCACCTGCTGATGCACATGCACGCCGGGATGTTCAACGTCGTGACCGTGCGCCCGCTGGACGGAGCCGCCGCATGAGCCGCCTTCTCCTGGCCCTGGCGCCCCTGCTGCTGACCGCCAACGCCGCCCAGGCGCGGCCTGCGCTTCAGACCGCCGATCCCCACGCCGGACACGCCCAACATCCCCCGCCGCAGGCCGCAGACCCGCACGCGGGTCACGCCATGGCCTCCCCCGTCGATCCCCATGCGGGCCACGACATGGGCGAGATGGAGGCTCAGGCTGCGGACCCGCACGCCGGTCACGACATGAGCGGGATGAGCGGCATGAGCGGCATGAGCATGTCGACGCCGAACGCTCCCCCGCCCGACGCCGCACGATCCGGCCCGGCCTACGCCGCCGACACCGTGTTCGGCGCCGAGGCCATGGCCGCCTCTCGCCGCCTGCTGATCGCCGAAAACGGCGATGTCCGCACGACCGCCGTCGTCATCGACCGCCTGGAGACGGGTTTCGGAGACGGCCCCGACGCCTATGTCTGGGATGTCCAGGGCTGGACGGGCGGCGACATCCATCGCTTCTGGTGGAAGACCGAGGGCGAAGGCGAGCTGCACGGCCGCCTGCACGAAATAGAAGTCCAGGCCCTCTACAGCCGCGCCATCTCGCCGTTCTGGAACCTGCAGGCGGGCGTGCGTCAGGACTTTCGTCCCAATGGGCCGGAAACGACCCATGCCGTGCTGGGCCTGCAAGGACTGGCCCCCCATTGGTGGGAGATCGACGCCGCCGCCTTCCTGTCAACGAATGGCGACCTGACCGCCAGGGTCGAGGCCGAATACGACCAGCGCATCACCCAGCGCCTGATCCTGCAACCGCGCATCGAAGCCGCCCTGTCCGCCCGCGACATACCCGAACTTCAGATCGGCTCGGGCCTGTCGTCGATCCAGGCGGGCCTGCGGCTGCGCTACGAATTCACCCGCCAATTCGCCCCCTACCTCGGCGTCGAATGGACCCGCGCCCTGGGATCGACCGCCGACCTGATCGCGGCGGGCGACGGCGAAGCGGACAGAACCCAGGTCGTCGTCGGCCTGAAGGCCTGGTTCTGAAAGACACCCATGGAGCTAGGCTGACAGCGCCGCGGTCAGCGGCTGATCGATAGGCGCAATCGTGTGAAAATCACTGGAATGGAAGATCAGGGGCATGACGCCGTCGTCTGCGAGCGCCGCCTGGTGGAGCCGGAAGAGGACGATGTCGTGATCGCCCGCTTCGATTTCCTTCTCGACCGAGCAGTCCAGCCAGGCCGTCGCCTGCTTTAGAAAAAGCGCGCCGTTGGACGCCACCTCGTAGTCCAGCCCCAGGAAGCGGTCGTCGGCCTTGCACGCCAGCTGGCGCGCCGTCGCCGCGTGTCCATGGCCGAGGAAGGTTATTCCAAGGCGCTGGCGCGTGCGAAGCCGCCGCCAGGTCCAGGAGCCATGCTTGATACACACCGACACCAAGGGCGGGTTGAGCGAGACCGCGACGAAGGCGCTGGCGGTCATGCCTACAGGCTGGTCCCCATCCATGCCGCACAGGGCGGTGACGCCGGTCGGAAACCGCCCGAACAGCCGGCGCAGGTCGATGTCTTCGCTGAAGTCATTCAGGAGGGTCATGGTTGGACTCTTTCTGGAACCCGCCTCATGCGGGCGCCGCAGCGGTCAGGCCGAGAGTTCTTGCCGGACAATCTGCGCCCCCGCGCCCAGGGCCTTCAGCTTGCCGTTGGCGACGTGGCGAGACAGCGGGGTCATGCCGCAGTTCGTGGACGGATACAGTTTGTCGGCGTCCACAAACCGGAGAGCCGCGCGCAGGGTTTCGGCGACCTCCTCGGGCGTTTCGACGACCTCGCTGGCGACGTCGATCGCGCCGACCATCACCTTCTTGCCCCGGATCAGCTCGATCAGATCCATCGGGACGCGGGAGTGGTGGCACTCCAGCGAGATGATATCGATCGTGGACTTCTGCAGGTTGGGGAAGGTCTCCTCGTACTGGCGCCACTCCGAGCCCAGCGTCTTCTTCCAGTCGGTATTGGCCTTGATGCCGTAACCGTAGCAGATGTGGACGGCCGTCTCGCATTTCAGCCCTTCGGCCGCCCTCTCCAGGGTGGCGATGCCCCAGTCGTTGGCCTCGTCGAAGAAGACATTGAAGGCCGGCTCGTCGAACTGGACGATGTCGACGCCGACGGCCTCCAGTTCCCGGGCTTCCTGGTTGAGGATGCGGGCGAACTCCCAGGCCAGCTTTTCGCGGCTCTGATAGTGGGCGTCGTAGAGGGTGTCGATCATCGTCATCGGCCCCGGCAGGGTCCATTTGATCGGTTGATCGGTCTGCGCCCGCAGGAACTTCGCGTCCTCGACGAAGACCGGCCTGGATCGCGATACCGCGCCGGTGACGGTCGGCACGCTCGCGTCATAGCGGTTACGGATTCTGACGGTCTCGCGTTTTTCGAAATCGACGCCGTCGAGATGTTCGATGAAGGTGGTGACGAAATGCTGGCGTGTCTGTTCGCCGTCGCCGACGATGTCGATCCCCGCCCGCCGTTGATCGTCCACGGCCAGGCGCAAGGCGTCCTGCTTGCCGGCGAGCAGCTCCTCGCCCTCCAGCTTCCAGGGCGACCAGAGCGTCTCCGGCGTCGCCAGCCATGAGGGTTTGGGCAGACTGCCGGCGGTCGAGGTGGGCAACAGGGTTTTCATGTCGATGACTTTGTAATTTTGAACGGATCAGGCGGCGAAGTTGGCGGACCATTGGTCCAGGACGGCCCGGTACGGCTTGATGAACCGCTCCTCGACGAACCTGCCCTGTTCGACGGCCAGCCGACTGCGCTCCTCGCGGTCGTAGACGATGCGGGTCACCGAATAGTCCTGCAACTTCAAGCTGGGCTGATACTGCTCGGCGGCCGGAGAGTTGGCGTTGTAGATCTCGGGTCGATAGATTTTCTGGAACGTCTCCATCGTGCTGATCGTGCTGACCAGCTCCAGGTCGGTGTAGTCCGCCGTCAGATCGCCGATATGATAGAAGGCGAACGGCGCGACGCTGCCCCTGGGCATGAAGTAGCGGACCTTCATGCCCATTTTCGCGAAATACTCATCGGTCGGCGAGACCTCGTCGTTGTCGTATTCGAGGCCCAGCACGGGGTGCTCGGCGCCGGTCCGGTGATAGGTCTTGTTGCTGGACACGCTCAGACAGATCACCGGCGGCTTGCTGAAGTTGTCGCGATAGGCGGCCGAGTTCAGGAAATGCTTGAACAGCTTGCCGTGCAGGTCGCCGAAATCGGCCGGTGCGAAGGCGCCGGGATTGGCCTTCATGTGCGCCGGCAGGACCACGCTGAAATCGTAGTCGCGGACATAGGAGGAGAAGCTGTTCCCGACGATCCCGTCGATGCGCCGGCCGGTCTGTTGATCGACGATCGTCGTCTGGAGGATTTCGATCAGCGGGAAGCTGTCCGTCCCCTCGCCCGGGGCGACGCTCATTTCGACCGAGACGATCTGCAGCTCGACCGCGTAGCGATCCCCCTTCGGATTGTCCCAACAGGCCAGCGAGTTGAAGCGGTTGTCGATCATCCTCAGAGTGTTGCGCAGGTTCTCCTGACGGCTCTCGCCACGGGCCAGATTGGCGAAGTTGGTCGTGATCCGCGTGCTTGCGGCGGGAACATAGTCCTCGTCCAGCGCGGTGCGCTTGATGGTGAAGGTGAAGTCGCTGCTCGCCATTGTCTTTGCCGTTGATGCTGTGGCGGGACAGCAGGCAGGGACGCGCGACCGCTCACGCGCGGGATCGTCCCGTCGCGGCGTTCATGCGACCTGACCGACACCCCGCCGGAGGACGTTATCTGTCGGGGCAGGTCTCCTGACTTGCGGGTCACGGCTTCCGGTCCGGCCTTCCCGGGGCGAACCCCAGTGACATAAGATGAACCTTCAGCTCGCCGCTCACAGTTGCGGGGGCAGCGCCGGCGTCACACCGGCTTCCCTCTTAGCGCCGCACAGCCCGAAAACCGTACGGAGAACCTCGACCGCCACAGAATGCCAGATCGCGACGCCAAGTCAATAAACATATAAAGATATCTTTATATGATATTCGCCTCAGCCCGGCGAAGACCGAGGTCCTGCGATCCGGCAAAGCCGCCTGCGGCGCGCCCCGTCAAAGGCCCGCAATCGCAGCATCGCGCGACAAGGCGCCGTCAGGCTGCGGCCGTCGGGTAGGGCGTGGCCGCGCTGCGATCGGGATCGATCAGCAGGGCCCGGCCGATCGGCGGAAACGCGCGTTGGGGGCAGGCTGGCCGTTCACAGACCTTGCAACCCGCGCCGATCGGCGTGGCGGCGGACAGGTCGACCATGTCCAGCCCATGCGAATAGACCAGACGCGACGCATGGCGGATGTCGCACCCCAGGCCCACCGCAAACGTCTTGCCCGGCGCCCCATAGGCCGGATCCGGGCTGCCCACCGTCCTTGCGATCCAGAGGTAGGTGCGGCCGTCCGGCATCTGGGCCACCTGGGTCAGGACGCGACCGGGTTGGGTGAAGGCCTCATAGACATTCCATAGCGGACAGGAACCGCCCACCCTGGAGAAGTGAAAATCCGTCGCCGACTGGCGTTTGGAGATATTGCCGGCCCGGTCCACCCGCACGAAGAAGAAAGGCACGCCCTGGCCGCCCGCACGCTGCATCGTCGAAAGCCGATGGCAGACCGTCTCGAACCCGACCCCGAAATGACGGCCCAACCGCACGATGTCATAGCCGACAGCCTCGGCCTGACGCAGGAAATCGGCATAGGGCAGCAGGACCGCGCCAGCGAAATACTGGGCCAGACCGATGCGCAACAGATCACGCGCCTCGACCTCCCTGAGGCTGGCGGCGTTCAGCAGGTCGTCGATCAGGTCGCCGAACTCCAGAAAGGCCAGTTGCATGGCCATTTGAAACGCCTGCTGGCCCTGTTTGGTGAAGGGCGAGACATGGAGCGTTCGGTTCAACGGATCGAAGCGACGCAGCGCCGCCTCCGCCTCATCGACGACGACGCGGACGCCGTGTCGCTGGGCCAGCCAGGCCTCCAGCCCGGAACGCACCTGACGCGGCGAAAGACCGGCCGCGCCATACAGACGTTCGGCGGCCTCATCCAGTTCGGCGACATGGTTGCGGCGTGCGTAGAAGAAGTCGCGAACCTGTTCGAACGGCATCCGCGCAGGCGCGCCCTCGTCGAAATTCTCGCCAAGCCGCAGCGCCATGGCCTCGGCGCGGTCCGCGCTCTGACGCGCCTTGCGATGCAGACCGACCAGCGCCCGCCCGACCGCCGGCATGTTCAGGGCCAGTTCGCGCAACTCCACCGTGGAAATCTGTTCGGCGCCGCCCTCCACGAGCGCTTCGCGGACATCGGAGATCAGCCGCCCCTCCTCGTCCTCCGAGAAGAACTGGACATCGACCCCGAACGCGGCGTTCAGCTTCAACAGCAGCGGCACGGTCAAGGGCCGCTGGTTCTGTTCGATCTGGCTGAGATAGCTGTTGGAGATTCCAAGCGCCCGCGCAACCGCCGTCTGGGTCAGCTTGCGCTCTTCCCGCAACCGCCTCAGGCGAACGCCCATGAAGGTCTTGCTCATCCAGTTTTACAACTTTCACATTTTGCCGCGCTAAATTTGCAAGATTTAGCAGTGATAACTGCGAAGATAACCGCAGATATGCAAATATTGCAAAGTAAAATGTGAGGCCGATCCGGGTCGGCGCAGCTGGGTTTCAACCCTCGATCACGTCGGCAGGGATCAGGACCACCCCCTCCATCAGACGTCTGGCGCTGCGGCTCATCACCGCCTTCGAAACGACCCAGCCGCCGTCCTGCTCAATCGCCTCGGCGCCGACGCGCAACACCCCCGACGGATGCCCGAACCGGACGGCGCTGCGCGCCCCCCCGCCCGCGGCGAGATTGACCAGCGTCCCCGGCACGGCGGCGGCGGCGGCGATGGCGACGGACGCGGTGCCCATCATGGCGTGATGCAGCTTGCCCATCGACAGGGCGCGAACCAAGAGATCGATGTCGGACGCGGCGATCCGGCGACCGCTGGAGACCAGATGGTCGGCGGGCGAGGCGACAAAGGCGATCTTGGGCGTGTGCTGACGCCGGGCGGCGCCCTCGACCGTGTCGATCAGACCCATGCGGACGGCGCCGATGGCGCGCAGGGCCTCGAACCGCTTCAAGGCCGCTGCATCGCCGTTGATCGCATCCTGAAGCTCGACCCCCGTATAGCCCAGATCCGCCGCATTGACGAAGAGGGTCGGAATCCCGGCGTTGATCAGGGTGGCCTTCAACCGCCCGCCCGCGACCAGTTCTTCGGGAACCTCAAGCTCGTCGACCAGGTTGCCGGTCGGGAACATGCCCGCCGCACCGTCGTCGCCCCCCTCGCCCCCATCCGACGGGTCGATGAATTCCAGCACGATCTCGGCGGCGGGGAAGGTCACGCCATCCAGTTCGAAAGCGCCGGCCTCCCGCACCGCGCCGCCCTCTACAGGCACATGGGCGATGATGGTCTTGCCGATATTGGCCTGCCAGATGCGGACCGTGCGGACGCCATCCGGGCCTGCGTCGACATAGCCCGCATGGATGGCGAAGGCCCCCGCCGCCGTCGACAGGTTGCCGCAATTGCCCGACCAGTCGACGAAATCCGCATCGATGGACACCTGGCCGTACAGATAGTCGACGTCATGGCCGGGTCGTTCGCTGGGCGACAGGATCACGCATTTCGACGTGCTGGAGGTCGCGCCCCCCATGCCGTCGATCTGCTTGCCATAGGGGTCGGGGCTGCCGATCACACGCTGGAACAGCCGGTCGCGCACCGGGCCGGCAACGCGCGCCGCCTCAGGCAGATCCTCCAGCCGGAAGAAGACGCCCTTGGACGTGCCGCCGCGCATATAGGTGGCGGGGATGCGGATCTGCGGATGGTGCGGCATCAGGCGGCGCGCTCCTGTTCCAGGAAGTCCTGTGCGAAGCGTTGCAGCACGCCGCCCGCCTCATAGATCGAAACCTCTTCGGCGGTGTCGAGGCGGCATTTGACCGGCACGGTCTCTTCGGTTCCGTCGACGCGGCGGATGACCAGCGAAAGCTCGGCGCCCGGCGCGGGCGTTCCCGCGACATCATAGGTCTCGGTCCCGTCCAGCTGCAGGCCAAGACGGGTCACGCCATTGATGAACTCCAGCGGCAGCACGCCCATGCCGATCAGATTAGTGCGATGGATGCGTTCGAAACCCTCGGCGGCAATGGCTTCGACACCCGCAAGGCGCACGCCCTTGGCGGCCCAGTCGCGCGACGATCCCTGGCCGTAGTCGGCCCCGGCGATGATGATCAGCGGCTGGCGACGGGTGAGATAGGTCTCGATCGCCTCCCACATCCGCATGACCTTGCCGTCCGGCTCGACCCGCGCCAGCGACCCCTTCTTAACCACCCCGTCCACCACGGCCATCTCATTGACCAGCTGAGGATTGGCGAAGGTGGCGCGCATGGCCGTCAGGTGGTCGCCCCGGTGGGTGGCGTAGGAGTTGTAGTCTTCTTCCGGCACGCCCATCGCGGTCAGATATTCCCCCGCCGCCGAGGTGGCCAGGATGGCGTTGGACGGCGACAGGTGATCGGTCGTGATATTGTCCGGCAGGATGGCCAGAGGGCGCATCCCCTTGAGCGTGCGAGGGCTGGCGGCCAGGGCGCCCAGCCCCTCGGTGTCCCAATAGGGCGGGCGGCGGATATAGGTCGAGGTCGGCCGCCAGTCGTACAGCGGCGCGACGGGCGCGCCGCCCCTGCCGCGTCGGGCGAACATCGGCTCATAGACGGTGCGGAACTGTTCCGGCTTCACATATTCGCCGACGATGGCGTCGATCTCGGCGTCGGTGGGCCACAGGTCCTTGAGCCGGATTTCCGCGCCGTCCGGGCCAACGCCCAGCACGTCCTGTTCGATGTCGAACCGCACCGTGCCCGCGATGGCGTAGGCGACCACCAGCGGCGGCGAGGCCAGGAACGCCTGTTTCGCATAGGGGTGGATGCGGCCGTCGAAGTTGCGGTTCCCCGACAGGACGGCGGTCGTATAGAGGTCGCGGTCGATGATCTCCTGCTGGATGACCGGGTCCAGCGCCCCGGACATGCCGTTGCAGGTGGTGCAGGCGAAGGCCACGATGCCGAAGCCCAGAGCCTCCAGTTCGGGCAGCAGGCCCGCCGCCTCCAGATACAGCTGCGCCACCTTCGATCCCGGCGCGAACGAGGTCTTGACCCAGGGCTTGCGGACCAGGCCCAGGGCGTTGGCCTTCTTCGCCACCAGACCAGCGGCGACGACATTGCGGGGATTGGAGGTGTTGGTGCAGCTGGTGATGGCGGCGATGATCACCGCCCCGTCCGGCATCAGGCCCTCGCGCTCTTCGGCCAGGGCGCCTTCCAGGTCGACCGCCACGCCGCGCTCGTGCAGGGCGGCGGTGGGCAGGCGGCGATGCGGGTTGGACGGACCGGCCAGATTACGCTCGACCGTCGACAGGTCGAACGTCAGCACCCGCTCGTATTCCGCCGTCTTCAAGGCGTCGGCCCACAGGCCGGTCGTCTTCGCATAGGTTTCCACCAGGGCGATCTGATCCGGCTCGCGCCCGGTCAGGCGCAGATAGTCCAGCGTCTGCTGGTCGATGTAGAACATCGCCGCCGTGGCCCCATATTCAGGGCACATGTTGGAGATGGTGGCCCGGTCGCCGATGGTCAGGCTGTCGGCGCCCTCGCCGAAGAATTCCAGCCAGGCGCCCACCACCTTCTGCCCGCGCAGGAACTCGGTCAGGGCCAGAACAATGTCGGTGGCGGTGATGCCTTCGGCGCGACGCCCGGTCAGATTCACGCCCACGATGTCGGGCAGGCGCATCATCGACGGCCGGCCCAGCATGACCGTCTCGGCCTCCAGTCCGCCGACGCCGATGGCGATGACGCCCAGCGCATCGACGTGCGGCGTGTGGCTGTCGGTGCCGACGCAGGTGTCCGGGAAGGCCACGCCGTCGCGCACCTGGATGACCGGGCTCATCTTCTCCAGATTGATCTGGTGCATGATGCCGTTGCCGGCGGGAATGACGTCCACATTCTCGAACGCCCGCTTGGTCCATTCGATGAAGTGGAAGCGGTCCGCGTTGCGGCGATCCTCGATGGCGCGGTTCTTGGCGAAGGCGTCGGGATCGAAGCCCGGCGCCTCGACCGCCAGCGAATGGTCGACGATCAGCTGGGTCGGCACCACCGGATTGACCTTGGCCGGATCGCCGCCCTGATCGGCGATGGCGTCGCGCAGGCCCGCCAGATCGACCAGCGCCGTCTGGCCCAGAATGTCGTGACAGACGACGCGCGCCGGGTACCAGGGGAAGTCCAGGTCGCGCTTGCGGTGGATGATCTGACGCAGTGCGTCCGGCAACAGCGCCGGGTCGCACCGGCGAACCAGCTGTTCGGCCAGGACCCGCAGCACATAGGGCAGGCCGTCATAGGCGCCGGGCTGGATCGCGTGGATCGCGGCGCGCGTGTCGAAGTAATCGGCGCGCATGTCACCGGGGGCGCTCAGCAACCGACTGCGGTAGGCCTGATTCATCGGTGCGATCTTTCGAGCAGGAAGACGGAGGTTGGACAGTGCGCCCTCAATAGGCGTCAGACCGGCGCGTGAGGACGACTGAAACGGCGGAAGTTTGTGAAAGCCCTTCTGTAAATCCGCCAATTTTGCAAAATCAGGACCGGGTTCGGCTTTGCATTATTTGCAGGTTCACAGCTTCGGCTCCGCAGCTTTCCGCCTTTTTAGTCCTTCTGATGAGGCGTAGGCCGTGAATATCTCCTGACCTCGCGGATCGGCCGCGCCCCGAGGTCCAATGTCGTCTCCGACCCCGTTTCAATACGAAGAGACCCGCTTTTCGGAGATGGTCTTTCCTGACCAGGCCAATCACTACGGCGCGCTGTTCGCCGGGTCGGGCCTGGCCCTGTTGAGCAAGGCGGCCCTCATCGCGGCCAGTCGCCGCGCGCGGCGGGACGTCGTCATGGCCCGGTCGGAGGCGACCGATTTCCTCACCCCTGTGCAGGTCGGCGAGTTGCTCGACATGGTGGCGCGCGTGGTTCGGGTCGGACGAACCTCCCTGACCGTCGAGGTCGAGGGCGTCGCCGAAATCCTTTCCACCGGCGTCCGCCGCCCCGCGCTTCATGGCCGTTTCGAGATGGTGGCGGTCGACGCCGACGGGCGACCGACGCCCCTCTCGCGCCATCCAGAACCGTTCGCCCCGGCCTGACATCCTTCCATCGTCGATCCCAGCCTTCCTTGAGGAGACTTCAATGACCGAGACCACCCTCGCGCCCGGCGTGAAACCCAAGAAGTCCGTCGCCCTGTCCGGTGTTCTGGCGGGCAATACGGCGCTGTGCACCGTCGGCCGGTCCGGCAATGACCTGCACTACCGCGGCTACGACATTCTGGACTTCGCCGAGACGAGCGAGTTCGAGGAAATCGCCCATCTTTTGATCCACGGCGCCCTGCCCAACAAGGCCCAGCTGAAGGCCTACAAGACCAAGCTGAAGGCCCTGCGCGGCCTGCCGTCCGCGGTGAAGTCGGCGCTGGAGACCGTGCCCGCGGCGGCCCATCCGATGGACGTGATGCGCACGGGCGTCTCGGCCCTGGGGTGCGCCCTGCCCGAAGCCCACGACCACAATCACCCGGGCGCGCGCGACATCGCCGACCGGCTGGTGGCCTCTCTGGGGTCCATGCTGCTGTACTGGCACCATTTCAGCCAGAACGGCCGCCGCATCGAGGTCCAGACCGACGACGAGACGGTCGGCGGCCATTTCCTGCACCTGCTGCACGGCACGCCGCCGTCCGAGGGCTGGGTGCGGGCCATGCACACCTCGCTGATCCTGTACGCCGAGCATGAGTTCAACGCCTCGACCTTCACCGCGCGCGTCATCGCCGGGACCGGGTCGGACATGTTCTCGGCCATCGCCGGGGCCATCGGCGCCCTGCGCGGCCCCAAGCACGGCGGCGCCAACGAGGTCGCCTTCGAGATCCAGAAACGCTACGCCGACGCCGACGAGGCCGAGGCCGACATCCGCCGCCGCATGGAGGCCAAGGAGGTCATCATCGGCTTCGGCCACCCGGTCTACACGATATCCGACCCGCGCAATGTGGTGATCAAGCGTGTCGCCAAACAGCTCAGCGACGAGGCCGGGTCGCCCCGGATGTACGACATCGCCGAACGCATCGAGAGCGTCATGATGGACGAGAAGAAGATGTTCCCGAACCTGGACTGGTTCTCGGCCGTCTCCTACCACATGATGGGCGTGCCGACGGCGATGTTCACGCCCCTGTTCGTGATCTCGCGCACCACCGGCTGGGCCGCCCACGTCATCGAACAGCGCACGGACAACAAGATCATCCGCCCGTCCGCCAACTACACCGGGCCGGAGAACCTGGCCTTCGCCCCCCTGGCCGAGCGCGCCTGAGCCCCTCTGAGAGACGACACTCCATGCCTTATCTTCTCGCCTCGGACCTGCCGACCGAGTCCGCCGGAAAGCGGTTCCGCGCCGCCCTCGCCCGCGACGGCATCTGGCAGTTGCCGGGAGCCCACAACGGCCAGGCGTCGATCCAGGCGCGGAACGCCGGTTTCGACGGCGTCTACCTGTCCGGCGCGGCCATGACGGCCTCGATGGGCCTGCCGGACCTGGGCATCATCACGGTGGACGAGGTCGCCTTCTTCATCCGCCAGATCGCGCGCGCCTCGGGCCTGCCGCTGCTGGTGGACGGCGACACCGGCTACGGCGAGGCGCTGAACGTCATGCATATGGTGCGGACCTTCGAGGAGGCGGGCGCGGGCGCCGTGCACCTGGAAGACCAGATCCTGCCCAAGAAGTGCGGCCACCTGAACGGCAAGGCCCTGGTCCCGGCCCTCGACATGGCCGCCAAGGTCGCCGCCGCCAAAAAGGCCAGCCGCGACATCGTCATCATGGCCCGCACCGACGCCGCCGGCGTGGAGGGTTTCGACGCCGCCGTGGACCGGGCGAAGATGTACGTCGACGCCGGCGCCGACTGCATCTTCCCGGAAGCCCTGAACACCCGCGAGATGTTCGAGAAGTTCGCCAGGGCCATGCCCGGCGTGCCGCTGCTGGCCAATATGACCGAGTTCGGCAAGACGCCCTTCTATACCGCGACCGAGTTCGAGCAGATGGGCTACAAGATGGTGATCTGGCCGGTCTCCTCGCTGCGCGCCGCCAACAAGGCGCAGGAAGAGCTCTACGCCTCGATCAGGGCCAACGGCGGGACGCACAAATACGTCGACCGCATGCAGACCCGTCAGGAACTGTACGACACCATCGGCCTGCACCAGTTCGAGGAACTGGACGCCTCGATCATCAAGACCATCGTGCCCCAGGGGATGCCGCAGGTCGGCTGATCCGACCCGGCATTCGTGCTAGACGCCGGTCCATGTCAGACGCGCACAAACCTGCCGAAGCCTTCATCCGCCCTGTCCTGGTCCCGCCCGGCGGCGAGACCAGGGTGCTGCTGCATTCCTGCTGCGCGCCCTGCTCAGGCGAGGTCATGGAGGCGATGCTGGCGTCGGACATCGACTACACGATCTTCTTCTACAACCCGAACATCCACCCGGAGAAGGAGTACCTCCTCCGCAAGGACGAGAACGTTCGTTTCGCCGAGAAGCACGGCGTGCCCTTCGTCGACGCCGACTACGACAAGGACAACTGGTTCGAACGGGCCAAAGGCATGGAGTGGGAGCCGGAACGCGGCATCCGCTGCACCATGTGTTTCGACATGCGCTTCGAGCGGACGGCGCTCTACGCCCACGAACACGGCTTTCCGGTCATGACGTCCAGCCTCGGCATCAGCCGATGGAAGGACATGAACCAGATCAACGGCTGCGGCGAACGGGCGGTGAAGCCGTACGACGGCCTCAGCTACTGGGACTATAACTGGCGCAAGGGCGGCGGCGCCTCGCGCATGATCGAAATCTCCAAACAGGAAGAATTCTATCAGCAGGAATACTGCGGCTGCGTCTATTCGCTGCGGGACACCAACCTGCATCGCCGCGAGACCGGCCGGAAGTCGATCGAACTGGGCACGCAATTCTACCGGATCGTCGATCGCACCTGAAGCACGGCCCAACACGTCGCCCACCGGACCGGCGGCCTCGGGCTTAGCCTCTCAGAACCGCCACAGGGTATTGGCCGCGCTGCGCGCCCGGCCCAGAAACAAAACGGCCTCATCCGTTTCTCCCGACGAAGAACTCGACCGGCACGACCAGTTCGATCCGTTCGCCCTCGACCTCGGCCGGAGGTCTTGGCAGGGGCTGAGCACGGGTCAGCATATCCAGCGCTGCATGATCCAGAACCGGCGCTCCCGAGCTGCGATCGATCCGCGCGGTCAGGACGCGGCCCTGCCGATCCATAACGAAGCGCACATGGGCGACGCCCTGCTGGCGGCGGGCCAGAGCGGCTGCGGGATAGCGCTTGTTGCTTTCCAGATGGGCCAGAAGCCGGCCGCGCCAGTCCGATGGCGCCGACGACGCTGACGCCGCAGGGGGCGCGGGTCGTGACAACGGCGCCGTTGTGGCGGGAGCCGGCGTCGCCTGAACGGCGCTCTCGGGCTGCGGGGTTCGCTCAGGGATCAGCAGGGGTTCGACCTGATCCTGCGCCTCGGTGATCCGCACCTTCTCCAGCTCGCGTGGCACGGGTCGGGAAGCCGCCGCCTCCACCTGTTGCGGTCCGGGCGGGAGCTCTGAAACCGGCCGCGGCGGAGCTTGATCTCGGACCAGTTCCACCATCACGACGGGCTCGACCGTGGGCGTGGACCTCGGCGCCGACGGGATCATCAGCAGCCCCACGAACGGCAGAAGATGCACGGCCAATGCGAACGCTGCCGCCGCGCCCTTCTCAAACGCCTTGCGTCGCTGCGGCGCCCGCAAGGTCAGCGCCCTCCGCCCGACGACACGATCAAGCGAAATCGAAGACATCGCGGACAAGTCCATGCACCCGGACGAAGGCTTCCCGGGCGCCGTCCGCGACCCGTCCCTCTTCGGCCTGCGTCAGTTCTATGCCGTCCAGAGCCTCGGTGAAGCTGCGCCAGTGCCGCGCCCGCCCCTCCGGCGAAGCGGCCAGATGGCGGGCGCCGTGCGTCTCGTTCAGCCCCAGCGCCGCCGACCATTTCAGAAGAAAGGCCGCGCCGAGGTTGGAGCCCTCGGCCACATAGAGCCAGCCCAGGGCGGTCGGCAGATCCACCTCGCCCGGCGCGAAACGGGGCGCCGATGTGTGTTCCGGCAGTTCAGCGCCGACATCCTTCAGGTCCGCGACGACGTCGGCCAGGCGGCGCCGCTCGGTCAGATCGGGCAGCAGACGTCCCAGCGCGGGCTGGTCATACAGGGCGTGGATGTCACGGTGGAAACCGTACTGAACCGCGAGGAAACGCGCGTATCGGGTCAGGTCCTCGAACGGACGCTGGGCCACGATGGTCTTGTCCAGACTATCGTGGGTGTCGTGCGTCAGCCCCTTGAGGCGTTTCGAACGGCCTAGGTCCTGGATTGTGTCACTCATCGCCAACTCGTCTTCGCCCGATCCGGAACAGGTCGCGCCTCCGGCCGGGCGGCGGAGGCGCGATAGTCAGACGTCCCGGCCGACACCGCCGACCGAGACGGTTTCCTTCGATCAGAAGCGGTAGTTCAGGCCGACCCGCACCGTGTGCAGATCGAGCGTGCTGGAGGAGATGCGGCCAATCGGGGTGTCAACCCCCGAGGGAACCGTGACGTTGTCCGAGGTGTAGCCACGATTGATGTTTCGGCTCGCCCGGTCCAACTGGAAGTCCTCGTCGCCGAAGCGATTGTAGAGGTACTCGGCCTTCAGCGAGACGCGATCGCTGAAGGCCACCTCGGCCCCGGCGCCCACCACCCAGCCGACGCGCAACTCCTTGGCCTCTTCGCTGAAGTAGGGCCGGGTCACGAGGCCGAACGGCGAGTCTGCGCTGGCCGAGTTGGACCGTCCCTGAATCCGCGTCTGCTGCTCCTGGAGGAAGGCGACGCCGCCCGTTCCATAGACCAGCGTCCGACCGAAGGTGTGGCCCAGACGGGCGCGCACCGAGGCGTTCCAGTCGTAGCTGTAGTGATACTCGGCCTGAATAATCTCCTTATCGGCCCACCGGCCGGTATCCAGTTCGGCAGCGAGGAAGTACTCGCGCCCCTTTGCCGGGCTGGCGCTGCCGTCGATCTCAATGCCCGCGACCCAAAGGTCCGACAGCATCCAGTTGTAGCCGCCCTGCAGGCCGCCGTTGGCCGCGCGGGCCTGACGGTCGACGCGTTCGGAAGCCGCGACCCCACTGGCCTCGCCGTTGGCCGAACGGGTGTCGCCCCGGCTGCTGTACTGCCCCCACCCCATGTGCGAGCCGAGGTAGAAGCCGCTCCAGTCGCCGTTGAAGTCCTGCAACGGATCGGCGGCAAGCCCCTCCATCGCGGCGCGGGCGCGACGGCGGGCGGAACCGCCCCCCTCCCATTCACCGTCGCCGAAGCGGGTCACCAGATTGAAGCTCAGGGTCCGGCCGGGCGCCGGCAGGACGGCCACGCCCTCGCCCAGGGTCAAGGCGTCAACATAGTAGCGGTCTGTCAGGTTGTTGACCGTCAGGTTCAGACTGGTCCGCCCATTGATCGCATAGCTGCCGTAGAGATCGACCACCTCATAGGCGGGTTCACGCTCCACCTTGCTATAGCGGGCTCCGAACTCAAGCTTCTCGTCCAGCAGGCGGCCGCCAAGCGAGACGCTGTTCATACGGCGTGGCGGGATGTGAGAGACGAACCAGGATTGGTTTGTCGGCGCCATGCCCTGCTCGCACCACTCGCTCTGCCCGGCCATCTCCCGACTGCAGGTGGTAATATCAGTATACTCGGTCCCGTTCAGCTCGCCGAAGATCCAGCCTCGGTCGTAGCGGACCGAATACTCATAACCTTTCAGACTGACGCGAGGGATATTGATGCGAGCGAGGACATTGGTCGAATACCCGTCCGGCGATGTCAACAGTTCGTCGCCCAGAGTGATGTAGTCGGTCACATCATTGTGGAACCAGCCGAACTTGGCCTGCAGCATGTCGTCGTGGCCCAGCAGGCCGAAGGCCTGATAATTGACCCCGATCTCAGTGTTGTGGGCGTGTTCGGGCCGCAGGTTGGTGTAGGGATTGACGAACCCCGAGAAACCCTCCGTGGCCTCAAACGGGCTGGCGAAGCGCAGGGCCTCAGCATGGCGGCCGTACAGTTGCACGCCGCGAACCGGCTCGATGATCGCCGAAATGACGGGGGCCCAGCCGGATCCCTCGTCGCGGTTTATCAACCCGCCCTGAACCCAGCTGATACCGGCCTTGCGATCCTGAACCACGTTCTCCGTGTAGCGCCCCCCCAGCTCCAGCGTGGTCCAAGGGGCCGGCTTGTAGGTCGCGGCGATAAAGGCGCTGTACTGGCGTCGCCAGCCTTCGCGCGTGATATCCCAGGCACGGCCCGGATACTGTGCATCCAGCCTGGCCCAGTCTTTCGAAAGGCCGAACTTCTCCAAGTCGAAGGCGCCGCCATAGGCGATGGCCAACTCCCCCGCCGCGCCGCTGAAACGCGAGGTGTTGGACAGGGTCACGCCTCGGCGCTGCGACGCCGTGGCCGCGAACTTGTCACCGTTGTAGTCGGAATTGCCGAAATGCAGTCGGACAGGGTCCACCACTAGGCTGTCGATCTCCGTCAGCCAGAGATCCGCCTTGAAATCGATCAGGGGCGAAGCGGGATTGTAGCGATAGCGCGCCGTCCACGTGTCCACGCCGACATCTGATGTCGTCTGGCGAGGCGTGTCGCCGTACATCAGCTGCGAAGGTTTCATCTCGCCGTGTTCGGTTTCATAGCGCATGTAGGACAGATCGAAGGTGTGACCTTCCAACGGACGGATCACGGTGCGCAGCAGGACTGAGGTATTGTCGTGCGAGGTGTTGAGCACCTGCTCGTCGTATCCGGACACCGTCGCCGACATGCTCAAGGTCGCACAATATCGCGGTTGGACCCGCCTCAAGGTGGTGGGAGACGAGGCCTTCCGGCGCGAAGTCTGGGTCCAGGCCCGAGCCATGGGCCTGGAGGTTCAAGGCTATCGTCCCCGGGACCGGGACCGCGCAGCGGCCGGGTTGCCGCACGGGCGGGCCGAGATGGAGGCGCGGCTCCGCCGGGCCTCCCTGGTGGTCCGCACCCTGGTCATGGACCCGCAGGCACAGCAGCGGCTGATCGCCTATGCCGCGGAAAAGGCCGGACTGGCGCGATCGCCGGACCGGGAGTCTCGACACGGTCGGCAGCGAGAGTGCTAAGCGCCTTGGCGCATCGATCTTCACACCGTCCGAAGCAGACTTCGGCTCCCAGCCGACAATAAGACGTTCGCTCGACCGCCGCCGGCGCATAGGCGAGATTCAGACGTCGCACATAGGCTTCACTGGCATTCATCCACGCGTCGGTAGTTCTCCCCGATCAGTCCAAGCGTCCGCGCGGCGGGTTTCATATTGCCCCAAGCATTGCGGTCTCGTCAGAACCGGATTTCAACCGGACGCCTGCTCGCGCCCCGGACGTCGCGCGTGTAGAGGATTTCCAACTTTGGAAAGGCGGCCGACGGGAAGGCGGTCTGATAATTCTTCTCTACGGGATGGTTGTCCCGGTTCACCGCCCCGGCGGAATAGACGATTGTCTGACGTTCGCGCGCCGATCCCCATCGCTTCAGGAAACTGCGTGTGCCCTTCGTCCAATGGGTGCCCGCGCCGTGATGGAAAGCGACAAGTCCTCTCATCTCAAGACCGTCTGATGCATGCATCTTGTAGTGTCTCGGAAGATGAAAGGGCGCATCGCCAGGTAGGAAGATAACCTTGCCGGTCTCCTTCTGAACGATCGAGAACGCCACGCCGCTTCTGTTGCAGTCCTCGTTGTGAAGCGTCGGCCGAAAGGCCTTCAGCTTTTCCCACCAAAGCTCGTCTCCGTTCGCCGCCACGAAGCAGCACGGCACGGTCTCCAGGGACGGCGGAATACAGCGGATGTTCACGATCTCAGCGGAGCGCTCCACAGCCGACGGAGATGTCCATTGCCGGGGAGTCAGCCAACGGCCGTGTTTGGCCGCAGCCGTCCCCGGCCAAGCGCTGGCCCAATGGTCGTGGTCCCAGTGGGTCAGCATGATGGTCTGCTCAACCGGCACCGGCAACAGACGATCGATCTCAGTCAGCCGCGCAGCCAATTTCAGGCCGTTGAATGGACTGCTCTGGACACCGCCGTAGTCGATCCGGAGCACGCCCTTCCCGGTTTCGTCCAGAATAACGATGGCGTCGCCCTGGCCGACGTCATCTACGCGAACACCAGACAGAGAGTTCACGGATGCCAAGGGATCGAACTGCAGCCCGAGGTCGAGGGCATCGATTTTTTCAAGAGTTGGAGCCGTCATGGTCAGGCCTCCTCCGGACGAGGGGTATCAGACGACGCCGACAATCCCCGCTTCAGAATCGCATCCGAGTCAAAACGGTAATGCCTTTCCACCACCTCGATCGGTTCGATGTCTCTTTCGTATGTCTTCGCTTCCTGAAGCCGATTTCGACCGAAGACGACAGCGATGCGGCCCGGCTTCAATGCCTTGAATTCGGCGAGGAGAAACGGTGCGCTGGGGGGTGTTTCCGGCGCCGGCTCAGGCCCGGGCTCTTCACCGCCCAGATCGCCTATATGATCTAGGGAGAAGACTTGTCGTAACGCCCGTTTCTCATCCTGCGTCACTCTTAGCACCTGCCGCACATGAGCTGGGCGCACTTCGCCCTCCTTGTCGGATACCGTCGCGAAGGCAGGGATGCCGGGACCGATGGCTTTCGCCTTGCTCAGGGTTATGCGGAACCACCCGCCAAGTTGGAGCTCCCGTATCAAGGCGCCAACGGCGACTGAGGCGGACGCAGCATAGAGATCGATCCGACTCGTCGGCATGACCCCGAAGAGCTGACGCAGACGGGCGGCTCGATCGGTTCTCCATTCGGCGTCCAACGGTCGCGGCGGCTCCGCTCCCAGGATTTCCGGCGTGTGCTCGAAAAACTGTCGGCGGACGATAGACGAAAACCCCAGATGAGCGACCTCCTCTTCCGACCAACGAGCTCCGACGACCGCGCGACCGTCCACCGGCAAGGCTACGCCGCCGGGCAGGCGGCTGCGCGCCTCTAGATAGGAGAAGTACTCGGTCCTCCCCCTGCCTTGCCCCTCCCAACCTGAGTACAGCTTCACATTCCCCCCTTAAATCCGCGGCCTCCCCTTTCTCGCCGCAAATGCGGGCCTCTACAACGTCCAGCTGCGGCGGATGAGGACGGAAGCTCTATCGAAAAGCTCAAGTAGAGCCATCGACGCGCTCTTCCCGAGCGACTAGGCGATGACAAACCCGAACGCGGATATCGAACCACCTGGATCGATCGCATTGACCTCGCCTATGGTCGGCTGCACACGCACCGAAACCGGTCTTCTACCCGACCTGAAACTCCAGCCTCAAAGCTTACGAGGATGAGGAACAGTCGCTCCAAGAGAGGTGCTTGGCAGCATCATCCAAGAAACTGTATCGGCAACGCGCGCCTGCGTGAGCCTAGCGGAAGGAAATCGCACGCCATAGCGAACTCGCTGATCGGCGAGGCGGAAGACCCGAGCTTTAAAGCACGATCTGGGCGGCGACCGTATCAGAGATTATCCGTCGTTTAGCAGCCCTGCGCACGACCTCAACATCTTCGCCGGACTCGCGCAACCAGTCGAGAAAGCGGTGAACCGCATGGCGCGTGGTGGTCTCGTCGCGACAGTCCCGCAATATCGCAAACTGCACTTGCTGAACCTCGTCGGCGGCGAAGATGCCGAACGGCGGCTTGACCACAGTGGCGTCCGCAAATCCTAAGAGGGCCCGCGCTTGCGCTTCGGTCGCACCACTCTGGCTGGCGATCAAATGAAGCGGTCCGAGTTTGGGCGGGAGCCCACCGACGATCTTATAGTCATCCAGAAAAGGCCGGCCGACCCGTTCCCGGCTGGCCGGCACCCCGAGACCCGCAGGTGCGGCGTGCAGAGAGAAGACAATCGTTCCGGCCCCGACCACGAAACTAACCTGTTTCGGACCCAGCAGCTTGCCGCCGCTTTCCAGGAGTGCTGTTTCGAGGACCGCCGCCATCCGGCCCTCGCGTTCACCGTAGTTCAACCGACTCCAAGTCAGGGCGTCGCCCGAGTAATATCGGCCTTTGCGCGCCTCTCGGACGCCAAGATGAACCAACTTGGTCGACGCATCGGCAACGGCGTTCAGAACCGCTGCGATGAGATTCGCTTCAGTTTCGACCGGAGCGCCGAAGGCGTTCAATGTCTCTGAAACCGTCTTGAAGCGTGCGTTAGCTGCGGCATCTTCATCGTCCAGCGGCTCGGTTCCGGTCAGGGGAATGATACGAACCTTCGCCGGCGCGCTGTTCTGTGCCGTCATCAGCTCGGCATGGCAGATGCCGACATCTCCTGGAGTCCTCGTCCATCCCGCATGGCCCGTATCGAGGACAATCACGATATCCGCAGAAGACGCCTGCGTCAGGCAAGCCTCCCAGCTGTTCTCATCCAGGCCCTGTGCCGGAGCGTCCTCATTAATCCAGACGGAGAACAGTTTCTGACCGAACAGTTCGGCGCCTTCGATCTGCTCCCGAAGCGCTCGTCGAATCTCGGTCATCGAGCGGCCACCCGCCGGAAAGGATCGCTTGCACTGACTAGAGATCATGACCGAGATCGGCCGCACGTCCACCGCTATTCGCAAGCTCCCCTCCCCCACGATTGCTGCAGTCGACCGACGTACTCTCGTCGCCGCTGAGCGCCCGCAGCCTATTGTCCCTATTCAGCAGCACAAGCGAAAGTTGCTCCCCGCTAGATCAGCTGATAGCCCTTAGCAGCGGTTGGTGAACGTCGAAGCAGCGCCAAGAAGCGAAATAGGCGCGCGGATACATAGGGGACTTGTCGCGCATCTCAGAGGTCTAGCGACAGCTTCCTCTTCTTGGAAAGGCTCTGCCTTAGACTCTCATCAAGTGGCGTTGGAGACCTTGATTGTTCGCGACAAGCAGGCAGCTCATGGACGCCCTGGAAGCGCCCAACAATCCTAAAGTTGCCAAAGCAGTACGGCGGGCGGCTAACTAGCCTCAAGACAAGTGAAATTTGTTGGGGCGGCTAAATGTTCACAATCGAGGCTCCGAAGCCGATTCTCGCGCTCATCCGGCGATGCGACCGCGAGAGCCTGCTGGATATCCTGATCGGCCTCACCCTCGATCCGACCTACCAGTCAAACCACAATCGCCTGCTCACCCTGATCCAGCTCGCCCTCGTTCATGCGCGCGGCGACCGGCGGCCGTCCCAGGCCCACATTTCGACCTTACTGAACGGCCTCGTCGATCAGGATAGCGGCCGACACGAAGACGTGGCGGAAGACGCCTTCTGCGTGGGCGTCGGCTTCGCCGGACAGGAACGCCTTATCATCAATGGCATGTATGTGGCTTCGGACGAGGCCCTCCAGCGGCTGCTGGACGCGGTCTTTACCGAGGATTTCCCGTCACAAGATGGGCTGCTCGCCGAATGCACGGCCTTGCTGGCGATCAGCGATACGATCGCGCGTCTGGCTGGTCTCTTTCTAAATGCCGCAGGCGACTCCATCCCGCGCCAGACCGAGTGGCCGGACGACATCGAGGCCCTAGGTACGCTCGGCCAGGCCACACGGTTCAGCGGCTCGGCATTGCAGAAGCTCGGCGTCTCTGTAGACACGCTTGCCCCCTTCATCCTCAAGGACCTCACCGGCCTAAACGACGCGCCGTTCGGTCGCACGGCGCTGAACGTCCGGCCGCTGCTGCGCGACGGCGACGGGATCGTCGTCCCCGCACCGAGCTTCCTCTCGCCTGCTCTGCGTTTGCGGCTGACGGACCGGATCGCGCGTGGCGTCGTTCCTCGTGGGGCGACCACCATATTTCACGAGGTCCAGTTCGCTCGATGGACCTTGTTCGATGCGCGCACAACCGGCGCCCGGGCGCTTTCCAACGACGACGTCGAGATGCCTGAACCGGGCTTCCGCCTGTTCGGCGACTACATGCACGCCGTCCTTCGCTTCGACGAAGAGAAGCTGGCGCATCTAGTCGTTCTGGGCTGCGACTGGCACTCGCCGCCCGATGCGGACATCGGCGCCGCAAGGCGTGGGAGCCCCGACTTCGAGGCCAACCTGGCGGACCATCTTCGCGCCAGTTTCGACGCTCTGCGCCAACAATTCGGGAGCGACGCAGGCCTGACCGTCATCGTCCATGACAGCCCCGGGTGGGGCCTACCCCTGGCGCTCCCAGGCGAGTTCGCGCCTGACTGGTTCATCATCGGGACGGATGCGCCGGGGCTGACCGCCCTGTTCGCCGATCCCGCGTTCAGCTTGCTCGACTGCTGGAAGATGCACCGCCAGGCCCGGGAGATCGGCGAGGCGGGGGTTCGACTGGCGATCTGGCCTGACCCGGTCGACTGGTGGACGGTGTGGCGTGACCAGGGCTTCAGCTTCTGGCCAGAGACCATCGACGTCACCGCATTTGGCGGCATTGCGCACCAGGGCGTGGATATCGGCGGGTTCAGACACCTCGGCCGACTGTTGGGCGGTCGTCACCCGGCCCCCACGGCCTATGGCGACGCCCGTACGGTCGAACGCTGGATCGGACCGACGACGCCGCCGAGTGAGCTCGCAAAGCCGGTCTACTACGCGACGATCGAAGCCATTATGGAGAACTTCAGCGCTGTCGTGGAGACCGACCGCGGCCTCTGGTGGGTCGCTGTCGGTCGTCCCCCGTTCACGCCCGAGGACCGCACCTGGCTGAAGCTGCTTTGGGAGGGCTCGATCGAATGGGTGCTGAAGCTGGCCCAGGCCGCGCCCTCGGCCGTCCCCCGGTCGAGCGACGCCCTCGAAATCCGCCTTTTGCCGGTGCCGGATCACATCATCGATGCATCGGACGCGCCGGAGCTCATGCGCGCCGGCCCCGGCGTCCCCATCGTCAATCTCCTGCTGCCGCCCGATTTCATCACCTTGTTCATCACCGAGGGCAACGCCGGCGACAAGGCGCTCGTCACCCTTCTGGCGCAGTCGATCCGTCTCGCGCTGGATTTGCCTATGGACGACGTCACGCTCACGACTTGGGTCGATAAGGTCACCGCCGATCCGAACCTGAAGATGATCCACGTCACGACGTCGGGCGATCTCGCCCTGCAACTGGACGGGAAAGTCCAGCCGGCGCCGGTCCGCTTCATCCAGGTCGCCGACGCACGGGAAGCCGAACGGGCCGCCCGCCAGCGCCTGGCGCAGCGTCCGTCCAGCGGCGTCGCCGTCGACCAGGTCGAGATCACTGGGAAGGCGGAAACCACCCGGGCGCTGCACGCCTTCGTCGACGATCTGTGGCAACGCTGCCGTTCCAGACTGGCGACCCTAGACCGGAGCTCCGTCATCACCCTGGCGATGCGCCTGATCGAGGCGCTTCACCGGGAGCGGGTATCGGGCGAACGCGGCGCTCGCGCGCGCCAAAGCCTTTACGCCGACTACGGGCGATGGGCGATCCATACGATGTCCGGGCGCGACGGAGCTTTCCGCGCCTATCGGGCCATCATCGAAATGGCCGTCTGCGAGGCCGCCACGACGGGGGGACGAAAAGCTGCGCTCTCGGACATCGACACGATGGCGGGCGAGGTCATGGCCCTGTTCCGGACCGCCGACCAGAGCGATGCGGTCTATCACGACCTTGTCGCCCCCGATCTGCGGTTCCGGGCGGACGGGGCCTGGGAGGCCTCGGATGGAGGGTCGAACGCCTATATGCAGCGCTATCTGGAGGCCTGTATCGCCGACTCCATCGCCGACGACATCGACCACTATCCCAAGCTCTTCGTCACGGACGACAGCGAACCGCCGGCGCCGGACGATCCGATGTTGACGGCCTACGCCGCCGAGTTCGGTCTGGGGATGGTCGAGGTCGCCGCGATCCAGAACGCCCTGCTGGAGATCGCAGACGATCTCGCCGTCGATGTCGTCGATCTGTCCGAAGCCGAACTCATCAGCCGGCTCGACGGCAAGGCCGACCTTTCCACCCTGCCCGCTTTCATCAAGACCTTCACTCTGTCGCCGCGTCCGCGCTGGGACAAGGCACCTGCCGGGTTCAGCGGCGATGACATCTATCCCTGGATTTTCGAGCGTCGGCTTTCGTTGATGGTCAGGCCGATCATCCGGATCGGGGACGGGGCGACGGCCCGCTGGCTCTACGGCGTCCGCCAGCTCCAGATGGGCCTCCAGTACGCCTCCCATCTTCTAGAAACTGGCACATGGGCGAAATCAAAGCTGCACTCCGCTGAGGCACGCGCCTGGGTTGACGCCGAGGTCGGTCGCCGCGGGCTCGCCTTCGAGGTCGAGATCGGCGAACTCGCCGAGGCCAAAGATTGGCGGACCTTCGTAAACCGGCCGATGACGGAGTTAGGCGCCGCGCGAAAACTCGGCGATCTCGACGTGCTGGCCGTCAGTGCGGACGGCGCGACCTGGATAGTGATTGAATGCAAATGGTTCGGTGGCGCCCGGTCGTCGCGCGAGGTAGCCAGTTGGCTGCAGGACTATCATGGCCACGACGGCGACAAACTCGACCGCCATCTAAAGCGCGTGGCCTGGATTCGCGAGAACGCCACCGCGGTCGCTAACCGGTTAAAGCTGGCCACCCCGATTCGGATTCTTGGCCGGGTCGTGACCACCACCCCCGCGCCGCTGAGCTACCTCCGCGAACTGCCCCAAGACGCCGCTGTTCTAACACGCCGTACACTGAAGGAGATACTTTAGCGCTGAGAGACGGCCATTGGCCCGATCCCTGCTAGGTTGCATAGAACGCCGTTGGATGCAGCAATGCTGGCACCTTCGAAGCGCCAACAGCGGACATTCGGACCTCGCCGACTAGCGGACCTTTAGCCGCCCTCGTCAGATTTCGATCTGCGGCAGCCTTCACGCGCCGGCGTCCAGCGCGATGCCCCATGCGGTCAGATTGACGACTTTACGTTATAGCATTGAAAATGTAACATTTTTAGGCGCGCGAAAGAGCCTTCAAAGTCAGGACTGCCCGGACTAAACTCCGATCGCACCGGTCGGGGATAGATGAAGTCAGCTCTCGCATACAATAAGGACTACGCGTTCAACGCCATCTGTCCCTACTACACAATGTTCCCACTCGAATATCCGATGGGGATCATAAAGAAATATCGTCGTGAAAATCCAATCATACTTGACCCGTTTTGCGGTCGAGGGACGACTATATACGCCGCCCGAAAGTTCGACCTGAGATCATACGGTCTGGACACATCTGCTATCGCTGCATCGATTGCTCAGGCGAAGGTGGCCAGCGCCAAACCCGACGCGGTGCTGGAACTCGCCAAGAATCTCTTGGCTACGGCGCCGAGGAACGTCCCGCAGACTGAATTTTTTCAGCGAGCGTTTGCCCCATCAACTCTCTTAGAGGTTTGCGCTCTGCGAGAGGGGCTTCTCAGCACCCCAAAAACCCACGCCGCGGCGATCCTTCGAGCGGCGGCGCTCGGCTGCTTACATGGCCCAATGAACGCGAGCGGGAAGGCAAGCTACTTCTCAAACCAGATGCCACGGACCTTTGCGTCCAAGCCAGACTACTCCGTCCGCTTCTGGCGGGACCGGAGCATGAACCCTCCCGTCGTTTCGGTTCTTGAAGTGCTCAGGAAGAAGCTGGCGCGCATATCCGATCTGGATGCGCCTTCCCCGGGACGTCTGACGGACATCAAGTGCGGCGATGCGCGCTCCGCTGCTTCATATCGCCGGGTGCGAAATGCGACCGTCACCGTCACATCGCCACCGTACTACGGCATGACGACCTACGTCGAAGATCAGTGGCTCCGAAATTGGTTTCTGGGAGGGCCAACGGAGATCGACTACGGCAACGACCAACAGATGAGCCACTCAGGCCCGGATGCCTTCATTGCCGATCTCGCGAAGGTGTGGCGGAACGTCCTAAAGGCCTCTGATGACGATGCTCACCTCTATGTAAGGTTCGGGGCCATTCCATCAGTGAAAAGCGATCCCCGCCACATTCTAAAGGCATCTCTTGAAGAGGCGGATGGCTGGACTCTGCTCTCCGTCAGGAATGCCAAGACGTCTAACGCCGGCAAGCGGCAGGCAGCTCAAATGGGCCGCGAGTCAAATCCCGCCGAAGAATTCGATTTTCACGCCGTGCGAACTTAGTGCCAACGTATCTCCGCAGCTCGCAGGATTCCCGCGTCATCTTGAATGTCCACGGCCAGGCGCTGACCGCAGAATTCCTCCAAGTATGACTTCAACGCGATCGAGGTCTCTGCGGCCTTCTGATCGGTTGGGAGGTGATAGGCGAGCGACTTCGGCATCAGCACGATGCACTTCGCCTTGGCTCGTGATACCGCCACGTTTGTCCGTTCAAGTTGGAGGAGGAACTCTTCCTCTCCCTCGATGATATCCGTGTCGCCTACCCCGTAGGACACGATGACGAGATTGCGCTCGCCGCCCTGAAAACGCTCGACGGTGTCGACCGCGCTGAACACCAATTCCGGATCAGCTGACGGGAACAGCTCTGTGAGCTTGCGGACGACGAGGGCCTTCTGCGCCTTATGTGGCGTGACGATACCGATTCCAGATTCGAAGAAGGTCTCGTCAGTGAAGGCCTCGCCGTTAGTCCCTCCGCCCGTGTCGAGCTCTTTGGCCATTGCGTGCCGTGCTATGAATGCAAGCCCCGCAACCAAGCCGGCTTCAAGCTCATTCGCCTGAGACGAGGTCGGGTCATCGTGAATGAGCGCCGTCACTCGGCGTTCCGGACGGAGAAGTTCAGCGTAGGCCGCGGACCGCGGTAGGGATGCAGGCAGCGTTTTCACCACGTCATCGAGAGGCTCAAGGACTGAAAGGTCCTTCTTTGGTGCCGCGGCGGCGAGCTGCGCCGGGTAGCCGAGAGAGCGAGCATAGTCGACCAAATGTTGGTTGGAACGATAGTTCACCAGGAGGGGCTGCTGGGCTATGCCAAACCGCTTGATGAGATAGGTCTGAATGCTGTCGACGAGATACTCAGCCCCTTTCGGGGGATCGAGGTTCTGGATCGGCGGCATCTGCTTGTGGTCGCCAGCGACAATCACCTGAGCGCTGGCCTTCATCGCCGCGAGCGGTTTGATCGCCAGGGTCATCGGGATTTGGGAGCTCTCATCGAGAACAATCACATCAAACACTTCATCCAGCTCCGAGCCGCTCTGACCGACCGCCTTCGTGAGACGCAAAACCATGTGAGCGGTGGTCGAGATGATCGTTGAGCGCTGAGCGTCGCTAATGCTTGCTTGAATGTTGTCGAGGCCTCCGCCGAAATCCAACGTCGCCGCAGTGGCTACGAGGTTCGGATTGGAGCTTGAAACATCCTTCGGCGTGCGGCTCTTGGAGTAGAGCCAGAAGAAGTCTCCTATCGCGGCAGCATCTGCCTCCAGATTCCTCAGCAGGCGGCCGGACAGCTCTTCGACGGTGCGGTAGTTGGGGCCGGTGATCAGGATTTTTCGCGGAGGTCCCTCGCGAACCATCGCGTGCAGCATAGCGACAAGGGTGTCTGTCTTGCCCGTGCCAGGCGGCCCCCAGATTATCGAGAGTTGTCGTTGGCCGCAGACTCGGACTGCCTCTATCTGACTTTCGTTGAGCGGATGCGCGTTAGCGTTTGTTGCGAAGCTGGCGAGCTTCTCCGTTTGCATATCCGTGCGGACCAAAGTCTTCGCGACCGCATCGCCTTGCCATAAGACCCGCGCTACCGGCGAGATCGTACCAGTGCCCTTTGGAAGCTTCTTTGCAGCGTTGTGCCCCATCGCGAGCTTCGCTTCCGCCGACGGCGTTGCGATGCTCGGATCACCAATTTCGATGAGCACTTCCCGTGTCTGGTCGTAGTCATTGAACGGCATGGTCGGTAGCAAGTAGATCGGCTCACTGCCGATCGGAACCAAACCGCTGGCCATTACGGCCTGGAATGCCGGCGCAACCTTTCCCCAAGATGGTTCCAGCCTGATGGTGATCCGAGCAGCGGCCCTGTCGAAACTTTCGATCTTCGCCGAGATGACCCGGTGCATGGGCGTGTAGTCGTCCAACCCGACGCCAAGCGTCTTTGCGTTCTTGAGCGGAAAGCCTGGGTGGCTGACGACGCCAACCGTGCAGAAATCACCTTCTTCGATCTTCGCCTCGGTCGAATCTGCGCTGACCGAAAACTCGTAGCGATTGCCGCCGAAACTCTTCGTCACCGCCTCGAGGATCACCGCTTGGTAGGCGGCCTCGAGCCATTCGGGACGGGCGATGAGGGTGTGCAGTCCTTCGGTCTTGCCGACGGCAGCAGACACGCTTGCCCACCTCTCCCAGAGCTTCGAGTCATACGCAACGCCGGCCAGGCCAGACGGGATAGACATCGATAGCTCTGGAGCGTTGCCTGAAATGCAGTTCTTCAGGTCGATCCGCAGACGTGCCGCGATGCTCGACATCGCCCAAGCGTGGGCTTTCAAGGCGGCGCCGTAGCGTTCCACCGCCTCGAACACGCTGACCGGCTTTCCGAACATTCGGACTGTCCCCGTGGGGGACTTCCAGATTTCGAAAATGCGCTCCCGAGGAATGCCGTTTCCGAGTGGCTCAACGTAGTAGCTGTCGACCTTGCGAGGCGTCAGGCGGTTGTGGTGATAGGCTTCCGCGGTCCCGAGGAGCGTGACCGCGAAGCGTTGGGGAAGCCGCACAGAGGCGGTGACGATATCCTTGATGAAGACGATGTTGGGACAAACCTGCTCAGCCTTCTCCATCAGCTCTTCCGCCGGGAAAATCCAAGCCAATGCTCGTTGAGAGCGGCCGGACAATTGAAGAATGTCCAGCAGGTGGCGGCCAAATGCGTTGCAGAGTTCCGTATATTGCCGAAGTTCCCAGAAGCAGATTTGGGTCCTGAGCGTCCCCATGCCGTGGTCGTCGAAGACCTTCTTCGACTCGTCGATCCAAGTTGCAAGGCGTTCGATAAACGAATTGAGCGCTGCCCATTCGGCGACAGCGTTGTCCTTTGAGACGACGAATGCGGCCTCGCCGAGGGGGCGGATGGACTGGTCCTCCCCATCGGCCTTCTGAAACTTGTGGCCGAATGGCGCGAATAAGGTTCCACGAAGAGCGATGCCCGTCAGGAAGCCAGACCCCGGATCGAAATTCACGACGATGTCGAACTCTGCCCCGAGGTATTTGGCCAGACCTCCGACCTTCGAGGCCTGATCCACGCTGACGTTGCCGGTCGCGATGGACTGGGCGCGTGAACCGATCTGGTCACGATCTTTCTTAAGAAGAGTGTGGCCACGCAGAACCGCCGCATTGGATTGGATGCCGACAAGCTTCCCGACTTCCGGATGACCGCCATCTTTGAGGACGCGGGTCGCACCCTTGCTAAGGGTTGGCATCTTGCAGAGGTGGTCGGAGGCTTCAGCTCCTTGGGAACAATACTTCGTCGGGTCCTTGTCGAAGTAGACGTGATCGTCCGGCGAGAGCCATGAACGGTTGCCGAGCCAATCGCAGGCTCCGCACTTTGGATTCACATGATAGTCGAGAGTGGCCCATCCCGCCCCGTCGCCGGTCGAGATGACCCGAGGGAGATCTTCGACGAAGAACTTACGGACGCTCGGCATATAGACGAGGTAATTCACCCGGCCGTCGTCGAGATCGGCCCGGAGCGCCTGAAGGCGGGCCGTCACCTCGCCTCCGTCCTTCTTCTTCATAATCTCGGAGAAGGCCGGCATCTCTGTGTGCCGCCAAAGGAAGATTCGGTCAGAGATGAAGTACCGTTCCTTGAATGCCGCGCCCTTCGAATGCAGCCAGTTCGCCAGAAAGATCGCATAGAGGCACACCTCGGCTGAGTAGCTCGCGTTGGCCTCGGTGATGTTTTTGAGGTCAATGACGCTAAGGGGCGTCCGGGGATCATCGAGCGCAATGAGCCGCCGCGATCCATCTGGCAATATCTCGTAATCCGTGTCTTGGCGCGCATCGACGAACAGAACGTCGGGTCGAAGCCCGGACAGTTGAGGGATCAACTTCAGAGAGGCGGCCGACACCCCCAACGCGGTCAATGCGACGTCACGAAACTCTTCGGGTTCGAGCTCGGGTTGAAGGATCAGGGATTGTGGCTTGGCCTTCGCCAACGCTTCAGCGAGATCGATGCCTGTGCGTCCGGCGCTCTTGTGGATGACGTGCGCTGGGATGGCATTGAGGAGCAGATCAAACTGTTCGTACTCGAATTCCCGGCCCGAGGTGGTGATCAACTGCACGCCAGGTCGCGACTTTAGAGGCACTGGAATCCCAGCTGCGTCTAGGGCGGTTGGATTGTTTGAAAATAACGAGAGGTAGAGTTCCCGATCGCAAAGCGTCCGCATGAACATCGAGAACTTGCTCTTCGAGACCATACGCTTTGGAAGTGTCGTGCTCATCATTCCCCCGAATTCACGCCACGCCCATGCGGCATCGATTCGCCTACTAGCTGCATTATATCGCTTTGCGCGTGGATTTTGCGCCCAGCGCTTTCGGCACGCGGCCACTCGGGGCGCGGGAGACTTTACATGTCATGCGAACCTTGAGGCGGTGCGACGGAGGCTGCTACATCACCAGAGACACGCCAGCGTCGTGAGGCCCGGCCGACTCGGCAACGGACCTTGCGAATGTCAGCGAGGGGTCAGGGAGCGACATTCATCGTTCCTTCTGACGGTCTGCAAACCGCTTCTCGCCATCCGGCCGAACCAAAGCTTTCCCCTGATCCTGCAGCTTCGGCAACCGACGCATATGTTCCATCAAAGCGGCGCCCAGCAACCGGTCCTCCGACCGAGCCGAGCTTGAGAGCGCGATTGCTTCGGCCGCCAATGATCGGCGTATCCTCGCCTGCCTCTCGCGCTGGCTGATTTCCCACCGCGCCGCAGCATGGCGCTCCACGCCGTCAGCCTGATAACTGTGCGATTCACGGCCACCCTGCCTCGAACAGCGCTCCCGCATCTTTTGGACCGGCGTAGGCTCTGCCCTCTGCAGCACACCCCTCGCCCGGCGCGGACTGGCTTCGGCCTCCACGCCGCGATCCCGCAACGCCTGAGCGAACCGCTGCCGCCAGACCTCAAGGTCCGCCTTTCTGGGATTGAGGCGCACGCCGTTCGACCCCAACGCTCTCACCGTCAGATGCACGTGGGGATGTCCGCACTCATCGTGCAGGGCAAACACGTAGGGAAACCGCCCCCTGAACGACTCAGCCGCGAAGGCCCGCGCCGCATCGTGCAGTCGGATCGGATCCGTGCCCCTCGGCATGCTCAGCACGATGGACCGGGACAAAGGCCGATCCTTGCGACCGCCCGGCTCCAGCATAGCCTCGACCGCCCAGTCCGATGCGAGGGCCTTGATTGCCGCCCGCCCCTCGAGCCGCTCGCCGTCCGGTTCCTCCAGGGCCAGCCTGCCGTTGCGGCTGATGTAGTCCAGATGCCGCATCAGGTGGCCGCCGTCGCGGGTCCTGCCGGTGACCTTGACCATCACCTCCGGCGCGCGCCGGATGATCCGCGCCAGCTGCGCATACGCCGCCGCATCGCCGGCCCGTCCGGGCGGCCTCAACACCGGCTGGGTGACGCGGGCCCGGCGCACGTCGACGGGCGGACGCAACGCCTCCTCGAAACCGAGCGGCCGGCGGAAGTCGCTCATGGTTCGACCGACCAATAGGCCAGGTTGCCGGCGAAGAGCTCGTCCAGGCCGCTCAGATGCACCCGAATCTCGGACGCGAAGGCGGCCAGCTGGGCCACCTCCAGGTCGAGGACGGCGCCCTCCATGACGGCGGTGTTGAGGGCGCGGGCGATCTGGTTGATGTTGACGCCGATGCGATGAAGCTCGCGCCGGACGCCGATCAAGGCCATCGCTTCCGGCGGCGTCAACTGCAGGCGCCCATGGAGCCGACGGCGGACGAGCATGACCGCCCACTGGGTTCGCAACAGCCCTGCGCGGCCTGCCTCCGCCTCCAGCAACGCCATGTCTTCGTCCGCCAGGCGGAGAGTCAGCTTGGCCGACTTTGCGCTGCACGGGGCTAGTTCGCGCGCTGGCAGGGGAGCCTGCGCGGCCGCCTCCATGAGCGCCCTTAGGTAGCGGGACCGTCCGCCGCGCGCGACCGCCGCCGCGTCGAAGCGGCGGGCCAGGTCGGGCGGAAGGCGAAGGGTGAAGCGGTCCATCGGAGAGCGGGTCTGTCAGACATTGCCGGCGCAAAGCCTATCCTGCCCTAGACCGCGAACCGCCTCGCCCCGCAAACCTACGGAGGCTCCCCGCCCTCCCCTCGGCGGCCACAATCGGCCGCTCGCCCGCCGCCCTGAAGGGCGCCCCAACCGAGGGCGGCGACACCCCACCATTTCCCTTCGCCCCGTATCCAAGCAAAGAAAAAGCCGCGCCCGGTCAGGACGCGGCTCAGGCTCAAAGCGTAGACGCCAGCCCATCACGGATGCGCTTCATGCAGCCAGGCGACCGCCCTCTGCGCATACGCCGCTGCCGAAAACAGGAACCGCTTGTCGGCCTTCAGCACTTCGAGCCAGTGGCCGAGATAGGCGGCGTGATCCTCGCGCGGTTCCAACTCCAGCCCGAGGTCGGCGCAGAGGAAGGCGGCCCCCAGTTCGGCGACCAGCTCCTCGCGGGCGTAGGTCTGAGCCGAGCGGCTGAAGTCACGGGCCAGCCGTGACCCGTGGCCGGTCCAGTGCACGCACTCATGACCCAGCGTGGCGTAGTAAGCGCCCGCGTCGCGGAAGGTCTCGAACGGCGGCATCTGCACATGGTCCGACGCCGGGACGTAATAGGCTGCCGATCCGCCGTGGCGGATGTCGACGCCCAGCCCGGCGAAGAAGCGCTCGACCGCTTCCAACCTTTCGTCGGGATTGACCGGCTCCGGCGGCGTCGGCCGATAGGCGTCCGGCAGGTCGTCGATCTGTTCGACGTTGAAGACGGTATAGGCCTTCAGGAACGGGATGCGTTGTTCGACCTCTTCGCCCGCATCGTCGGTTTCGGTGCGGACGATCTGGTTGGCGTAGACCACCGTGGAGCCCCTCTCGCCCTTGCGGACATGAGCGTCCAGCGCCAGTGCCTGACGGAAGGTCATCCAAGTCGGCGAGGCGAACCCTCGACTGAAGGCCTCCGACCACAGCAGCAGGACGTTGATGCCGCTATAGGGCGTGCCGTCGTGGCGGAGCGGACGGGTGACCGGATGACCGCCGGTCCAGGGCTGGGTCCACGGCCGGACGCCGGCCTCCAGCTGGTCGATGATCTGGTTGGTGATCCGGGCGTAGATGTCCGGATGATCGGGATCGGCGGGGCGCGTCATAGCGGCCTCCTCAAGGATGGATTGTTCGGATGAAGGGGCGGCGGCGCGTCGGACGCGCCGCCGCTTGCGGTTCAGCGGGACCAGATCAGGCTGTGCCCGCCCTCGATCTCGACCAGCGAGGCGTAGATCGGCGCTGGGAAGCTGGGGTCGTCCAGCTTGACCGAGAGGTATTCCCGGTTCTCGCGGGAAGTCTTCCTCCAGGCGGCGCCGAACTCGGTCTGGCCCGCGAAGATGCGGTAGTCCGGCGCCTTGTCGTCCGTCTTCTCGTTGGGGCGCAGGGTCGCGCTCTTGACGTTGAGGGTTAGGGTCTTGATCGACCCGGTGTAGCCGTCGCCCTGGGCGGTGAATGTTCCGATGGCGGCCATGTCAGTTTCTCCTTTGCTGTCGGGCCACGCCTGTCGCGGCCTCGATGGCGATCGGGAGACCGGGGGCCGGTCGGCGCGCAGGGCGAGGCCAGCAAGCCCCCGCAGCGGAGCGGAGGACCGCAAGCGAGAGTTTCTTGTCCCGCGAGGAGGCCGTCAGGCCGGGGAAGAAAGTCGAGCGCGCGGTTGCGCCCAGCCGACCGGTTTCCGGTCAAATCCGCCTTTTCGAGAGGCCGCGCCGTGGCGCGCGCAAACAGGGGAAAGACCCACAGACCGCCGGAGCATCACAAACACAGTCGACATGACCCCGGAGATCACCCCCCGCTCTGACACTTGGAGCCGCAGACCACAGCCCATATCGAAAGGGGAAAAGGTGCGGGCGTTGGAACCTCTGTGTGGAGGCCCGGGACTTTCAGGCGCCGCCGCGACGATTTTCCGGCGAACCGGCCCTACGGCGAACAGACGACGCCCTATGGAACCGGCGCCCGCAGATGCTAGCGTAGCGATTATGAGCGCGGTAGCCTAGTTGCGCGCGGATCGGGGCGTTTCGACTCTTGCGTGTCGGCTCCGCATTTCGGAGACTCCGGTCATGAAACGTCCGCTGAGGAAATTGCCGCTCGCCAAACAGCGTGAACTCGACGCCGCCGTCGGGATCATTCAGGACGGCTTCGCCAAGGCCATCTCCACGCGCTGTGCCGACCGGCTGAAGAACGGCCGCATCCTCAAGATCATCCTGTTCGGCAGCTATGCGCGCGGCGACTGGGTGCACGATCCGGTCGGGCGCTACTTCTCGGACTTCGACCTGCTGGTCGTCGTGGACCACGAGGACCTGACCGACTTCGAGTTCTGGGAGGACGTGGAGAAGCGGCTGCTGGCCGAACTGTCAGCGGGCGCCATGCGCACGCCCGTCAGCCTGATCGTCCATAGCCTGGACGACGTAAACTGGAAGCTGGAGCACGGACGCGGCTTCTTCATCGACATCGCCCGCGACGGCGTGGTCCTTCAGGACACGCCAGGCGTGACGTTTTCCGAGCCGCAGCCCCTGCCGCCGTCTACGGCGCTGGAAGAAGCCACCGAGTATTTCGAGGAATGGCAGGAAGCGGCTAACGGCTTTCTCAAAGGCGCTCGGTTCTATGTGCAAGAGAACGAGCCGAAGCTGGCTGCCTTCCTCCTCCATCAGACGGCCGAGACAATCTACCAAGGCCTCTTACAGGTTCTGACATTCTACTCCCCGAAGAGCCATAACCTCATCCGCCTCCGCAACATGACGGAGCCTCTGGAGCCCCGCCTCCGTGAAGTCTGGCCCCACGACACCAAGTTCCAGAAGCGCTGCTTCGAACTGCTGCGGGCCGCCTACGTCAAAGCCCGCTATTCACGGCACTACCGCATCACCGACGAAGAACTGACCTTCCTCACCGAGCGGATCGAGGTACTTCGGCAGGTTGTAGCCGACGCGAGCGAAAGACGGATCGCGGATTTGAAGACAGCGGCCAACGACGCCAGTGAAGGCTGATGAAAGCTGACGCGGAGGGCATGACAAGCGCTGCCGATCAGCCGCTCGACAAACATGCGCGCCTCACCAAGCTCATCGCGGCCTGCAACGACGCACAGGTCGCACAAAGAGACGTGCTTCTGGCGCTGACCCGGTCCGGCGACCCGACCGAGGACTGGGAAGACTTTCGCCCGACGCTTCGCCTTCTCCTCGGCTACATCCTCGAGCGGGGATTCGCTGCGCTGCGCCTCATGACCATGCGCCACGATTTCGATGCGGAAATCCTGCTGCGGACATTCCATGAGGGCGCAGCGAAGCTCATGCTGATTGCCCTCACACCTGAGGCTGATCGCCCTGAGGTCCTCCGCGAATACTGGAGCGGCTTAGGGCAGGTCTCTGATCGCAAAACGGCCCATCGCGCAGGAATGGCTGAATCCGTTATGCCGGAAGGGCGCAGTGACAGCCGGGACTCTCTCAGGGTTCTGCAGGCCCGGCGTTCGCAGCGCGGCGAACAGACGCTGGATAGGAATGAACGGAGGCGTCTGGAGCAGAAGTGGAGCCTGCCGGAAGTCCTGAAGGCCATAGACAGACTTTTGAAAGCCGAGAGACCTGAAGCCGTCGCCCTCCTGCACATCTACGGCATGGCCAGCCATTTGGCACACGCGGACAGTCGCGCTCTGGAACTAACACTGGACCGGAGCTTCAGATCGCCCGAGGAGAGAGCGGGACTCGAGGCCTCCCACGTGGCCCGCATGCTGTCGGATATCGCCATGGTGGGCGCCTTCTGCACGCTCTTAACCGCCGAGGCGGCGGGCGGCGCGCGCGAGGAACTGACACCGGCGATGACGAAAGCTCAGGCGGTAGCCGCCGATGCAGACGTGATCATCCGCGAGTTCGACGAAACGCAACGCGAGTTCAACAAGTCGATCCTCGGCGAAGAGGTGTCTACGTAGAGGTGCCGCAGGTCAGGCTCTGCCATGGCGCTTCAACAGCCGCAGCGGCCTTTACTTGTGATCAATGATGAAAGGGCGGACCATGCCGAAGTATCCATTTCCCGACGACATGTTCACGCCGCCAGAGGATCGACCTCACGACTGGCCTGACGATCCTGAACTTCGTCGGGCGGTGGACTGGTTCAAGTCGAAGATGACGGCGGACGAATGGGAGGCTCGACGACTCACCGCCGCCGAGCGGCTCTATGACGCGGCCTTGCACAACATCACTGACACCAAGGGGCGCTTCTTCGAAGCGCGCGACACCTTCGGCTGGTATCTGTTCCTGGCCGAAGCCAATCTGGACCATGTCTGGAACTATGAGCCGGTGTTCGGCTCGCGTGTCATCCCCGTGTTCAAGGCTATCGGCCGGGACTTCGACGCCCTCAAGACGGTTGTAGGAGTCGAAGATCGCGTCGCCGAAATCGTGGGCAAGAACCGAAGCCAGCCGAACGGCGGACTGTTCGAACTGCTCGTGGCGTCGGCCTATCTGCGGGAAGGCGCCGAGGTGGCGTTCGTCCCTGAGCAACCGGGCGTGGCGAAGACCCATGATCTGAACGCCACAATCGGCGGTGTCACCTGGGCGGTCGAATGCAAACGGATGGAGGTAGGCGACACGGGCGACCGCGAACGCAATCGTATTCGCGAACTCTGGAATCCCATCGCGCATCACCTCGCCAGAGCCGGTCGCAGCATCCTCGCCGAGGTGGAGTTCCACGTTCCGCCGCAGGATTTGCCCGACGATCACCTAGTACGGCGGGTCGCCCCGGTCGCCTTAGGCGGATCCCAATCCGTCGCATGGGACGACGCCAGCAGCACCGGCGTCGTCAAGCCGTTGGACATGGGACCGGTCAAGGCCGTGCTTGCGGATAACGATCTGATGCAGGGGAGCAGCCGCCTCATGGAGCTGCTGACCGGACGCTATGTCCGCAACATGCCCTACAACACCGTGCTGAAGGCCAAATTCGGCGGCAACCCACGCTACATCACCGATCTCGATCTGGCCATCGTGCTCCGGTACGAGGTGACCGCCGAAGCCGCCATCGACGCCAAGGCGCGAGACATCTTTCGTAAGTTGCGTGAGGCGAACCAGCAGCTTCCCTCTGATCGACCAAGCGTTGTGCACATCGGTTTCGAAGCGGTCGAAGGCGACCGCATCGAAAAGGCGCGCTACGAGAAAATCCTCACGACCACTCAGAGGTTCGATCCAGAAGGCAAGCCGCTGGAGTGGGTCTATTGCCACTACTTCGTGCCCGAGAGCCCACCAGACGAATCTTGGGCCTTCGATGAGACGACCCAGTGGGCAGCGATACGCCCCCAACACCCCATGCCGCTCAACAAACCCTTCCTGATCATGCCCGAGAGCGCCGATGGGCGAACGGGACCACATTGGCAGCTTTGATTTGGGCATCGCTGTGCAGTTCGAATAGCACAGGCTGTTCCGCCGGTCGGCCGCACCCCGGAGTTGGGTGCGGCCGAGTTGCTATTGCTTGCGCCTATTCAGCCGCGAACGGATAGGCGTCATCTTCGGACGACGCCGCCTCCGCGTCAGGTTCCTTGACCAACGCCGTGCGCAGCACTGGCGGGAGCCATCCCCTGCCCTCCAGCAGCCGTTCCGCCGCGTCGGCCATGTCGGCCTTCTTCATCCCGGCGATCCGCCCGGCCTCCTCGGCGCCGACCGCCTCGGTCACCGCCTCCAGCATCCGCGCCTTGGACACCCGCGAGAAATACCCTGCCGCCGTCGCCGACCACGTCCCGGCCATGTTCAGACCGACCGCCGTCGCCAGAGTCTCGGCCTGGGTCAGGGCGCCGGGCCTGCGGTCGTGCGGGTCACGCACGGCGTAGAGGCCGACGCCCGCGCAGAGACCGCCGCCTATTCCTCGGCCGCTTCCTCCGCGGCCTCGACCTCCGCCAAGGCCGCACGCCCTTCATGGAAGGTGACGATCGTGTCGGGCAATCCGATGAGCACCATGGGGCACGGATTGCCGACCCCGCGATGGATGCGGTCCTCCAGCTTGCGCCAGTGGGTCGTCGCTTCGCCGAACTTGTCCGAGACGAACTGGCCCGTAAAGGCCTCGCGGAAGGTCGCGCCACGCCCGACCCGAGCGAGGATGTTGCGGCGCTGGCGCGAGGTCGGCTCATAGCCCCACTGGGCCATGTCCTCGAAAGATTGGATTTGGCGCTCATCCAGGAAGCGCGCCACCAGGCCGCGCATCCCCTCGTGCAGGCTCCGGCCGCGCGTGACCACCACGCCGACCGAGATAGCGCCGTCTGCATGCAGCCGTTTGAAATTCTCCAGGTCCCGGTCGAAGAACGGGTCCTTGTTGTTCCACTCGATTTCGAGCGCGACGCGTTCGCCGCTCTCGAGTTGCCGGACGTGATCGACGATGTGCGATTGGCTCTCGCGCTTCACGCCATTGACCGACCGCTCGACCACGAACTCCGTCTTGGGCCAGGCCAGGGCGGTCAGGGCGTTGCGCAACCGCTGGGTGCCCTTGGCCTCCCCGCCCCCGCCGGCGATGATCTCCTCGATCGGGATGGTGGCCTCCAGCAGGGCCGATTCCAGTTCTTCGGCGGCGCCTGGGAAGTCCGCCGCCAGGATCGCGCGTGCGTGCGAATGGAATTCGACCTGGAACCCCTTTTCGATCAATGCCTCGAACATCGCATCATTCCCCCTGCTACAGGTGACTCCTAACTTGAGTCGCTCCAGGATGCGGGCGGAGGCCTGAATTGCGGATCGCCAAGACCTATTCCCACCTGAACGGGCTCGAGTTTCTGGAAGCGCGACAGCCCAAGTTGCTGGCGGAGTTGCGCCTGGTCATCGACGATGTGGACGCCGAGGCGTGCCGCACCAAGGAATCTCTCGAAAAGCGAAAGCTGGGTCGCACGCTCTATTCCCCCAGGGCCTTGAACGAGGCGATCCATAGGGGCTTCTCGCAATGCCCCGGCGCTTGGGAGTCCGTGCGCACGGACTACTGGGTCTGCGAAGATGCGGAGATCAATCGCCGGATCATCGACCTTCCGCTGGACGAGCAGCAGCAGATGATCCGAGAGGCGGGCTTCGAGCCGATCCGGTCCTACAACCAGACCGACTTCGTGAAGGACAGGGTCGCCGTCGAGGTCCAGTTCGGCAAATACGCCTTCGTCGCCTACGACCTGTTCGTGAAGCACCTGGCCTTCTATGTGGCCGGCAAGATCGACGTCGGCATCGAAATCCTGCCCATGAAGTCGTTGCAGGCCGAGATGTCGTCAGGTCCTTCCTGCTACGAAAAGGAGCTGCACAACCTGATGCGGGGCGGACGCGGCGTTCCGCCTGTGCCTCTGGTGGTCTTTGGTGTCGCGCCCTGACAGCGGCGTCGGTCCTGCATCCGACCTAGGCGGCCTTCCGGCGCGATTTCGGGAAGCGGCCGACATTGAACCAGTCGCCCACGATCAGGCCGGCGAGGATCGCCTTGGCGTTCCGCGCCAGCTTGGCGCTTCCCGGAATCATAGAAGGCGGCTCGTCGCCTCCGACGACGCTCAGGACATAGGCGGAAGCCAGCGATTCATTGCCCTCCTGCGCAGCCCAGGCCTCGATCGCCGTCTGGAGCTCGGCGGCGACGGCGGCGAGGCAGTCCACCACATCATAGGGATCATGGCCGTCGCCCTTGTGCGACCAGGCGGCTTGGAGGCTCTCGCCATTGGCGTCGACTAGCCTGGCGTCGATGCGCTCCAACTCCGTCCAGACCCGATCGAAGGTCGCCTGGCGCAACAGCGTCTCCGATAGCTCAGCAAAGACGCTCCCGTCCAGATCGACCTCGCGGACGTCCTTCGAGGGCCCGAAGAAGAACCGCACCTTCCAATCGACGCCGGACCGGCGGGAGCCGTTCGAAAGCTCGAACCGCATTCCGCTCTTGAAGCGGAGCCCTGGAATGGCCGCCCGGAAGGACCGGTCAGCCGGATAGGTCCGCCCGGCCTTCTCCGGCGGCGTGGGCTTCGGCAGGACTTCAGGCAAGTCGAGTTCGTCCGCGCCCATGGACAGGCCCTTGAACGCCTTGGCGCTCACGTCCTTGGCGGCAGACGCCAGCAGATAGGTGAAGGTCGGGGGAATGGCGTTGCCGACCATCTTGGCCTTTTCCGCGAAGGAGCGGGCGTAGAACTGGTAGTTGATCGGAAAGCCCTGAAGGCTCGCGCGTTCGCGGATGGTGAGCCTGCGGAACGATCCAGGCCGTACCGGGTCCTCGATCACGATGCTTTCACGGGAGACACGCGTGCAGGTCGCCGTCACCGTGCGGGAGGGCTCTTCGAGCCGGTCAGGGAAGGCCATGTTGTTGTAGACGGCGTGGAACACCTTGGCGTCCCGGTTCATCCGCAACTCTTCCCCGACCAGGGCCGGCTCCGTCTCCATTTCGGTCAGGGACGCGGCCGGCAGGCGACCGCCCCAGATCGGGTCCGTCACCATGTCGCCGTCCGCGCTGAAGGCGCGAACCACATCGCCGAGCGTCCGGCGCTTGAGCTTCGGCTTGTAGGCGTCGATCAGAGCCATGGGGATGTTCGACGCAATGCAGCGGCGCCGCGCTTGCGCCGCGCCATAGTCGGAAAAGTCCACCACCTCGATCAGCGGGTTCAGATGGCGGAAGCGATGCAACGGATGACCCTTGGTCGCGAAACCCGCCCGCATGAACTCCGCCACGCGCGGCACGTTCTCCATCGCCCACCAGCGGGGCTTGAGGTGGTCCACCACCTCGAAGAAGCGGACGAGATCCTTCAGACCTTCTGCGAGATCGCCGCTACCGCCCCGGTTCGCATAGGAGAATTCGGTGCAAGGCGGACTGCCGACGACGAGATCGATATCGCGCGGCAAGTCCTCCAGCTTCAAAGTCCGGACGTTCGTGACGGTCAGGTCGCCGCCGTGGTTGCCGTTATGCGTATCGACCGCCGGCCGCCACCATTCATAGGAGGCCACGACCTGAACGCCGGCCAGACGCAGCCCAAGGCTCCATCCCCCGATACCTGCGTAGAGGTCGATTGCGCGCAACAGAATCCACTCCGGCGCGACTCGCGCCCATGATCATTTCATGAACACCGAGTGTAGCTGACTACGATCACGCCGCAAGATCCAAATGTCGCGCTCATCTCATTCCGACGTTGTGCGAACATAACCGAGAACAACCCGAAGCCTGGCGGAAGCGATTGTGCCGGGGGGATCTTACGCGTCGACCCTTCGGCGCCGTTCGGATTCCCTTGAGTCGCACCAGGGAGACTTCGACATGGGACAACCTCAGACCGCTCTGCCGCGCACGATCAAGAAAGCCGAACTTCGCCAGATCGTGCCGCTCGCCGACAGCACGATCTGGGAAATGGAGCGCAAGGGGGAATTCCCTCGCCGGTTCCTGCTTACGCCACGATGCGTGGTCTGGGATTTAGCCGAGGTCGAAGCGTGGCTCGCCCTGCGACGCAAGCATCCGATCAAGCCGGCGCAAGGCCCAGATGTTCGCCTACGCCGTTCGCGTCCTGTCGCTTCTCACCGCGCGGCGAAATGGCAGGCCTAAGTCGGCGGTCCGGGCGCCCTGGTGCTGATCTTCACTGCCTCGTCATCCTCGACGTCGGCCAACGAAATGGCCATCACGCCTTCGTCGATGATAATCCCGCGGCCCAGTTCGTCGCCTTGCCGTGTCAACCGATAGACCGTCACCGCCTCAAAGTGGCTGATGGTCAAGTAGCCGCGCTCCGCCAGCCATTCACCATGGCCCCTGACGGCCTCACGGCTGGTCCGGAGCCCGATTTCTTCTAAGAGATTAGCAAGGAAATCGATGTTGCTCGCGCCGGCACCCCACCGAAGCATGCGCATCATCCACGCCCGCGTTGCCTTGGCTGTGGCGCTCTCGGCGGCATCTTTGATTGTGCGCACGGAAAGCGGCTGATCAGAACACTTGGTCATTGCTCTCGATTTTGTCGCGCCTGATGAGCGCATCTCATCAATCTGTACCGTCACTGGCATGCTGGCCACCTTCTGCTTACTTTTCTTCCCATTCCATCCCCATTTGGATCGCGCGGCCAGTTAAGTCGAACCTACTTCACTCTGTTGCTTCAGCCACATTCGCTGAACTTAGCCGTGCCGGACAGCTGACTTCTCCTCCGCGCCAATAGCCGCCGTTGGACCACCTCCAGAAACAGGACGCTCAGCACCTACTCAGAGACTGGACGATCAGGCTTGCGGCGGCCATAGACCACAATGGCAGCTTGTATTAACATTCAGCCAAGCTTGCGCGAGCGGCGAAGCCTGGGGAGATGTAGTTGTTCGTTAAACGGGTCGTGATCAGCAACTATCGCTGCCTGGATAAGGTCGATCTGTCGCTCAATCCCAAGCTCAACATCATCGTCGGCAACAACGAGTGCGGAAAATCCACGCTCCTGGAGGCTATCCACCTGGCCCTGAGCGGTCAGATCAACGGCCGGCCGATCACTGGGGAACTGCATACGCACCTATTCAACGCCGAGCTCGTCGAGACCTATATTGCCGCCTTACGGGCCAAGACGGCCGCGCCGATCCCCGAGATTTTCATTGAACTCTATTTTCCGGACGACCCGGCCCTCGCGGCTATGCGCGGCACACACAACCATGCACATGCCGATGCAACGGGCGTGGCGCTTTCGATCACCTTCATTCGCGACTACACTGCTGAGTACGCCAGCTATATCGCCGACCCGGATCTAGTCCGCACCCTGCCCATCGAATACTATCAGGTGCGCTGGCGCAGCTTCGCAGGCCACGATGTCACCGCCCGATCAATCCCGATCAAGCCCAGCTTCATCGACGCCAGCACCATCCGCAACAACGCCGCGGCCAACCGGTATGTGATCGACATCATGCGCGACAGCCTGACTCGGGCCGAGAAGGTCGATCTGGCGCTGTCCTATCGCCAGATGAAAGACCTCTTCCTCGACCAGGAGAAGGTCAAGGGCGTCAACGCCTCCCTGGCGGCCAAGAAGGGCGCTATCTCCGACAAAGCGTTGTCGGTGGCGCTGGACACTTCCTCGCGGGCCGGCTGGGAGACCGGCGTCATGCCGCACCTGGACGCCATCCCCCTGCCCCTGGTCGGCAAGGGCGAGCAGAACACCATCAAGATCAAGCTGGCCATGGAGGCCTCGGCCGAGTCGCATCTGATCCAGATCGAAGAGCCAGAGAACCATCTGTCGTTCTCCAACCTCAACGCCCTGATCGATCATATTGGCGAGCAGCGCGCCGAGCGTCAGCTGGTGATCACCACCCACAGCAGCTTCGTGCTCAACAAGCTGGGCATGGAGTCGGTGATCCTCTTCAACCGGGGGCGCAACGCCACCTTGAAGGATCTGCCGGCCGCCACGCAGGACTACTTCATGCGCTTGCCGGGGCACGACACCTTGCGGCTAATCCTGGCCAAGCGGACCATCCTGGTGGAAGGGCCGTCCGACGAGCTGGTGGTGCAGGCTGCATTCCAGCGCAAGCACGGCAAGCCGCCTTTAGCGGCCGGCGTGGACGTGATCTCGGTGGGGTCGCTGGCGTTCAAGCGTTTCCTCGACATCGCCCTGTTGATCGGACGCGAGGTCGCGGTCGTCACTGACAACGACGGCGACCTGGCCGCGCTCGCGGCTAAGTACCGCGACTATGACGGCAAGCCGGGCGTGGCCATTCACTACGATACCGACGTCAACTTCCGCACCCTGGAGCCGCAACTGCTCAAGGCCAACGGCCGGGCGGTGATCGAGGCGGTCCTGGGCAAGGCTTTCGCTGACGACGACGCGCTTCTGACCTGGATGAAGGCCAACAAGGCCGACGCCGCCTTGGCGTTCTTCAAGACCGCTCAGCTCTGGACGGCGCCGGCCTACATCCAGGCGGCCCTTGGCTAGTCGGGTGATCATCTGCGCGGCGGGGGGCGGCAAGACTACGCGCATCGTCGAGGAGCTCCTGGCCGAGCCTGGCGCGCGGGCGGCGTTACTGACCTACACCCAGAACAACGAGCGCGAGATCGCCGCCAAGTTCTACCGCCGCGGGGCGGTGATCCCTGCCCATATCGAAGTCCAGACCTGGTTCACCTTTCTGCTGCGCGAGCTCGCGCGGCCCTATCAGCATGCGCTGCACGACGAACGCATCGAGGGCCTGCACTGGGTCGAGGGACGTTCGGCCCTCTATGTGCCGGAGTCCCGGACGGCCGACCACTATTTCCACGACGGGCGGCTGATCTATCCCGACAAGATCGCCAAGTTCGTCTGCGCCTGCGATCACAGGTCCGGTGGCGCGGTGATGCGCCGCCTCGCCCAGAGGTTCGACCACATCCTGATCGACGAGGTGCAGGATTTGGCCGGCTATGATCTCGACATCCTCGAGGCCATGCTCAAGGCGGGCATTCGCCTGACCTTGGTCGGGGATCATCGCCAGGCGACCTACGCCACCAATAAGGCACCCAAGAACAGCAAATTCCAAGGCTATGGGATTCTCGACAAGTTTAAGGCCTGGGACAAGAAGGGCTTGGTCAAGTTGACCTACGATACCCACACCCATCGCTGTCCGCAGGTCATCGCCAGCCTGGGCGACAGCTTCTATCCGGACTGCCCGCCGACGGTGTCGAAGAACCAGCAAGTGACGGGGCACGACGGCGTCTTCGTCGTCCGAACCGCCGACATCGGCACCTATGCGGCGACTTATCGGCCCCAGGCCTTGCGCTACGATCGCAAGACCAAGTGCGGCGATCTGCCGGCGATGAATTTCGGCGAGGTCAAGGGCATGACCTTCGACCGGGTCCTCATCTTCCCCCATGGCGGAGCCAAGACCTGGCTAGGCTCAAAGGAGTTGAAGCCGATCGAAAAGTCCCTGGCGAAGATGTACGTGGCCGCCACCCGGGCCCGCCACAGCCTTGCGTTCGTGTTCGACGGCCAGCCAGCCATTGCCGACGCCGTCATCTATCAGCCAGGCTGAGCCATGGCCTACAAGTCCGCCGACGACATCCTAAAGCCCGACGCCCGGTTCGAGGGCTTCGTGGTGCTTGAAGGCGAGAGGCATCGGCCCATGACCTTCTTTGATCATCATGCCGCGATCGGCCGGGTGGTCCTGTCCGGTTCGGCCCCCGCCGAGGTACGCGACGCCTATGACCGGGCGCGCAACACCATGCTCTACGCATTCTTCGACTACGACCTTCTGGTGGTCGGCGAGATCCAGGCCTATGGCGCTTTCGAGCTGGCGCTCAAGCATCGCATCAATGGGCATGGCGGCGAGTCCAAGGGCTCGATGCGCAACCTCGTCGACCAGGCCCGTAAGGCCGGGATTTTTCCCAAGCTGGCGGCCGGCGCCATGCCGTTCGACGATCCGGTCGAGGCGATGATCGCGCTGCGCAACAGCCTCTCCCACGGCAATTCACAGATTCATTCGCCCGGAATGGCGCTCGAGGTGCTGGATTCCTGCGCCTGGGGGATCGACACGGTCTTTCCGGCGGCGGAGCCTGTAGGATGGCCAAAAAGGTGAGCACATACGAAGCGCGCGCCCGAACCGCGTTAGCAGCTGGATCATCACGCTCAGCGCGGAACGACGCATATTGGAGGGGCCTGGACCTTGGACGCTGGATTTGTTGATCTCGACATCCTCCTCACCCGGATTCGGCATCCGCAGTCGAAGGTGTATTTTCTTGATGCGGTGAAGGCCTACAAGGCTGGCGCTTTGCGTGGTGCGCTCACCTCAGCCTGGGTCGCCTTGGTCTACGACCTGATCGCCAAGTATCGCGAGCTGAGCGCTATGGGCGATGCGGCCGCGACGGCGTTCCTCCAGGCGTGGGACAACGCGACCGTCACCGGCGACATCCCCAAGCTGCTTCAGCTCGAGGGCGGCATCCTCGAAGACGCAACGACCAACACCCAAGTCGTCAATCGCATCTCTCGAACGCATCTGGATCGCCTGCGCGAAGACAGACATCTTTGCGCGCATCCGGCCTTCTCCGCCGAGGCGGGTCTGTTCTCGCCATCGCCCGAGCTGGTGCGGCTTCACCTCGTCAACGCGGTCGATCTCGTGCTGTCGCAGGAGCCCTTGCAGGGCAAAGCGATCTTCGAGCTGTATGACGTCGATGTGCAGTCGCCTGGCTTTCCAACGGACTACGAACGCATCCTGGACTATGTCGACCAGCGCTACCTGGCGCGCGTCCGCGCTCAAAACGTCCGCAATTTCGGCGTGGTGTTGGCAAAATCCCTTCTCAAAGGCGTGCCTGCGCAATGGGAGCCGCTCCATCGCAAGATTATCCCCTCATTGGTCGCGGTGCGCGAACGCGCCGCTGAGGCCTGGCCAGACATATCCCTGGCGATCGCTAGGCTGATGGACAACCTTGAGCCAGTGAGCCGCCCTCGCGCCATTGCGTTCATCGCCGCTTTTCCCGATTTCTGGCCACAGCTGCAGGAGCCGACGCGCACGGCCCTGCAAGCAACCATCGACAACGCCGACCCTGCGGCACTCACCGACTATCGCATCCTGGCAGGCGTGACCTTGCCGCAATTCCGCGCGGCGCTACTTGCGCTAATAGCCGGCCTCAATCGGGAAAATTTGGCCGCTGCAATCGCCTCTCAGCCCCTCGCCGAACTGTGGCCTCTGGCAGTCGAGCACTACAAAGGTTCTGGCAGCTGGCGCGGATCAGAGGTGAACTTCAACGACCTCATCACGCCGTTCGCCGGCCGCCTGAGCGGCCAACAGCTTGACCAACTCCTCGAGGCCGTCATCGACAACGGGCAGAACTGGGATGCGGCCGAAACAGATACGCTTCTGCTCGGTGTGCTACGCAATGCGGTGCCCGGTGATCGGCCGACCCCTGACGCGCGCAATCGCTTCAACCAACACGTTCGCCGCATGCGCCGCGCCGATAAATACGAAGACGTATTCACCTTCCTCCAGTCCGACGGCTGGGTGCCGCCGCCGCTGGAACAGCCGGTCGACGACTAACCGGATTAGAACGCAGGCGCTCAAATGCCCACGCACGAAACGGAATCAGACAGGAGGTTCCGGATCACCGCGCGCCTGGTCATCCGGCCACTGAAGCCGCCCCAGCAAGAGCGGCAGCTTGCTGTTCTTGAAATCCCAATCCGAAAGCGGCGCGAACCATTCCGGGGCCGCCTCTCCATGGAGTTGGATGACCTGGTCGCCATCAACCGTCTGCGCGGCGTAGTACCGGCTGAAAATGCGGCTGGCCCAGCCTATGCCATCCCAAGCCTGATCGGACGGTTCCTCTGGCGTCGCGACAAATTCGACACCCGCGAACGCGCCGCCGTCGCTGATCGCGTGCGGCCCGCCGACCGACCACTCCCCGTAAAGCAGTAGCACTTCCGCCAGCTTGCGATCTCTGGGATCCGTCAACTCGACGTCGCCGCTATAGAGTTTCGCCGACCCGATGATGAAATTGGCCAGCCCCTCCTCTCTCAGCGAACGCGGCATATCGGTCGACGCCCCGAGCACCAAGCGCAGCGGCGCCTTGGTCATGATGATCACCTCACCGAGCCTTCCGGATTCGTTCGCGAGCACTGCATCCTTCATTGTGACACGCAGGCCGCCGCTCGGACTGCGGAAGCGATCCGGCGAGATAACCGTCCAGATGTTCCAGAGTGACCAGAAGATCGCCAGCTTCAAGGGCGTTCCCACCATGTCGGCATAGGTCTGGAGCGAGGCCAGATAGGCCGCAGACATGTGTGTTTTCTGCTTAAAGGGCTCCCTGCCTCGGACGTTCTTGACCTCGACCAACCACTGCTCGCCGTCATCGAGAACCACGCGAAAATCCGGCGCTCGGCAGGTGTCTTCGGCATGGACGCGACCGACATCCTCGGTCTTGAGCAATCGAAAATGGCCCAGGCTAAGCACCGTCGCTTCGAACAGGCGCTCGGTTCGCGAGCCATGAATCAGCGTCGGGTCCGCCAACGCCTCCTCCAGCTTTGGCGTTGCGTCGGCGAGGAACCGTTCGACCAATGACGGATCATTTAGCCCGATGGCATGTTCCCGCGCAAAAGTGGCTACCGACGCGAGTAGGTCGAAAGCCTTGGTCTTTGCTCGCTCTGGCGACGTCTGATCGCTCATGACCCCATCACCCCAACGGCGGCTCGACATCGGGCGGGTTCATATAGGCTCGGAAGCAGGCCAGATCCTCATCGCTCGGATTCTCCGCCTCCGGATGAATCGAATGGTCTCGGCGATGTCGCGACGCGTCACATAGCTGATGATTGCGCCGCCATTGCTCAGCTCATACTCCATAGAGCCGCACCAGCGGTTAGGACGGGCAAGACCCGGAGCGAACGCGATGGGCTTCTTGTTGCCCTTCTTACTCACCTCGTGCTTGGCCAACGCGACGCGGATGAACTCAAGCGTGGTGAACCCCATTTCCGTCCGCCGGAGGTCAAGCCGCATCTGCTCAGCAAGTTCTGGCCGCTCCTGGGCATCGCGCAATTGTTGCGCGCGCAGCTCGCGATCGTAGTGGCGATATCCCAGGTCCCGCTCGAGGTGAGCGGCCTTGAGGTCGATCCCTGAATTCTCCGCAAGCTTGATGACGTCATCGCAGCGCTGGCGCCATGTCCGAAACAGCTCGTAGGCTGCGAAGATCCACATGGGCGAAAGCGCGCCCAACAGCGCGATCTTCCCACGCGGCGGCTCGTCATCGAACTGATGGTGCATGACCTCCAACTCCATCGCGTTGAGCGAATTATCAACGAGGCAAAGCTGGCTCGCCTGCATGGCCAGATAAGGGTTCGCGGCAAAGCCGGCCAAGCTCATCAGCGCTTCGTAGAGGTCAGCCGCGCCGATCTCGGCGACATCGCGATAGCGCGGTTCATCGTCCCGCTCATCGCCAAATTCGTAGGCGTCCGTCACGTTGTTCCCCCGCCCGTTGTCGCAACTCGATAAGACTGGCCGATCCCCATCGTCGGCAAAGAGTCGGCCAAGCCCCAGAAGTGCGTTATCGCTAGAATATAGGTAACCAGGTCGCCCGTCCGGATTCTGAGGTGTTGCCTCGCAATTGGCAGCTCCGCCAAGAGACCGTGATAGTCGTTAGTGGCCAAGGCCCAGCCTAAAAGGACGCTCCAAGCGGACGCTCCGAACTTCGCCTACGAGTCAAAATAAGTCACGGCCTAACCATGTGACGTTCTGCTATTCTTACGGTGTTCGGCCTCCCGACAGCGCCCCCAGACCGCGCCCCTCTAACAGGCGGCGGAGCCAAGTCGGCAGACGCTTCACAGCAGCCATCTCCTCAAAAGCGCTATCAGGCAATCGGTGCCGCAACACCTCCAATGCGCTTCGGGCGTGCTCTGGACCGAGCCACGCAAGGGCACGGATTGCATCACCGGCCGTGCTGTCAGAAAAAGCGAGACGCCAAGACGGCGCATGTTGCAGTTCCACGCACTGACGCCCAATCTGGAGCTGACGACTGCGACCACTCGTGAGGTAGACATGGCGCACCGGCGTCTGAGTGGTCAGCCCCAAGACGTTGGCTGCGGCCGCCCCACTCCGTACGACCGTTGCCCGCGAGTGCGCCGAGAAGCATCGAATGACGCTTTCGACGGTCGGCGGCCGCTCACCGAAACGCCCCTGAGCAGACAGGACGTACAGACCCCGCCCCACCCGCAAAAGGCGTCCATGGCGAACAAGCTGCGACAGAGACCTCGTCACGACCGCGCGTGCGCCAAACTGCGGCAACGCCTTCGCAGCGAGGATGTGGCCTTCCGGCAAAGTCGCCGCATACGCCACAAGACGATCCTCCAGGACCGAACCCTTTCTTTCTGCAGACATCACCCCCTCAAGCTCGTCAACCGATTGGCGCGAAGGACGGATTGAACCGCGGCGAGCCGGTCTCTGGCGGCGCCAGGACGGGCGAAAACGATTGGCCTGCCTCCCACGCCTCCACGGCGTCGGACCATTGCTGCGCCATATGCCGCCTCTGCATCTCGAACTCCGCCTTGTTGTAGACGCCGCGCGACGAGCGCTCTTCGTGCGCCAGACCTTTCTCGATCCAGTCCGAGTTGAACCCCATCTCGTGCAGCAGAGTCGACGCAGTCCGACGAAGATCGTGCACGGTGAAAGGCTCTAGCGGCAGTCCCCTATCGCTGGCGCGCTCGGCGATGGCAACCGTCACCCGGTTGAAGGTCGCGCGCGACATGGGCGCATCGGCGTCGTAGCGCGACGGCAGCAGATATCGGGAGTTCCCGGCGCAGGTCTTCAGCGCGACCAGGATGTCGAGCATCTGGGTCGAGAGATACACGTTGTGCGCTCGTGACCGCTTCATGCGGGCCTTGGGGATCGACCAGACGGCGTTGTCGAAATCCACCTCGTCCCAGGTTGCATCCTGTAGCTCGCTTTTGCGCACCATGCTCAGCAGGATGAACTTCAGGCCAAGCCGGATGGTCGGCAGGGTCGCCACGTCCCCGAGCAAGTCGAGCATGATGCGGATTTCGCTCGGCGACAGGCTTCGGTCCCGGGGCCTGAAGGTCGCAATGGACGCAGGCCCCACGCCGTCTGCGGGATTGTCGATCTTCTCTCCGTGCAGGATTGCCCAGCCGTAAATCTGCTTCACGATGTCCCGGACGTGGATGGCCGTAGCTGGCGCCCCTCGATCCACGATCGACTTGCAGTGCGCCCGCAGATCGTCCGGCGTGATCTCGTTGAGCAACCGATTACGCCACTGGGGCAGAACCTCCCGGTTGAAGATCGACCGGCGCATGTTGCGGGTGCTGTCCGCCATAGGCGCCTTCTCCATCCAGGCCTGGGCGACGTGTTCGAAGCTGCGGGCTTGCTTGACCGTCGCTTGGCGCGTTGCTTTTCCAGCGCCGGCGACACGCCGTCAGCGATCGTACGCTTGATGTCGAACAGCTTTTCCCGGGCCTGGGCCAAGCTCAACCCCCCTCGGCCGTAGCGGCCAAGGGTGACCGTCTCCCGGCGACCGTTGAAGGGGTAGTCGTACCGGAAAGAGATGGCTCCTCCGGGCGACACGAAGGCGTACATGCCGTCCCTGTCGGTACATTTGTAAGGCTTTGATTTGGGGCGTAAATTCTTGAGAGCAGCGTCTGTAAGCACGGTAAAACGACCTCCATCCAGACAAGTTCGAAACGAGCCCGCCCTCAGGCCATTTTTCTTCGCTTTTTCAATAATTTCAGCGAAACCAATACCGTCACCGGGCTCGACAGCCCCTTGACGGTATGAAGCCGAATCCTCCGGATCAATGTCTGGAGGTACCGTCATCCGGGACGGTAAAATGAAAAAAGACCCTCCGAACGATCTCGAAGGGTCTCGACAGAATTCACAATATCGTCAGTGCGTTATAGGCGTTTTCGGAAGCGACACCGAAAGGTCCCGAAAGGTCCGAATTATTCCCATTCGATCGTGCCCGGCGGCTTCGACGTCACGTCGTAGACCACGCGATTCACGCCGCGGACTTCGTTGATGATGCGGGTGGCGGTCTTGGCCAGAATGTCCCAGGGGAATTGGTAGAAGTCGGCGGTCATGCCGTCGGTGGAGGTGACGGCGCGCAGGGCCAGGACTTTTTCGTAGGTGCGGGCGTCGCCCATGACGCCGACGGTCTTGACCGGCAGCAGGACGGCGAAGGCCTGCCAGATGTCGTCGTAGAGGCCGGCCTTGCGGATTTCGTCCAGATAGATGGCGTCGGCGTCCTGGAGCGTGGCCACGGCGTCGGGGGTGATCTCGCCTGGGATGCGGATGGCCAGGCCCGGACCGGGGAACGGGTGGCGTCCCACGAAGGCGTCGGTCAGGCCCAGTTCGCGGCCCAGGGCGCGGACCTCGTCCTTGAACAGTTCGCGCAAGGGTTCGACCAGTTTCAGCTTCATATAGTCGGGCAGGCCGCCGACATTGTGGTGGCTCTTGATGACGTGGGCCTTGCCGCTGGACGACGACACGCTCTCGATCACGTCGGGATAGAGGGTGCCCTGAGCCAGGAATTCGGCGCCCTCGATCTTGGCGGACTCGCGGTCGAAAATCTCGATGAAGACGCGACCGATGATCTTGCGCTTGGTTTCCGGGTCCGACTGACCGGCCAGTTCGCCCAGGAATTCCTTCGACGCATCAACATGCACCAGCGGGATATTGTAGTGCTCGCGGAACAGGGTGGTGACCTGGGTCGCCTCGTCCTTGCGCAGCAGGCCGGTGTCGACGAAGACGCAGGTCAGCTGGTCGCCGATGGCCTCATGGATCAGGACCGCCGCGACCGATGAATCGACGCCGCCCGACAGGCCGCAAATCACCTTGGCGTCGCCGACCTGTTCGCGGATCTGAGCGATCTTCTCGTCGCGATAGGCGGCCATGGTCCAGTCGCCCTTCAGGCCCGCGATGCCGTGGGTGAAGTTCTTCAGCATCTGGTGCCCGCGCGGGGTGTGCATCACCTCGGGGTGGAACTGCACGCCATAGAAGCGGCGCGTCTCGTCGGCGATCACCGCATAGGGCGAACCGTCGGACGAGGCGACGACGTCGAACCCTTCGGGAATGGCGACGATCTTGTCGCCGTGGCTCATCCAGACGGTTTCCTCTTCACCGACCGGGGCCAGACCGGCCAGCAGGGGCGAGGTCTTTTCCACCTTGATCTCGGCGCGGCCGAACTCGCGCGTGTGACCGCCCTCGACCTTGCCGCCCAGCTGTTCGCACATGGTCATCTCGCCGTAGCAGATGCCCAGAACCGGCACGCCCGCCTCGAACACGCCCTGCGGCGCGCGGGGGCTGCCTTCCTCATGGACGCTCTCAGGGCCGCCGGACAGGATGATGGCGGCGGGGTTCATGGCGGCCAGGGCGGCCTCGGCCTTCTGGAACGGATGGATTTCGCAATAGACGCTGGCCTCGCGCAGGCGACGCGCGATCAGCTGCGTCACCTGACTGCCGAAATCGACGATGAGAACCTTTTGGTGCGGCGTGGTCATGACGTGATCGAATCCGGGGAGGGTTGCGCGGGGTCTTGGCCTTGCGAGGCCGGGATTTCAAGGGCGGCGAGGCCTTCGGCCTCCAGCACCGCGATCAGCCGAGCCAGCGCAACGGCCAGATTCTGATCGACGTGATGCAGGGTGGAGGTCCAGTCCTCCAACGCCTTCAACTCGGTGCGGCCGTCCGACACGCCGCGGAGCGCGATCAGGGGCAGGCCGAAGGTCTGGGCGGCCCGGACCAGGGCCCAGGTCTCCATGTCCACCATCTCGGCGTCGATGGCGTCATAGGCGGCGCCGGACACGACGTTCCCGCCGGTCGACAGGCGCGCGACCGGCACGCCGGGAATGGGGCATGGCAGGGGCAGGACCGCAGGCTGATCCAGCAGCGGCGTCACCCCCTTGGAAAAGCCCAGCGGGCTGGCGTCCATATCGCGATAGGCGACCGACGAAGCCTGATAGACCACGGCGTGCTCCAGCACCCGCGATCCGCATGAGCCCAGCGACACGATCAGGTCCGGCAAATCCCCCGCCGCCTCCAGCCGCGCCAGAGCGGCGCTCAGCACCACCGCCGCCTCGACCGGACCGATGCCGGTCATCAGGGGCTGGATGCGGGCGCGCAGGTTCTGGCCGTACTCAGCCGGGGCCGCCATGACGCACAGGACCGAGACGTCGCCGTATCGTTCCTGGCGCCCAGCGCTCACGCCGTGCGCCCGTAAACGGCGGCGAAGAAGCCGTCGGTGTCGGCGGACAGGGGCGACAGCCGCAGGCGCCCGCCCTTGGCCAGTTCGGGGAACCGGGCGCGGGCCGCGTCAGTCAGTTGTCCTGCCGACAGAACTTCAGACAAGTCGACCTGGCGGAAATCGCTGTTGGCGGCCTCGAACGCATCCGCGCTGGCCTCGTTCTCGCGCGCCAGCATCGAACAGGTGACATAGACCAGACGCCCGCCCGGCTTCACCAGCTTGGCCGCCTGGCCCAGGATGCGGACCTGCAGGCCGTGCAGTTTCTCGACCTCTTCGGCCGTCAGACGCCAGGCGTCCTCCGGACGGCGACGCCAGGTGCCGGAACCGGAACACGGCGCGTCGACGAAGACCAGATCCGCCTGTCCGTTCAGGTCTTCCAGACCGCCGCCGTTCTGGCCGATCAGGACCAGATCGGCCTCGACGCCCGCGCGTTGCAGGCGGGGGCGGATGTGCTCCAGACGCTTGTTCACGACGTCGGACGCGACCAGCTTGCCCTGCCCGCCCATCGCCTGCGCCAGCCCCAGGGTCTTGCCGCCGCCGCCCGCGCAATAGTCCACCACGGTCGCGCCGGGTTCCGCGCCCGCCAGCCAGCAGACGACCTGGCTGCCTTCGTCCTGAATCTCGAACCGGCCCGCCTTGAAGCCGTCCAGCGCCTGGATGTTGGGCGGCGGCTCGGACGGCACGCGCAGGCCCCACTCGGACCAGGGCGTGCGCGACGGCTCCAGACCCGCTTCGCGCAGTTCGGCCTCGACCTCTTCAACCGTGGCGACGGCGCCATTGATGCGCAGGTCGATGGGCGCGCGGGGGGCCATCAGGGCGTGAGCTTCGTCGGCCCAGCGGTCGCCGAAGGTTGCCTTGAAATCCTCGACCACGAACTCGGGCAGGCCCGCCGCGACCCAGCCGGGCAGTTCGTCCTGCCCCGCCGTAATGCGGCTGCGCTCCTGTTTCGACAGGGGGCGCGGACCATAGCCGTCGCCCGAATGCAGGGCCTCGATCTCTTCCAGCGACAGACCGTCGATGGCGTGCAGCGAGCCGATGACCAGCGCGCGCCCGTCCTCGCGTCCGCCCATGATCCACGACAGGCGCCCGCGCGCGCGCAGCACCTTGTAGACGCGGTCGGCGATGGCGCGGCGGTCCTTGGACCCGGCGTAGCGATTGGCGCCGCCCCAGGCCTTCAGGACGGCCTCGGCCGGTTGGCGGCCCTGGGCGATGGAGTCCAGGACAGAGGCGGCGGCGGCGAGACGGGCGGCTGGGGTCACTTAATACCTTCAGACGAACAGGGACGTGATGATCATGGCCAGTCCCGCAATCGAGACAAGCCAGACCAGTCCTCTGACATAGGGAACGCCAAAGGCGTAGAGCGGCACATAGACGACGCGCGCCCAGAAATAGAGCGCCGTCCCCCACAGGGTAAGGGGGCTGGCGGCGCCGATCACATGGGCGATCAGCACCGCGCCGATGAACAGCGGCAGGGTCTCGAACAGATTGGTCTGCGCCCGTTCCAGACGGCCGGTCAGCGGGCGGGTCGACGTCGGCGTATCGTCGCGCGCGCCTGCATTCCATTTCAAGCCGAACTCGACCGTCCGCGCCCCTGCGGGCAGCAAGACCTGAACCAGCGCCAGGATCAGCGTCAGGGCCAGATAGGTCAGCTCGGTCGTCATGGCCTTATCCTCGACAGCGTCATCCTAGGCCTTGCACCCAGGATCCATAAACACAGACGCCGAAAGCTGGAGACCAACCATCGAACACCGGGCGCAGGGATCCTCGCCACTTGGCCTGCCCTCGCCCCTCGGGCCGTGCAGGCACGACCCGAGGGGCGAGGATGACGGGCTAAACACTTATCCTTGCCGATAATTCGGCGCCTCGCGCGTGATCATCACGTCGTGGACATGGCTTTCGCGCAGGCCCGCGCCGGTGATCCGCACGAAGCGGGCGCGGTTCTGGAACTCGGCGATATTGGCGCCCCCGACATAGCCCATGGAGGCGCGAAGCCCCCCGACCAACTGGTGCAGCACCGGGCTGATCGGCCCCTTGTAGGCGGTCTGGCCCTCGATGCCCTCGGGCACCAGCTTCTCGGACGAGACTTCCTTCTGGAAATACCGATCCGCCGATCCGCGCGCCATCGCCCCGACCGAACCCATGCCGCGATACGACTTGTAGGACCGGCCCTGGTACAGGAAGACCTGGCCGGGGCTCTCGTCGGTGCCGGCGAACATCGAACCCATCATGGCGACATTGGCGCCCGCCGCGATGGCCTTGGCCAGGTCGCCCGAATATTTGATGCCGCCGTCGGCGATGACCGAGGCGCCCGTGCCCTTGGCGGCCCGCGCGGAGTCCATCACGGCCGTCAGTTGCGGCACGCCCACGCCCGCGACGATGCGGGTGGTGCAGATGGAGCCGGGACCGATCCCGACCTTAACCGCATCGGCGCCCGCATCGATCAGGGCGCGCGTGGCGTCATAGGTGGCGACGTTTCCGGCGATGATCTGCAGCCGGTTGTTCTCGCGCTTGATGCGCTCGACCACCTCGGCGACCGAGGCGGAGTGTCCGTGGGCGGTGTCGATCACCACCACGTCGCAACCCGCGTCGGCCAGAGCCATGGCCCGTTCGAAACCGGCGTCGCCGACGGTGGAGGCGGCGCCGACCAGCAGGCGGCCCTGCTCGTCCTTGGCGGCGTTCGGGAAGGCCTGGGCCTTCTCGATGTCCTTCATGGTGATCAGGCCGACGGCGCGATAATCCTCGTCCACCACGATGACCCGTTCGATCTTGCGGGTCCGCAGCAGTTCGCGGGCCTCTTCACGGCTGGCGCCCTCGCGCACCGTGATCAGGTCGCCCGTGGTCATCAGCGAGGCCGCCGTAACGTTCGGATCGCTCTCGAACCGCATGTCGCGGTGGGTCAGCATTCCGACCAGCTTGCCGGTGTCGGGATCGACGACGGGGAAGCCGGTGATCTTCCTGGCCTCGACGATCTGGCGGACCTCGCCCAGCGTGGTCCGGGGTCCGACCGTAACCGGATTGACCACCATCCCGCTTTCATAGCGTTTGACGGCGCGGACCTGATCGGCCTGCTCCTCGATGGTCATGTTCCGGTGCAGCACGCCCAGGCCGCCGGATTGCGCCATGGCGATGGCCAGGCGGCTTTCCGTCACCGTGTCCATCGCGGACGACAGCAGCGGGATGTTCAGTTTGATGTCGCGCGTCAGCTGGGTCGAGACATCGACCATCGCCGGCATGAACTCGGACGGGCCGGGTTCCAGCAAAACATCGTCGAAGGTCAGTCCTTCGCGTATCTCCATGGGGAGTCTCCGTTTTGCGGGCCGCGTATAACGGGATGCGGGGGGCGGGGGCAAGGGTCTTGCCGCTTATGGCCGCGATAGATTTTATTGCTTTGCAACCGTTGCGGCGGCTCACCATTCTGATCGCATGGTCGGCATGATCCTCAGCACAGCGCGAAAACTGGCGATGAAGATCGCCAGCTATGGGCTGATGCACCTGGTGGTGGCCATACTGACGGCCTTCGTCATCACCCGCGATTGGCGCGTCGCCCTGGCGGTCGGCGTGGTCGAGCCGATCTTCCAGACGCTGGCCTATTCCATCCACGACCGCGTCTGGCACCGCATCGAACGCCGTCGCATGGCGTCGGGGCTGGAAGAGGCGACCGAGGCTGTCGCCGCCCGGCTGGACGTCATGTCCCCGGACGAACAGGCGCGCGTCCATGACAACGCGGGCCACGCGGGCCATGCCCACGCCCTGCCCCGCTCCTTCCGGCAGATCGCGATGAAGACCCTGACCTATGGCGTCATGCATTTCACCGTCGCCGTCTCGGTCGCCTTCGCCCTGACGCACGACATCCGCACGGCCCTGGCCATCGGCACGATCGAGCCGCTGGTGCAGACGGTCTTCTTCACCCTTCACGACCGCATCTGGTCGCGGATCGAGGCCCGCCGCGCCGTCAGACACATGGCTGCGACCTAACGCTTCCAGTCGATCTCCGCGCCATGCGGCTGACAGATCGCCAGGCGTTGCGTCTCGCCGCCGGGCCAGACCGTCAGATCGAGCGCCGGGCGCCGGTCCACAGTGTCCAACATGGCCTCGAAACTCAGCCAGGCCAGAGGCGCGTCCGTTGTCGCCCTAGCGCCCGCTGCGGCGAGGCAGGCGCGAATGCGAGCCTGCCCCTCGGGCGGGAAATACTGATAGGCGATGGTGTGCATCACGACGCGACAGACGCCCGCCTCGGGGGCTGTCGACAACTTCGCCTCCAGCCAGTCGGCAGCGTCGGCCTGGTCTATAGGCGGCGGATCGGCGGCCGCCAGATCCAGCGCCGCCTCCAACCGCGCCAACCGTTCGCGCTGATCCGCCCAGACATAGGCGGCCAGTCGCGCACGGGTCGCCGGGTCGCGCACGTCCAGCGGATTGCGATCCACGCCGGCCCGACGCAGGATCTCCACATCCCCCCTCGGCGGCGATGCGCCGGTCCATGTCGGCGTCAGCCGCACGAGCGACCCGGCCATCCCCGCCTCGATGTCCCCCAGACGGTAGGCATAGCGATCCAGCACGGTGTTCAGCCCCGCGCTGGCGCCCAGTTCATATGTCGCGAACGGCAGTCCGAACCTTTCGGCCAGCACCAGCAGGCCCGCCATCAGGGCGGCCGACCGCCCCACCTCATTGGTCTGCGGCGGGCCGTCCAGCCAGGGCGACAGGCTGTCGGCATGGTCGTCCAGCACCCGCGCCACGACGGCCCATAGGGTCGCGTCGTCATCCGGCGCCGGATGCGGCGGATAGGTCGCCGCCAGCGCCTCGTCCCCCCCTGACCGGGCCAGGTCATGCAGTCCGCCCATAAGACGCAGAGGCAGGGCGTCGCCCTGATGCGAGGGAACGCCGATCCATCCCAGGACTCGCCGCCCAATGGCGCCGTCGGCCGTCAGCCGTTCCCCGACCAATCGACACAGCCGCCCGGTGAAGGGCGCGCCCATCCGCGTGCAGATGACCCCCTGCTCCGCAAAGGCCCGTCTGACCGCCGCCTCGCTCATCGCTTGTTCAGCGCCACCAGGAAGACCTCGGCGCTGTCCTTGCGGCTGGACGCCGGCTTGACGTATTTCACCGTCTCGAACTCTTCGCGCAGTCGCGCCAGAACCCCGCCCGCGTCCCCGCCCTGGAAATTCTTGGACACGAAGTTTCCGCCCGGCCTCAGGGTTCGAATGGCGAAGTCGGCGGCGATCTCGATCAGGGCGATGATCTTCAGGTGATCCGTCTGGCGGTGGCCCACCGTGTTGTGCGCCATGTCCGACAGCACCAGGTCCGGCGCTCCGCCGATGGCGTCGATCAGCTGCTGGTCCACGCCCGGATGGGTGAAGTCGGCCTGAAGCAGGGTCGCGCCCGGGATCGGCTCGATCATCAGCAGGTCCACGCCCGCCACCGCCGCCGCGCCCCGGTTCAAGGCCACCTGCACCCAGCCGCCCGGCGCGGCGCCCAGGTCGATCACCCGCGACCCGCGCTTGATCAGCCGGAACCTGTCGTCGATCTCGATCAGCTTGAAGGCCGCGCGCGAGCGCCAGCCCTCGGCCCGCGCCTTTTCGGACCATTTGTCCGACAACTGGCGCTTGATCCACTGCTGGCTGGACATCGACTTGGTGTCGGCCGTCTTCATCTTGGTGCCCATGCCGCGCCCGGCGGCGGTCCCGCCGGTGGGGGGACGAACCATCCGTCGGCGTTCCCCAGACTTTTGATTTTCGGGCTTTTCGTCTTCGCTCATCGTTCCCACATAGCCCCGACCGGCGTTGCGGGCTATGTCCCGCCTCAAATCAACCCCAAGAGGACGACCGATATGGCCGACACCCTGACCTTCACCCTGGACACCGGCGACGGCGAAGCCCGCGACGTGGTCATCAAGCTGCGCCCCGATCTGGCCCCCGGTCACGTCGAACGCATCACCGAACTGGCCCAGGAAGGCTTCTATGACGGCGTGGTCTTCCACCGCGTGATCCCGGGCTTCATGGCCCAGGGCGGCGATCCGACCGGCACCGGCACCTCGGGCTCCAAGAAGCCGAACCTGAAGCAGGAGTTTTCGGCCGAGCCGCACGTGCGCGGCGTCTGCTCGATGGCCCGCACCTCGGACCCCAACAGCGCCAATTCGCAGTTCTTCATCTGCTTCGACGACGCCACCTTCCTGGATCGTCAGTACACCGTCTGGGGTCAGGTCGAATCCGGCATGGAACACGTCGACGCCCTGCCCAAGGGCGAGCCGCCGCGCAGCCCGGGCAAGATCGTCAAGGCGACGGTCAGCTAAAAATACAATCTTGACGTTTTCCGACGATGGCTTGCAGTTGCAGAACTGAACCATCGTCGGGGAACGGCTGGCGTGCGTATTCTTCAGGTCATCGAGCCGTCCGGCGGCGGCTCGGGACGTCATGTCGTCGATCTGACCGCCGCCCTGATCGACGCGGGCCACCAGGTCGCCCTCGCCTATTCGCCGCTTCGCGCCGAACGGCGGTTCGAGGCCGAGGTGGCGGCCCTGCCCCTGACCGCCGTCGCACGGCTGCCGTTGCGTCGTGCAGCCGGTCCCTGGGATATTCCTGCCCTCAGGGCCCTGAACCGACTGATCGCCCGGCTTGGCCCCTTTGAAATCCTGCATGGCCACAGCGCCAAGGCCGGGGCCCTGGTGCGTCTGGCCCAGGCGCCGGGGGCCGCAAAGGTCTATACGCCCCACGCCCTGCCGATGATGGGCGCCGGCCGCCTGTCCAGGATCGTGGCCGGGGTCACGGAAAGCCTGCTGGCCCACTCAACGACCGACGCCGTTATCGCCGTCTCTAGCGAGGAGGCCGCCGTCGCGCGCCGATACAGCCTGCCCAAGGATCGTCTGCACGTCGTGCCGAACGGTCTGGCCGCCTCGCCTCGGCCCGACCGCGCCGCCGCTCGCCGCGCCATGGGCGTCCCGGATGCCGCCCTGGTCGTCGGTTTCGTGGGCCGATTGTGTCGACAGAAGGATCCGGTGCGTTTCGCCCGCGCCATGTGCATGGCCAAACGGTCCAATCCCCGGCTTGTGGGCGTCATGATCGGACATGGCGAACTCGCGACCGCCGTGTCGAAAGAGGGCGGTGAGGCCGTACGGTTACTGGGCGACACCGACGCACGCGGGCTGATGGCGGGTTTCGACCTGTTCGCCCTGACCAGCCGTTACGAAGCCGACGCCTATGCCTTGATTGAGGCCGCGGCTCTGGGCCTGTCCATCGTCACGACCGACGTCGGCGGCGCCGGTCGCCTGATCGTTGCCGGCGCGCGCATCGACCGCCTGCCGGTGGATACGTCTGCCCAAGACCTGGCCCAGGCGATCCTGTCCGCCCTGGCCCGCCCGCCAAGGCTCTGCGCGGCGGCGGCCCTTCCATCGGCCGCGCAAATGGCGGCGCAAACGGCGGACGTCTATCGTCGGGCCTTCCAGCGGCGCCGCCTGGGTGGATGAGCCGATCCTGATCAACGGGCGGTTCCTGACCCAGCCCCTCAGCGGCGTGCAGCGTTACGCCCGCGAGATCGTCCGCGCGCTGGATCGGCTGCCGGACGCCGAGCGTCGCTACCGGCTGATGGTCCCCAGCGGCGCCGATCCCATGCCCCTGGATCGGATCCCGGTCCGCCGGCTGTCGGGCTCCGGCGGTCATCTGTGGGAACAGGTCCGCCTGGCGGACGCCGCGCGCAACCATCGCCTTCTGTCCCTGTGCGGCGCCGGGCCGGTCGGCCACGCGCGTCAGGCGGTGGTGATCCATGACGCCGCCGTCTTTCGCCGACCCGACCTGTTTCGCTCCCGCTACGCCCTGGCGCATCGGGTTCTGGGCCGACGACTGGCGAAACGCGCGCGGCTGGCCACGGTCTCGCGCTTTTCCCAGGCCGAACTGGCGGCCGTACTGAACCTGGCGCCCGACGCCATCGCCGTCGCGCCGAACAGCGCCGATCACCTGCGGGACATCATCCTGGACAGGGATATCCTGCGGACGCTGGACGTGTCGGACCGCCGCTATTTCGTCTGCATCGGCAATCAGACGCCGAACAAGAACCTCGCCGTGGCGGCCCGCGCCCTGGGCCGCCTTGCCGATCCCGACCTTCGGCTGGTGCTGGTCGGCGCCCGCCTGAGCGGCGTGACCCGCGCATCGCCCGCCCCCGCCGATCCGCGCATCATCCCGGCCGGTCGGCGCACGGACCAGGAGATCGCCGCCCTGTTGAGCGGCGCGACAGGGCTGATCTTCCCCAGCCTCTACGAAGGCTTCGGCATCCCGCCGCTGGAGTCCATGGTCCACGGCTGCCCCGTGATCGCCTCCGACATTCCCGCAACGAGAGAGGTCTGCGCCGACGCCGCCCTCTATTTCGACCCGACCAACGACGCCGCCCTGTCCGACCGGATGCAGACGCTGCTGAACAACCCGGACCCCGCGCGTCTCCAAGCGGGCCGACGCCGCGCCGACGCCTACAGCTGGTCCCGATCCGCCGAAATCCTCGACGCCCTCCTGGACAGGACCTGGCCATAGATCGCCAGATGGGCCTCGATCACCGCCGCCTCGGTCCAGCGCGGCGCCCCGGACGCGGCGAACCGCCAGGGTTCAGGCGCCGACATCGCCGCCTGCATCGCCTGCGTCAGGGCCGCGACATCGCCCGGTTCGACCAAGGCCGACGCCCCCGCCCTCTCCGCCGCCTCGGGCAGTCCGCCGATGCGCGAGGCGATGACGCCCTTCCCCTGCTGCACGGCCTCCGCCACCGCCCGCCCGAACGGCTCGGCCCACAGCGCCGGCGCGACCAGCACATCCACCGTCGGCCAGAAGTCGACCGCCCCGACCTGTCCCAGCCAGGCGATGCGCGGATCGGAAAACCCGGCCCGCAGCCGCGCCAAATAGGCCGCATCGCCGCGCCCCGCTATCCGCAGCCGCCAATCCCCCTTCAACCGCGTCGTCGCCCGCAGCAGGGTTTCGATCCCCTTTTCCGGCTCGACCCGCCCCAGAAAACCGAAGGTCAACACCGGCGCCTGCGACCACGGCGGCCGCCGCGTCCGGGCCATCGGCGATGCGGCGTTGCCGATGACCGAGCCTGCGCTGGCGCGAAAATAGCCGGCGTCGCGATGCGCCTCCAGAACCGGATGGCTCAGGCCGATCACATGATCGACCCCTTGCGACCGCGCCCGCTTCCCGGCCGTCAGCATGATGCAGGACGCGCACCGCCGCGAGCAACGGGCCCCGTGCCGAAACATCGACGCCCGCGCGCACATCATCGACCAGTCCCGCAGGGTCTGAACCAGCGGCAGCCCCCGCCGCGCCGCCGCCCGATGGACCGACAGCGAAAACCCGGTCGTCAGATGCAGATGGATCAGATCGGGCCGAACCTGCGCCGCCACCCGATCCACCACGCCGTCCATCAGCGGATTGGCCGCCTCCAGCCCATGCCACAGCGCCCGTTCCGCCGCCCCGCGCGTCTCGCCGTCATAGGGCCAGTACAGGTTCCTCAACCGCCGCCGATGAACGGCGACGCCCCCCGCCGTATGCTCCACGGCGGCGTCGCCGGGCGACAAGGTCAGCACCGAGGTCTCCACGCCCGCAGCGGCCAGACCCTCGGCCAGTTGCGCCACGCTGCGTTCGGCCCCGCCGATGTCGGCCGGGGGATACAGGGTGTTGACGATCAGCACCCTCATGGCGGCGTCGCACTGCGCCAGGCCAGGGCGGCGATCAGACAGGACAAGAAGACGAACCCCGCCCCCTGCGTCAGGTCCTCGGCGAACATCGCGACCAGCAGATAGGCAGACAGCGGCGTAAAAGCGTCCATCCGCGCTGCGGACGCCAGATGCAGGGCCAGAAGCCCGACCGCCGCCGCCGCCCCGACCGTCCGCGCCATGAACAGATAGCCGTTGTGACTGACCGACAGGGCGCGATCGGCGCCCATGTCCTGCGCCGTGGTCCAGCCCACACCCCCGGGCCGATCCGCCGCCTGATCCAGCGTCCGTCGCCAGGTCTCGACCCGACCGGCCAGATTGTCCGCCAGCGCCGCCCGGTCGAACCGCTCGGCGAAGCGCATATCGTCCAGATCGGCGCCGCCCTGCAGCATCAGCACCCCCGCCGCGACGACGCACAGCGCCAGAACCGAGGCCGCCACATTGAACCGCTCGCGCCATCGCCAGCCGACCGCGATCCGCGCCAGCCAGGCGACGCCCGCCGCCGCCAGACCCGCCCGCGACAGGGTTCCCGCGAACCCCGCCAGGACAAGACCCGCTCCGGCCCAGGTCGCGACGCCCCGCGTCCACCGCCCGCGCGCCAGGGCGATCCCCGCCGGAATCGCCAGACCGATCATGGCCATGGCGGCGTTCGGATGCTCGGCCAGGGTCGTGATCCGCACCTGGGCCGCGACGGTCGTGACCACGGCGCGCGGCGAGGCCAGCCCCACGGCCTGCAACGCCTCGCGCCCGACCAGCAGCGACAGCCCCGACGTCGCCACATGAACCGCCGCGCCCGCCAGGACCGCCGCGAAGAACAGGCGTCTGCTCGCCTCATTCCGCGCGATCAAAGCCGCAATGGGCGGCGCGACCAGGCTGGCGGCGATCCATCGAAACCAGAAGGCGGCGTCCCCGGCATCGAACGACGCGCCAACCGCCGACTGCTGCGCCAGCATCGTGACCGTCAGGAAGAAGGCGGCGCCCCAGCCGACGGCGCGCAGCGTCGGCGTCATCCGCCGAAACTCCACCAGCGTCATCGGCAGGGCGATCAACAGCGCCAGATCGCCCAGACGCGGCCCGCTGAGGTGTCCCGGCGTCAGGAACAGCGGCGCCGTCGCGCCCAGCCCCAGCAGAACTAGACACGTCCGCCCATAGGCCGCCCTGACCTGCGACCAGCGCAGACGGCGCGGCTGCCCGGCGGCTACAGCCCCGTGCAAAACTCGACCTCGGGATCGAAGCGCGCGCCGTCCAGCACCCCGGCGACCAGTACCCCCGCCTTCCTCCACCGCCCCTTCAGCGCCAGCCCGCCCGCTATCCGCAGCCGCGACGCGGCATAGCGCAACGCCGATCCCGCCCCCTCGTGCCGCCGCTTGGCCAGGATGATGTTGCGGGTCAGATAGCGGTGCAGCCGCTCCCGTTTAGCGTCCGGCTCGGTCTCGATGCTCAACCGACCCGGCGCGGCGCGGACGTGGATCACCCGGCTGGCGGCGACCAAATGCCCCGGCCCGTCGCGCGACAGCCGCAGCGTATATTCCGTATCATCGCCCCAGATGAACATCGGCGCCAGCGGCAAACCGTGCCGCACGACCGCCGCTCGACCGACCAGCAGCGACACGAAGGTCGCCTGTCGCACCGGGATCAGCCCCCGCTCCAGACGCTCGCCCCAGGCCGGATAGCCCAGCACATTCTCCCGCCGGTCGATCTCCGGCGTATTGGTCAGATGGCCTTCGGGCGAGCGGACGCTGGAACATAGAAAGGCGGGCGCCGCCCCCTCGCGGACCAGCGACGTCTCGGCCGCCAACAGCGCCTCCAGCGCATCGGGCGCGGCCAGCACGTCGTCGTCCATCAGCCACAGCCGTTCGGCCCCCGCCTGCATGGCCGCACGAATCCCGGCGTTGAACCCGCCCGCCCCGCCGGTGTTGGTGGCCATCCGCACCACGGTCGCCCGCCCCGCCCAGGCGTCGGCCAGCATCTCGGCGGCGCCGTCGTCGCTGGCGTTGTCCACCACGATCAGGCCGTCGCACGGCCGCGTCTGGGCGAACAGATGCGCCAGACATTGCTCCAGCAGGGCGCGCCGGTTCCAGGTCACCACCACCGCGAAGACGACGGGCGACCTCATGCCGCTGCGCCCATAACGGCCGGCGCCAGCGTCTTTTCGACCAGGCTCAGGGCCCGCCCCACCGCCTGATCCATATTGTAGTAGCGGAAGTCGGCCAGCCGCCCGGCGAACCAGACCCTGCCCGCCAGCGACCGCCCCATCGTCCGGTATTCGTCGGCCAACCGCCCCGACGCCTCGGACAGGACCGGATAGTGCGGCTCGGTCACGCTGGGAACATGGGCCATCGGATATTCGGTGACGAGGGCGGTCGTCGCCCTCGCCTCCCTCGTCAGATGGCGGAAATCGGTGACGCGGGTGAAGTCGGGCGCCTGGGGATGGTTGACCGTTCCGACCGGCAGGCCGTCGCGGACATCCACGGCCCGATGCGCGAACCGCACGCTGCGATAGGGCAAGGCGCCCGCCGACCGGCCGAAATAATCGTCCAGCGGCCCGCAATAGACCATCCGGGTCCACGTCGTCGGCTCGACCTCGGCCATCGCCGTGTTCAAGGACACATGGATGTTCGGGTGATCCAGCAGCCGCGCGAACAGGGCCGAATAGCCGTCGCGCGGCATGGCCTGATGACGGTCGGTGAAATAGCGGTCGTCGTGCCCGACCACCACCGGCGCCCGGGCCAGGACGGCGGGGTCCAGATCTGCCACCGGCACGCCCCATTGTCTGGCCGAATAGCTGGCGAACACCTTGTCGAACACATAGTCGGCGACGCGCCTCAGATCGGGGTCGTCCGCCGCCGCCCTCAGGTCGTGGATGGTCGGCCGCGCGTCCCGGCCGAACGCCCGGACCAGTCGTTCGGACAGCCGCGCCGCCGTCGCCTCCGGGAACAGCATCCGCAGCGACGTCAGGTTGAACGGCAGCGGAACCAGCCGCCCGTCGATCCACCCTTGCACCCGATGTTCATAGGGTCGCCACGCCGTGAACCGGCTCAGATAATCGAAGATGCGGTCGCTGTTGGTGTGAAAGACGTGCGGCCCATAGGGATGGATCAGACGCCCGCCCTCGTCGCGGCGATCATGGGCGTTGCCCCCGACATGATCGCGCCGGTCGATCACCAGCACGCGCTGATCCAGGCCGCGCGCCAGCCGTTCGGCGACCACCGCCCCGGTGAACCCCGCCCCCACCACCAGCCAGTCATATCGCCGGGACATGACGGCTCCGTGCGGGAAACAGGGCGCCCCAATGGCCTTTCAGACAGGCCGCGCAGATCAGGACGACCGCCGCCTCGCCCACGATCCTGGCCCCGGCCGTGCCGACCGCGCCGAAGTTCGGGGCCAGCGCCCAGGCCGCCCCCAACGTCGCCGCACATCCCACAGCCGTCATCGCCGCGAACCGTCCGTCCATCCGCAGCGACGTCATCAGATGCAGGCCCAGCACCTGGCTGATCGCCACCAGCGGCAGGGTCGCGGCCAGCAGACGCAAGGGCGCCTCCGCCCCCATGAAGGCCGCGCCGAACAGGCCGCGCATCAGCATCGGCGCCGCGATCATCAAACCTGTGGCCACCACCGCCGCCGCCCCGAAGGCGCTGACCAGCGTCCAGCGCGCGGTGCGAAAGGCCGCGATGGGATCATGCGTCAGCAGGGCGGCGATCCGGGGCGCGATCACCCCCGCCAGCGGCCGCATCTGCGACCCGGCGGCCGAGACCAGCCGATCCGCGACCCCATACAGCGCCGCCTGCGTCGGCCCGGCCAGGACGGCGACCACGAACACGGCCGCCCCCGTATAGGCCGCGATCACCGCGCGGCTGAGAAACAATGCGCCTTCCTGACGCAACGCCCCGACCACCGCCGACCACGACGGCCGCGCGATCCGCTCCCTGCGCCATACCCCCACGCCGCCGACCGCCACGCCACACCAGACCCCGGCGGCCTGCACCGCCAAGGCCCCGGCCACGCCCGATCCGGGCCACGCCAGGATGGCCAGGGCCGCCGCCAGAATGAAGCCGACCTCCCGCATCGCCATCGGCGCCGGATTTCTGATCCCCTGAAAATACCACAGCAGGCCGGCCCCCTGGCCGACGCCCAGCAGGATCGCCATGGCCGTCGCCCCGCCCACGCCGCCCAGCGCCGGGGTCAGGATCGACAGACCCAGACCCACGCCTATGGCGGGCGGCACCAACAGAGCCCGCACCGCAACCGCCCGGCCGACGATCCGGCCCCTGTCCGCCGGACGCGCCGCGATGTCGCGCGGGCCGGACACCGACAGGCCATAGTCCACGACCACCGAAACGATCAGCGCCAGCGACAGACCCGCCGCATAGACGCCGAACCCCTCGACCCCCAGCCGTCGCGTCAGAACCGGATAAAGCAGCAGGGGCGCGGCGTAACGGGCGATGTGGGCGACATACAGCCAGCCAACGTCGGCCACGCTGCGCGCAGACAGTCCTCGCCGCCGCTCCCGCCCCACCTGTCGCCCCCGACACTCAACCTTGGCGGGACGTTACACACGCGATACGCACCCCGGCAAGGGTGGCGCCCTCACTGGGATCAGCCGAAACGCCCCTCGGCCCAGCGCACCGCGAAATAGCCGCCGGTCGCCGACGCGGCCGTCAGAACCGTGCCCCACATCAGGTCGATCAGCGTCAGCCGGGTCTGCCACACCGACAGGGTCGCCTGATTGGTCAGGTCATAGGTGGCGTAGGCGACGAAACCCAGCACCGCCCCGTTCAGCGCCGCCCGCGTCCAGGCGCCGTCCTTCAGCGCCGGCGCGATGGCCAGAAACACCGTCCCGGCGATGGAGATCAGATAGAAGGCCACGGCCGCCTTCATGTCCGGCCTGTCGGCCATGATCGACCCGATGACGGGCTTGTACAGCCGGTCGGTCATCGTCGTCAGCCAGACGAAGTCGATGGCGGCGAAGGTCAGACCGGCCCCCAGATAGGCCGCGACATATTTGATCATGCTCGTGTCCTCAAACAGGTTTCAGTCGGTAATGGCTGACCGCCCAGGTCCGGCCCCCGTCGTTGCCGAACAGGCCCGCCGTCGCCAGATAGAACCGCCGCCAGCGCCGGGTCCAAAGCCGGGCCTCGTCGCCATAGGTCTCGCGCATCAACACCGCGACCCGGTCGGCGTTCCGATCCATATTGGCCAGCCAGTCGTTGGCGGTCCGGGCGTAGTGACCGCCGTTCCAGGTCCATTCCTGCTCCACCGCGAACAGGTCGGGGAACTGGCGGATCAGGCCGTGGCTGGGCATGACGCCGCCGGTGAAGAAGTGCTGGGCGATGAAGTCGCCGCTGTCGGTGTGGTCGAACCGATAGGGGGCGTCGCGGTGGGTGAAGACGTGGATGAACATCCGCCCGTCGTCCTTCAACCAGCCCCGCGCCTTGGTCAGCAGGGCGCGCCAGTTGGCCATATGTTCGAACATCTCGACCGACACGATCCGGTCGAACCGCTGCTCGGTCTCGAAGGCGTTCATGTCGCGCGTGATGACGGTCAGGTTGCTCAAGCCCCGCGCCGCCGCCTGGGCCTCGATATGGCCGCGCTGACCGTGGCTGTTCGACACCGCCGTGATCCGGGCGTTCGGATAGACCTCGGCCATCCACAGCGACAGCGAACCCCAGCCGCAACCCATCTCCAGGATCGTCTGCCCGTCCTTCAACTCGGCATGGGCACAGGTCTCGGCCAGCGCCGCTTCTTCCGCCTGATCCAGCGTCTCGCGTCCGGTTGGATACAGGCAGCAGGAGTATTTCAGCCGCTGGCCCAGGCACAGTTGAAAGAACTCGGGCGGCAGTTCGTAATGCTGCTCGTTCGCCGCATCGGCGTGTTCGGCGATGACGCGCTGGGCCATGTCACGCGCGAACGCCGCCTCGTCGTGCGGCCCATCGCGATCCAGCCGCTTCCTCGCCTCCGTCACCAGGCTTTCGATCGCGGGACGGGTCACGAAATCTGGAAAAGGCGCGTCCTGAAGCTGGCGAATGGCGACATTGGTCAGGTTCATCGGCGCGTCCTTGATCGTCGCCTTCAACAGCAGGCTTCACAGCAATACGACCGCCCGCCGCCAGCGGATGCCCGCGCCCTTGAATCCCGGCCCGGCGATGCCGACATCGAACGTCTGCGCCGCACGGTTTTCAGACGAAGTGCACACATTGCACCGTGTTTTCATCGGCTGGGATTGAGAGCATTCAGACGATTCAGACTCTGTTTTTCGTCTCCGCCGTCTGAAAATCTCCGCGTTGGATCGCCGCCCCGACTTGCCCCCCGCCCGCCCCCGCGTTAGGCGTGGTCAACAGCCGATATTCACCAGGCAATGAAAAAGGGAGAGCGATGGGAAAGATCTACGCTGACGTCACGTCCGCGCTGGAAGGGCTGACCTTCGACGGCATGACGGTCATGTCCGGCGGCTTCGGCCTGTGCGGCATCCCCGAGAACCTGATCGCCGCCCTGCGCGACAGCGGCGTCAAAGGCCTGACGGTCATCTCCAACAACGCCGGCGTCGACGGGTTTGGTCTGGGCCAACTGCTCGGAACCCGCCAGATCGCCAAGATGATCTCGTCCTACGTCGGCGAGAACAAGGAGTTCGAGCGTCAGTATCTGGCCGGCGAGCTGGAGCTGGAGTTCAACCCCCAGGGCACCCTGGCCGAGCGCATCCGCGCGGGCGGCGCGGGCATCCCCGCCTTCTTCACCGCCACCGGCGTCGGCACCCTGGTCGCCGAGGGCAAGGAGGTCCGCAACTTCAACGGCCGCGACTACGTCATGGAGACCGGCCTGATCGCCGACCTGTCGATCATCAAGGCGTGGAAGGCCGACGAGCGCGGCAACCTCGTGTTCCGCAAGACCGCCCGCAACTTCAACCCGATGATGGCCACGGCCGGCAAGGTCACGGTCGTCGAGGTCGAGCAGATCGTCCCCGTTGGCTCGCTCGATCCCGACCACATCCACACGCCGGGCGTCTATGTCGACCGCCTGGTCCAGACCGTGTCCGAGAAGCGCATCGAACAGCGCACCGTGCGTCAGAGGGAGCCGGGCTCAAGTAGCGAAGCGGTAGCCCTAGGGGGGAATGCATAATGGCTCGTACTCGCGAACAACTGGCCGAGCGCGCCGCCCAGGAGCTTCAGGACGGCTTCTATGTCAACCTGGGCATCGGCATCCCGACCCTGGTGGCCAACTACATCCCCGCCGGCATGACCGTGACCCTGCAGTCCGAGAACGGGATGTTGGGCATGGGCCCCTTCCCCTATGAGGGCGACGAGGATCCCGACCTGATCAACGCCGGCAAGCAGACGATCACCGAGATCCCCGAGTCGTCCTATTTCAGCAGCGCCGACAGCTTCGCCATGATCCGGGGCGGCCACATCAACCTGTCGATCCTGGGCGCGATGGAGGTGGCCCAGAACGGCGACATCGCCAACTGGATGATCCCCGGCAAGCTGGTCAAGGGCATGGGCGGCGCCATGGACCTGGTCGCGGGCGTCAAGCGCGTGGTCGTGGTCATGGAGCACGCCAACAAGCACGGCCAGTCCAAGGTGCTGAAATCCTGCACCCTGCCCCTGACCGGCACGGGCGTCGTCAGCCGCATCATCACCGACCTGGCGACCTTCGACGTCAAGCCGGACGGCGCGGGCCTTGCACTGATCGAACTGGCCGACAGCGTCACCCTGGAAGAGGTCGCCGCCAAGACCGAGGCCGCCTATTCGGTTTCGGAGAACCTCAAGACGGCCTGACCGGCGGCGACGAGGACGGCGTGCCTGACGAACCCTCGACATGAGGCGGGCACGTCGGCGCCGCGTCAGCCGATGTCTGCAATCCGCCGACCACGATCTGGATGACGGGCTCGTTCCAATGCTCGTAACCCGTCATCCCCGAGGGCACGGTGCAGACCGAGGTTTCGGCAGGTCCGCGCGCCTGTCCGCCCACATAGCTGACGATGAAGCCCGAATACTTCAGGCCCTCGCCCTGGCTGTTCTCGACCTTCAATAGCGACCCGACATCCCGGCGGGCATGCAGTCCGAACCGGACCGTTCCGGGCGCCGCCTCGTTCAGCGGCCCACGCGAGCCTTCCGCAGGCGGCAGGACATCGCGAACCTCGATGCGGTCCACCTTTATCAGATCGTAGGTTCCATTCGCGTTCCGACGAAGGGTCGCCCGTTCGCCTGCGGCCACGTTCAACGTGCCCTGAACAAAGGCGGACCGGCGGCCCTCGAACTGTTGGGGGGTGGGCGGATACGCCGGCGGCGCGTCCTGCATAAGGACCCCTGCCATCAAGGCGGCCAGTAACATGACGATCTCCAGTTGCGCGCCAGATAGCCTCTATCCCTGCCGATCCGTCAAGGACTGAAGACGCGGTCTAAGGATCAGGATTGGACATCGAGCCTGCGATAGGCGGCGCCGACGAAGGCCATCGTCAGCGGCGCCTGAAGGCCCGTCAGTACGACGGCGAAGACCACCCAGCCCGCTTTTCCCGACAGCAGCCCCGCGCCCCACAGCAGCACAAGGCCGATCTTGGGCGCCGCCGTCGCGATCAGGCCGAGCAGCAGGGGCCAGAAGGCGCCGCGCGCGAGGGTCATGCTCTGCAGCGACACCATCTGCCCACGCCCGATCGTCGCCGGGGCGAACAGCGACAGCCGCACGCTGAACGCGACAACGGCGAACAGGGCGACGGCCGTCACCAGCGCCAGCAGCCCCAGTTTCCAGACCGGCCCGACCGCGCCCCACTGGCGCACTGCGATGGCCCGGGCGTTCAGCTCGGCCATGCCGAACACGGCCAGAAGGACCAGGGCGACGACGGACAGGATCATGGCCATGAAAACCGCGCACAACAGACCCGCGCCCAGCAGCCGCAGCTCCGGCCGCCCGAACTGAAGTCCCGCCGGTCCCAGGCCCAGCCCGCGCGCCTGCGTCGGCTCGTCGGTGATCGCGATCCGACCCAGCGCCCCAACCAGCGCCAGCGTCGCGACCAAGGCAAACGGCGCCCAGACCAGCCCTGCCGCAAAAGGCCGAATGCTCCAGATCACGGCCGCCAGCAGGATCGCGCCCCAGGTTCCGCGCCACAGGCGAGGCAGGGCCGAACCCGCCGCCGACAGCGTCTCGCCCAGTCGCAGAATCCGCCGTCCGTCCAACACCCGCCCCCCAATGACCGGCGGCGGATATAGCAGGGGACCATGACACCGCGCCAGCCAATGGCTAGAAGGCCGCGATGACCGCTTCTTCCGCCTCCCCCTCCCCCACCCACGTCATCGGCGGCGGCCTGGCCGGCTCCGAAGCCGCCTGGCAGATCGCCCAGGCCGGCGTGCCCGTAATCCTGCACGAGATGCGCGGCGTGCCCGGCGTCAGGACCGATGCCCACCACACCGATGGTCTGGCCGAACTGGTCTGCTCCAACTCCTTCCGGTCGGACGACTGGGAATACAATGCCGTGGGTCTGCTGCACGCCGAGATGCGGGCGCTGGATTCGATCATCATGGCCTGCGGCGACGCCCACCAGGTGCCGGCCGGCGGCGCCCTGGCCGTGGACCGCGAGGGCTTCTCCGCCGCCGTCACCGCCAGACTGGCGGCCCATCCTCTCGTCACCATCGTCCGCGAGGAGATCGCCGGCCTGCCGCCCGAGGACTGGGACAATGTCATCGTCGCCACCGGCCCCCTGACCTCGCCCGCCCTGGCCGAGGCCATACTGAAGGCGACGGGCGAGGAGAGCCTCAGCTTCTTCGACGCCATCGCCCCCATCGTCCATGCGGACTCGATCGACTTCGACATCGCCTGGCGCCAGTCGCGCTATGACAAGGAAGGTCCCGGGGGAGACGCCGCCGCCTACGTCAACTGCCCGATGGACAAGCCCCAGTACGACGCCTTCATCGACGCCCTGCTGGACGGCCCCAAGGCCGAGTTCAAGGACTGGGAGAACGTCCCCTATTTCGACGGCTGCCTGCCCATTGAGGTCATGGCCGAACGCGGCCGCGAGACCCTGCGTCACGGCCCGATGAAGCCCGTCGGCCTGACCAATCCGCGCGATCCGACGGTCAAGCCCCACGCCATCGTCCAGCTGCGCCAGGACAACGCCCTGGGCACCCTGTTCAATCTGGTCGGCTTCCAGACCAAGCTGAAGCACGGGGCGCAGGCCGAGACCTTCCGCATGATCCCGGGGCTTCAGAACGCCCAGTTCGCGCGCCTCGGCGGCCTGCACCGCAACACCTATCTGAACAGCCCCCAGCTGCTGGACAAGCAGTTGCGCCTGAAGGCCCTGCCACGCCTGCGCTTCGCCGGTCAGGTGACGGGGGTTGAGGGCTATGTCGAAAGCGCCTCCATGGGCCTGCTGACCGGTCGTCTGGCCGCCGCCCAGGCCCTGGGTCGCAACCTGTCCGCCCCGCCGCCCGAGACCGCCATGGGCGCCCTGGTCGAACACATCACCGGCGGCCATCTGGAAGGCGCCAAGTTCCAGCCGATGAACATCAACTACGGCCTGCTGCCCCCGCTTGAGGCGCCCAAAATCGACGAGGACGGCAAGCGCATCCACCCCAAAGAACGCGGCCGCGCCAAGAAACGGCTGATGAGCATCCGCGCGATGAACAGCCTGAAGGCCTGGCGCGACGCGGGCTGACGATCCCGGCCGGGTCGCTCAGCGCAGCTTGGGCAGACCCGGCCGGAAGCCCAGCGTCATGACGCCCAGCAGCACCACGCCGACGCCCATCAGAACCCAGGCCTGGGTCAGGTCGGCCATGCGGTCGCGCAACAGGCCGGCGGCCAGCGGCGACAGGCTGGCGATGATGTAGCCGCCGCCCTGAACGAAGGCGAGCAGATCGCCCGAGCGCGCGGGATCGTCGATCTGATCCATCGCCAGGATTAGGCTGAGCGGGAAGATGGCGCCGATCCCCAGCCCGAGGACCATCACCACCGGAACCGCCAGGCTGACCGGCGCGATGACCAGTCCCGCCAGACCCAGCAGGGCCAGAACCAGGGCCGTCAGGATCGGCCCCCGTCGATCCGGGAACCGCCCGATGGTCATCGACACCAGCAGGCCGGCCATGACCTCGGCGCCGGTCATGCCGCTGAGCAGATAGCCGGCCGTGGCCCTGGGCTCGCCCAGGTCGATGTAGAAGGGCGGCAGCCAGGCCAGAACCAGCGTATAGGCCGAGGTGCCCAGCCCCATGATCAGGATCAGCCGCCATGCCCGGCCTTGGCTCCAGAAGGGACGCTCCGGGTCGGTCGCCGCGATCACGGCGGCGCGGTTCGGCTCCTCGGCCGCCGGGTCGCGTGACGCCGCCAGCCAGATCAGGGCGGCGAGGAAGGCCGGAACGCTCCACAACGCCAGCGTCCCCGCCCAGCCGATCGCCTCGGCCAGACCCGCCGCCGTGGCCGCCGCGACCGCCGCGCCGCCCATGATGCCGGTGGTGTACAGCGCCATGACCGTGCCGAACTGCGCCGGAAACGCCCGTTTGATAACGACCGGCGCCAGCGCCTGGATCAAGGCGACACCGACGCCGACTACCGCCGCGCTGGCGATCAGCCCGGCCGTATCCGTCAAGAGCGCCCGCGCCAGACAGGCCCCGCCGATCAACAGCGCCCCCAGCAGGACGCCGCGCCGCTCGCCCAGGCGCCGACGCAGCGGCCGGATGGACAGGACGCCCAGACCGATCATCAGAACCGGCAGGGTGGTCAGCAGGCTGGCGGCGGTGGACCCCATGCCCGTCGCGCCCTCGATCAGGTCCAGCAGCGGCCCGACCGCCGCCATGGCAGGACGCAGGTTCAGCGCCAGGGCCACGATGGCCGCCAGCAACAGCAGCGACGCGCCGCGCGTCGGCGCGACATCAGATTGTGCGGCCATGGTGAGGACTCCGACTGAAAATCGCGCTACTCTCTCGACCTCAAGTATCTCGATGTCAAGATAACCATGCCAGACAGAGCCTCTCGCGCCGCGGCCCAATGGGCCGTGCAACGTCCCGACCTGGATATGCTGCCGATGGAGGTTCTGGGCCGTCTGAACGAGGCGTCGCAGCTGGTGATCCGCGAACGACAGACGCCGCTGTTCGCCAGCCATGGCTTGCAACACGGCGAATTCGACGTCCTGGCGACGCTGCGTCGCTCAGGAGATCGCGATGGCCTGACGCCGACGACGCTGTTCGAGGCGACGATGATGTCGTCCGGCGGCATGACCGCCCGGATCGACCGGCTCGAAAAGGCGGGCATGGTCGAACGCCGTCCGCACCCCAGCGATCGCCGGGCGACGCTGGTCCGCCTGACCGCCAAGGGATTCGACCTGATCGATTCGATCATGCCCAGTCATCAGGACGCCGCGCGCGCGGCGCTGGCCGGGCTGTCGATTGAGGAACAAAAGACGCTGAACGCCCTGCTGGCGCGTCTGATCGCCGGCCTGAACGGCTAGGTCAGATGCGGCCGCGCAGCACCGCCCACAACAGGCGCAGCCGCTTCAACGGCTCCGGCCCATCCGGGTCGGTCAGCGCCGCATGGGCCACGGCAGGGAAGCCGACGGGCGGCAGGCGCCTCAACGCCGCATTGGCCGTGGCGCGCAGGGCCGCCGCCTCTGCCGACCGGCCGGTCTGCGTCAATCCCCAGACGCGACCCGCATCCGCGACGGCGGCGTCATGTCCCCTGCCCGCCAGAACCTGCGCCGCGACCTGCATCGGCCCGAGATAGAAGGCGTCCAGATCATGCGGCGCGCCGTGGACACGGCCGATATGGGCCTCGATCAGGGCCTCGAACGGGGCGCGATCCAGGGCGTGGCGGGCGACAAGGTCGGTCAGGGCCTCCAGCACCGGATGGCCCTTTCGCGCCACGCCGGCGAAGACGCCGTCCATCTGTTCCGCCCACCAGGTGTAGCGCATCTCGGCCAGCAGGGGCTGGGTGACGCGCGTCGGAATGGCCATCAACTCGGCCTCGAAGGCGTAGAGCGCGATCAGATCGGCGCGCGCCTGCGGGTCCGAAACCAGCCGGCTGGACAGCCAGCGGTCCAGATCGGCGGCGCGGACCTGCTGATCCAGGGTGTCCGTCGGGGTCACGGTCAGGCCGCGCGCGACACCGCGAAATCGGCCAGGTCTTCCAGCGCCGCGCGCCAGTCGCTGACGGGCAGGACCGACAGGGCGGCCTTGGCGGCGTCGGCGTATTCGCCCGCCAGATCCAGGGTCGCGCCGATGGCGCCGGAGCCGACCACCAGTTCGCGGGCGCGGGCGAAATCCTCGGGCGTGCGTTCGCCCCTGGTCACGGTGCGCTCCCAGAAGGCGTCCTCGCGGCCCTTGGTGCGGGTCACGGCCAGCAACAGCGGCAGGGTGGCCTTGCCTTCGTTGAAGTCGTCGCCGGCGTTCTTGCCCAGGGCCTCGGCCGTGGCGCCGTAATCCAGGGCGTCGTCGGCCAGCTGGAAGGCGATGCCCAAGGCCATGCCATAGTCGCGCAGCGCCTTGACCGCCTTGGCCGAGGCGCCGACCCCGACCGCGCCCGCCTCGGCGGCGGCGGCGAACAGTTCGGCGGTCTTGGCCGAGATGATCTGCAGATAGGTGTCCTGATCCAGGTTCAGGTCGTGGGCGCGGGTCAGTTGCAGCACCTCGCCCTCCGCGATCACCCGCGACGCCGCGGCCAGAATGCCCAGGGCGCGCATCGAATCAGTCTCGACCATCAGTTCGAAGGCGCGGGCGAACAGGAAGTCGCCGACCAGGACGCTGGTGGGCGCCCCCCAGATCAGGTGGGCCGCGACCTTGCCGCGACGCAGTTCGGACGCATCGACGATGTCGTCGTGCAGCAGGGTGGCGGTGTGGATGAACTCGACCGCCGCGGCCAGTTTCTTGGGCGAGAGGATGGCGTCGCCTGCACCGGTCGCCCGGGCGGCGGCGACCGTCAGCAGGGGACGCAGCCGCTTGCCGCCAGCCGACACCAGATGCTCGGCCAGCTTGGGGATGATCGGCACGTCCGACTGCATCCGCTCCAGGATGAGGGCGTCCACGGCGGCCATGTCGACCTCGGCCAGCCGGACAAGGGCGTTGACGTCTCCCTTGGGGCGGGGAGCGGCGGCGAGAGCGACTTCCAAGAGATACTCTTTCACTGGCGCGGCGAACCGCGTCGAAGGATTTGGCGGCCGGTTCGACTTGCCCCGGCGCACTGCGGCGCACAATGATGTTCACCCCTTTGAGGGTCAAGGAGATTGAGGCTTGGACGCGGTCGAAACGACGCCGCCGCAGATCGTGGAGAACGGCCTGCTGAACGGACGGGTGCGGTTGCGCCAGCCCGCGCGCGGCTATCGCGCCGGCATGGATGCGGCCCTGCTGGCGGCGGCGGTTCCCGCCCTTCCGGGCCAGACCGTGATCGAGGCCGGCTGCGGCGCGGGCGCGGTCCTGATGCAGATCGCGGCGCGTCGGCCGGACGTCCGGCTGATCGGTATCGAGCGCGATCCGGCCATGGCGGCCCTGGCGGTCGAGAACGCGACGCTGAACGGCGTTCAGGCGACGACCACGATCCATCGGGGCGACGTGGCGGCGGGATTTCGGGCGCTGGATGCGGCGCCGGGCGACTGGGCCGTGTCTAATCCGCCCTTCTTCGACGACGCGGGCGCCCTGCGCGCCCCGGCCGAGGGCAAACGCGGGGCGTGGATGGCTGACGACGGTTTGGAGACCTGGACCGGCTTTCTGCTGAAGGCGGTGCGCGAGGGCGGGCGGATCGTGGTGATTCACCGGGCGGATCGGCTGGCGGACCTGCTGGCCCTGCTGGGCGACAAGGCGGGGTCGTTCGCCATCAGACCCATTCATCCGTTTGCGGACGAACCCGCTAAGCGGGTGCTGGTCCAGGCGATCAAGACCGGGCGGGCGCCCCTGCGCCTGCTGCCGCCCCTGGTGCTGCACGACCGCGAGGGGGGCAAACACAGTCCGCAGGCCGAGGCGATCCTGCGCGGCGAAGCGGCCCTGGCGTGGTGAGCCGGGTGGTCATTCGTCGCCAGACGCCCTAAATGCCGCCCTTCCCTCAACAGAAAGACCGCCTGCCGTGCCCGCCGACCATTTGCCCGACGACCTCAAGGATGGCCTGATCGCCGTCGGTGAGGCTGCGCGCGCGTTGCAGGCGCCATGGTGGATTTTCGGCGGGGCGGCCATGGCGCTTTACGGCCTGGATGAAATCCATGTGCCCGACATCGACGTGATGTGCGCGCCGCGCGACGCCCGCGCCCTGCTGGCGGCGCTGGACGGCCATGTGGTGGCCGATCCGGGCGAGGGCCTGTTCCGCTCCGCCGTCTTCGGCCGCGCGCCGGACCAGCCGATCCTGATCGAAGTGATGGCCGGGCTAGAGGTGCGCGACGGCGCAGACTGGGCGCCGGTCGCCTTCGCCTCTCGCCGTCAGGTCTTCGTGGAGGACACGCCGATGTTCGTGCCCGACGTGCGGGACCACATCGCCCTTTATCGCCTGTTCGGCCGTCCAAAGGACCTGGCGCGCGTCGAACAGCTTGAACGACTGATCGACTGAATGCCCTTCCCCTTCGCCATTTCCGCCACCGAGGGCCGCGCCCGCACCGGGGTGCTGAAGACCGCACGCGGCGACATCCGCACCCCCGCCTTCATGCCGGTCGGCACCGCCGCCACGGTCAAGGCCATGACGGTGGATCAGGTCAAGGCGACGGGCGCCGACATCCTGCTGGGCAACACCTATCACCTGATGCTGCGCCCCGGCCCCGAGCGGATGGAGCGTCTGGGCGGGCTTCACAGGTTCATGGGCTGGGACAAGCCGATCCTGACCGACAGCGGCGGGTTTCAGGTCATGTCCCTGGCCGGAATCTCGAAGGTGAAAGAAGAGGCCGTCACCTTCTCCAGCCATATCGACGGCTCCAAACACGTCCTGACGCCGGAACGCTCCATCGAGATTCAGGCCGACCGCATCGGCGCCGACATCTCGATGCAGTTGGATCAGTGCGTCGCCTTCCCGGCGGAAAAGGATGCGGCGAAGAAGGCGATGGAGCTGTCAATCCGCTGGGGCGCGCGGTCCAAGGCGCGCTTTGGCGAGCGCGAGCATCAGGCCCTGTTCGGCATCCAGCAGGGTTCGACCTTCGAAGACCTGCGCCGCCAGTCGTCCGAGCAGCTTCAGGAGATCGGCTTCGACGGCTACGCCATCGGCGGCCTGGCCGTGGGCGAAGGCCATCAGGCCATGTGCGAGGTGCTGGACTATGCGCCCGAGTTCCTGCCCGCCGACCGCCCGCGCTATCTGATGGGCGTGGGCAAGCCGGTCGATCTGGTCGAGGCGGTGTGGCGCGGCGTGGACATGTTCGACTGCGTCCTGCCGACCCGCGCCGGCCGTCACGGCCAGGCCTGGACCTGGGACGGTCCGCTGAACCTGAAGAACGCCCGCTTCGCCGAGGATCAGGACCCGCTGGATCCGACCATCGCCGGGCCGTCGTCGTCGTATTCCAAGGCTTATCTGCACCACCTGATCCGCGCCGACGAAATCCTCGGCAAGGTGCTGCTGAGCTGGCACAATATCGCCTTCTATCAGGCCCTGACGGCGGCGATGCGGGCGGTGATTTCGGAAGGTCGGTTCGAGGCGTTCCGCCGCGACTTCCACGCGCGGCATACGTCGAACGGGTGAACATCTGTTTCTAAACCGTCATCCTCGGGCTTGCCCCCAGGATCGAGCGTCGGTCGGGCTGTGCGTCACAGTCGCCGCACTTGCGGCGGCCCATCTGATCCTCGGGTCAAGCCCGAGGACGACGGAAAGAAACGAAACCTAACGGTGCGGCCTGAACCAGCTGGGAGCGGCCGGCGGGGCGCAGTTTCGCTGCATCCCCATGCCTTTCAGAAAGGCGCGCCGCATCCGGCCCGACTGGATGGCGGACTGGACGTGCTTGGAATGCTGATCAGCCCCGCTGAGGCGGCGAATCCAGCTGCGCCCCGGAATGAAGTCGGTGGTCGTGCCGCGAATGGCCTCAAGCGTCGCCTTGGCCGCCGCATCCGCCGCGCGCTCGCTGAGATAGGCGCCGTCCTGACGCGGCGGCTCGTCGGTGTCCGGTCCCAGGGCCTCGTCCAGGCGTGCGACCTCGGCGCCGATGGTGGAACATTGGTTCAGGTTGCGCAGATCGTAGGGATTGGCCTCGGCCTGAAGCAGGACCGTCGGAATCATCTGGCGGCGCAGGTTGAAATCCTCAAGCGGCGCCGTGGCCGCCGCGGCGAACCCCGCCCCCACCTGCTCTGCCCCGCCCATGGCCGAACGCCCGGCGTTGCAGCCCGCCAGACCGACGGACGCCAAACCGCCGACCGCCACTATCGCACAAACAACTGTTCTCATACGGGGCCTTAGATCACGTTCGGCTGTCGCCGCCAAAGGTCGCCGGGTCACGGAGCCGTCGTCACAGCGGCCAGAACAGCAGGATCAGCGGCGGCGCGACCAGAAGGACCAGGACGCTCAAAGGGGCGCCCAGCCGGGGATAGTCGGCGAACCGATAGCCGCCGGGCCCCATGACCAGTGTGTTGCACTGATGCCCGATGGGCGTCAGGAAGTCGCAGGCTGCGCCCACCGCCACCGCCATCAGGAATGGGTCGGCGTTGAAGCCCAACTGCCTGGCCAGAGTAGCGCCGATCGGCGCGACGATCAGAACCGTGGCGGCGTTGTTCAGGAACGGCGTCACCGCCATCGAGGCCAGCAGAACCCCCGCCACCGCGACCAGACCCGGCAGGCCGTTGAACACGTGGCGGAGCAGACCGGCGATCAGGTCCGACCCGCCCGTCTGCTGGATCGCATCCGATACCGGGATCAGGGCGGCGATCAACACCAGCAAGGGACCGTCCAGCGCGGCATAGGCCTCGCGCATTTTCAGTCCGCCCAACGCCACGATCACCACCGCCGCCCCGAAGAAGGCCACCGCCACCGGCACGAGACCGAATCCGACCAGGATCATGGCGACGGCCAGCACGGCGGCGGGCAGGAACCGCTTCTTGGTGCTGCCCAGTCGGACCTCTCGCTCGGCCAGGGGCAACAGGTCCAACGCCTGCAGAGCGGTAGGCAGGCTCTGCTCGGCGCCCTGCAACAACACGATGTCGCCGGGCGCCAGTTTCGCGGTCCGCAGATGCTGGGTCAGTTCGTAGCCGCTGCGCGACACGCCCAGCAGATTGATCCCGTGCCTGCCGTACAGATCGGACTGTTTGACCGACTGGCCTTGCAGCGGCGAATTGCGGCCGATGACCGCCTCGACCACCGCGATCTCTTCGGCGGCGTTCTCCATGGCGATGGGGCGGTCCTCGCGGATCAGCTTCAGCTTGGAGCGTGCGATGAACTCCTGCAGCGCCTGCTGCTCGCCCTCGACCAGCAGGACGTCGCCTGGACGCACCACCAGATTGCCGCGCGGACTGGGTCGGCGCTTTCCCGCCCGTAGCAGCGCCATGATCCGCACATCCCCCTCGCCGCACGCCGCGAGGGCTGAAACGGTCATGGTTTCCTGGACCCAATCCTCTGGCGCGATGACTTCGGTGGCGTAGGCGTTGGCGGCCAGGGCCGCGTTCATCTGTGTCGCGCCGCGCCGATCCTTGGGCAGGATGCGATAGCCGACGGCCAGAAACGCCAGGGCCATCGCCGTGATAGCCAGGCCGACGGGGGCGAAATCGTACATGGCGAAGGGCTCGCCCACGATCTGCTGGCGCACCTCCGAGACGATGATGTTGGGCGCGGTCCCGACCAGAGTGACCATGCCGCCGGCCATGGCCCCGAACGCCATCGGCATCAGCAGGCGCGACGGCGCCGATCCGGTCCGTCGCGCGACCTGAAGCGCGACCGGCATCATGATCGCCAGGGCGCCCACGTTCTTGGTCGCCATCGACAGGACGGTGACGGCGGTGGTCAGCACCGGCACCTGGCTGCGCTCGGTCTTCAGCAACGGCAGCACCCGCCGCATGGCCAGTTCCACAATGCCCGACCGGGCGAAGGCCGCCGACACGATCAGGGCGCAGGCGATGATGACGGTGACGTCGTTCTTGAACCCGTCAAAGGCCGCCTCGGCCGGAATGACCCCCACCGCCAGACCGGCGACCAGGGCGACAACCGCCACCAGATCGAACCGGAATCGCCCCCAGACGAAAGCCCCGATCGTCAGGGCGATCAGCCCGAACGCCAGTCCCTGCTGTAATGTCACGCGCCGCCAGCCCCTTGATCTCGCAGGCTGAACGCCGTGCACGGACAAACGATGCAAGCGGAGCGGTGAATCCGTCGCAGACAGCAAAAAGCCCGCCGAAGCGGGCTTTAAATGGTACGTCCTCTCGGGCTCGAACCGAGGACCCTCTGATTAAAAGTCAGATGCTCTAACCAACTGAGCTAAGGACGCACCGTGCGACGTCGGGGTTGGCCCGAACCGTCGAAGGGCGCCTTCTGTTGCAATCCGGCCTTCCGGTCAAGACCGGGTCTGCTACTCATGTCGAATGCAACCGCTTCATGGGCTCCGCATCATCGAATTCGACGGCCTGGGGCCGGTGACCTTCGCCGGCATGATGCTGGCCGACATTGGCGCCGCGGTCTTCAGGCTGACGCGCAGCGAATCGGCTGCGCCCGCCGTGTTCGATCAGGTGGGCGGTTCCGTGCTGCATCGGGGTCGCGCGGCCGTGCCTGTGAACCTGAAGGATCCGGCCGATCAGGCGCGCATCCTGGAGCTGATCGACGGCGCGGATGCGGTGATCGAGGGCTATCGGCCCGGGGTGATCGAGCGGCTGGGGTTCGGGCCGCAGGCGATGCAGACGCGAAACCCCGCCCTGGTGTTCGGGCGCGTCACGGGCTGGGGCCAGACGGGTCCGCTGGCGCAAACCGTGGGCCACGACCTGAACTACATCGGCCTGTCGGGCGTGCTGCACGCCATGGGCGATGCGGACCGGCCGCCTGCGCCGCCGCTGAATCTGATCGGCGACTATGGCGGCGGGGCGATGATGCTGGTGGTCGGCGTGCTGGCGGCCTTGATCGAGGCCCGGACGACGGGCCGGGGCCGAGTGGTCGATGCGGCGATGACCGACGGTTCGGCCCTGCTGGGCGGTCTGTTCCAGGCGTTGCGCGGACAGGGGATGTGGAGCGACCGGCGCGGGGCGAACCTGCTGGACGGGGGCGCGCCCTTCTATCGCTGCTACGCCTGCCGAGACGGCGGGTTCGTGGCTGTGGCGGCGCTGGAGCCCCGATTCTACGCCGCCCTGCTGGAAGGCCTGGAGATTTCGCCCGAGGCGGCGCCGCAGTACGACATGGCCGGCTGGCCGGCGACGCACGCGCACTTCGCCGACCTGTTCGCCCGGCGCGACCGCGACGACTGGGCCAACCATTTCGACGGAACCGAGGCCTGCGTCACCCCGGTTCTGAGCCTGGCTGAGGCGCCGGATCATCCGCACAATCGCGCCAGGACCGTGTTCGACCAGGGCCTGCCCGGGCCCGCGCCCCGCTTCGACGGCAAGCCGCACACGCCTCGTCATAGTTCGGCCGTGCGCCTGGAGGAGGCTGTCGCCCTGTGGTCGGCTGAGGGGTCGACCGTGAGATCGGAGCAGGCCGGATGACCCCAGAGGTTTTCGGCGCTAAAGGAACGCCAGCGCGCCACGAGCGTTGCAAGGGCGAAGACCCGGGGAATTCAATGAAACCTTCCAACACCCTATTGGCCGCCGCCGCCCTGGCTGCGCTTGCGCTGTCGGGCTGCGACGATCATCGGTCGCGGTCGGACGACGACCGCGAGGCGGTTCAGATCGAGCAGGAAGCCCCCCCGCCGGTCGAGCAACAGGCCCCGACGCCGCCGCCGGAAGTGCGCGATCCCACGCCCACGCCGCCTCCCAGCGACAGACTGCCGCCCGAGGAACGTTCGTCGGAACAGTCGGTCCAACCCGAAAGCGACACCCTGTTCTACTAAAGGACGGGGTTTCGACGCGCGCGCTTTGACGAAAGATCGAGTTTGACGTTCAGGCCTTCCCTGCTGGTCGCAGCGCTCGCGGCCTTTTCGGGCTGCGCGCACGCCGCCGCCGCCGACCCTCGCGCCCAGGTGCGCGGCGACATGGACGCCGAACTGCGCCGCGCGCTGGAACGCGCCGTGGGCGAGGTCGACGGCGCGCCGGAAAGCCGGTTCGAGGCCCGTCGACGCGCCGAGAGCGCGGTCGCCTCCGCCACCGCCCTGCTGCGTTCGGAAGGCTATTACCAGCCCACGGTCGAGGATCTGGTCGAGGGCGACGACAATCCCGTGGCCATTGTCTCGGTCCAGCCGGGCCGCCGCTTCCTGTTGAACGATCCCACGGTGACCTGGAGCGACCCGGCGCCGGAGGCCGAGGCCCAGGCGAAGGGGCGCGACGCCATCGGCCTGAAGGCCGGCGATCCGGGTCGCGCGGTGGATGTGATCTCGGGCGAAGGACGGCTGGTCGCGGCCCTGGTGCGCGACGGCTATGCCGACGCCAAGGCCGATCCGCGTCGTGTGGTGGTGGACCACGCCGCCTATACCGTCGCGCCGGAATACCGGATCGATTCGGGCGGCCTGGTGCGCCTGGACGGCGTTCGCGTGCTGAGCCGGGGACGGACCAATCCCGAGTGGGTGGCCGGGCTGGCGCCCTGGAAGGAAGGCGACCGCTACGATCCCGATCAGGTCGCCGAGCTGGAGCGACGGCTTCTGGACACGGGCGTCTATGACGGCATCGGCGTGTCGCTGTCGCCCGTGGACCAGAAGACGGCCGAGGGCCTGAGGCCCGTGATCGTCAGCCTGCAGGACCGGCCGCGTCGCGTGCTGGAGGCCGGCGCCACCTGGTCGACCGCCGATGGCGCGGGCGTGGACGTGATCCAGACCCGCTACAATCGGTTCGGCCGGGCCGATACGCTGCGGCTGGAAGCGCGGCTGGCCGATATCGACAGCCGCATCGGCGCCGATCTGTCGCTGCCGCACTGGCGTCGGCCCGGCCGGACGCTGAAGCTGGGCGCCGCCGTGGTGAACGAAGACACCAACGCCTATAGGCGGACGGCCGCGGTCTTGTACGCCGACCTCCAGCAGCGGATCGGCAAGACCTCCTATTTCAACTACGGCATCGGGCTGGACGCCGGACGTTACAGCGAGAACCGGTACGACTACACCACCCTGCCCCCGCAGCGCGTGACGTTCGACCGGGACCTGGCCATCATCACCGCCCGAACCAGCGCCTATATCGACCATTCCAACGATCCGCTGAACCCGACCAAGGGCTGGCGGGTCAATCTGGCGGTTCAACCGACAGCGGTGACGGGCGACAGCAACGTCCTGTTCCTGCGCACCGAGACGCAGGGCACCGCCTATGTGCCGGTGGCCGCCGACCGGACCATCCTGGCCGGCCGGGTGCGGATCGGCTCCATCGTCGGCGGCAGCGAGCTGAGCGTGCCGTCAGACCGCCTGTTCTATTCCGGCGGCGGCGGGTCGGTGCGCGGCTATTCCTATCAGGGCGTCAATCCGCAACTGCCGGACGGCACGCCGCGCGGGGGCGTGTCGCTGTTCGAGACCTCGCTGGAGGCGCGTCAGTCGATCGGCCAGAGCTTCCAGGCCGTGGCCTTCCTGGACGCCGGGTCCATCGGTTTCCAGGAGACGCCGAACCTGACGAACATGCGCTACGGCGCGGGCGTCGGCGTGCGATACATGCTGCCGTTCGGACCCATCCGCGCCGACGTCGCCCTGCCGCTGAACAAGCGTGAGGGCGATTCCAACTTCCAGATCTACATCAGCATCGGGCAGGCGTTTTGACCGACAGACCGCCCGAGAACGGCCCCGACACCCAGCCAGACGTCGTGGCGGAAGAAACGCCGTCCACCGGGTCCGCGCCGGCCAAACGGGCGCGCAGGCGCGGTCTGGTCAAGCGCATCGCCCTGATCGCGGGGGCGGTGGTTGCGGGCCTTCTGGTGCTGGTTGCGGCGGCCCTGGTGGCGGGGCGGTTCTACATCGCGTCGGACGGTGGTCGGCAGTTGGTGCTGGAGCGAATCCAGGACCTGAAGATCAGCCGCTATGGCCGGCTGAAGGTGTATGGGCTGAAGGGCGATTTGCTCAGCGATTTCAGCATCGACCGCATCACCCTGGCCGACAGTCAGGGCGTCTGGCTGGAGGCGAACAACCTCAGCATGGACTGGTCGTATCTGGCCCTGCTGGGCCGCAGCTTCCACGCCAACGACATCAAGGCCGAGACCATCCGCGTGCTGCGCCGCCCGGTGGTCGAGCCGCCGACCAATGAGCCGTCCAGCCCGCAGCCGATCTCGGTTCGGATCGACAAATTCTCGGCGAACGTCGAGCTGATGGAAGGCTTCTCCAAGGAATACGGCCGCTGGAGCCTGGCGGGCGACGCCAGTCTGCCGCGCAATGGGGCGAAGAGCGCGACGGTGAACGCCGACAGCCTGAACCGGCCGGGCGACTTCCTGCGGCTGTCCGCCAGCTTCGGCGGCAAGCTTGAAGACACGCGACTGAACCTGCGCGCCAACGAGGCCCAGGGCGGGCCGCTGGCCGGGGCGCTGGGCTATTCGCCCGACCAGCCCTTCTCGGCGACCGCAGTGCTGAACGCCGACGTGGTCAACGCCCGCGTCCAGACGGGCCGGTTCGTGCCGCTGATCGTCCAGGGCCATTTCGGCGACAAGGGATCGCGCGTTTCGGGCTTCGTCGACTTCAGCGGATCGGACCTGCTGGCGCCCTTCGTGACGCGCATCGGGCGCACCGCCCGTTTCGGCTTCGCCATGGTCCCGACGCCGGACAAGGCCAGCCAGGGCGTCGCCTGGAAGCTGATTTCCGACAATGTCCAGTCCGAGGCGCGCGGTCTGATCCGCAACGCCGACCGCAGTTCGCCGGACGGGATCAAGCTGGATATCCAGGCCGCATCGCTGAGCCGACTGGTCGGGTCCGACGTGGCTGGTCCGGCCGCCTATTCCGGCCTGTTCAAAGGCGACGCCAGCAACTGGAGCCTGAACGGTCAGGCGACGCTGCTGAACGCCAATGTCGCCAGCTATCGCGCCACTCGGATCGCCGGGCCGTTGAACCTGATGGTCAAGGACGGCCGGATGGATCTGGACGGCGACATTCGCGCCAACGGCGGGTCGGGCGAAGGCATCATCGGCGGCCTGCTGGGCGCATCGCCCCGCCTGCAGATGCAGGCGGCGCGCATGAAGGACGGCGCCATCCTGTTGAAGAAGATCGATCTGCAAGGCCAGGGACTGACGTTGAACGGTTCCGGTTCGCGCAACCTGTTGGGCGGAATGAGCTTCCGCGGCGAAGCGCAACTGACGGACGCCAGGCGGGTGCTGCCGGATGCGCGCGGCGCCTTCGGCGGGCCGATCAGAGCCTCGTCGGCAAAGACAGGCGCACCCTGGGTGCTGAACTTCGACGGACGGGGACGCAACCTGACCATCGGCATGGCCGAGCTGGACCGCCTGCTGGGCAAGACCCCGCGCCTGCAACTGGCCGGCCGGCTGAACGGCGGACGGATCGAGGTCGAGCGCGGCGAGCTGACCGGCGCGGCCGGACGCGCGGGCGCCAAGGGTCTGATCGAGACAGCGGGGCGGCTGCGGCTGGCGCTGGACTGGAACGCGCGTGGACCGTTCGCGGCCGGGCCGGTCGAGATCGGCGGCGACATGAACGGACGGGGCGCCCTGACCGGCACCTTGTCCCAACCTCGCGTCGATCTGACCGCCGGTTTCCAGCAGGTCACGGCCGGCGCCCTGACGCTCAACAACGCCGACCTGACGCTGAGCTTCCGCAAGGGCGCCGACGCCTCGGACGGGCGGATCACCGTGGTCAGCGGCTCGAACTATGGACCCGCGCGCGCCTCGGGCAACTTCTTCCTGGGCGGCAAGCGCATCCGTCTCAGCGACCTGGACGTGGATGCGGGCGGGGTGACGGCCAAGGGCGCCATCGCCCTGTCGGACAACATCCCCTCCAGCGCCGACCTGACCTTCACCGCGCGGGCCGGCGCCTTCCTGGCCTCGGGCGAGGCGAACGGGCGGGTGCGACTGACCGACGGCGGCGGTTCGGACAGCGCCATATTGGACGTCAACGGCCGCAACGTGCGGCTGGCGGGCCAGAGCTGGACCATCCGCACCCTGGATCTGGACGGGCGCGGCACGTTGAACAACCTGCCCTTCACCCTGGCGCTGGACGTGGGCGGATCGACCCCGGCCCAGTTCAACGGCACCGGCGTCTATTCGCGTCAGAACACGACGCACGCCCTGACGCTGCGTGGCGGCGGCCGGGTGCGCGAGGTGGCCTTCACCACACGCAGTCCCGCCTCCGTCACCCTGAACGGGGCGAACCGGACGGCGCATCTGGACCTGGGCGTCGGCGGCGGCGTGCTGCTGGCCGATCTGAGACAGGACGCGCGCACCGTGGCGGTGCAGGCGGACCTGACGCGCGTGGACCTGGGCTCCATCTCGCCCGAACTGCGCGGCAGCGTCACCGGACAGGTGGCGATGCGCGGCGCCGGCAACGACCTGTCGGGCACGGCCAACATCGCCCTGCAGAACGTGCGCAGCATCGACGCGCCGCGCGGTCTGGCGGTGGATGGACGGGTGGATGCGACCCTGGCGGGCGATCGGTTGACGATCAAGGCGACGGCGGTGGACGAAGGGGCGGTCCAGGCCTCCGCCGACGTGGTGCTGCCGGTCGAGGCTTCGGCGGCGCCGCTGCGGCTGGCCATCGCCCGGACGCGCGAGATGTCGGGGCGCGTCTCCATCAACGGCCAGATTCAGCCGATCTGGGACCTGTTCCTGGGCGGCGAACGCAGCCTGGCGGGCCAGGTGGCGGGTCAGGCGACCCTCGCCGGCACCCTGAATGCCCCGCGCCTTAACGGACGGTTCGATCTCAGTCAGGGGAACTATCGCGAGAAGGCGGTGGGCCTGGTGCTGAGCGACCTGACCCTGCGGACACGGTTCGACGACACCGCGGCCCAGATCGAAACCTTCACCGCCAACGACGGCAAGGGCGGGACCGTGTCCGGTCAGGGCCGCGTGGGTCTGCGCCAGGGGTCCGGCTCCAACGCCCAGCTGATGCTGAACCGCTTCCGCCTCATCGACAACGACATCGCCGAGGCGCGGGCGTCCGGGCCGATCACCATCGTTCGCGGCGCCGACGGCAATATCCAGCTGGGCGGCCAGATCGTGGTCGACGAGGCCAAGATCGAACCGGAACTGCCCGGATCGACCGGCATCGTCTCCATGGATGTGGTGGAGATCAATCGCCCCGGCGGCGATCCTGTCGAAAGCGAACAGAAGACGCGCGGGCCGCAGATCGGCATGGACATCAGCCTGCGATCCTCGGGCGGCAAGGTGCGCGTCAACGGCCGCGGCCTGAATGTCATCCTGGACGTCAACGCGCGCGTGCGCGGCACCATCGCCGAGCCGCAGCTGACCGGATCGGCCAATGTGGTGCGCGGCGACTATGAGTTCGCGGGTAAGCGGTTCGTGTTCAACGACACCGGCCGGATCACCCTGTCGACCGATCCCAAACAGATCCGCCTGAACCTGGCGGCGACGCGAGAAGATGCGGCCCTGACCGCCACCATCAATGTGACCGGCACGGCGGCGGAGCCGAAGATCGCCCTGACGTCCACCCCGTCCCTGCCCCAGGACGAAATCCTGTCGCAGGTGCTGTTCGGGCGGTCGGCGTCGCAGCTGTCGGCGTTCGAGGCGGCGCAGCTGGCGGCCGGGGTCGCCGCCCTGGCCGGCGGCGGCGGGTTCGACGTGATCGGCAACCTGCGCGAACTGGCGGGTCTGGACCGGCTGTCGTTCGGCGGCGACGCCTCGGCGGTGACTGTAGCGGGGGGGCGTTACATCACCGACGACGTCTATCTGGAGGTCATCGGCGGCGGGCAGAACGGCGCAGCGGTCAAGGTGGAGTGGCAGCCTCGCCGCAACGTCGCCATCGCCTCGCAGTTCGGGGGCCAGGGCCAGACCAGCCTGTCGATCCGCTGGCGCCACGAAAGCCGCGAGGCCGGCGATCGTCGCCCCAATCGCAGCGGCCGCAACCGCTGACCCCCGCCGCCGGCCGCGAGGTCGGGCGCGGGGTCAGAGGACCTCCAGCACCCGCTCCAGCGGGCGGCCGACGACGGCGCCCTTGTCGGTTTCGACGATGGGGCGTTCGATCAGGATCGGCTGGGCCAGGGCGGCGGCCAGCAACGCTTCGTCATCGGCGCCGGCGTCCAGCAGGGCCTTGGCCTCGGCCTCCTTGCGGCGCATCAGGCCGGACAGGCCGCCGCCGGTCCGCGCGGCCAGTCGTTCCAGCGTCGCCCGATCCCATCCGGTCTTCAGATATTCGATCACCGCCGGCTCGATCCCCCGCTCCCGCAGCAGGGCCAGGGCGTTGCGCGAGGTCGAGCATTTCGGATTGTGATACAGCACCACGGTCATCAGGGTTCTCTCCGCAAACGGTGCAGCATCATGGCCCCCTGCAGCGACGCCACATAGATGACCGCAGAGACCGCCGCCGCCGGCCAGGTGGTCAGGGTGACCCAGAGCGGCAGCTCCGGCGTCGGCATCGTGCCCAGCAGACGCATTCCCATATTGGCCACCAGGCTATAGGCGATAAGGGCCAGCATGATGATGGGGATGGCGCGCGTCATCGCCCGCCACTGGACCACGCCCAGCACGACATAGAGCAGGACCGTGAAGACGGCGCCGGAAACCATGGCGAACGGAAAGATGGCCTTCATCATCTCGCGCTGCACGGCGACCTGATCCGCCGACAGACCCATTCGGGCGTATTCGCTGCTCATCGCCGTCTCGAACCAGCCCGAGGTAAACATCCACCAGGTCGGGATCAGACCGACGATCAGGGCGATGGCCAGGCCGAACACCATGGACCGGGCCGACCGCTGCGCCTCGGCCATGCCGCGCGGCAGTTTCAGGGGGTTCATGGCCCGCACCCACGGCGCGATGGTCGAACGTTTCATGCGAGAGGTCCCTTGTTCGGTCGGGAAACTAGCGATGATCGGCGCTCACTTACAGACCCGTCCTTCACCTTTGTCGCCGGTCCGTCTAGGGTTCGGCCGATGCGGATTCTGACCTCCGACCAGGCCGTCCTCGACCACGTCGCTGCGCGACGCGAGGCCATCATCAGGCGCACCATCGACTGGGCGAACATCAACTCCGGCAGCCGCAACGCCGCCGGGCTGAACGCCATGCTGGATGTGCTGGAGGCCGAGGCCCGCCGCCTGCCCGCCTCGGTCGAGCGGCTGCCGACGCAGGGTTCGACCACAGTCGACGACAACGGCGCAGTGCGAGAAGAAGCCCACGCCGACGCCCTGAAGATCACCGCCCGGCCCGACGCCCCGATCCAGATCGTGCTGACCGGCCATTACGACACCGTCTTTCCGGCCGACAGCAGGTTCCAGACCGTGACCACCCGCCCCGACGGCGCCCTGAACGGTCCCGGCGTGGCCGACATGAAGGGTGGGATCAGCGTGATGCTGGCCGCGCTTGAGGCGTTCGAAACCCATCCCGACCGCCACGGCGTGGGCTGGACCGTGCTGCTCAGCCCCGACGAGGAGATCGGCTCGCCCGCCTCGGCGCCCCTGCTGGCCGAACTGGGCGCGCGGGGACATATCGGCCTGACCTATGAACCGGCCCTGGCCGACGGCACCCTGGCGGGGGCGAGAAAGGGCAGCGGCAATTATCACCTGATCGTCACCGGCCGCGCCGCCCATGCCGGTCGCGCCTTCGACGAGGGGCGCAATGCGGTGGCGGGCGCCGCCATCATCGCGGGCGCCCTGCATGGGCTGAACGGCCAGCACGAGGGCGTCACCGTCAATGTCGCCAGGATCGCGGGCGGCGGCGCCCTGAACGTGGTCGCCGATAACGCCGTGGTCCGCTTCAATGTTCGCGTGCCGGACAAGGCCGCCGCCGACTGGATCGACGCCCAGGTGCGCGCCATCGCCGCAACGCCGCCGTTCGAGGGGCTGACGCTTGACCTGCACGGCGGCTTCACCCGCGCGCCCAAGCCGATGGACACGGCCCAGACCGCCCTGTTCGAAGCGGTGAAGGAAGCGGGCGCCCTGCTGGGCCAGCCCATCGCCTGGAAACCCTCGGGCGGGGTGTGCGAGGGCAATAATCTGCACGCCGCCGGTCTGCCCAACATCGACACCCTGGGCGTCCGGGGTGGAGAGATCCATTCGGATCAGGAGTTCGCCTGGCCCGACAGTTTCGTCGAACGCGCCCAGCTCAGCGCCCTGATCCTGTGCAAGGTCGCCTCGGGCGAGATCGACGCGGCCAAACTGAAATCCCTGCGGATGGAAACCCTGTAGAATGCTCATCGTCCGTCCCGCCGGTCCCGCCGACCTGGATCACCTTCTGGAGCTGGCCATCCTGTCCGGCCCCGGCTTCACCAGCCTGCCTGAAGATCCCGACGTCCTGTCCGACCGGCTGGAGCTGAGCCAGGCCAGCTTCCGGGGCGAGGTCACGCCGCAGGAGGCCTGGTACACATTGATGCTGGAGGACGGCGACACCGGCGACATCGACGGCATCGGCTCGGTAAAGGCGACGGTGGGGCTGAAACGCCCCTTCTTCTCGTTCCGCGTCGTGAACAACACCGCCTCCTCGCCCTCCATCGGGGTCAAGCTGGATCATCATACCCTGGTGCTGGTCAATGAATGCACCGGCTGGACCGAGGTCGGGTCGCTGTTCCTGAAGGCCGACCGGCGCAAGGGCGGCGCAGGCCGCCTGCTCAGCCAGTCGCGCTATATGCTGATCGGCGCCCAGCCCGACCTGTTCGCCGAGAATGTGCTGGCCGAACTGCGCGGCGTCTTCACCCCCGACGGCGCCTGCCCCTTCTGGGATCATGTGGCGCACAAATTCTTCCCGATGGAGTTCGACGACGCCGACCGGATGACCGGATCGACCGACAAACAGTTCATCCTCGATCTGGCCCCGCGCCATCCGATCTATGTCGAGCTGCTGCCCGAACCCGCCCGCGCCGTGATCGGCAAGGTGCATCCGCAGGGCGTGCCCGCCATGGCCCTGCTGGAGAGCGAAGGCTTCCGCACCAATGGGCTGGTGGATATTTTCGACGCTGGCCCGACCGTCTCCTGCGGGCGCGACAACATCCGCACGGTGCGCGATGCGCGCCTGCTGACGCTGGAGATCACCGATCAGGTCGAGGCCGAACTGCCGGCCCTGATCTCGACCGACAGCGTGGCCGCCTTCCGCGCCGTCCGCGCCAAGGCGGACATCCACGGCGAGACCGTTCGCCTGTCCGCCGAAACCGCCGCCGCGCTGAAGGTTCGCGCGGGGGACGCCGTGCGGGTGAAATCGTGATCCTCCCTATCCCGCTCATCCCGGCGAAAGCCGGGACCCAGCGCTTTGGGCGATGGATGCGTGACATCGATACCCGGTGGTCATCCGACGCACCGACAATGCGAAAGAACTGGGTCCCGGCTTTCGCCGGGATGAGCGGAGTATTTTTGCGATGACCCATTTCACCTCCATCGACCCCACGACCGAGGCCGTGAACTGGGAGGGGCAGGCCGCCAGCCCGGCCCAGGTCCAGTCCGCCGTGGACGCCGCCCGCGCCGCCTTCCCCGACTGGGCCAACCGCCCGCGTCAGGACCGGATCGACGCCGTCAAACGCTATCAGGCCGTGCTGAAGGACCGCGCGCCCCAGATCGCCGAGGCCATCAGTCGCGAGACCGGCAAGCCCCTGTGGGAGACCAAAACCGAAGCCGCCGCCATGATCGGCAAGGTCGACATCTCGATCCGCGCCTATGACGAGCGAACGGGCGAGCGCACCAATGGCACCGCCTTCGGCCGCGCCGCCCTGCGTCACCGCCCGCACGGCGTGGCGGCGGTGCTTGGCCCATTCAACTTCCCCGGCCATCTGCCCAACGGCCATATCGTCCCGGCCCTGCTGGCGGGCGACACGGTGGTCTTCAAGCCTTCGGAAGAGACGCCGCTGGTCGGTCAGATGATGGCCGAGGCCTTCGCCGCCGCCGACCTGCCGACCGGCGTGATCAATGTAGTTCAAGGCGGGCGCGAAACGGGCGCGGCCCTGCTGGACGCCGGCATCGACGCCCTGATGTTCACCGGATCTGGCGCGGCGGGCGCGCATTTCCGCAGGAAGTTCGCCGACAATCCGCACGTCATCCTGGCGCTGGAGCTGGGCGGCAACAATCCGCTGGTCGTCTGGGACGCCGCCGACGCCGAGGCCGTGGCGGGCATCGTGGTGCAGTCTGCCTTCGTCACCACGGGTCAGCGCTGCTCCTGCGCCCGTCGCCTGATCGTGCCGGAAGGACCGCAGGGCGACGCGATTGTGGAGGCCGTCGTCGCCCTGTCCGACCGCCTGATCTTCGGCCCGTGGAACAGCGATCCCGAGCCCTATGCCGGGCCGTTGATCTCGGCCTACGCCGCCCAGACCGCGCTTCAGGCCCTGCAGCAGCGCATCGACCTGGGCGCCAAGGTCATCCGGGCGTCGGGACCCGTGGACAATCTGCCCGGCGCCTTCGTCCGCCCGGCCATCATCGACGTCACCGGCCTGGACGTGCTGGACGAGGAGATGTTCGCGCCCTTCCTTCAGGTGATCCGCGTCCCGACGTTCGAGGCCGCCATCGCCGCCGCCAACGCCACGCGATACGGCCTGTCCGCCGGTCTGGTCAGCGATGATCCGAAGACCTGGGACCACTTCATCCGCCGCATCCGCGCGGGCGTGGTCAACTTCAACCGCCCGACCACAGGGGCGGCGGGCGACATGCCGTTCGGCGGCCTGGGCGCCAGCGGCAACCACCGGCCCAGCGCCTATTACGCCGCCGACTACTGCGCCTATCCGGTCGCCAGTTTCGAGGCGGACGCGGTCGCCAACATCGAAGGCGAGATCAAGGGGTTGCGGGCGTGATCTCGCACCGTGCCTCTCCCTCCCCGTTTCGGGGAGGGTCGTCGCGCAGCGACGGGGTGGGGGCGGCCCGGCAGGGTCGCGCTGGTCTGGTGCATGACAGGTCTGTGGGACGTCGCCTTGTCGCCCCCACCCGTCTTCGCCTTCGGCTCAGCCACCCTCCCCGGGCCGGGGAGGGAGAATCCTGATGACCGCCGTCGAAGCCAACGCCGATGGCCTGATCGGTCCGACGCATTCCTATGCGGGCCTGTCGCCGGGCAATCTGGCGTCCAGCCTGAACAAGGGCGAGGCGTCGAACCCGCGCGCGGCGGTTCTACAGGGCCTGGACAAGATGAGGCTGCTGGCGGACCTGGGCCTGCCCCAGTTCGTCCTGCCGCCGCATGAGCGGCCGAACATCCCCTTCCTGCGTTCGCTGGGCTTCGGCGGTTCGGACGCCCAGGTGCTGGAACGCGCGTGGCGGACCGCCCCCTCCTTCGCCGCCGCCGCCTGTTCGGCCTCGCCCATGTGGGCCGCCAACGCCGCCACGGTGACGCCCAGCGCCGACGCCGCGGACGGTCGGGTGCATTTCACCCCCGCCAACCTGCACACCAATCTGCACCGCAGCCTGGAACACCAGCAGACGAAACGCGCGCTGGACGCCCTGTTCCTCGATCCCGGCCGGTTCGCCGTCCATGACGCCCTGCCCGCCGTGGCGCATTTAGCCGACGAGGGCGCGGCCAATCATGTCCGCCTGTGCGCCACGCACGGCGGTCGCGGGGTCAATCTGCTGGTCTGGGGCCGCGAGGCGTTTGAGCCTTGGGACGGCCCCTTCCCCGCGCGCCAGACGCGCGAAGCCTCAGAGGCCATCGTCCGCCGCCATGAGGCGGGCCGCCCGGTTCTGGTCCAGCAGTCCCGCGCGGCCATCGCGGGCGGAACCTTCCATAACGACGTGGTCTGCGTCGGGGCGCTGGACACCCTGTTCTTCCACGAACTGGCGTTTGAGGACACGGATGCGACAAAGGCCGCCATCCGCCGCGCCGCCGACGGCCTGTTCGACCCGCAGTTCTTAGAGGTTTCCAACGCCGACCTGCCGCTGGCCGACGCGATCAGCAGCTATCTGTTCAACTCCATGCTGATCCAGGTTCCGGGCGAGGACCGCCTGACCCTGATCTGTCCGACGGAAACCCGCGACAATCCACGCAGCCATGCGGTCGCCGAACGGATCGCCGCCTCCAATGGTCCGATCGGCACGGTGCGCTACGTCGATGTGCGCCAGTCGATGCGGAACGGCGGCGGCCCCGCCTGCCTGCGCCTGCGCGTGGTGCTGACTGACGCGGAGCTGGCGGCGACCAATCCGGCCATGCGCCTGACCGACGCCCTGCACGCGCGCCTGTCGGACTGGGCGAACCGCTGGTATCGTGATGAACTGCGTCCCGCCGATCTGGCCGATCCGGCCCTGCTGGACGAGACGCGCGGGGCGCTGGACGCGCTGACGGCAATCCTGAAACTGGGCCCCGACTTCTATCCCTTCCAGAGAGGCTGACGCGCCGATGACCGCCGATGCGACCCCGAACGCGACCCCGAACGCGACCATGAGCCCCGCCCGCCGCCTTCGGAACATCGTCGGCGGATCGGCCGGCAATCTGGTGGAGTGGTTCGACTGGTACGCCTATGCGGCCTTCACCCTGTATTTCGCCCCGGTCTTCTTCCCGAGCGAAGACCCGACCGCCCAACTTCTGAGCGCCGCCGCCGTGTTCGCGGTGGGCTTCCTGATGCGGCCCATCGGCGCCTGGATCATGGGCGTCTACGCCGACCGCAAGGGTCGCAAGGCGGGTCTGACCCTGTCGGTGACGCTGATGTGCACCGGCTCGCTGATCATCGGCCTGACGCCCGGCTATGCGACCATCGGGCTGGCGGCGCCCGCCCTGCTGTTGTTCGCCCGCCTGCTTCAGGGCCTCAGCGTCGGCGGGGAATACGGGTCGAGCGCCACCTATCTATCGGAAATGGCCGAGCCGCATCGGCGCGGCTTCTGGTCCAGTTTCCAGTATGTCACCCTGATCTCGGGCCAGTTGATCGCGCTTCTGATGCTGATCGTGTTGCAGAACACGCTCAGCGAGACGGCGCTGGCGAACTGGGGCTGGCGCATTCCCTTCTTCGTGGGGGCCGCGCTGGCGGTCGTCGTCTTCTGGCTGCGTCGGCGGCTGGACGAGACGCACAAAGCCGAGGACGTCAAGGACCAGCCCAAGTCCAGCGCCGTCCAGCTGTTCGTCAAACACCCCAAGGAGGCCTTTATGGTGCTGGGCCTGACGGCGGGCGGCACCTTGGCCTTCTATACCTACACGACCTATCTGCAGAAGTTCCTGGTCAACACCACGGGCTTTCCCAAGAACACCGCGACCGAGATCAGCGCGGCGGCCCTGTTCATCTTCATGTTGCTGCAACCTGCCGTCGGGGCGCTGTCCGACCGGATCGGACGGAGGCCGGTCATGGTCGCCTTCGGCGTGCTGGGGGTGATCTTCACCGTGCCGATCATGACGATGCTGTCGCGGGTCGAAAGCCCGCTGGCGGCCTTCGGACTGGCGCTGGCCGGGCTGGTGATCGTGTCGGGATATACGGCGATCAATGCGGTGGTGAAGGCCGAACTGTTCCCCGCCCACATCCGCGCCCTCGGCGTCGCCCTGCCCTACGCCATCGCCAATGCGGTGTTCGGCGGCACGGCCGAATATGTCGCCCTGTGGTTCAAGGGCGTCGGGATGGAGAGCGTCTTCTTCTGGTATGTGACCGGCATGATCGGGGTGTCGCTGATCACCTTCATCCGCATGCGCGACACCCGGCACAACAGCCTGATCACGCATACCTAGCCAACTTGTCCGTCATCCAAGGGCGAGGATGAAGAGGTTGGAATGGCCTCAGGCCGCAAACCGCCCGCCGCGTTCGGCATAGGCCTGGGTGCCGCGCGTGAAGACGTGGTCGGTGGGCAAGACGGTTTCGATGGCCAGATCGTCCTGTCCCTTCAAGGCGGCATAGACCGGCCCGAAGTCCTTCAGCGTCTCGTTCTTCAGCGCTTCCAGACTGTCGATGACGAAATAGACCTGCTGGAAGTCGTCGATCCGATACAGGGTCCGCATCACCCGTTGCAGGTCGAAGCCCAGGCGGTTGGGCGACGGATCGTCTAGGGCGAAGACGCTCTCGGTCGCCGATGACACGATGCCGGCGCCATAGATGCGAAGGCCTTCAGCCTCCTGCATCAGGCCGAACTCGACCGTGTACCAATACAGCCGCGCCAGATTGGGCAGCATGCCCAGCGAAGCCGCCCGCTGCCCGCCCTTGCCATAGGCCTCCATATAGGCGGCGAAGGCCGGATCGGTCAGCATCGGCACATGGCCGAACACATCATGGAAGATGTCCGGTTCCTGGAGGTAGTCCAGCTGATCCGGCTTGCGGATGAACTGGCCCGAGACGAAACGGCGATTGGCCAGATGGTCGAAGAAGACCTCGTCCGGCACCAGGCCCGGCACACAGACCACGGTCCAGCCGGTCAGGGCCTGAAGCTTGGGATTGATGATGTTGAAGTCGGGAATCCCGCCAGCGTTCAAGTCCAGCGCCTTGAGCCCGTTCAGAAAGGCCTCGCACGCGCGTCCGGGCAGGATCTTGATCTGGCGGGCGTACAGCGTGTCCCAGGTCCGATGCTCGACCTCGGTATAGGCGGCCCAGTTCTGGGGGATGGTCCAGTCGGCGGCCGCGCCCTCGGGCGGTTGCTCGAAGACGTGCTCGAAATCGGACATGGAACGCTCCTCATCTTTTCCCCATCCTAACGAGGACCGGCGGGGTCTTCCACTGTCAGTGCAGCCGCACGTCCAGGGGGGCGTGATGGCCCATTGCATCGCGGGTGAACCAGCGTTTGGCGTCGTCAGGCAGCAAGACCGCGTCGCCGTGTTCCAGAACGGCCTCGGCGGCATAGGCGACAAAGCCGCCATCGTCGCCCAGGGCGAAGACCCGGTAAAAGGGCTGGCTGGGATCGACCGAGCCGGTTTCGGCGGCCAGGCCGTCATAGGCCCAGTCGACATCCATCACCACGCCGCGAAAGGCGTCGTCGCGATGGCGGACAACCTGACCGATGGAGAAGCGGGCTGTATGAACCTGGGTCATGGCTCTGGATACGCCATGGCGGATGACGCGGACCCGGCGGGGCTGTTCATCTTCCTGACAGAATGGCTTGGCGCGGACGATCTTGGCGCGCTAGGCTGATGAGGACGGGCGCCGCTTCGGACCGCCCACATCGGAATGACGACCCATGCCGGAGACCCCCGGCGCGCCACGACGGCGCGACGAGCGGTCCCAGCCGTCCCGTCCGCGGGATGCGTCGGGTCGGGATGCGCCGCTGTATGGCGCGCTCGATCTGGGGACCAATAATTGTCGGCTGCTGATCGCGCGGCCGTCACGCGACGGATTTCGCGTGGTGGACAGTTTCAGCCGCATCGTGCGCCTGGGCGAAGGCCTGTCGCGCACCGGGCGTCTGGACCCGCAGGCGATGGACCGGGCCTATGACGCCCTGGCCCTGTGCGCCGAGCGTATCGTCAGGAAGGGCGTGGATTCGGCGCGCCTGAGCGCCGTGGCCACCCAGGCCTGCCGCGCGGCCGAGAACGGCGTCGACTTCATCGACAGGGTGCGAAAGGGGACGGGCCTGCGCCTGCGCATCATCGATCCGGCCGAAGAGGCGCGGCTTGCGGTCGAAGGCTGCCTGAATCTGATCGACCCCCGGGCCGAAGGGGTGGTCATCATCGACGTGGGCGGCGGCTCGACCGAACTGTCGTGGCTGAAGCGCGACGACACGGAATGGCGGACCACCGGCTGGATGTCGGCGCCGCTGGGCGTGGTCACCCTGGCCGAACGCCACCCTGAGCCGGAAGGCGCGGGCGAGCCGTGGTACGAGGCCATGGTCGCCGACATGGGCGCGGCCCTGGCGGAGGGGGGCGTTAAGGACGACGGAATGCTGGACCTGCTGCGACGAGACCGCGCGCATCTGATCGGCACATCGGGCGCAATCACCAGCCTGGCGGGCATTCACCTGAAGCTGCCGCGCTATATTCGCGACCGGGTCGACGGACTTTGGATGACGCGCGGCGAATGCGAGGCGGCGGCCGATCGGCTGAAGGCCTTGGGGCCGGAAGGTCGCGCGCGTGAAGCCTGTATCGGCCCCGACCGCGCCGATCTGGTGCTGGCCGGCGCCGCGATCCTGGAGGCCATCCAGCGCGCCTGGCCGTCCGAAAGGGTCCGCGTCGCCGACCGGGGTTTGCGCGAAGGTCTGCTGCTGCAGAGGATGCGAGAGGACCAGAAGCCGCCGCGTCGTCGGCGTCGTCGGCGCGGCCGTGGGCGAGGTTCCACAAGCTGAGACCTTACGCCGCCGGCGTCACCTGCACCGGCACGTCGATGTCGCAGACCGAGAAGTCGGCGCCCTTGGACTGGCGCGCCTGGTCGGCCAAGGCGCGGAAGGCGGCGGAGGTGGCGTTCATCACCTGAACCGTCGGGCGTTCAGCCTGGGGCAGGTCGGCGGCCAAACGCACGCGGGTCATGCGGTCTGGCTCGGTCACGATGCCGTCCGGGTTTGGGCTGGCCTTCAGGGCGCGCACCACGTCCAGTCCCGACACCACACGGCCCCAGACGGTGTAGCGTTTGTCCAGCGCCGGATAGGCCTGACGCATCAGGAAGAACTGGCTGTTGGCGGTGTCATTGCCCTCGTCGCGCGCCATGCCGGCGACGCCGGGGCAATACAGCGCCCAGCCATGCACCTTGTTGTCGCTGGTGCCGGCCATCAGGGCGTCAGGCTGGGTCTGGACCGGCACGGAGCGGACGAAGCCGACCAGGGCGCCGGTCGGGGCCGCGACGGGGGTGAAGGCCATGTCCGGCCCACGCCGGAAGGTGAACTCGCCCTTCAGATCGGGATACCAGCTCTGGCCATCGCCGGTGCCGAGCGGATCGCCGGTCTGGGCCATGAACCAGTCGATCACCCGGTGCCAGGCCAGATTGTCATAGAAGCCGCGCGCGGTCAGAACCTTGATCCGCTCGACGTGGGCGGGCGCAAGCTCGGGCGCCAGTTCCACCAGGATGCGCCCCTTGGTCGTGTCGATGACCAGGAGATCGCTGGACGAGATGACGCGCCAGTCGGCCGGGGCCGGCGGGGGCGGAGGCGGCGACGCCTCCTGCGCCAGGGCCGGGCCGGACAGGATGGCGGTCAGGATCGCCGCCGCCCACGCGTTTCGAACCATATCCCCTGCCCTTCCTGATGTTCGATCCGGCCTCAGCCGCCGACGACCTCGGCCACCGGCTGGACGTCGCAGATGCTGAAGCTCGCGCCGCGCGCGGTGCGGGCCGCGGCGATCCGGTCGGCGAAGGCCGCGCTTGAGGCGTTCAGCACGCGCACGGTCGGGCGCTGTCCCTCCGGCAGGCCAGAGGCCATGCGGACGTGGGTCATCACGTCGGGATCGGTCACCTTGCCGTCCTCGGCGTCCGAGCCCTTCTTGATCTTGTCCAACACGTCCATGCCGGACACGACACGGCCGAAGGCGGTATAGACGCCGTCCAGCTGATCGCGGGCGCCCATCATCAGGAAGAACTGGCTGTTGGCGCTGTCGGGCGACCCTGAACGGGCCATGCCCAGCACGCCGGGGCAGAACAGGCCGTGGGCGTCCACCTTGAAGTCGGCCGTGACCATCATCTGGGCGTCCGGCTGGGTCTGGACCGGCAGGTCGCCGACCAGGCCGCGCAGACCTGCGCCCGCGTTCGGCACGGCGACGAAGCCCGCGTCGCGGCCGCGACGGAAATGGAATTCGGCCTTCAGGTCGGGCAGGTCGCTGCCGCCCTCGCCGGTGCCCTTGGGATCGCCGGTCTGGGCCATGAAGCCGGGAATGACGCGGTGGAACTTCAGACCGTCGTAGAAGCCCTGATTGGCCAGGGTGCGGATGCGTTCGGCATGATTGGGCGCCGCCACCGGGATCAACTCCACCAGGATGCGGCCCTTGGCGGTGTCGATGACCAGAAGGTTTTCGGGGGCAATTGTGCGCCAGTCGGCGGCGGAGGCCGCGACCGGAGCGGCGGCGGGCGCCGCCGTCTGGGCCTGGACCGCGCTGGAGGCCAGAAGGGCGGCGAGGCCGGCCGCGATGATCGCCTTACGCATAGTCGTTCTCAAATCCCGTTCTTGACCTTGTCCCGCACGCGCGCGGCGATGGCGGGGCTGACGAAACTGTCGATCGCGCCGTCCAGACGGGCGATTTCCTTGACCAGCCGCGAGGCGATGGCCTGATGCCGCGGATCGGCCATCAGGAATACCGTCTCGATGTCCTGATTGAGGCGCTGGTTCATGGCCGTCATCTGGAACTCGTATTCGAAGTCGGCGACCGCGCGCAAACCCCGGATGATGACATTGGCGTTCAGTTCTTCCGCGAAATGCATCAGCAGGTTCGAAAAGGGCTGGACCACAATGTCGCCACCCAGGCCCGCGACCTCGTCCTGCAGCATCCCGACCCGCTCGTCCGTGGTGAACAGCGGTCCCTTCTCGTCATTGCGCGCCACGCCGATGACCACCCGGTCCACCAGCTTCAGCGCCCGTTTGATGATGTCTGTATGCCCGTTCGTCACCGGGTCGAAGGTGCCCGGATAAAGTCCGATGCGCATGGCGTGTCTCCCCAGCCTGTCGCCTGCTGTTCGGCGTCGTTTAGCAGGTGCGAAATCAGCGGCCTAGACGGCTGACGCCTTCGTCATCGTCGCGGGACGCGATAGCTTGCGGCGGCTGGGTGGACCAGGCGGCCTTGATCCTGGCCAGCAAGGCCGGATCGTTGGCGAAGGCCACGTCGTCGATGGCCGTGATGGGGCAGACCGGCGTGGCGCTGTTGCACAGGAAGGCGCCGTCGAAGGCGGCGATATTCGACAGGGAGACCGGGCGCGTTTCGGACGTCAAATCTGCGCCGGTCAGGCCGCGCTGGATCAGAGCCTGGGTCACGCCCGCCAGTATCGGCGCCTGGGGCCATACGATCTGTTCGCCCTGAATGAAGCCGAGATTCCAGGTCGCGCCTTCGGAGACGCAGCCCTGACCGTCGACAAACAGGACGTCGTCGAATCCCGCTGCACGGGCGGCTCGACGGGCGCGCGTCTGGCCAAAGGTGGCCACGTGTTTCAGATGCGCGGCCTCACGAACATGGGGCACGACCGTCACCCTCATGCGGGTCGCTAGAGGCGGCGGCGGGGGCGAAATCACGGTCATCACCCTGGGCCGCCCCACGAAGGACGGATTACGATGGCCGATCTCGGGCGAGAACAGACTGACCCGCAGCCAGCAGGCGTCGCGCCCCCCCACCGCCAGCGTCATCAGACGGCGCAGTTCGACCTCGCCGGGGCTTTCTCCGAACAGTTCGACCGCCGCCTGTTCAAGCCGAGCCAGATGCAGATCCAGCCCGCGCACGGCGCCGTTCTCCACGCGGAAGGAAGTGTAGGCGCCGTAGTTGACCAAAGCCTGATGAGCGAGGTCATCGGCCGTGGCGGGCTGTCCGTCGATCAGGATGGTCGCGTTCAACGGATCCCCACTGCGCGGCGGAGGATCAGCCCTCGCCCTCTTCGCCTGCGACTTCCGCATCGTCGCCGCCGCTTTCCGGCAGGCGTTCAACCGAGACGACCTTTTCGTCCTTGCCGGTGCGGAAGATGGTGACGCCCTGGCTGGAGCGGCCGACGATGCGGACCTGATCGATGCGGGTGCGGATCATCTGACCGCCCGAGGTGACCAGCAGCAGGTCGTCGGTTTCCTCGACGGGGAAGGCTGCCGCCAGTCGCGTGCCCGCGCGTCCGCCCAGACCGTGCGCCGTCAGACCCTGACCGCCGCGACCCGTGCGGCGATACTCATAGGCCGAGGACCGCTTGCCGAAGCCGGTTTCGGTGACCGTCAGGATGAACTGTTCGGCGGCGCCCAGTTCGGCGATGCGTTCGACCGACAGGACCGCATCGCCCGTCGCTTCTTCATCGGTCTCGACCGGGGCGGCGTCGTCCTCGCCCTCGGCGCCCGCCAGGGCCTTGCGCATGGCGTTGGCGTGTTTGACGTAGGCCGAACGTTCTTCCGGCGTCGCGTCCACGCGGCCCAGAATGGCCATGGAGATGACCTCGTCGACATCCTGCAGGCGCACGCCCCGGACGCCTGTGGAATCCCGCCCCTTGAACACCCGCACGTCGTCGACCTTGAAGCGGATCGCCCGGCCCAGCGCCGTGGTCAACAGCACGTCGTCGTCGGCGGTGCACAGGCCGACGCCGACCATCCGGTCGTCGCCTTCCAGCTTCATGGCGATCTTGCCCGCGCGGTTGACGGTGGCGAAGTCCGACAGCTTGTTGCGGCGCACGTCGCCCGAACTGGTGGCGAACATGATGTCGTAGTCGCCCCAGGTCGCTTCGTCCTCAGGCAGGGGCAGCACGTTCATGATGCTGTCGCCCGGCTCGATGGGCAGCAGATTGACGAAGGCCTTGCCGCGCGACTGCGGATTGCCCAGCGGCAGGCGCCAGGTCTTCAGCTTATAGGCCTTGCCGTTGGTGGCGAAGAACAGGACCGGCGTGTGGGTCGAGGCGCTGAAGACGCTGGTGATCGCGTCCTCGTCCTTCATCGACATGCCGCTGCGGCCCTTGCCGCCGCGATGCTGGGTTCGATAGGCGTTCAGGGCCACGCGTTTGACATAGCCGGTGTGGGTGACGGTGACGACCATGTCCTCGCGCGGGATCAGGTCTTCGTCCTCCATCTCGCCGTCGCCTTCCCCGATCAGGGTGCGACGCGGCACGGCGAATCTGTCCTTCACCTCGATCAGGTCGTCGCGGATGATGGCCAGGACGTTCTTGCGGTCCGACAGGATGGTCAGATGGCCCTGAATCGTATCGGCCAGGCTGCGCGCCTCGCCGAAAATGTCATCGCGGCCCAGGCCGGTCAGGCGAGACAGGGTCAAGGCCAGGATGGCGCGGGCCTGTTCGTCGGTCAGGCGAATCTTGTCGCCCTCGACGATGACCGAGCGCGGATCGGCGATCAGCTCGACCAGGGCCATCATGTCCCCGACCGGCCAGGCCTTGGCCTGCAGACGCTCGCGCGCCTCGCTGGGATCGGCCGACGAGCGGATGATGTGGATCACCTCGTCGATATTGGCGACGGCGACGGCCAGACCGACCAGAACGTGGCCGCGATCGCGGGCCTTGTTCAGCTCGAACTTGACGCGACGAACGACCACTTCCTCACGGAAGTCGAGGAAGATCTGCAACAGGTGACGCAGGCCCATCTGCTCGGGCCGGCCGTGGTTCAGCGCCAGCATGTTGACGCCGAACGACGACTGCATGGCGGTATAGCGCCACAGCTGGTTCAGGATCACATCGCCCGAGGCGTCACGCTTCAGCTCGATGACGATCCGCATCCCCTGGCGGTCGGATTCGTCGCGGACGTCGGAAATGCCTTCCAGACGTTTTTCGCGCACCATTTCGGCGATCCGCTCGATCAGGGTCTGTTTGTTGACCTGATAGGGCAGTTCGGTGACGACGATGGCCTCGCGATCCTTGCGGATTTCCTCGACCGAGGCGCGGCCGCGCACGATCACCGAACCGCGACCGTCACGCAGAGCATTGCGCGGCGCCGTGCGGCCCATGATCTCGCCGCCGGTGGGGAAGTCGGGGCCCGGCACGATGTCCAAGAGGGCGTCGTCCGAAACGTTCGGATCATCCAGCAGGGCCAGGGCCGCGTCCACGACCTCGCCTAGATTGTGCGGCGGGATGTTGGTCGCCATGCCGACGGCGATGCCGCCCGCGCCATTGACCAGCAGGTTCGGAATCCGGCTCGGCAGAACGACCGGCTCCAGCTCCTTCTCATCATAGTTCGGCTGGAAATCGACGGTGTCCTTGTCGATGTCCGTCATCAGGGCCACGGCGGCGGGCGCCATCCGGGCCTCGGTGTAACGCATCGAGGCGGGCATATCGCCGTCGACCGAGCCGAAGTTGCCTTGGCCGTCGACCAGCATCAGCCCCATCGAGAAGGGCTGCGCCATCCGCACCAGGGCCATATAGACCGAGGCGTCGCCGTGGGGGTGGAACCGGCCCAGCACGTCGCCGACCACGCGGGCGCATTTCGAATAGCTGCGCTCCGGCGTCATGTTCAGGTCGTGCATCGAATACAGGATGCGACGGTGAACCGGCTTCAGGCCGTCACGGGCGTCGGGAAGCGCGCGCGAGACGATCACGCTCATGGCGTAATCGAGGTACGAACGCTTCAGTTCGTCCTCGATCGTGATCGTGGAAATGTCGGAGCCGCCGCCCCGGCCGTTAATCGGGGTTGCGGCGTTTTCGTAGCTGTCGTCGGTCAATGAAGCGTGGCTTTATGCGGCCGGAATCGGAACGTGATCCGTTGTGACGATTTCTAGCATTCAAGGGGCCCGGTGGCAAAGCGACGCCGCCGTGAAAGCCCGTCTCTGAAAGGACTTTTCATATGCGCGCCCATACACTCGCCGCCGCCCTTCTGATCGCCTCGCCGCTGGCCCTCACCACGGCCTGTGCGGCCACTGGCAACGCACCGACGACTGCTGTCGAACGCGCGCCCGTTGGCGCGACCGGACAGGCGGTCCTGATCAACGCCTCGGGCGCAAATATCGGTCGCGTCGATCTGCGTCAGGGGCCAACGGGCCTGTTGATCAAGATCGAGGCGTCTGGTCTCACGCCGGGCTGGCACGGCATCCACATCCATGCCACGGGCGAATGCGCCGCGCCCTTCACCTCGTCCGGCGCCCACATCAACCACGGCGAACCGAAACAGCCGCACGGCCTGCTGAACCCCGCCGGTCCTGACGATGGCGACCTGCCGAACATCTACGCCGGCGCAGATGGCAAGGTGAACGCCGAACTGTTCACCACCCGCGCCCGCATTTCCTCGGAAGGCCCCGGCCAGTGGCTGTGGGACGCCGACGGCTCGGCCATCATCATTCACGCCAACCCCGACGACCACACGACCCAGCCCATCGGCGGCGCCGGCGACCGGGTCGCCTGCGCGGCGCTCAACGCCAGCTGATCGGTCAGCGGCCGCGTTCGGCCAGGAGGCGGTGGATCAGTTCGGTCTGCTCCTCCTGGCGGGCGGTCAGGTGCTCGACCTTGTCCAACAGGGCCATGATCTCGATCTCGGCCTTCAGATTGACCTGATAGTCGTTGCCCGCGTCCAGCCGATCCTTGGCCGCCTGGCGGTTCTGGCTCATCATGATCACCGGCGCCTGCACCGCCGCCAGCATGGACAGCACCAGGTTCAGGAAGATGAACGGATAGGGGTCGAACGCCTCTTTCCGCAGCAACAGGTTGATGACCGTCCACAGCGCCAGAAAGACGCCGAAGGCGATGATGAAGGGCCAGGAGCCGCCAAAGGCCGCCACCCGGTCCGCCAGCCGCTCGCCAAAGGTCTGGTGGTCGGCGAAGGTCTCGTTGATGTCCTCGGAGATCGGGCGGCGGTCGGCGGCGCTGGCCACCACGCTGGCCTCCTGGGCGTGCAGTTCGCGCGCCGACTTGCCCAGCCAGCGGCGGGAAACATGCTCGGCGTCTAGGGGACTATGGTTCACGGACGGCTCCTGAATCGTTTCCGACCAGATCAAGCCTTCGCGGCGCCCGCGCGCAAGCCCCGTTCCGCCAGGGCCACCAACACCACCCCGCCCATGGCGATGGCCGATCCGGTCAGAATCTGCGGCGTCAGCACGTCGCCCATCAGGCCCCAGCCGATGGCCATCGACACCACCGGCGTCGCCAGCAGATAGGGCGTCACCCGCCCGGCCTCTCGCCGCTGCACCAGCCAGAACAGCAGGGTCGTGGCCAGAACCGACGACACCACCCCGGCCCAGATCAGCGACACCCAGACCATCGGCGGCGCGGTGCGGATCGCCTCGATCTGATCGTGCTCGAACACCAATGAGCCAAAGGCCAGCACCGGCAGGGTGCCCGCCGCCAGCAGCCCCTGCATCTTCAACGGCGGTATGGAGGTCGTGCGCCGCGCCACCACCGTCGCCACCGCCCACGCCGCCCCCGCCGCAATCCCCACCAGAATGGCGCGCCAGTCCTGAAGCGCATGGGCGTCCATCGTCATCCAGGCCACGCCGACGAAGGCGATCCCCATGCCGACCATCGCCCCACGGCTCAGCCGCTCGCCCAGAATCAGAAAGGCGAACAGGGAGGTGAAGGGAATCCAGAGCTGATTGGCCACGGTCACGGGGCTGATGTCATGCGCCAGCCAATAGGCCGTATACACCAGCCCATACTGCAACGGCCCGCCCACCAGCACGATGATCAGCAGCCTTTTCCAGTCGGGGAACGGCGGCCGCACGAAGGCGAACAGGCAGGCGCTTGCGATGCCGAAACGGATCGCCCCGACCAGCAGCGGGCTGAGGTGTTCCGTCGCCAGCTTGGCGCCCGCATTGTTCACCCCCCACACGACGATGATCGCCAGAATGGCGGCGATCTCCAGCCCGGTCAGGGCATGAGGTCTGGCGGGCGCGGGCGGGACGGCGTCTGTCATGATTCAGCTATGTCATTCTCGCGCGCGGACGTCGGTTCACATTGGATGACCCGAAGTTTCGTGTTCAGAAACCCGGCTTGGCCACCATCAGCCAATAGATGGCCAGAACGCCTGCAAACGCGGGCCAGCCCAGGGCGAACCACCAGCGGAACAGCCGGTGATAGGCGGGCGGCAGCGCCGCCCCCTGCCCCGCCGCCTGTTCGGCCAGCTTCATCATCCGATACTGAATCCAAACCACCGGCAGCCAGCAGATCCCGATCAGAACATAGAGGCCATAGGCGGCCAGCAGCCACGGACTGGTCAAGGACCAGCCCTGCAGATGGATCAGGCCCAGACCGCTGATCGGCTGAACCACCACGGCGCTGGCGGTGAAGACGAAATCGGCCAGGACCACGATCCGGCCGACCTGGGCGACGGTCCGGGCGTCCTGGGTGGCGTGCGCGCGCAACATGAAGAAGGCGATCCCCGCCCCGGTCCCGAACAGAACCGCGCCGGACAGGATGTGAACGATCTTCAGCAGGACATACAGGCTCATCGGCGCGCGTCCGTAGCGGCGACGAACAGGCACAGCGCCATCATCGGCAGAACCTTCAGCCAGGGCCCCAGCGGGTCGATCCAATAGTGCGGCAGGCTGAGCGTGCCTGCGATCAGATAGCCGACCGTGGCCAGGCACATGAAGACGGCCACCTGCGCCGTCCAGGGCCGCACGAACAGCATCAACCCCAGCACCACGTCCAGCAAGGCGCCCCACCAGGCGATAGGACCGGCCAGGCGGCCATAGCCGCCCTCATGCAGGATGGCGACCGCACGGCTCCAGCCTGGGCCGAAGCTGATCAGGCCGGTGATCAGCCAGAACAGGCCCAGCGTCACGATGGCGACCGGCCGCACGAACCACAGCCGCGCGTGCCAGACATCCTGGACCGACGCCGGGGTCTGGGCCAGAAAGGTGGTGAAGCCGCGCGAGCGCACCCCCAACGCCTCGGCCCAACCGCTGTCCTGGCCCGCGACGTCGTGATCCATCTGTTTGACGGCCGTCGTGCGGATCGGCGACGACCATCCCAGCCGGCCCAGCAGGTCGCCGACGGCCAGGGCGGGCGCGGCAAGGGCGCGCGGCACGCGAACCACCGGCGCAGGCTTCAGGCCCATCCAGCCGCGATACAGCCGCACCGTCTCGATCATGGTCACCGGCTGCGGCCCCGGCATGTCGAACGCCCGGCGCGAGGGCGCGTCGGTTTTCACCGCCGCGACGACGGCGGCGGACAGATCGCCCAGCGGAATGGGCCGGAAGGTCTGATCGCCGCCCACGACCGGGCTGAACACCGGAAAGGCCGCCAGCGCCCGGATCAGTCCCGTTCCGCCGAACGCCGCCCGGTCCACCACCAGCGACGGTCGAAGGATCAACCAGTCCAGATCGCTGGCCGCCACCAGCCGTTCGGTTTCGGCCTTGGTGCGGGCATAGGGCGTGCCGGCCGCGTCGTCCGCACCCACGGCAGAGATGTGCACCAGTCGCCGCACATCCCCCGCCTGACACGACGCGATCAGGGCGCGCGGTCCATCGACATGGGCGGCGCGCGTGCTGTCGCCGCCGCCGTCCTGCAGGACGCCGACGCAATTGACCACTGCATCGACGCCCATAAGCACCGACTTCCAGGCCTCGGCCGTGGTCAGCCGGGCGAAATCGGCGCACACCCAGTCGAAATCAGGCGCGCGTCGGGACGGCCCGGCGATACGGCGCGCGCCAGCCCGCACGGACCACCCGGCCGAGGCCAGGGCGGCGGCGACATGGGAGCCGATGAACCCATTGGCGCCCAGCACCAGCACCCGTCCGCTCATCCCAGCATCCTGTCGTTCAGATCGACGCCCTGCGGCGGCATGGCGCACCACGTCGCGCCGGGAAAACGGCGGCGACGACGTGCGATGAAGTCATACAGGGTGTCGCGAACAAACCGCGGCGCGATCCGTCCCAGAACCGCCAGGCGATATGGCTGTGGCAAAAGGGCCGCGATGCCCAGCACGCCGTCCGAGCGCTGGCGCGCCACGCCGTCCTGGATCAGCAGCATCGTATAGGGATCGTCGGGGTCGACGCCATAATGGATCAACAGCGCCCGACCCAAGGGCGACTGGGTCGGCGCCAGACGGATCCGCCCGGCGCGGTCGTGCTTCAAAATCTTGCGCGCCGAGCCGGAACATAGGGCGCAATCGCCGTCGAACAGCACCAGGGGCCGGTCGTCCGGAAAGGCCGGGACGGCGGGATCCTGACGATAGCTGTAAGCCCCCCGCCGCACCGACTTGATATCAGAACGGGATGTCGTCGTTCAGGTCGTAGCTTTCCTTGGGACCGCTGGGCTTGTTCGCCCCGCCGGTGGAGAAGCCCGAGGAATAGTCGTCATCGCCGCGACCGCCGCCGTAACCGCCACCCGACGAACCGCCTTCCGACCGGCCGCCCAGCATGGTCAGCTCGCCCTTGAAGCGGCTGACCACGATCTCGGTGGAATATTTCTCGACGCCCTGCTGATCGGTCCATTTGCGGGTCTGGAGCGCGCCCTCGATATAGACGGTCGAACCCTTCTTCACATAGTTCTCGACCACCTTCACGATGTTGTCGTTGAAGATGACGACCCGGTGCCACTCCGTCTTTTCCTTGCGCTCGCCCGAAGACTTGTCGCGCCAGGTCTCTGAGGTGGCGATGGACAGGTTGGCGATCCGATCGCCATTGGGCATGGAGCGGATTTCCGGGTCACGGCCCAGGTTGCCGACCAGAATGACCTTGTTGACGCTGCCAGCCATGGGAACTTCCTTCTGTCAAAGGGCGGCGCGTCTCTCGCCCGCCCCGTAATTCAGCCGGATGTCTTAGAGCCGATGCGGATCACCGCCAGCCGCATTCGACATCAGACCCGCCAAACCGGTGGATTAACGAAATGTTCCACCTTTGTTCACACCACGCAAGTCTTTACTTCGCGGCGCTGTCCGCCGCTACGGCCACGGGTCGGCCGGTTTCGTCGCGCTGGATGGCGCCGGGAATGGCCAGGCGACCATCGCCGGTGCGGGCCATGGAGAAGAAGCGGCTGCCGGTCAGGCTCTTGCCGATCTTGACGCCCTCGCGGTCGATGAAGATGAAGCGCCCCTGATAGGCGCCCGCGATCTCCTGGTTCGATCCGCCCATCCGCAGGAAGCGAAGACGCATCTCTTCCAGACGCGCGGCGCACTGTTCCAGTTGAGGCTGGTCGTCGGCGATCTTCTGCAGGCGCGGCGGCGCATTGTCCGGCGTCGCCACGAAATAGCAGGCGCCTGGGGCGAACTCATACTCAGGCTTGTTTGAGCAGGCGCCCAGAGCGGCCGCGCCTGCGACGATGGCGATAAGGGCGAAACGCATCAGTTCATCCCCGGAAATTGGCAGTTGCGATCCTGCTCGGCCAGGGTCCGGAAACGCGCGTTGTCGTTCGACTGTTCCACCCGGCGCGGCACCAGACGCAGCGTGGTGTCGCCCCAACGGCCGTACTGGGCATCGCCCGGCCCGACGCAGGTTCCGGCGTACAGCGCCTGAACACAGGCGTTCAGGCTCATGCCGGTCGACAGGGTGCGCCAGTCAGAGCCGGTGTGGCGCAGACAAGGACTGCCCGAGGCGGTCGGCGTCGGACGCGGCGCGGGAGTCTGTTCCACGCTGGCGGGCGGCGGGGTCTCGGTCATCTGCACGGCGGGCAGCTGGGGCGGCGGGGCGAAGGCGGCGGTGGGCGCGGCGGCCAGGGCGCCGGTGGAGTCCAGACCCACGTCCAGGGCGTCGGTCGCCAGACCGTTGCGACGCGCGCAGTCCGCCAGGGTCGCCATGCCCACGAACTGGCCGTCGACGAAGCAGCGCAGTTCACGCGTCGGCTCCAGCGTCGGCGCTTCGGCCAGATTGACCACCAGCCCGCCCTTTGACGCGGGGGAGGGCTCCGGCGTCTTGTCGCCGCCTCCGGTGAAGATCAGGGCCAGCACGACGGCGGCGACGATGACCACGCCTGCGCCGACCGCCAGGATGACGCGGTTGTCTTTCGGAAGGGCCATAAACGGGCTTTCGCTGAAGGGAAGGCCAATAAGGCCAAGCGGGAGCCGGGCGTCAACCGCCTTGGACGCCCCTGCGCGGAGTCAGGCCAACAGGCGGTTCAACGCGGCCTGGAAGTTGGCGGCCTGGGTCTTCTGATAGGCGGTCGAGGAGCCCCCGCTCGACTGGGTGTTGGTGGTCGGCGCCTGTTGCGGCCCCAGCGACCGATAGGCCGACCGCACCGCCGTCATGGCCTGGGCCAGGGCGTCGATCGCGGCCTTGATGCTGGTCGAATCGTTCAAGTTCAGCGTGTTGGGCAGGTTCAAACCATAGGTCTTGGCCGACTTGTCGCCGGTCTTGCCGACGAAGCCGGGCGAAAGGCCCAAGGCCGCCAACGCGTCCTTGCCCACGGCGCCGGCCGAGATGACGGCGCCCTGCTTGTTGTCGGCGGCGACGATCTGGAGCCGCTGCACGGGCGGCGAGACACGCGAATCGGTGATGACGGTGGCCTTCAGCTGACGGTTGGAGGCCGTCATGATCTTCTTGGCCAGGGTGTCCAGCGTATCCTTGGCCTCGATGGTCACGGTGACGGCCCGTCCCCCGCCGGCCGGAGAAATGCTGAACTGATCACCGACGCGCGCGGATGTGGCCACGGTCAAAAGCTTGGAATCTTCCTGCATGATCTCGCCCTGCGGAAGGCCCAGCCGGTCCAGCACGCTGGCGCCGCCCGAAACGATGCTCAGGCTGGTGGGCGAGACCTGATCCCCCTCCCCGCGCCAGGTCTGATTGTATTCGACGGCGCCCGTGGCCAGATCCAGACGCGCCAGATAGGCCCTGGTCGGATCGGTCTTCGCGGCGCCGGCGTCGCGGTTCGTGCCGGTGATCCAGACCTTGCCGTCCTTGATCTTCACGTCGGCGGCGGTGTCGTTGCCCGTCCCGCCGAAATAGGTCAGCCGGTCACTGGCGGCAGCTTGCAGATCGGTCGACAGGGTGGCCACGAAGACATCGGTTCCGCCGGCGTGGGCGTTGGTCGTCGTGCCGATGTTCAGGGCGGGATTGTCGGTCTGGCCCGTCAGCACGACCTTGCCGTTCTCGACCGAAATCCCGGCGATGGACCCGCTGGCCAAGCCCAGATCGCGCGTCGCCGCCAAGGTCGGCACGCCTGAGGCGTCCAGGGTGAAGCGGCGCACGATCGCACGTCCGTCCTCGACCCCGGCGGTGTAGACGTCGGCCCCCGACACCGTCATGGCCTGGACCGAATCGTCGCCACTGGTGCCGAATTGCAGCGTCGAGATGTTCACCCCGATATCCGGGCCGTTGATCGCGATCGGCTTTTCCTGGAACGTCTGAAGATAGGAATCCCAGCCGCCCAGGGCCGCCTGACCGGACATGGCGGACTTGGAGCGTCCGGCGACATAGACCATGCCGTCCGCGCCGAAGCTGACCTCGGTCGCCTCGTCCGCCGCCCTGGCGCCGCGCCTCTGGGTCCACAGTTCCTTGCCGTCGTTGTCGAAGACGGTGACGAAACTGTCGGCGGTGTTGGCGGCGTCGCCGCTCTTGCCCGGCTCCAGCGCCCCGGTCACCGAACCGGCGACCGCGACGCGGCCGTCGGCGTCCACAGCGATGGAGAAGCCGTTGGCGGTCGAGGCGGCCCCCAGAAGCTTGGTCTGCATCAGATTGCCGGCGGAATCGTATTTCAGCAGGGCGACATCGCGGGCGCCCTTGATCGGCTGATTCGCGGCGCCCTGGGTCAGGTCGGCGACCACCCAGATCGAACCGTCAGGCGCCACGGCGCTGGACCGCACGGCGGCGACGCCGTCCGGCAGATTGGTCTGCCCCGCCCTGCCCTCGACCCAGAATGGGTCATTGACGCCCTGCTGCGCCGCCGGCGCCGCGCCGCCGTCCGCCTGGAACTTCAGCAGCTGGGCCGCGCCTGAGGTCCCGCCGCCCTGGGTCACATAGACGGCGTCCGAGGTATTCACCGCCTTGAAGCCGACGGTCTCGCCGACCCCGCCCCGTACCTTCAGCGCCCATTGATCCGGCCCGGCCGGCAGGGTGATGGTCTTGGAGCCGCTCTTGACCACCTTGGGCTGGGCCTGGATCATCTCGCGTTCGAGGCGCGTGGAGACCCCGGCGGCATCCAGTTTGCCGTTGATGTGGGCGATGACGTTGTCCATCGTCCGGGGCGTGTCGCCCATGTCCGACAGATCGACATCGATGGCCTGACTGCCCGCCGTCGTCTTGATGGTGATGGCGAACTTCACGTCGCCTTGGAACGCCTTGACCGGATCGCTCAGCGCGCCGTCGTGGATCGGCGTGGTGACGAATGTGGCTTGCGCCTTTTCCAGCGCATACCCGGTCTTGACCGTCGACTGGGACACGCCCTGGACCAGCCGCACGTCTTCGAAACGGGCGGACTTCAGATAGTCCGACATCTCCGCCAGACCGGCCTCGAACCGTTTGCCGACCTGGGCGGCTTCGGCGCTGCTCAGCCCTTTGGCGCTGGCGCGGTCGGCCAAGGCGCTGAGGGTGTTCAACCCCTGATAAAGCGCGAAAAGCTTGCGATAATCGGCCGATGCACCCGCCAGATCCAAATCGACAGCGGATTCGTTGATCAGGCGCCGCCCGGCGAGCGCCGCACGCACCATGTCGCTGGCCTTGGGCGCCGCAGCGGCGGCGGTGGAGGCCCAGGGCGCGGTCGGCTGCGTCTTCTTCTTGGGAATGGCGGTCGTGGTCGCGCTGAATGGTGACGACGACGTTCCCGTCGACGTCCCGAATAGACCCAGCAGATAGCTGTTGTTGATCATTCAGGCGGCTCCGCGTCGATCATGCCCCCGCCCGGATAACGAAGCCTTAAACGCCGATCAGTTCTTGAACAGCGACAGGATGATCTGCGGCGACTGGTTGGCGATGGACAGGGCCTGCACGCCCAGTTGCTGCTGGACTTGGAGGGCGGTCAGACGGGCGCTTTCCTTAGGCATGTCCGCATCCACCAGATTGCCGATGCCCGCCTCCAGCGCGTCGGACAGCTTGCCGACATAGGTGGTGTGGCGTTCGATCTGCTTGGCCTGAGATCCCAGTTCGGCCAGGCGCGCACTGCTGGTGGCGATCGCCGTGTTGACGGCCGTCAGGGCGGCGGAGGCGTTCGTGTCGCTGGTCAGGCTGGTCCCCGTCAGCGACAGACCCGTCAACGTCAGGTCCTGCCTGCCCAGTGAAATGGTTTCCGATGCATCGGCGCTGGCCAGAAAGCTCAGCGCCGTGGTCGCGCTGGCGTCCAGGATGTTTGCACCATCGAAGGTGGCGTTGTCGGCGAACGACTGGATCGACTTCAACAACGACTGATATTCGTCGTTGTACGATGTCCTCATCGCGGCGGTCGCGCTGGGATCGGCGGCGGCGGTCGCCTTTTGCTTCAGTTCGACCAGAATGTCGGAAATCTGAGCGCCAGCGGCCAGTGAGACATCGGCGATTGTCGTAGCGCGTTTCAGGCTGGTGGTCACCGCCTCCAGCGAGCCGCGATCCGCACGCTGGCCCTGAGCCACCGCCCAGACGGCCGCGTTGTCCTTGGCCCCTTGCACCTTCAGCCCCGTGCTCACCCGGGTCTGTGTCGAGGCCAACTGATCGTTGGTCCTGTTCAAATTCTGCAGGGCGAGCATCGCCGAGGTGTTGGTGCGGATGCTGGTGGTCATGGCTTCAAGCCCCGGACGTTCTGTTCCTGGCGATATTAACCATGAGTCGTGAGCGTAGGGTTAACGCGCCGGAAACCATGATTGCGCCGTCCGGTCAGCCGGCGGCGTCAACGATTTCGAAGCGTAAGTTGTCGGTCGTCAGACCGATGTATCAACCACCTTCCCCCCGCGATAGGCCGGATCGGCGGCCAGCCTCTCCACGTCTTCGCGCGGCAGCTGGCGGATCAACTCGCCCGTCACCCGGTCCAGAACCTTGTAAACATAACGGTTCTTGCCGATCGCCTCGATCGTCAGGCGATACCGGCTGGCGTCGCCGTTGTCGTTGCGGGGTTCGGGCTGGGCGACCTGCACGGTCGTCGGCGCGATCGGCTGGGGTAAGCTGGTTACTCTCGCGACATGGTTTGTCATGGCTCCCCGCGCGAACTGACCCGCGCGCCTCTAGGGTGAGAAACGCTCGGACGGGGCGGCGAACCGCCCCGTCCGGTCGCCTTAGCGGAACAGGCCCAGCAGCATTGAGCTGGACGAGTTGGCGATCGACAGCGCCTGCACGCCAAGCTGTTGCTTGGTCTGCAGAGCGGTCAGGCGGGCGCTTTCCTTGGCCAGGTCGGCGTCCACCAGGTTGCCGATACCGGCTTCCGTGGCGTCTTGCAGCTTGCCGACATAGGTCATTTGGCGGCCGACGGACTTGGACTGGGTGCCCAGGGTCGCCAGGCTGGTCGTCACCGTCTTGATCGCGGCGTCGACAGCGGTCGTCGTGGCGGTCGTGGTGGTCGCGGTGCCGGCGTTGACAGCGGTCAGGGTGGAGTCCGCGCTCATATCGGCCGCGAAGCCGATGCCGTAGGTGCCGCCCGAAGCGTTGGTCGTCACATTCGTTTCCCCCGCCGTCGCCCACAGATTGACGCCGTCGAAGCTGGCGCCGGACAGGGCCGAGGCCACTTCCTTACCCAGGGTGTTGTAGTCTTTCAGATAGGCCGTCTGGGCGTCGCCGGTGGACGAGGCGATGTTGACCGCCAGGGCCTTCATTTCCTGCAGCGCCGAAGTGGCCGTGTCGCCCGCCGCCAGAGCGACGTCGACCAGCGACTGCCCCCGTTGCAGCGAGTTCTTGACCGCATCCAGCGCACCCATGTTGGCGCGTTGCGTGGTGGCGATGGCGAAGATGGCGCCATTGTCCTTGGCGGTGGCGACCTTAAGGCCCGTGCTGACGCGCGCTTGCGTCGATTGCAGGTCGGAGGTCGTCTTGCTCAGGTTCTGCAGCGCGATGGAGGCGCCGTAGTTCGTATTGATGCTGTACGCCATTTTGGCGGGTCCTTTTCACTTTGTGATCTCCGGCGCCTTTTTGGCGACGGGAGCGTTTTGCTCAGCCTGGTGAGAAGCAATTGCCGGGCCAGTTGTAGGCCTAGGCAATAATTGCAAGATATTGAAGTTACACGTTAATTGTCTATTCACCATCCTTATCTCCCGGCAAATTCTGCCGGGAACCCAGCATCACCCGGCAACTTTTGCCCAGTGATGGAGAGGAAAGAGGACGCGCGGGCGCTCTACGGCCCACGCGACGCCGGCGAGCCCTTAGTTGCGGAACAGGCTCAAAAGGAAGGAACTGGACGAGTTGGCGATCGACAACGACTGCACGCCCAGCTGCTGCTTGGTCTGAAGCGCCGTCAGCTTGGCGCTTTCCTTGGCCAGGTCGGCGTCCACCAGATTGCCGATACCGGCCTCCGTGGCGTCCTGTAGCTTGCCGACGAAGGTCAGTTGGCGACCGACTGACTTGGACTGGGTGCCCAGGGTCGCCAGATTGGTGGTGACCTCCTTGATGGCGGCGTCCACGGCTGTGGTGGTGGCGTCGGCGCGGGCGGCCGCGCCGCCGGAAACCGCAGCGATCGTCGTCTCCGCGGCCTTGTCGACCGTGCCGAAACCGATCTCGTAGCTTCCGCCGTTCAGATTGGTGGTGACCGCGGTCGCCGTGGTCATGTTCCACAGATTGACCCCGTCGAAGTTGGCGCCCTTCAGCGCCGCGTCAATTTCCTTACCCAAGGCGTTGTAGTCCTTAAGGTAGTGAGCTTCAGAGTCAGAACCGGCGGTGGAGGACTGAATGTTGACCGCCAGTTGCTTCATCTCTTGCAGAGCAGAGGTGACGGTGTCTCCGGCGGCCAGGGCGACGTCGACGATGGATTGGCCGCGTTGCAGCGAGTTCTTGACCGCGTCCATGGCGGCCATATTGGCGCGTTGGGTCGTCGCGATGGCGAAGATCGCGCCATTATCCTTGGCGGTGGCGACCTTCAGGCCCGTGCTCACACGGCTCTGCGTGCGTCCCAACTCTGCGGTGGTCGCATTGAGGTTTTGCAGCGCGATGGCGGCGCCGTAATTCGTATTGATGCTCGTAGCCATTTTGGCTGTCCTTTTCACTTCGTGTGATGTCCGGCGCCATTTTAGCGCCAGGAGCTTTTTGCTCGCTCCATCAGGAGCAAGCGCGGGGCCAGTTTCAAAATCGCACATCAACGCGACGCAGCGTTGATTTTACTGAACTTATGTCGTCGTGCGGCGCGACGACCCGGCAAGTCCCGCCTCAGGGCGGCAGAAAATGCCGAGTCGTTTTTGCAGCCCCTCAGCGTGGGCCGCCCCGGCGCTTTTCGTAGGCGTCCTGCATCGCCCGTTCGGCCATCAGCGTTTCGACCGCCAGACGCCGCGCCCCGTCGCAGGCGACGATCTGGGCGCCGCGCAGCACATAGGCGGCGTCCAGATCGCCCGCCGTCGGCTCAGCGGGCAGGACGGCCAGGGCGCAAGGCCGTGTCGCTGCGGGCGGCAGAACCAGTCGCGGCGGCGCAACCGTCGAGATCGGGCGCGATCCGGCACAGCTGGCCGTCATGAGCGCGCAGACGATCAGCGCGGCGGGGGTCCAAGGGGTGGTCGGCGTCATCGGCGCTCCTGGCCTGGACGACGGCGGCGGCGGTCGCCCGCCCAGCCCCCGTCGTCGTCTGTTGATAGTGATCGACACGCAGCGCCTGGTCCGCCGCGCCCTGAACCTCCAGGCGTCGCGCCCATTCTTGCGCCGCCGCCTCGGTCGAGGCGGCGCGAGCCCGGCCCTGCTCGGCCGCCAGGCGTTTCTGCTGGAGGTTCAGCGGGTCCCAGCGGAAGCCCAATCCGCCCAGCAGGGCGACGATGCAGATCAGGGCCGCGACGCCCGTCGCCAGCCAGCCCACCGGCGTCAGGGCGCGCAAAAACGACCCCGCGCTCATGGAAACGCCTTTCGATCCAGTTCGAAGTGCGGCCCGTCGCGCAGCGTCTTCCAGTCGCCGCCCCAGATCAGCGGCGTCTTCAGCTCAAGCGCCGCCGCCTTGAACGCCTCGGCTATCCGGCCATACAGCGGCCAGTCCCAGCGCACCTGTCCCTCGATCAGGGCGGCGACGTCGACCGCGTGTCCGGTCAGGTGGCGCGACCGCTGGGTTTGGCTGGCTCCGGCCTTGACCAGGACCGCCTGACGCGCCGGCGTGCGCAGCCCCTCGGTGATCATGAAGTCCACAGAGGAGCGCACGATGGCCGCCTCGACGACGGCGACCAGGGCCGGATGCACGCCTTGCAGCCGCGTGCGCGAGCGGACGGACAGATGAAAGCTCATGGCCGTCCCCCCGGCATCCGCAGGCGCGCATTGGCCGACAGGGCGATCAACTGCTGGGCGGTGGGCGCAACCAGATAGAGGACCAGGATCAGGGCCAGCAGGCCCATCAACCCGTCCGCCGTGCGCGGCAGCATCTGGGGCGGCATCCGCCTCACCACCTGCATCAGCAGCACCCAAAGCCCTGCGGTGATCGCGAAGGCGTAGAGGCGGCGGAAAAGCCAGCGCCCCTCGGCCAGGGGTTTCTGAATACGCCCGCTCATCGTGCATCCTCCTCGTCATAAGGGGTTGGGTCGCAGCGGCCGTCCCAGCCCGACTGCGCCCGCCATTCCGTGTCGCTGAGGCTGTCGGGCGCTTCCCACGCCTCGTCCTCCAGCACCTCGACCGGCTCCGCCGGATGTCTGCGCCGGGTCATCCGAAGACCGTGATGCGAACCGCGCCCGCCGCGCCCGAACCGCCCGCACCACCCGCCGTAAGGCCCGCCCCGCCGCCGCCGCCGCCGCCGCCGAACCCGCCGCCGGAACCGCCCGACGCGCCTGCACCGCCAGCCGAGGCCGTTCCACCCCCGCCGCCCCCGCCGACCAGAGACAGGGCCGGATCGGACGCGCCGCCCGACGCGCCAGCCACTCCGCCGGATGCGCGCGCCGTCGACCAGCCGCCCGCGCCGCCGCCGCCGCCAGGGCGGGCTGTGTCGGCCGCGCTCAGTCCACCTCCGCCGCCTCCGCCGCCCGGCCCATCGGGACACAGGCTCTCGACGCCCGTCTCGCCCGACGCCGTGATGGAAGAAGCGCCGCCCGCATTGGCCGGGCGCAGACCCAGGCCGCCGGGACCGCCGGCCGCCCCGCCGCTGGCGCCCGTCGATCCCGCCGATCCGCCCGATGCACGCAACAGGACGACGCCTTTCGCCGCGATCCGGCTTTCGCCGCCCGTCGCCGTCTGGCCGCCCGCGCCGACCGTGATCGACAGGGGGCCGTCGAGATTCTCGACCGCCCAAGCGCTCTGGATCAGTCCGCCCGCGCCGCCGCCGCCGCCGCCGAAACGCGGGGTTCCGGCAGGCCCCGCCAGACCGGCCCCGCCCGCCCCTCCGCCGCCGACGCAGACCGCCTCGACCCAGCGCGCCCAGGCCGGGGGCGAATAGTCGCCGTCGGCGGTCATCAGGATCGTCTCGCGCCGCAGCACGCCCTGGTCGAAGGCGGCGCGGCCCGTGGTCCGATCCACGCGGAACACCGAACGCCAGACCCCTGTTTCGTCGCAGGTCTTGAGCCCCAGGTCGTCGTCGCCGATCAGGCCCAGTTCGGCGCGGGCGGCGTATCCGCTCTGAAACAACAGCGACAGCACGTCAGGCGCCGCCTGTTTGTTGAACGTCAGGCGCAGGTCGCCGTCGCCGCCTTCTTCAACGGCGCGGGCGGTGAACAGGGCCGCGTTCAGCTTGGCCGAAAGCGGATTTGTCGCATCCGCCGTGGTCCCCAGCCCCAGCCGGCTCAGCCCTTGCGCCTCGCCTAGCCAGGCGCCCAGCGGGGTCCAGCTTGTCTGGTCACGGATCACGACCACAGCCTCGTCCCGCACCACGGCGATCAGGCCGGGCGGCGTGGGCACGGCGGTCCAGCCGCCCGCCTCGAACCGCATCAGGGCGCCTTCGCCCCTCCCCGCCCACGCCGACCCTTCAGCATCCGCCGGCAGGATGTAGAGGTCGCCGTCTGCTGGGACGACAGGCTGCACCGTCGTCGCGCGGCTGACCACCGCCGTCTGCAGCAAGGCGTCCAGCCGCGTCAGGGCCGTGTTCAGGGTCACGTGTTTCTGCATCTGCCCCGCCGCCAGATAAGGCAGGGCCAGACGCGCGCTGAAGTCGTCGCTCATCGAAAATCTCCGTTGTCGTCGGAGATCAGTCTGGCCGCGTCGCGTCCTCAGGCCGGAAGATGGTCGCTGGCGCTTGCCAAGCGACTGTATTCAAGCGACTTTACTTCAAAGGATGGGATGGAGCGCCGCCCCCAGCCATCCTATTTCAGTCGTGCAGATAGACGATCCGTTTCAGGCCCTTTTCCGCCTGCACCTTGGCTTCGTGGCGGTCGTGATCGCCGCTGGCGCGGGCGTTGGCTTCGCTGTCCTCGACCCAATGGGTGCTTTCGATATGTTTCTGCAGCGCCCCCGCCGCCATCAGTTGGCCGGGAAAGAAGGTGTCCACCAGATCCCCGGCGATGGGCACCGTCCCTGTCGCCGTGTCGAAGGCCATATAGGCGCCCATCCGCGCCAGGGTCGCCGGCGTCGCCTTGGCTCGCACGGCCTGCAGCATCAACCAGCCGCCGGTGCCGACCGTATAGACCGTGCCCACCACCGGCACCCAGGTCAGCAGCGCATCCAGCCCCATGCCGAACGGGCCGATGCCGATGACCCGGTCGGACAGCTTCTTCACGCTCTCGACATTGGACCAGATGTTTTCGATATCGCGGATTGACCGTGCGGCCATATCGCCCTCCAAAGCGTCGCCTTAACGCGGGACGACGCGCCCTTGTTCAATCCGAAAGGTCGGTGCGCCGATGCCCCTGTTCAAGCTGACGGCGAATGCACTGGCCAGCGTCGCCCTGGCGGGTCTGGCGGTGATCGGCATCGCGGCCCTGAGCGGGGTCGGCCATCGATGGGTCGACATCCTGGCCCAGTTCACCGCCCCGGCCCTGCTGGCGGCCGTGGCGACGACCGCCGTCTGTCTGCTGCTGCGCTTGTGGCCCGCCGTCTGGGTCGGCGCGGCGGCTTGTCTGATCCTGGCGGCCGGGGTCTGGCCTCAGTGGGCGCCGACGCCCGGCACGCCCGCGCCGAACCAACCCATCGTCAGGCTGTATTCCGCCAATCTGTGGGTCTTCAACACCAACGTCGAGGCCATGCGCCGCTCCATCGTCGCGGCCGACGCCGACATCCTGGTGCTGGTCGAGGTGGGCGACGCCCCGGCCTCCCGGCTGGACGAGCTTCTGGCCGGCTATCCCCACCGCACCGCCGTCGGTCGGATGCGGGGGCCGGGCGACCATGCCCAGTCCATCGTCGCCTCGCGCTATCCGATCGTTCAGCGCCTGCCCGACCGGCAGGACGGGCTCAGCGCGGCCGGGGCCGTGGTGAAGACCCCCATCGGGCCGATCAATGTCTTCGCCGTGCATCTGACCCGGCCCTGGCCCTATGAATACCAGTGGGGCCAGATCAGCCAGGTCATGGCCCTGACCGAGCGGCGACTGGCCGCCCCGGACAATCCCGTCATCGCCGCAGGCGACTTCAACAGCGTTTCTACGGCCCGGATCGGCCGCCAGATTCAGGCGGACATGAACCTGATCCCGGCGCCAGGCTGGCCCGGCACCTGGCCCAGCCTGGCCCCCGCCTTCGCCGGCATCACCATCGACCAGGTCTATCGCTCGCCCGACCTGGCCGTAATCACGCGCCGTCTGGGCCAGTCCACCGGTTCGGACCACCGGCCGGTCATCACAGAGTTCACCCGCGCCCAATAGCCGTAATCAGCGCCTTTAGCCGCGCCTCGTGACCATCGGCGGGAAAGTCGTCGGCGATCCAGCCATCCTCGAACGCCTTCAACAGCCGGCCCGTCTCCGGTCCTGGCGTCACGCCCAGCCGCGCCAGATCGCGCCCGTTCACCGGCGGCTTCGGCGGCGTCCAGTCCGCCGCAAGCTGGCGCAGCACTCGGCCGTCGCCGCCATCCGCCGCCTCGGCCCGCGCCAGCCGATCTTCGAAGGCGCCCCGACCCAGCCGATACACAGCCGCCCGCGCCCGAGCCGCACCCATGTCCGGTGCGACCGCGGGACCGTCCGCCACCGCCGCCGTCAACCGATCCCGCTGCGCGTTGGACAGACGCAGCGCCCCTGCCACGCCCGCGACCGCCGACGTCTCGGCCGGCAACAGGGCCGACAGCCGCAGGACCGGATCGGGCGTTACATCACACATGGCCTGAAACAGCGTCAGCGGCTGGACCTGCGGCAGCACCTGGGCCAGCACCCCCGCCTCGGCCATGACCTGAACCGTCGCGCGCGGATCGGGTGCGGCCAGCAGTTTCAGCAGTTCCTTGGACACTCGCTCGGCCGACAGCTGATCCATGCCGCCTTTCAGCGCCGCGCAGGCCGCCAGCCCGGCGGCGTCGGGCGCGCCCCGCCCGTACCAGGCGTAGAAGCGGAAAAAGCGCAGGATTCGCAGATAATCCTCGCGAATGCGCGTTTCGGCCTCGCCCACAAAGACGATCCGTCCCGCCGCCGCATCCGCCAAACCTCCGCCGGTCGGATCGAACACCTGGCCCGCCGCATCCGCATAGAGGGCGTTCAGGCGGAAGTCGCGCCGCGCCGCATCCTCGGCCCAGTCGTGGGTGAAGGCCACGACCGCGCGTCGGCCGTCCGTCTCCACATCGCGGCGCAGGGTGGTGATCTCATAGGGGCGGCGTTCCGACACCCCCGTCACCGTGCCGTGCTCCACCCCGGTCGGCACGGCCTTCAGCCCGGCCGCCTTCAGCGCCGCCGTCGTCTGGTTGGGTGTCAGAACGGTGGCGATGTCGATGTCGTCGACGGGCTGATCCAGCAGGCTGTTCCTGACGCAGCCGCCGACGAACCGCGCGCAGCCTGGGCCGCCCGCCGCCTCCAGCGCCGCCATCACCGCGCGGGTGGCCGACGCCTCCAGCCACGGCTGGCCGCGCATCGACATGCTCATGCCGCGTCCTCGACCGAGGCGGCTTCCGGCGCCGGTTCGTCGCCATACAGCCGCGCGTGCAGCCCCTTCAGAATGCCCGCCGTGACACCCCAGATGTAGCGTTCGCCCCAAGGCATGGCCCAGAACCAGCGTCGCAGCCCTTCGTCCAGATCATAGAAATCGCGGCGATGGTTGGCCGCATCCATCAGGAAATCCCACGGCGTCTCGAACACCTCGGCCACCTCGTCCGGCGAAGGCGTCACGGCCGGCGCCGCATCCAGCCAGCCGATGACCGGCGTCACCAGAAATCCTGTGCCCGTCTCATAGGCGTCCGACAGGCCCAGCACCTGGACGGTTGACGGGTTCAGGGCCACTTCCTCGTCCGCCTCGCGCAGGGCCGCCTGAACAGCGTTCTCGCCCGGGTCCAGCCGTCCGCCGGGAAAAGCGATCTGGCCGGTGTGCCTTGCCAGGGTGTCCGCCCGGCGTGTCAGAAGGACCGTGGCTCCCTCGGGCCGGGCCACCACGGGGATCAGAACCGCCGCAGGCCGCAACTCGCCCGCCGCCCGCGCGCTGCCGGGGTTCAGATCATAGTCGGACCGGTCGGGCTTCACCCCCGGCCGCCAGCTGTCGATCGGCGCCAGTCTCCGGCTCAGACGCGTCTTCAGCGTGTCCAGGCTCATGCCACGGCCCCCAGCGAAAAGGCCTGAGCGCCCGAACGCACGATCAGCCGCCCGTCCACCTCCTCGGCCATCTCCACAAGTTCGTAGAAGACAGGCCGCGCGATCCGCGCCCACAGATCGCGGCGCACATGGACGCGAGGCGATGGCTCGCCCGTCACGGGATCGGTCTCGACCACGATGGCGTCGTCGCGACCGGCCCGCACCTCGTCGCCGACATCGGTCGTGAAGATCAGGTCGTCGCCCTCGCGCCCCAGCGTCACGGCGCGGAACGGCAGATCCTCGACGCGGATTTTCATCTTCTCGACCGGCGTGACCAGATGATAGCCGTCGGGGTCCCTGCGCAGGACGGTCGAGAACAGCCGCACCAGTTCCTTGCGGCCGATGGGCGATCCCTCATGCATCCACACGCCGTCGCGCCGAATGACGATGTCGATTTCGCCGCAGTTCTGGGGGTTCCACAGGTGGACCGGCGGCAGGCCCCGACCCGGCGCCTGTTTCGCCGCTTGCGCCAGGGCGTTTAGCCCGGTCTTGGATGCCTCGTCCGTCATCCACAAGACTTAGGCGCGCCGGACCGGTTCGTCACCTGTCCAACGCGCCTGTGCTTCTCAGGATCGGCGGATCAGAACTTGCGGCCGAAGCCCACGGACACGACCCAGGGGTCCAGGTTCACTTCGCTTTTCAGCGCGCCGTCGTTGACGTCAGCGTCGGTGTTGAACCAGACCTTCTTGACGTCGACGTTCAGGCTCCACGGTCCCTTGACGCCGATGTCCGCGCCCGCCTGAAGGGCGTAGCCGAAGCCGTCATCCAGCTTGACCTTGAAGTCGTTCTTATCCTTGCCGTCGAAGAAAACCATATAGTTCACGCCGGCCCCGACATAGGGGCTGAAGCGGCCTTCGGTCAGCGGGCGATACTGCAGGGTCACCACCGGCGGCAGGACCCAGGTTTCGTGGACCGCGACATCCGTCGCGCCGCCCTTTGCGCGAATCTCGTGCTGGGTGGCGCCCAGAATGGCCTCGATCGCCAGATGGTCGGTCAGGAAATAGGTGAAGCCCAGGGTGGGCATGACGCTGTCGCCCACATCGACGTGCAGGCCGCTGTCGACGCCAGCGGCGGTCGTGATGGCGTCGTCGGCCTGAGAAAAGACGTCGGTCACGCGACCATTGACGATCCAGTCGCCGGCGCGCGGCGCGGTCCAGGCGTCTGCGCTCGAACCGGCGGCGCTCTGGGCCAGGACCGGCGTGCTGACGGCGGCCGCAGCGACGACGGCCAGGATGGCGAACTTATAGGCTTTCACTTCGGTTATCCCCGACGTCCAGGTCGCCTGATGCGACCGCTCTTTGGCGTCGAGGGGGTGATGCGCGCGGACGGCGACGCACGCCTTGATCCAGCTCAAATGGCCTATCGGGCGATGGCGACCGCGCCGGATAGGTTCGTGACGCCGGTCGTCAGCCACAGGATGCGCCGACGATCCACCGGTCCTGGCAGAACCACGTCAGGCGCGGGAATGAAGCCGAAACGCTCGAAATAGGCCCGGTCCCCCACCAGCAGCACCCCGCCGACCTGCCCGGCCAAGGTTCGCGCATGATCCAGACAGGCCGCGACCAGTTCGGCGCCCAGGCCGTCGCTGCGGCGACCTGCGTCCACCGCAATGGGGCCCAGGAACAGGGCCGGCGTCTCGGCGACCGTGACGGGCCACAGCCGCACCGAACCGATCACCCGCCCCTCGGCATGGGCCACGAAGCCGGCGGACGGCGCCGACCCTTCGCGCAGCCGTTCCGCCGTCTTGGCGAACCGTCCCGGCCCGAAGGCGGCCATGACCAGCGTCTCCACGCCCTGCGCGTCCGCCGGGGTCTCGGCTTCAATACGGCTGAGACCCGTGGATATGGCCAAGGCGTGCGACATTGGGCGCGCACCTAGAAGCAAAGCCGCGCCAAATCAAGGCGCGGTCTTGTGACGGTCAGCCGATCCTGGAGAAGTCGGGCGCACGCTTCTGGGTGAAGGCCATGAAGGCCTCCATCGCCTCGGGGCTTTTCATCTGCGAACCGAAGGCCTCGCCCTCTCGCTGCATCAGGGCCCACAGTCCTTCGGCGTCGCGCATCAGCCGCTTGGTCTTGCGGATGGAGTTCGGCGCGCGCGCCGCGACCCGCGTCGCCAGATCCGCCGCCGTCGTCTCGACCTGATCGGCCGGAACCGCGCGGTTGGCGATGCCCCAGGCCAGGGCCGTTCTGCCGTCCAGCGGCTCGCCCAGGGCGAACAGTTCGAAGGCCCGTTGATGGCCGATCACGGCCGGCAGCAACAGGCTGGACGCCGCCTCAGGCGCCAGGGCCAGATTGACGAAGGGGACGGACAGCAGGGCGTCCTCGGCCACCACAACCAGGTCGCAGTGCAGCAGCATGGTCAGGCCGATGCCCACCGCGCGGCCCTTCACCGCCGCCACCGCCGGCTTATCCAGATCGGCCAGCGCCTTCAGGAAGCGAAACACCGGCATGTCGCCCGTCGAGGCGGCGGCGGAGCCCAGGGCGATGAAATCGCCGATGTCGTTGCCGGCCGAAAAACTGTCGCCCTCGGCGCGCAGCAGCAGAACCCGCACGGCGTCGTCGGCCCGCGCCCGTTCGGTCGCCTCGGCCAGGGCCGAATACATGGCCTGGGTGATGGCGTTCTTCTTGTCGGCCCGGTCCAGCGTCAGGGTCAGGACGCCGTCGGCCAGATGGGTGCGGATATGTTCGCTCACGTCGTTTCCTCGTCCTGTTCGACGGCGGTCCACCAGTCGACGCCGTTTTCGTCGCGCGTCCGCCGGGCGCGACCGCGTCTTTCCAGATAGTTCAGATGCGCCTGGGCCTCGCCGGTCGCCATGCCCAGAACGCCGTCGCCGACCGCCCGACCGAACACGGCCGGGAAGCCGTCGATCACCCTGGACGGTTGACGCAACGTTCGGTCAAGCCGCTTCAACGCCGTCTCATGCCCGCGCTTCAGCGCCTCCAATCGCGCATGAACGCCCTGGAAGGGTTCGCCGTGCGCGGGCAGGACAAGGGCGCCCTCGGGCAACAATTCTCGCAGCCGGTCCAATGACGCCATCCAGTCGCCCAGCGGGTCCCCCATCGGCTCGGTTGGCCAGACCGAAACATTGGACGATATGCGCGGCAGAATCTGATCCCCGGCCAGAAAAACATCGTCCGACCGCCGCCACAGGCAGACATGCTCGGGACTGTGGCCCGACCCGATCACCACCGTCCAGTCGTCGTCGCCGATCCTGACCGCATCACCCTCGGACAGGCGATGATAGCTGCGCGGCATCGGCGTCACGCCCTTGCCGAACCCGCCGTAGTCCGCACGCCAGCGCGCGATCTGATCCTCCGTCCAGCCTGCGGCGCGAAAGAACCGGGCGCCGTCTTCGGGCGCGTCGCCGACCTCCTCGGCCATCAGCATCCGGGCCGTCACATATTCCAGACGCGACATCAAAAGCGGCGCGCCCGACCGCTCGCACAGCCAACCGGCCAGACCGATGTGGTCAGGATGCATATGGGTGCAGATCAATCGGGTGATCGGCCGCCCCTCCAGCGGCCCCGCCAGCGCCGCCGTCCACGCCTCGACGGCGTCAGGCGTCCTCAATCCGGTGTCGACGACCACCCATCCTTCGCCATCGCGCAGCGCATAGGCGTTCACATGATTCAGCTGAAACGGCAGCGCGAATCGCAGCCACAGCACGCCGCGCGCCGCCTCAACCGCCTCTCCCGGCGCCGGAACTTCGCCGAACGGATAGGTCAGCCCCCGCGCATCTCTCGCCACAGTCGCAGCCCCATCGTCCGCCAAGTCCGTCTCCTATCGCAACGCGCCTGTTGTAGTCTGGACCGGCACGGTGCGTCCACCCGCCTTGACCCCGACCCAATAGGCGGTCACGAAGTCTGCCAGTTTTCAGAACCCAGGTGTTTCCCATGAAATCCCGTATTCTCGCCGCCGTCGCGGCCCTTCTGTTCAGCACGGCCGTTGCTGCGCCTGCCCTGGCGCAAGACGCCGGGACACATTCAACCGATGCTCAAAGCGGCGTACGAGCCCCGGCTCAGGCCGTGGCGCCTTCGCGCATTAGAGCGCGAAACAATGAACCCCGTCGCGAGCGTGCGCCTGCCGCACCGACCGCCGAGCAGATCCTGGCCGCCGCTCAGGAGCAGATGAGCCAGACCGCAACCGGCTGCCAGGTCAGCGAAGCCAAGCTGCTGGGCAAGACGGCCGCCGGCACCACCGTCTATGAAGTCGCCTGCGGCGCCGCGCCCGGCTATATGCTGGAAACCAAGACGCCGCCCGAGGCCTCCAGCTGCATCATCCTGGCTCACACCGCCGAGCAGCGCCGCGCGGCCGATCCGGCTGCGGATGTCGGCCCCCAATGCACCATCGCCGCCAACACCGACACGCAGAAGTTCCTGCGCGAGTACGCAAAACAGGCCAGCGTGCCCTGCACCGTTGATCAGGCCAAGATTCTGGGTCAATCCGGCGACGGCGCCGTCGTCTATGAGATCGGCTGCTCGGACGCCGCCGGCTACTGGATCAAGCAGGAAGCCGGCGCCTGGACCAAGACCCCCTGCATCCAGGTCCTGGCCGAAAGCGGAAAGTGCGACTTCACCACGACCGCCGAGAACGCCGGCTATGTGAAGACCCTGCTGGCCGGTTCAGAAGCCGCGCCGTGCAATGTCAGCGAGGCCCGCCTGATGGGCCGCAACGCCAATGGCGTCTTCTATGAGGCCAAGTGCGACGGCGCCGATGGCGTCATCGCCCGCCTCAACGCCGAAAACGTGGTGCAGCAGATCTATCCCTGCGCCACGGCTCAACAGATCGGCGGCGGCTGCAAGCTGACTGCAGCCCCTGCGGCTGCGGCGCCCGCCCCCGCCGGCGGTCGCCCCTGAGCGACGGTTCGACACCGACAGGAAAGGCCGCCGGGCGATCCGGCGGCCTTTTCTTTTGAACGACGGTCTTTTCCGAAGGCGAGACGCAGCCTAGCCTTGGCCTCATGCGTATCGCCACCTGGAACGTAAACTCCGTCAACGCCCGTCTGCCCACCGTGCTGGCGTGGCTGGAACAGGCCACCCCCGACGTCGCCTGTTTCCAAGAGATCAAATGCGTGGACGAGAAGTTCCCGCGCGAGGCCTTCGAAAGCCTGGGCTACAATGTCGAGACCCACGGCCAGAAAAGCTACAACGGCGTCGCCCTGCTGTCGAAACATCCGCTGTCGGATATCCGGCGCGGCCTGCCGGGCGACGAAACCGACGAACAGGCCCGCTATATCGAAGCTCTGGTCGAAGCGCCCCGCCCGATCCGCGTCGGCGCGATCTATCTGCCGAACGGCAATCCCATCGGAACCGAAAAGTTCGCCTACAAGCTGGCCTGGTTCGACCGTCTGAACCGGCACGCGCAGGATCTGTTGAGGTTCGAAGAGCCGCTGGCCCTGTGCGGCGATTACAACGTCATCCCTGAAGCCGAGGACGCCAGGAACCCGGCCGCCTGGACCGACGACGCCCTGTTCCAGCCCGACAGCCGCGCAGCGTTTCGCGCGCTGAAGAACCTGGGCCTTGCCGACGCGCACGCGATCGGCGGCGAACCGGCCGGAACCTACACCTTCTGGGACTATCAGGCCGGCGCCTGGCAGCGCGATCACGGCATACGCATCGACTTCGCCCTTCTGTCGCCTCAGGCGGCGGACCGGTTCCGGGGCGTCGAGACCCACCGCGACGCCCGCGACATGGACAAGCCCAGCGACCATGTGCCCGTGGTGGTCGAAATCGACCTGGAGGCCTGACGCTGATGGCCGACGTCTTTCGGGTGGTTCTGCTGATCGCCCTGGCGGCGGCGCTGCTGACGACGCTGGCTCTGGCGCTGTCCTGGTGGATGGAGCCGCCCCGCCGCCTGCGTCGCGCCATGCTCAAGGCGCTGGGCGCCGCGCCCGAGGTGGAGGCCCTGTCGCCCGGCGAAGGGCGCGCCTGCGCCCTGAACTTCGACGTCGAACAGGTGGTGGTCCTGTGGGGCAATGGCGCGCATGGTCTGGCCTACGCCTTCGAGGAGGTTGAGGGCGGCGAGATCATCGTCGACGGTCATGTCGTGGCCCGCATCCGGCGCGGCGAGGCGCGCAAGTCGCTGGACGTTCTGGCGCCCGACGCCGAACAGGTTGTGCTGCGGCTGATGTTCGCCGACGCCCGCCACCCCGAGTTCGAGCTGGCGCTGTGGGACGCCGCCCTGCCCGTCCAGACCGGCTCGCCGGGCGAGGCGCTGCGGCTGGGCCGGCGCTGGCTGTCGCACCTTGAGGCCCTGCTGAAGGGCTGACAGGGACAACAGGCCCCTTTGCGATGTCGCCGGAGAGCGGTAGAAGCCCCCGCTCATATCCTGACACGCCTTTGACCTGAGGAGGCCGCCTTGGCCCGCCTTTTCGACGCCTATGTCGTCGCCGACTGGACCGCCGCAGAAACCAAGAAGCTGGGCGACACCTCGCTGTGGATCGGCGTGGCCAAGCGCGACGTGCGGTTTCGTCTCTATGCCGAGACCCATAACGTCGCCACCCGCGCCGAGGGCGAGGCCTTGCTGGCCTCCATTCTGGCCGATCACAGGAAGCGCGGTGACCGCGTTCTGGTCGGGCTGGACTTCAACCTCGGCTATCCCGTCGGCACGGCGGCGCGACTGAAGCTGGAGGGCGCGCCCTGGCAGGCGATGTGGAAATTCATCGCCGCCAACATCGTGGACAAGGCCGACAACACCAATAACCGCTATCAGGTGGCGGCCAAGATGAACCGGCTGATGACCGACGAGGCCTGGCCCTTATGGGGCGCCCCGGCCAAACAGGCGCAGCGCTGGCTGACCACGACCAAGCCGCCGGCTGGATCTGGCGCCGACATCCCCGAGTTCCGCGTCACCGAGGACGCGGTTCGCAAGGGCCGGCTTCAGCCCAAGAGCGTCTGGCAGATGCATGGCGCGGGCGCCGTCGGCGGCCAGACCCTGGTCGGAATCCCGGCCGTGCGTCGCCTGTTGGAAAGCCTGGGGCCGTCCGGCGCCGTCTGGCCGTTCGGCACGGGATGGCGTGAATTGACGCCCGAAGACGTGGAGCCGCTGTCCGCCCTGTTGGTGGAGGTATGGCCCTCCATGTTCGAAACCAAGCTGGAGCCCGGCGAATTCAAGGACCAGGCCCAGGTCCGCACCACCGCCGAGGCCCTGGCCCGCATGGACGACGCGGGCGATCTGGCCAAGGCTTTCGGCCCGCCCAAGACCGCAACTCCCGAACTGATCGCCCAGGTCGAGCAGGAAGAAGGCTGGATTCTCGGCGCCTGAGCCCGGCGATCAGCCGATCAGGGCCCGCGCCGCCGCGCGCGCTTCGTCGGTGATGGCGGCGCCGGACAGCATCCGGGCGATCTCTTCGCGACGGTGATGGTCGTCCAGGGCGACGACGGTGGTGGTGGTCATGACGCCGTTTTCGGAGGGCGCGTCGGCCTTCTTGACCTTCCAATGGGCGTGGCCGCGCGCGGCGACCTGGGGGCTGTGGGTCACGACCAGAACCTGGCCGCCGTTCGACAGCCGCTTCAGGCGTGATCCGACGGCCTCGGCCACCGCCCCGCCCACGCCCTGATCGACCTCATCGAAGATCATCACCGGCTGGCGCACGTCCTCGCGGCTGGCCAGGGCCGCCTTCATGGCCAGGGCGAAGCGGGCCAGCTCGCCGCCCGAGGCGATGGCGTCCAACGGGCCGAAGTCGGTTCCGGCGTTGGTGGCGATCTGGAAACGCACGGTCTCCAGCCCCTCCGGTCCGCGCCGCCCCTCGATTCGCTCCAGCGCCACCCGGAACCTGGCCCGCTCCAGCTTCAGCGGCGTCAGTTCGCCCATGACGGCGGCGGTCAGCCGATCGGCCGCCGCCTCGCGCGCCGAGGTCAGGAACTCTGCGGCCAGATCATAGGCTTGGGCCGCTTGCGCCGCCTCGCGCCCCGCATTGGTGAGCGCCTCCTCGCCGTCTTCGATGAGGCGCAATTGTTCGCGCAGACGAATACGCAGGCTCGGCAGGGCGTCGACGCTGGTGTTCAGCTTTCGCGCCGTCGCGCGCAGGGCGAACAGCCGCTCCTCCGCCTTGTCCAACCGACCCGGCTCATAGTCGAAGGCGTCGGCGGCGGCGTCCACAGCGGCGATGGCCTCGGCCGCCTCGACCATGGTGCGATCGATGGCCTCGACGGCAGCGGACAGTTTCAGAACGACCGGATGATCGCCCTCGGCCCCCGCCTGCCCGGCCCGCTGCCGCGCGTGCTCGACGGCGCGCAGGGCCGACCCCAGCTTCTGGCTCAACTTGTCGCCGCCCAACTGGGTGCGCGCATCGGCCAGGTCGGCGATGGCTTTTTCCGCCGCGCCGAGAAGCGCCCGTTCGCCCGCCAGTTCCGTCTCCTCGTCGGCGCGCGGGTCCAGGGCGTCCAGTTCGGCCAGGTTCAGGCTGATTTCCTCCAGACGCGCGGCGGCGTCGGCGGCCTGGGCCTTCAACTCGGCCAGTTTCGCCTCTGCGGCCTTCAGCTTGTTCGAGGCGGCGGCCACCGCCGACAGCTGCGGCTGCAGACCGCCATAGGCGTCCAGCGCCCCGCGATGGGTGCGCCAGCCCAGCAGGCCCACCGTCTCGTGCTGGCCATGAACCTCGACCAGGGCGGCGCCGATCTCACGCAGGACCGTCACCCCGGCAGGCTGATCGTTGACATAGGCGCGGCTGCGGCCGTCCGCGCCCAACACCCGGCGCAGAATCAGATCCTCGCCCGGCTGGATGTCGAATCCCTTTTCGGCGATCAGGGCCAGCAGATCGGGATCGTCGGGCGCGGAAAACACCGCCGTCGCCACCGCCTGTCTGGCCCCGTGACGCACCAGTCCAGCATCGCCCCGTCCACCCAGCGCCAGGCCCAGGGCGTCCAGAATGATCGACTTGCCCGCCCCCGTCTCGCCGGTCAGCACGGTCAGGCCCGACGCGACGTCGAGATCCAGCGCGTCCACCAGGACGACGTCGCGAATGGACAGGGCGGTCAGCATGGGCGCACGCGATTCGACATCGCCGTCATTCTAACCCGGCCCGCTCAGGAACAAATCAGGAATTGCGGCCCCGATGCGCGACGAAGCCCTCAGCCCGGGATGAGGCGCTTCAGCCAGCTCTCTCGCTTGGCCTCGGGCGCCTTGTCCGGCGTCTGGCCGTTTTCGGTCAGCAGGGCGTAGGCTTCGGAATACCAGGGGCTGCCGGGATAGTTGTAGCCCAGGACGGCGCCGTTGCGGGTCGCCTCTTCCTTCAGACCCAACTGCAGGTTGACCTCGACCAGACGATACAGGGCTTCAGGCGTGTGCGACGTGCGCTGATAGTCGGGATTGGCGATCACGGCCTTGTAGCGGTTCAACGCGGCCAGCGGCTGGTTGGCGCGTTGATAATAACGGCCGATATTCATTTCCTTGCCGGCCAGCTGGTCGTTGACCATGTCGATCTTGACGGCGGCGTCCGAGGCGTAGGGCGTGCCGGGATAGCGTCGCGCCACGTCCTTCAGACCGGCCAGGGCGGCGGTGGCGTAGCCCTGGTCGCGCCCCACGTCGGTGATCTGCTCAAAGTTGCAGACCGCCTTCATGTAGAAGGCGTAGGCCGCCGACGGATTGCCGGGGAACAGCTGGATGAACCGATCCGCCGCCGCGATGGCGTCGACGTAGTTGTTGTTCTGATAATAGGCGTAGATCTGCATCAGGATCGAGCGACGCGCCCAGTCGGAATAGGGGTGCTGACGTTCGACTTCCTGGAAATAGTCCACCGCATCGGACCAGCGCCGCTGCTGCAGGCGGTCGTAGCCGGTGTTGTAGAGCGCCTCAACCGGGCGTTCTTCATAGGCGAGCTTGGGGCGTTTTGTGCCCGAGCAACCGGAAATCGTCACGGCGGCGAGCGCCGCGGCCATCAGCACCATGCCGGAACGGAACTTAGAAGCGGACAAGGACGACCCCATGACGTGTGAAGGACACGGTCATAGGACCGCTTCCCCCGGAAACCAAGGCGGCGATCTCTAGCACCCGCGACCGAGCGGCGCCATGCCGAGGAAATCTCCGCATGTGACTTGCCCTGCCCGGCACCGCTGGTAAAGAGCGCGCCAACCGACCGCCGTTCATGGGGGGCGGATGACGGCGAAAGGATGACCGGCCGATGAAGCTGCTCTCTGGCAACTCCAACCGCGCACTGTCCCAGGCGATCGCCAACCACCTGGATGCGCCCCTGACCAAGGCCCAGGTCAAGCGGTTCGCCGATAATGAGGTCTTCGCCGTCATTGAGGAGAATGTGCGGGGCGAAGACGTCTTCATCCTGCAATCCACCTCCTACCCGGCCAACGATAACCTGATGGAGCTGCTGATCATCACAGACGCCCTGGTGCGGGCCTCGGCGAGGCGGATCACGGCCGTCATGCCCTATTTCGGCTATGCCCGTCAGGATCGGAAGACCGGCGGCCGCACCCCGATCTCGGCCAAGCTGGTCGCCAATCTGATCACCCGCGCCGGCGCCGACCGGGTGCTGACCATGGATCTGCACGCGGGCCAGATTCAGGGCTTCTTCGACATTCCGACCGACAATCTGGTCGCCACGCCGGTTCTGGCCCAGGACATCAAGGATAATTATCCGCGCGGCGACGACCTGATGATCGTCTCGCCGGACGTCGGCGGCGTGGTGCGCGCCCGTTCGCTGGCCAGCCGCCTGAACACCGACCTCGCCATCGTCGACAAACGCCGTCCCAAGGCGGGCGAAAGCGAAGTCATGAACATCATCGGCGACGTCGAAGGCCGCCGATGTATCCTGTTCGACGACATCGTCGATTCGGGCGGCACCCTGGTCAACGCCGCCAAGGCCCTGATCGACCAGGGCGCGACCGAGGTCTCGGCCTATATCAGTCACGGCGTCCTGTCCGGTCCCGCCGTGCAGCGCATCACCGACGGCCCCCTGAAAGAGCTGGTGATCACGGATTCCATCGAACAACCCCACGAAGTTTTGAACTGCTCGAAAATCCGCAAGGTTTCAGTGGCTCCGCTGATTGGTGAAGCTATCCGACGGATCGCCAACGAGGAATCGGTCTCCAAGCTGTTCGATTAATCCTCGGGTAACCATAAGGAACGCCTTATAAGCGCCCATAGAGTTGGCGCTTTTGCGCGCGTGATCGCCTTGAGGATGTTCCAATGAAATCGGCCCCCCTGCGCCGCGGCGTCTCCGCCGTCGCCATCGTCGCCGCAATGATACTCGCCAGCTGCGAGAGCGGACCCTCCAAGGCTGAGCTGGAGGCGCAACGTCTCGCAGCCGAACTGGCCGCCCGCCAGCCTCCGCCCATTTCGCTGAATCAGGGCGTGGCCGAGGCCGCCTCCATCTACGTCGCCTTCCTGCGCGAGGCCCGCACCATCCAGCCGGGCGGATTCCCTGATGCGGAATCGATCCAGGCGGCGATCCGCAAGGGCGCCTCGTATGACGCAGAACAACTGTCGCGCGGCCTGATCGCCTATGGCGCGATCATCGCCATGCAGTCGCCCGAGTTCGTGGCCGGCGTGCGCCAGTACGCCATCGACCCGGCCCAACGTCAGCAGATTGTGGCCCAGATCGTCGCCGATCCGGCCTATGCCGCCACCCTGCCCGGCGCCGACGCCGCCGCCGGCCTGATCGCCAGCACCATCGGCAAGGATTCCGTGGCCATGCGCGCCATCGCCGAGGGCATCGAGCAGGACGCCTATACGATCCAGGGCCGCAGCGATCCGCGCCGCCGCTGGGCCACGACCCCCATCGCCAACCGCGAGGTTCGGTTGGAGGGCGCCAAACACCTGTCCGAGGTCAATATGCTGCCCTCGGCCGAGGAGTCGGCTCAGCTGTTCGCCGCCGGCAACAGCGGGACCGGACTGGCGCTGGAGCCTTCACGAAAGGGTCCGCCCTACACCCCCGCCGTCGTGCGTTCGCTGGCCATTGCGGCCCTGGGCGCCCTGGGCGCGGGCGGCGACGAAGCCCGGGTCAACACCGAAGCCTTGACGCACGAGCCGAACAGCGAGTTCTGCCTGAATATGTCGAAGCTGATGCTGTTCCAGTGCCTGGCCGCCTCGCGCCCCAGCTATGAGGACATCTTCTGCCTGGGTCGTCATGTGACGCGCGATCTGGCCACCTGCACCACCGAGGCCACGCAGATCACCACCATCATCGTCGGCGATCCGCAGGAAACCGGCGCCCCGGCCCGCACGCCCGTCGCGACGGCAACCCCGGCCCAGACGGCCGCCCCGGCCGCGACGCCCGCCGTCGTCACCACCCAATCGCTGAACACAGGCCCGACCACCCGCTAGGCCTCCACTCCAGAATGACGAAAGGCCCGCCCCGAGCGATCGGGGCGGGCCTTTTTTCTTGAGCGACGGCCTATTCGTAGCCGTGGGCCGCCTCGTTGATCACCTGGGACGGCATGGACGAGAAGTCCACGGCGACGGGGGCGGCGGTCTTGGCCTGATAGGTGCGCAGCACGTGCGTCAGGCGACGGCGCACTTCACGCTCGGCCTCACTCTCTGAATCCAGCGCCAGGGGCGCCAGACAGAAGTCGATGATGGCCTCGGTACGGGTCAGCGGTTCCATTGCGGTTCCTTTCCTGATTAAGCCGCGGTGGTGAACTGGGCGGTCTCGGTCGAGTCCTTCAGCGCCGTCGTGGAGGACGTGCCGTTGGAAATGACCGTGGCGACCTGGTCGAAATAGCCGGTGCCGACCTCGCGCTGGTGACGGGTGGCCGTGTAGCCGCGCGCCTCATTGGCGAACTCCCGCTGCTGCAGTTCCGAATAGGCCGCCATGCCGTTGTCGCGATAGCCGTCCGCCAGCTCGAACATCGAGTTGTTCAGGGCGTGGAAGCCGGCCAGGGTCACGAACTGGAACTTGTAGCCCATGGCCCCCAGCTCGCGCTGGAATTTAGCGATAGTGGCCTTGTCCAGCTTGGCTTCCCAATTGAACGACGGCGAGCAGTTATAGGCCATCAGCTTGCCCGGATGCTTCTTCTGGATCGCTTCGGCGAACTTCTTGGCGTCGTCCAGATCGGGGTGGCTGGTCTCCCACCACAAGAGGTCGGCGATGTTGGCGTAGGACAGGCCGCGCGCAATGCAGTGGTCCAGGCCCGTGCCTTCCTTCAGGCGGAAGAAGCCCTCGGGGGTGCGGTTCTCGCGGTCGATGAAGGGCTGGTCGCGCTCGTCGATATCCGAGGTGATCAGCTGGGCCGATTCGGCGTCGGTGCGGGCGACCGTGATTGTCGGCGTGCCCATGACGTCGGCGGCCAAGCGCGCGGCGACCAGATTGCGCTCATGCGCCTGGGTCGGGATCAGGACCTTGCCGCCCAGGTGTCCGCACTTCTTCTCCGACGCCAACTGGTCCTCGAAGTGAACGCCCGCCGCGCCCGCCTCGATGAAGGCCTTCATGATCTCGAAACTGTTCAGCGGCCCGCCGAAGCCCGCCTCTGCGTCGGCGACGATGGGCGCGAACCAGTCGCGCTTGGTGCCGCCCTCGGCGTGCTCGATCTGGTCGGCGCGTTGCAGGGTGCGGTTGATGCGGCGGCACAGCTCCGGCGCGGCGTTGGCCGGATACAGCGACTGGTCGGGGTACATGGCGCCCGCCGTGTTGGCGTCCGCCGCGACCTGCCAGCCCGAAAGATAGATGGCCTTCAGCCCCGCGCGAACCATCTGCATCGCCTGATTGCCCGTGACGGCGCCCAGGGCGTTGATGAAGGGCTCGGTGTGCAGCAGCTCCCACAGCCGGTTCGCGCCGCGTTCGGCCAGCGTATGGGTGACCGGCACCGAACCGCGCAGGCGCAGGACGTCTTGCGGCGTATAGGGGCGCTCGATGCCGTCAAAACGGCCGGCGGGCGAAGGAACCAGGTCGGCGAAGGTGGTCATGATCGAACTCGTCTGTGCGAAGGGCGCGGCCGCAGCCGCCGTCCGGCAGACAACACCACGTCAAAGTCACGAATGACACCGGCTCAGCGGCAATATAGGAGTCACTTTGTCACATCACGACTTTACATGCACTGTCACATCATGACACCTACCGACATGGATATGGCGACCGATCGCAAACTGTTCCTTGGCGCGCGTTTGAAACGGTTGCGTCGCGACCTGTCGCTGACCCAGACGGCGATGGCGGCGGACCTCGGCGTTTCCCCCAGCTATCTCAATCACATAGAACGCAACCAGCGTCCGGTTTCGGCCCAGCTTCTGTTGCGCCTGGCCGACACCTATGATGTCGATCTGCGCAGCCTGAACCAGGCGGGCGCGGCCGACGAAGCGCGCCTGACCGAAATCCTGACCGACCCGCTGTTCAAGGGTCTGTCCGCCCCCCGGCATGAGCTGGTGCAGCTGTTGGAGGAAGCGCCCGGCGTCGCCGACGCCCTTTTGCGTCTCTATCAGGCGTTCGAAGACGGCCGCGCCAAGGCGCGCGCCGCAGCCGAAACCGGCGAAGGTCTGTTTGAATCCAGCCCGGCCGACTGGGTGCGCGAATATATCCAGTCGCGCGGCAACCATTTCCCCGAACTGGACCAGATGGGCGAGGCCCTGGCCGAGACCCTGGCGGCCGAGGCGCCGGTCCACGCCGACGGGTTCGAACCCGCCGCGCGACAGCGGCTGGCGGCCCGCCACGATCTGGGCGTCCGCACTCTTCCCGCCGAGGTCATGGTGGAATGGACGCGCCGCTACGACCTGCACCGCCGCCGCCTGCTGCTGTCGGAAACCCTGGGGCCGTCGTCGCGCGCCTTCGCCATCGCCTATCAGTTGGCCCTGGCCGAACACGGGCCGGCCCTGCATCAGACGGTCGAGGCGTCCGCCGCGCCAGACGCCGCGACCCGCGCCCTGCTGAAGGTCGCTCTGACCAACACCCTGGCCGCCGCGATCCTGATGCCCTACGCCGCCTTCCAGCGCGCGGCCGAGGACTGCGCCTACGATCTGGCCCGTCTTCAAGCCCGGTTCGGCGTCAGCTACGAACAGGCGGCGCACCGTTTGACCACCCTGTCGCGGCCGACCGCGCGGGGCGTGCCTTTCTTCCTGATGCGGGTCGATCAGGCGGGCAACATCTCAAAACGCTATGCGGCGGGGGCCTTTCCCTTTTCGCGGTTCGGCGGCGCCTGCCCGCGCTGGAGACTGCATTCGGCGTTTCGCACGCCGGGCCGTATCGTCACCCAGATCATCGAGACCCCGGACGGCAATCGGTGGTTCACCTTCGCCCGCACGGTCGAGCGCCAGGGACACGACAGCTATGGCGAAAGCCATGACCTGGCCGTGGGGCTAGGCTGCGAACTGCGCCACGCCCACCGCCTGGCCTATGCCCGGGGCCTGGACCTGGACAGCCCGGACGTGACGCCCATCGGTCCGGCGTGCCGCCTGTGCCACCGCCACCCTTGCGCCGAACGGGCCGCCGCCCCCGTCGACCGCCCTTTGGCCGTCGATGACTGGTCCAAGTCGGTCAGCCCCTATCCGTTCGGCGCGGCCTGACGCCTAGCGTCGCTGGTCGGCCGTGCGGTCGCGGATAGCGTTGAACTCGGCCGTCGGCTTCCATGCGGGCCAGGACGCGCTATCGGCGACCGTCAGCCCCAGCCGATACAGCAGGTCCAGGTTCTGCAGGGCCGCCGTGAAGTCGTAGTCGGCGCGCCATTCGTCGGTCAGCTTGTGATAATACCGCTCCATCTGCCCTTCGTAATAGGGTTTGCCCGCCGCGATCCCGCCCTCGACGAAATCGCGCCCCGTCCACGGCATCAGGGCCGGGACACCGCCTGCCGCGAAGTTGAAGTGGTCTGATCGGTAATAGAAGCCTTCTTCGGGATAGCCGTCGCCGGTCACCGCCCGCCCCTGCACGGCCGCGAACCGGCCCAGGATGTCCTCCAACTCCGACTTGCCGACGCCGAACACCGCAACATCCCGCGTCGCGGGCGTGAAGGGCAGCATGTCGATGTTGATGTCCGCCGCCGTCCTGGCCAGCGGGTAGATCGGATCGGCGGCATAGGCTTCTGATCCCAGCAGCCCCTGCTCTTCCGCCGTGACGTGCAGGAAAACGACGGTGCGTTTCGGCGCCGGTCCCGCCTTGAACGCCCGCGCCATTTCGATCAGCCCGGCAGTGCCCGACGCATTGTCCCAGGCGCCGTTGAAGATGTCGTCGCCATCGGCGCTCGGTGTCCTGGCCTTGCCGATGTGGTCCCAGTGGGCGGAATAGAAGACATACTCATCCGGCCGTTCCGTGCCGGGGATCTTGGCCAGCAGGTTGTTGGAATGAATAACCTCGGTCGTCTCGGCGATGTCCACGTCCAGACGCGCGCCAAGATCGACCGCGCCGCCCAGCGCCCCGGCCCTGGCCCTGACCAGCGCTGTCTCCAGCGCGGGGCCGCCGACGGCCGTCGCCGTCGCCATATTGATCGACCCAGTGAACCGCGCGTCCTGGGCGCCCTTGATCGTCATCTGCGGCCGCGCCGCGCCGCCCACCGCGCGACGCCAGCGGCTATCCTGATCCTGCAAAGTGAGGACGCCCACCGCCCCGCGCCTCAGCGCCTCCTGCATCTTGTGGGTGGTCGAGCCGTAGAAGTTGGGATCCGCCCCCATGCTGTCCGGCTGTCCGCGCAGGACGACGGCCACCTTGCCGGTCAGGTCGGTCGCGCCGTAATCATCCCAGGTCGGGCCGGAGATGCCATAGCCGGCGAAGACCAGCGGTGCGCCCGCAATCCTCACCTTCGGATCGGCCGCCCCGGCGCGCAGGGTGATGTCGGTCCCTGAAACCAACGGATGCGTCACACCATCCGCCCCGGCCCATGACGCCGTCGGCGCGCGCTGCGGCGTGAAACGCACCAGATCGACGGGCTGCAACCACGATCCGTCGCGTCCGCCCGGCTCCAGACCCATCGCCTCATACTGGGCCTGCAGATAGGCCAGTGTCAGCCGTTCGCCGACCAATCCGGGGAACCGCCCCTCCATTTCGTCCGACGCCAGATATTTGATGTGGTCCGACAGGCGTTGGGCGCTGAACTGCGGCGTGGCGGCCGAGGCGACGGCGAAGGCGTCCACCTGCGCAGCGGGACCGGTGACCGGGGCGGTCGCACAGGCGGCCACGGCAAACGCCGCAAGGGTCACGAAGGATAGACGGCGAAGAATCATTCAAGCTTACTCAAGGCGTGGAAAGGCGAAAGGGCGCGGATGCCTTCCCGCCCCTCCCTGGTCAATCAAGGATCAGCGGCGTTCCGACGCCGTGGTCGCGCGGACGGGTGCGAACTCCGAACCCGGTTTCCACTGCGGCCAGTCGCGGCTGTCGGCCAGGGCGCGCCCGACGTCGTAGAAGACCGTCAGGTCCTCGATCATGCCGCGATAGTCCCAATCCGGCGACCATTCGTCCGCCGCCTGGTGATAGCGTTTGGCGCCGTATTCCGCCCGCGCCGCCTCGCGCTCGGCGACGGGTGCATCGCGGAAATCGCCCCGGCTGCCAGCATAGGCCATCGGCACCCCGCGCTTGGCCAGGGGGAAATGGTCCGACCGGTAATAGGTGCCGGCCGCATTCTCGTGGTCGGGAACCAAGGTGCGACCCTGCGGCTGGATCGCCGTCGCCAGACGCTCGTCGAAGTCGGATTGACCATATCCGGTGACGCCCAGCCCCATGACCCGGCCATAGACGTTCATGGAATCCATGTTGAAGCCGCCTACGGTCTTCGCCAACGGATACACCGGGTTCACAGCATAATATTCCGAACCCAGCAGGCCGCTTTCCTCGCCGGTAAAGCTGATCATGACGATGGAGCGCTCGGTGCGCGGCGCCTGACCGAACATCCGCGCCAGTTCCAGCAGGCCCGCCGTGCCCGAGGCGTTGTCCACCGCGCCGTTGAAGATGCGGTCGCCGGTCGCATCCGGCTCTCCCATGCCGATGTGATCCCAGTGGGCGGTGTAGAGGATGGTCTCATCCGGGTGGGTTGTGCCCGGCAGGCGGGCGATGACATTATGGCTGGTGACCTGATTGGTCGCGACGTCGAACGCGGTTGAGAAGGAGGCCCCGGTCAGGGCGACGGGCTGGAAGTCGCGGCGGCGCGCCTGAACCTTCAGCGCCTCGAAATCCAGCCCGGCGCGACGGAACAGATCGACCGCCACGTCACGCTGAATCCAGCCCTCCATCGGCACGCGTTCGGCCGCCGCATTCTGGCGCAGGATGTCGAACTGCGGCACGCCCCACGAATTGGCCACCGTCTGCCAGCCATATGACGCCGGCGCCGTCTCATGGACGATCAACACGCCCGCCGCCCCCTGTTTGGCCGCCTCTTCGTATTTGTAGGTCCAGCGGCCGTAATAGGTCATGGCCTTGCCGCCGAAGGTGTTCAGCGCCGGCTCCTCGAAGTCGGCGTCGTTGACCAACACGACCAGAATCTTGCCGCGCAGGTCCTGGCCCTTGAAGTCGTTCCACTGACGCTCGGGCGCGTTGATGCCGTAACCGACGAAGACCAGCGGCGCGTCGTTCAGGCTGACGTGTTCGGTCGGGCGGCGGGTCGAGATCGCGACCTCTCTCCCCTGCGTCAGGGGCAGGGTCCAGTCACCCAGCTTCAGCGAGGCGTGGACGTTGGACTGGGTGAAACGGTTCAGGATCACATCCTGGGTCCACCGACCGTTCGGCCCGCCCGGCTGGAAACCTGCGGCGGCGTAACCTTCGCTCAGATAGCGGATAACCTTCTCTTCCGCCGGGGTGGCGATGCCCCGCCCCTCGAAACTGTCGTCCGACAGGGTCTTGATGTCCTGCGAGATGCGCGCGGCGTCAAAGGCGGGAACGGTGTGAACCGCAGCGGGATTGGACGCCGTGACGCAGGCGGACAAGGCGCTTGCCAACAGAACGGCGGCGAGAGAAGAGACAAGATGCATGAACTGAAGGCCCCACAGCCGGCAACGATACGCGACCCTAGGGGGCGATCATCCAGCTGTCGATACAAACCAGCCCTTACGTCAGCCTGGGACGGGGCTCTCGCGAGCGTCGCAGGTTTTTGTCACGGCCTCACGGATATCAGCATAACGACCGCGGACGGCCAGATCGCGCGCAGCTTCGCAATCGCCGCTGGCGATCAAACGATCGAGTTTCTCAGCTAGCTCGAAGCGCTGGTTGATGACCACTTGCCGCCAACGCTGGATTTGATCACGCCGCTCGTTTTCGACGATCAGGCGACGGTCGTTGTCTTCGAAACGTGCAAGGCCGCCGACTGCATAGATGACCTGCGAGTTCGAGGGGGTCGGTGTGGCGGTTTGCTGCGCGGCGGAAACTGTCATCGCCAAGCCGAGAACCATCATGAACATTGTCGTCTCCCGAAGTTCGTCAGCGATTTAGGCACAGGTCGCGAGTACGCGCTACCTCAAGGCGATGAAAATCAACTTCTGACGGTGCACATATCGGTTCCGGGCCGTCCCAATCATGCTCCGTAACGAAAAAGCCCGCCGAAGCAAACTTCGGCGGGCTCAGGATTTTCGTTTGGCGCCCGTCTTAGTGGGCGACGCCCTTCCATACGCGGCGATAGGCGGCGTAGGTGACGCCCGCGAAGATCAGCAGATAGATCAACACGCCGAAGCCGGCCTGTTTGCGTTCCACCATCTTCGGCTCAGACGTCCAGGCGATGAAGGCGGCGACGTCCTTGGCGTACTGGTCCACCGTCTGGGGCGAACCGTCGTCATAGGTGACCTGGCCGTTCTGCAGCGGCGGCGGCATGGCGATGAAGCCGCCGGGCGGCACATGGCCCTTCGTCTCGTCCCAGAACGGCGTCAGGTCGCCGGCCATATAGGGATTGTAGTGCTGACCGTCGCGGATAGTCAGGCCAGCCGGCGCGGCCTTATAGCCCGACAGCAGCGAATAGATGTAGTTGGCGCCGTCGTGCCGGGCCTTGGCCATCACCGACAGGTCGGGCGGGGCGGCCCCGCCATTACCCGCCGCCGCCGCCGTGGCGTTCGGATAGGGGGCGCGGAACTTGTCGGCTGGAGTGGCGTCGCGCTGGATCGCCTCGCCGGTTTCGCTGTCGATGTCGCCGACCTGCACTTCCTTGGCCAGAGCCTTCACGACAGGGTTGTCGTTCGGGTTCGGATATTTCGGATTCCAGAACGGACCATGGGCGTCGCCCAGGTTCCGATAGTGCATCAGGTTCATGCTGTGACAGGCGGCGCAGACCTCATGATAGACCTTGTAGCCGCGCTGCAACTGGCCCTGATCATAGGTCCCGAACGGCCCCTCGAAGCTGAAGCCGCCCGAGCGCGGATGGGCCGCGCCGCCCGAGGCCAGGGCGGGCGCGGCGCCCGCCATGAGACCCAAGGCGACGGCGGCCGAGGCGATGATCGTCTTGAACGACATGGTCTTGGTTCCGATCGTCATGCCCCTCACCCCTTGTGCTCGACAGCGCCCGCACCGGTCAGCACCGGCTCGGAAATCGTCGCCGGGATGGGCAGCGGCTGCTCCTTCAGACCGACCAGCGGCATGATCACAAAGAAGAACGCGAAGTAGTACAGGGTGAACAAGCGGGTCAGCCACAGATAGCTGTTCAGGTCGCCGTCAAAGAGGGTGAAGGTCTTGAACGACCCGATGACATGGGCGTCCGGCAGCTGTCCGCCGCACCAGCCCAGGCCCACGCCCACCACCAGGAAGATGATGAAGAAGGTCCGCATCGTCGGGCGATAGCGCATGGAGCGCACCTTGGACGTATCCAGCCACGGCAGGACGAACAGCACGCCGATCGCGCTGAACATCGCCACCACGCCGCCGAACTTGTCCGGAACGGCGCGCAGGATCGCGTAGAAGGGCAGCATGTACCATTCGGGCACGATGTGCGCCGGCGTCTGCAGCGGGTTGGCCGGGATATAGTTGTCGGCGTGGCCCAGGGCGTTCGGCTGATAGAAGACGAAGATCGCGAACAGGATCAGGAACAGGATGATCGCAAACCCGTCCTTAACCGTGAAATACGGGTGGAAGGGCAGCAGGTCCTTCTTGGCGCGGTCCTTGGGAATCAGGATGCCGACCGGGTTGTTCTGACCGGCCGAGTGCAAGGCCCAGAGGTGCAGCACCACGCAGCCCAGGATGGCGAACGGCAGCAGATAGTGCAGCGAGAAGAAGCGGTTCAGCGTCGCATTGTCGATCGCCGGCCCGCCGCGCAGCCAGATCAGGATCGGCTCGCCGATGCCGGGAATGGCGCCGATCAGGTTGGTGATGACCTCCGCGCCCCAGAACGACATCTGGCCCCAGGGCAGGACGTAGCCCAGGAAAGCGGTGGCGATCATCAGGAAGAAGATCACGCAGCCGATGATCCAGATCATCTCGCGCGGCGCCTTGTAGGAACCATAGTACAGGCCCCGCAGCATGTGCAGATAGACGGCGATGAAGAACATCGACGCGCCGTTGGCGTGGACGTAGCGGATCAGCCAGCCGCCGTTCACGTCGCGCATGATGCGCTCGACCGAGGCGAAGGCCAGGTCGACGTTGGGCGTATAGTGCATGGCCAGAACAATGCCGGTGACGATCTGCGTCACCAGGCACAGGGCCAGGATGCCCCCGAAGGTCCACCAATAGTTCAGGTTTCGCGGCGTCGGCAGGGACATGTAGTCCGCGCCGAAGCGAATGATGGGCAGACGGGTGTCCAGCCATTTCTCGACGCCCGTCTTCGGGACGTAGGTGCTCTCGTGGTCGCTCATGATCCCCCCTTGTCCTCAGCCGATCTTGACGCGGGTGTCGGACAGATAGTCGTAGTCCGGCACCACCAGATTCAGGGGCGCCGGCCCCTTACGGATGCGTCCGGAAGCGTCGTAGTGCGAGCCGTGGCAGGGGCAGAACCACCCGCCGTAATCGCCCGCGCCAAAGGTCGGCACGCAGCCCAGGTGGGTGCAGGAACCGATCACGACCAGATATTTCTCATGCCCGGGTTTGGTGCGCTCGGCGTCCGTCTGGGGTTGTTTCAGGTCGGGCGCATGGTCGTCGGCGATGACCTTTTGCAACTCGGCCGGGGTGCGATAGCGCACGAACACCGGCTTGCCCTGCCATTTGATGACGACCTGCTGGCCTTCCTGAACCTTGGTCAGGTCGAACTCGATCGAGGCCAGGGCCAGGGTGTCGGCGGCCGGATTCATCTGATTGATCAGCGGCCAGGCGATCATCGCCCCTGCGCCGACCGCGGCGGCGCCTGCCGCGATGTAGATGAAGTCACGACGATTGGGATCGCCGCTTTCGGGATTGCCAGCGTCTTGGGTATGCACGACCGATTCGGCCAAGTTTCCACCTCCCGATCGCCGCAACAGAAGCTCTTGAGGCTTCCTCAGCCGCGGCGCCAAACCAACAAACGACGCAGGATTCCCCGACGGCCCATAACCTGCGCCCCTCTGACGCAAGCTGCTGACGTTTCTTGCGAAACGCTCGCAAATAGACCGCGACAAACCCCCTCGTCGCGCGTATCAATGGGCTTAGAATGCGTCTCGCCCTTTTTCAACCGGACATTCCTCAGAACGTCGGCGCCTGCATCCGGCTTTCGGCCTGTTTCGGGGTCGATCTGCATGTGATCGAGCCGACGGGCTTTCGTTTGGACGACCGCGCAATGAAGCGCGCCGCCCTGGATTACGGCCCTCTGTCGCATATGACCCGTCATGTGGACTGGGACGCCTTTCAGGCCGACCGCCCGACCGGACGGCTGGTGCTGCTGACCACCAAGGGCGCGACGCCCCTGCATGACTTCACCTTCCGTCCCGACGACATCCTTCTGTTCGGCAAGGAGAGCGCGGGCGCGCCTGACTATGTTCACGCCGTCGCCGACGCCCGCGTCGTCGTGCCGCTGCGCCCCGACGCCCGGTCGCTGAACCTTTCGGTCACCGCCGGCATCGCCCTGTGGGAAGGCCTGCGCCAGACCAGCGGCGTCGGCCAGCCCTGAGAGGACGCCAGACCCGAAGAACCTCTTCGGGTGACGGCGCGGGCGCGACGTGGTTCAAGCGGCCCATGAGCGACGCTGTCTTCTCCGATCCGCTCGACCTGAAGAAGGTCGAGACCCGCGCCTGGTTCGAACATCTGCGCGACCGCATTCACGCCGCCTTCGAGGCGCTGGAGGATGCGGCCCCCGACGACCTGTTCCCCGGCGAGCCCGGCCGGTTCGTCCGCACCGCGTGGGACCGCCCTGAGGGCGGCGGCGGCGTCATGGGCATGATGCACGGGCGGCTGTTCGAAAAGGTCGGGGTCCATGTCTCGACCGTCCACGGCGCCTTTCCCGCCGACTACGCCAGGACCGTGCCGGGCGCCGACGTGGATCCGCGCTTCTTCGCCACCGGCATCAGTCTGATCTGCCATCCGGTCAGCCCGCGCGTCCCAGCCGTCCACATGAACACCCGCTTCATCGCCACGACGAAAAGCTGGTTCGGCGGCGGCGGCGACCTGACGCCCGTGCTGATGGCGGATCGGCGTCAGGATCACCCCGACACCGTCGCCTTCCATGCCGCCCTGCAGGCCGCCTGCGACGCCCACGACCCGGACTGGCACGCCAGGTACAAGGCCTGGTGCGACGAGTATTTCTACCTGCCGCATCGCCAGGAGCCGCGCGGCACCGGCGGCGTCTTCTACGACCATCACGACAGCGGCGACTACGACCGCGATTTCGCCTTCACCCGCGACATCGGCCTGGCCTTTCTGGACGTCTATCCCCGCATCGTCGCCGGCCGCATGGCCGAGTCGTGGACGCCGGAGGAACGCGAAGAGCAGCTCGTCCGGCGCGGCCGGTATGTCGAGTTCAACCTGCTCTATGACCGCGGCACCATGTTCGGCCTGAAGACCGGCGGGAACGTGGATTCCATCCTCAGCTCCATGCCGCCGATGGTGAAGTGGCCTTAAGTCCAGCCACAATCATTTCCGTCATCCTCGGGCTTGACCCGAGGATCGGATGATCGACCGCATATTCGACGCCGTCAGTCACCGTCTCGCCCTACGGCCGATCCTCGGGTTAAGCCCGAGGATGACGGTTTTCTAAGCAGACAGGCCCTAGGCCATCGTCGCCACGAACACATCCCCCGCCCGGCTGCGATACCGTTCCTTGTGCCGCAGCAGGCGGAACGGCCGTTCGGGCAGGGTGAAGGGCGCCGTCGCCAGTCGACCGGCCGCCACCGACGCATAGGCTACGCTTTCCGACAGGGCCGTGGCCCCCGCCCCGGCCTCGGCCGCCGCCAGCACCGCCTCATTGGACGGCAGGGTCATGGTCACCGTCAGGTCGGCCGGATCGACGCCCGCGCCCCACACCGCCGCCTCCAGGGTGGAGCGCGTGCCAGATCCGACTTCGCGCAACACCCACGGCTGGCCGGTCAACTCGCGCGCCTCCAGCCGTCGCCGCGTCGCCCAGGGATGGTCCGGCGTCACCAGCACCGCCAGCCGATCCGACCCCACCTGCATCTGCGACAGAGCCGGCTCGTCCACCGCCCCCTCGACCAGGCCGATCTCGGCGGCGCCGCTCAACACCGCCTGCGCGGCCTCGCGCGTGTTGCCGATCTCGACCGCCAGTTCGACGCCCGGATAGGCCGCGTGGAAATCCACCAGCCGGCGCGGCAGCCAATAGCTGGCGATGGTCTGGCTGGCGAACACGGCCAGCCGCCCGCGCCGCAATGCGCTCATGTCCGCCAGCGCCGCCTGCGCCGCCTGCGCTCGCGCCAGCACCGCCTTGGCTTCGGGCAGGAAGGCCTTTCCGGTTTCGTTCAGCACGATCCCGCGCCCCACCCGATCGAACAGACGCACGTCGTGCTCGGCCTCAAGGGCGGCGATGGCGTTCGATACGGCCGACTGCGTCAGGTTCAGCGCCCGCGCCGCCGCCGTCACATGGTCGCGCTCGGCCACGGCGATGAAGATGCGCAGGCGTTCCAGGGTCACGATTGATCTCCAAATCGGATTGAAACGACCATAACTATCCGTTGGACGCTCGTCGAGCCGGGGCGCATCTGGTGATCGATGAAGTCCACCGCCCTGCCCGCCCCCATCGCCGCGCCCCGACTGGCGATGCTGAAGGCCTTCGTCGGCGCGGTTCGTCCCGGCGTCATGCTGTGCCTGCTGGTGACATTGGCAGCCATCGGCCTGACCAGTATCGAGCGTGACCTGATCGGCCATGTCTGGCTGGAGCCGCTGGTCCTGGCCATCCTGCTGGGCGCCGCAGTCCGCACCGCCTGGACCCCGGACGTGCGGTTCAAGGCCGGGATCGACTTCTCGGCCAAGACCCTGCTGGAGGTCGCGGTGGTGCTGCTGGGCGCCTCGGTCAGCGCCGCGACCCTGTCGGCGCTGGGCGTGGCCTTTGTGGTCGGCATCTTCGGATTGGTGGCGCTGGCCATCATCATCGGCTTCGGCGTCGGCCGCATCCTGGGCCTGAACCCGCGCATGGCCCTGCTGGTCGCCTGCGGAAACGCCATTTGCGGCAACTCGGCCATCGCCGCCGTGGCGCCCGTTATCGACGCCGATGGCGAGGAGGTGGCGGCCTCCATCGCCTTCACCGCCGTTCTGGGCGTGGTCGTGGTTCTGGGCCTGCCGCTGCTGGGCGGCCTGATCCATTTGAACGGCCTGCAATATGGCGCCCTGGCCGGTCTGACCGTCTATGCCGTGCCGCAAGTCCTGGCCGCCGCCGCTCCGTTCGGCGCGGTCGCCACCCAGACCGGGACGGTGGTCAAGCTGGTGCGGGTGCTGATGCTGGGGCCGGTGATCCTCGCCCTGTCGCTGATCTTCCGCGACCGCGCGCCCGGCGCCGCAAGGCCCGGCCTGGCTCGCCTGCTGCCCTGGTTCATCGTCGGCTTCCTGGTCATGATCGCCCTGCGTTCGCTGGGCCTGATCCCTCAGGGCCTGCTGTCGCCGATGGCGGCGGCGTCCGGCCTGCTGACCGTCATCGCCATGGCCGCCCTGGGACTGCAGACCGACATCCGCGCCGTCGCCCGCGTCGGATCCCGGGTCGTGGCCGCCGTCGTCCTGTCGCTGGGCGCCCTGGTGTTGCTGGCCCTCGCGCTGATCCGACTGCTCGGCCTTTAAATCCCGCTGCCGTAATCCTCGACCGGCGGCGGGGTCAGCAGCAGGAAGGCCCTGATCCAGGCGGTCAGCACCGCCCGGTCGTTGGGCCGTTTCAGACTGCTGATCGCCTCGTCCGCCAGATCATGCGGGATGCGCGCGCCCCGCCGCCCCTCGATCAGGGCCGCCGCATATTCCGGTTGAAACTCCGGGTGGCACTGAAACGAAATGGCGTCCTCGCCCCAGGCCAGGCCGGCATAGGGGGTGAAACCGCTGGAGGCGATCACCCGTGCATCGTCCGAAATCGCGATCACCTGATCCTGATGCGACACCGGAATGGCGATGGCGCGCGCGCGCGGATGCATCCAGGGCTCGTTCGCCCGCACGTCATAGCGGTGCAGCCCAACGCCCCATCCCTTATCCGACTTTTCCACCGCGCCGCCGAAAGCATGGGCCAGCGCCTGGTGGCCGAAGCAGATGCCGACCAGCCGCGTCCGCCCCCGCGCCGCCCTCAGCCAGTCGATCAGCTGCGGAATCCACGGCAGGTCGTCATAGACCCCCGCCGCCGAGCCGGTGACGATGGCGCCCTGAAACACCGCGGGGTCGTCCGGCAGATGGCCCGCCTGCACATTGAAACGCGTCGTCGGCACACCCTCGCCCAACAGCGCCCGGAACCGCGCGGGATAGTCGTCGAAGTCGTCCTTAAGGTGTTCGGGCGGGTGGCCGGTTTCCAGAATGGCGATGCGGGTCATTGGCTGAACTCTAAGGCGTCGCATCAGAAGGTCCAGACCTCTGCACGACCGCCGGCGTCGCCCAGAGCCTTGGCCGCCCAGCCGCAGATTTCCTCCGCCGCCGCCTCGGCGCCTTGTGGCGGATTGACCACCACCATGGCGCAGCCGTTCATCTTCATCGGATTGGTCAGGGGCCTGAGGCGCGCCTCCGCGACCAGCGTCGGCCCCGCCCGCCCCTGGAGCTTGCGAATGAAGGCGTCGAACGTCTCCAAATCCTTCAACGGCGTCCAGATCGCCACGGTCGCCTCAGGATCGCGCCGCAACACCGCGACCGCCGTCTCGGCCGAACGCATATAGTCGTCGGGCTTTTCGAACGGCGGGTCGATCAGCACCAGCGGCCCGCGCGCCTTTGCCGCCTCCGCGACCGCCAGATCATAGCCGTCGCCCTCGCGCGCCTCGGCGTTCGCGCGCCCCTCCAACGCCTCAGCCAACATTTGTCGCACCGGCGGGTTCAGTTCAAACCCGACATAGCGCCCGCCCTGCCCCAGGGCGTCCGCGATCAGCAGCGGCGATCCCGGATAGAACCGCGCTCCGCCGTCCGGGTTGAACGCCATCACCTTGTTCGCCAGACCCTCCATCAGAGGCGGACGCCCCTCGGCGCTCATCAGCCGGACCACGCCCGCTTCAGCCTCCCTGGACCGCGCCGCATCGCCCGCCAGGTCGTAAAGCCCTGCCCCGGCGTGGGTGTCCAGCACCGTCAAAGGCCCTGCCGCCCCCCGCGTTTTCACCAGCCACAGCACCAGGGCGTGTTTGACCAGATCGGCGAAGTTTCCGGCGTGAAAGCTGTGGCGATAGTTCATGCCGCCTCGTCCCGCGCCCGGCCTCATGGGTCAAGCGGAACTCGCGGCCCAGGCCCCGCGTTCGTCGCTCGTCTTCGGCAAGCGGCTGAAAGACCAATGAAAAGGAAACGCGGCGGATGGCCGACGGATCGCACGCCTTCGACATCGCCTCCCAGGTTCCAAAGGGCCTCAGCTATTGCAGCGACGAGTTCGCCGGCCTGACCCGCCGTCGATCCGGCAAGGGATGGTCCTACAGGGACGCCAAGGGCCATACGGTCGCCGACGCCAAGACCCTGGCCCGCATCCGCGCCCTGGCCATCCCGCCCGCCTGGACTGACGTGTGGATCTGCCCCAAGGCTAACGGCCATATCCAGGCGACCGGCCGCGACGTGAAGGGCAGGAAACAGTATCGCTATCACAATGACTGGAGCACGGCCCGGTCCGAGAACAAGTTCGACAAGCTACCGGCCTTTTCCCGCGCCCTGCCGAAGCTGCGCGACAAGGTCGAACATGATCTTGGCCTGCGCGGCGTCTGTCGCGACAAGGTGCTGGCCACCGCCGTCCGCCTGTTGGAGATCACCCTGATCCGGGTCGGCAACTCCATCTACGCCAAACAAAACCGCAGCTATGGCCTGACCACCCTACACAAGCGGCACCTGGACGTGGACGGCGCGGCCCTGACGTTCGAGTTTCGCGGCAAGAGCGGCAAAGACCACAGCGTCAGCGTCAAGGACCGCCGTCTGGCCCGCGTCGTGCGCCAGTTGGAGGGTCTGCCGGGCCAACAGCTGTTCAAATACCGTGCGGCGGACGGTACGCTGTGCCCGGTCGATTCCGACGACGTGAACGCCTATATCCGCGAGGCGATGGGCGAGCAGTTCTCGGCCAAGGACTTCCGCACCTGGGCCGGCACCGTCTCGGCGGCGCGGGCGCTGCGCGACATGGAGGCGGCCACCTCGCCGACGGACGCCAAGCGCAAGATCACCGTATGCGTCAAGGCCGTCGCGGGCCTGTTGGGCAACACCCCGACCGTATGCCGCGCCTCCTATATCCACCCAAAGGTTTTGGCCCTGTTTGAAACGGGTCAGATCGCCGATGTCCTGCCCGGATCGGGGACCAAGGGCTTTGAAAAAGCCCTGATCAAACATTTACTTGCCGCCTGACCTCAGCCGTTCTCACGGCTGGCGTTAGAAATCCCCATTTGATTGGTAGGATTTAAGCCTCTCCTCTTCCGTTCGGCGCATCACGTCGCCGGAGGGGGACCATGACAACATCCGCAACCGCCCGAAGCCTGCTGTCCGCCACGGCGATCCTGTCCTGCCTGGCCGCACCCGCTGTCTCCTTGGCTTCGCCCGACGAGGCGGTCGAGCCTCAGGTGACGACGCCCAGCGTCGCCAGCGTCGGCGACATCGTCGTCACCGCCCGTCGGCGGAATGAGCGGGCGCAGGACGTGCCCATCGCCCTGACCGTCGTAAACGAAGAACTGCTGGACCGCACCGGCGCCTACAATGTCGGCCAGATCACCCAACTGGCGCCCAGCGTCCAGTTGTTGACCTCGAACCCGCGCAACACCGCCATCACCATCCGCGGCCTTGGCGCAAGCTATGGTCTGGCCAACGACGGGCTGGAACAGGGCGTGGGCATCTATGTCGATCAGGTCTATTATGGCCGCCCCGCCACCGCGACTCTGGACTTCGTCGATCTGGACCGCATCGAAATCCTGCGCGGGCCGCAAGGCACCCTGTTCGGCAAGAACACCACCGCAGGCGCCCTGAACATCACCACCCAGGCGCCGTCCTTCACGCCCGAAGGCCGCGCCGAGCTGAGTTTTGGCGACTATGGCTTCCTCCAGGCGAAGGCCAGCGTCTCGGGACCCATAATCGACGACAAACTGGCGGCGCGTTTTTCGGTCGTGTCCACCCGGCGCGACGGCTTGCTGGACAACGCCACGGTCGGCGGAAAACAGAATTCCCAGGACGCCATCAGCCTGCGCGGCCAACTGCTGTTCCAGCCGACGGACCAGCTTCGCGTGCGCCTGTTCGCCGACTACGCCGACCTGACGCCCGACTGCTGCACCCAGGTCTATGTCCGGGTGGGCGACACGCAAAAGCCGCTTGACCAGCGTTTCCCGGCCCTGGCCGCCGGTCGCGGCTATAGGGCCGCCAGCACCAATCCGTATGACCGGATCGCGGATGTGGACGGGGCGATCCAGGCGGACCAGATTCACCGGGGCGTCTCGGCCATCGTCGATTACGATTTCGGCTGGGCTACCCTGACCTCGGTCTCGGCCTGGCGCTCCTGGGACTGGGGGCCCCGGAACGACCGCGACTACACCGCCCTCGACATCACGCGCCAATCGGCCAACCCGTCCTGGCAGGACCAATGGAGCCAGGAGCTACGCCTATCCTCCAACGGCGCCAACCGCATCGACTGGACAGCCGGCCTCTACGCCTTCCATCAGGCGGTTGAAACCCAAGGCGTCACCGAATACGGGCGCGACGCCAGCTACTGGCTGATCCCCGCCTATCAGCGCGTCGCCGGGGCGCCTCTTGAGCGCGTGCCCGACCGGCTGCTCGACGGCTACACCGTCTTCAACGACAGCCGCATCGAGACGGATTCCTACGCCGCCTTCGCCCAACTGACCTGGAACATCACCGACCGGCTGCACCTGACCCCCGGCCTGCGCTACACCAAGGAGGAGAAGGCGGGCCGCTACGCCGCCACGACGACCGGCGGGCTGGCGACGACGGACAGCACCTATATCTCCCGGCGCAACGGCATCGCCCGCCCACAAGCCTATGACGCGAGTCTTTCAGACGACGACCTCTCGGGCCAGGTCTCGCTGTCCTATGACGTCAGCGACGATGTCCTGACCTACGCCAGCGTCGCGCGGGGCTATAAGTCGGGCGGCATCAACATGGCCGGCATCCCCAATCTGCCGAACGGCCAGCCGTCCCTGACCAACGCCGTGGTCAAGCCAGAGGTCGTCACCACCTATGAGCTGGGCCTGAAGACCCAGGCCTTCGGCCGCCGCCTCACCGCCAATCTGGCCGCCTATCGGACGGATGTGGAGGACTACCAGGCCAATGTGGTCGACAGCGGCCCCGGCGCCCTGCGCGGCTATCTGGCCAACGCCGACAAGGTGGTGATCCAAGGCGTCGAACTGGACGCCTTCGCCCGCCCGAACCAGAACCTGGATCTCTACGCCAATGTCGCCTGGACCGACGCCAAGTACGACGCCTTCACCAATGGCCCCTGCCCGCTGGAGCAGATCGGCGCGACCACCGTCGCCTGCGACCTGTCGGGACAGGACCTGCCCGGCGTCTCGCCCTGGGCCGCATCCATAGGCGGCGAATTGCATGGCCGAGGCGGCTTCCTCGGTCTGCCGGGCGAATTCTATGGCGGCGCCGACGCCAGCTATCGCTCCACCTACAACTCCGACGCCTCGGTCTCGCGCTACACCCAGATCGACAGCTATGCGATCCTGAACCTGCGCGCCGGGTTCCGCGCCGAGAACGGCTGGGAGGCCTTTGTCTGGATCAAGAACGCCCTGGACGAGGACTATCTTCAGTTCGTCAGCGTCCAGTCCGGCAACTCTGGCCTGGTCATCGGCAATCCGGGCGACCCACGCACGGTGGGGATCACCCTGCGGGCGCGGTATTGATCAGAAAGGGAACTTCCCCGCGCCCACCGATCGCCAGCCTCGCGCTTGTGCTGGGATGACAGGGAGGATCAATGCCTCAGGCCGCCTTGTCCCAGTTCAGAACCACCTTGCCCGACTGACCGGACTTCATGGCCTCGAAGCCCTCGCGGTAATCGGCATAGTCCAGCCGATGGGTGATCAGCGGGCTGAGGTCCAGACCGGCCTTCAGCAGGCCCAGCATCTTGCGCCAGGTGGTGAACATCTCGCGCCCATAGACGCCCTTGATGGTCAGGGCCTTCAGGATGATCGCGCCCCAGTCCGTCTCCATCGGCTTGGACGGAATGCCCAGCATGGCCATGCCGCCGCCCATGATCAGGGTGTCCACGCATTGCTTGAAGGCGACGGGCGAACCCGACATCTCCAGCGCCACGTCGAAACCGACCTTCAGGCCCAGCTCGTGCATGACGTCCTTAAGGTCTTCCTTGGTCGTGTTAACCGCGCGGATTCCGGGGGCGACCTTCTGCGCCAGCTCCAGGCGGAAGTCATTGATGTCGGTCAGAACCACCGTCCGCGCCCCCGCATGACGCGCCACGGCGGCGGCCATCATGCCGATAGGCCCGGCGCCCGTGACCAGCACGTCCTCGCCCAGCAGGTCGAACTGTTGGGCGGTGTGAACCGCATTGCCGAACGGATCCAGGATCGAGCCGATCTCATAGGGCACGTCGTCAGGCAGTTCGATCACGTTGAAGGCCGGGGCCACCACGAACTCGGCGAAGGCGCCCTGACGGTTCACGCCGATGCCCATGGTCGCCGGGTCTAGATGGAAGTGACCGGCGCGGGCGGCCTCGGAGTTCAGGTCGATGACATGTCCCTCGGCCGAGACGCGCTGGCCGACCTTCAGGCGGCGATCCACGTCCTTGCCGATGGCGACGATCTCGCCTGCGAACTCGTGGCCGGTGATCATCGGGGTCGGGACGTTCTTCTGGGACCATTCGTCCCAGTTCCAGATGTGGATGTCGGTGCCGCAGACGGCGGTGCGATGCACCTTGATCAGCACGTCCTCCGGCCCCGCCACGGGGATCGGCGCATCGATCAGTTCCAGCCCCTGCACCGGCCCGGTCTTGGCCAGGGCTTTCATCATTTCGGTCATGACGGCATTCCTCGTTGTTCGTTACCCTCGGGTTCATCCCGAGGGCCTATGGCTGAGGCCCCACGCCTCCTCGCCCTGTATTTTTCCGTCGCTGAAACCCGGCCATCGCGCGACGGAGCGATACCCCTCGGGACCGACCCGAGGGTGACGGCCAAAAACGGCTAGATGACGCCCAACTCCCGGCCCGCCTTGGTGAAGGCCGCGACCGTCTGGTCGATCTGATCGAAGGTGTGGGCCGCCGACATCTGGGTGCGGATGCGGGCCTGGCCGCGCGGCACGACGGGGAAGGAAAACCCGATCACATAGACGCCCAACTCCAGCGCCCGCGCCGCGAAATCCTGCGCCAGTTTGGCGTCGCCCAGCATCACCGGAATGATCGGATGCTCGCCTTCCAGCAGGGTGAACCCCGCATCCGCCATGGCCCCGCGATAGCGATGGGCGTTGGCCGACAGGCGGGTACGCAGGGCGTCCCCCTCATCGCCTTGCGCGATGCGGATGGCCTCCAGGCTCGATCCGCACACGGCGGGCGCCAGGGCGTTGGAGAACAGATAGGGCCGCGCGCGTTGTTTCAGCAGTTCGACCACTGATTTCCGCGCGCAGATGAAGCCGCCCATGGCCCCGCCCAGCGCCTTGCCGAAAGTGCCGGTGACAAAGTCCACCTCGACCCCGTGATGCGCGAAAGAGCCCCGTCCCTTCGGCCCCAGGAAGCCCGTCGCATGGCAGTCGTCCACCATGATCAAAGCATTGTATTTGTCCGCCAAGGCACGGATTTCATTCAGCTTGGCGATATAGCCGTCCATCGAGAATGCGCCGTCGGTGGCGATGATGATCTCCCGCGCCCCGGCCTCGCGCGCCTCCTTCAGACGGGTCTCCAGCTCATCCATGTCAGAGTTGGCGAACCGATAGCGTTTGGCCTTGCACAGCCGCACGCCGTCAATGATTGATGCGTGGTTCAGGCTGTCCGAAACAATGGCGTCGTTCTCGCCGAACAGCGGCTCGAAGACGCCGCCGTTGGCGTCGAAGGCGGCGGCGAACAGGATGGCGTCCTCGAACCCCAGATAGCCCGCGATGGCCGCTTCCAGCTCCTTGTGGATTTCCAGCGTGCCGCAGATGAAGCGCACCGAGGCGGTGCCCGCCCCCCACTTCGCTTGCGCCGCCATCCCGGCCTGAGCCACGCGCTCATCGCCCGCCAGTCCCAGATAATTATTGGCGCAGAAGTTCAACACGTCGCGCCCGGCGACCTGGATCACCGGCCCCTGACGCGAGGCGATCACACGCTCAGGCTTGGTCAGGCCCTGTGCGTCAATGTCTGTCAGTTCGCTGGCGACGCGGTCGTAAAAGGATTGGGTCATGGGTCGCGACCTACGCCGATTTTCGATGGGTTTCCACCCGCCTCAGGTCGCCGGCGGTGGGTTGGCCTCCGCCCGGATCGGGCTGACGCGGATACGCCCGCCGCAGGGGGTGAAGGTGAAAGGCAGGCTGATGGCGGCGGTGTCGCTGGGCGCCGTGACCTTCAGCGTCGCCGCATCAGGACAGGTCTTCTGCATGGTTTCGTCGGGCATGACGTTCCAGGCCACTTCAAACCAGGCCTTGGCCTGGGGCGCGAGTTCGACAGGGGTCGGGGCATGGCCCTGACGGAAATAGCTGCCGGGGCTCTGTTCGGCGCGGATGGACGACAGGGTGCGTCCGCGTCCGTCCTGCAGGGTCACGGTCGGGTAGCCGGTCAGGCTGCAGGCCTGGGCGCCGATGTTTTGCAGGCTGAAGTTCCGCACCCGATTTCCCATGCCCGCATCGCCGTCGCCAGCCGCCAGCTTCAACTGCGGCCCCTTGCAGGGCGTCGCGGCGGGCAGGACGCCGCCGGCCGCTGGGGTCGGCGTCTGGGCTGGCGTGGGCATCGGTCCCGGCGTCATATCGGCCCCTAGGATCGGCCGCGAACAACGTTCCAGCACGGCAACCCCGGTCGTCCCGTCCGGCCCCAGCCGGCTCAGCGTGCCGCTCTCCTGACCATCGCGGCTCGCCGTCCACCATTCCATCCCCGCCCCGATATAGCGGGCGCCGCTGGCCGACTGGACCGAGCGCAGCGCGTAGGTCTGGTTCTGGTAGGTCAGTTGCGCGCTGTCGCTGTCGGCGTACTGCACCTGCAGGGTCGCCCCGCTCTCGCAGGCATAGCCGACCGATGGCGCGGTCGAGGCCGGGGCCGGTTGGGGCTCGGCCGGCGCGGTCGGCTGCTCGGGCGTCTGCTGTGAACAGGCGGCGGCGCCCGTCAGGGCGGCGATGGCGAAAATACTGACAAGGCGTGGGGCGGTCAGGCGGTGCGACATCATGTCAGGTCCTTCTGGTTTCGCCATCAACGAACGAACCGTCTGAAAGGCTCCGCTTGGCGCGTTCAGTGATCGCCGCCCGGCGTCTCCATCAGCTCGATCAGAACCCCGCCCATGTCGCGGGGATGCAGGAAGACCACCAGCGTCCCGTGCGCCCCGATGCGCGGCTCGCCCGTGCCCAGAATGGTCACGCCCTTGGCGCGCATTTCGGCGATGGCGGCGTGGATGTCGGCGACCTCGAAACAGACATGGTGCTGGCCGCCCTTGGGGTTCTTGACCAGGAAGCCGGTGATGGGGCTGGTCTCGTCATAGGGTTCGATCAGCTCGATCTGGGCGGTCGGGGTATCGACGAAACAGACCTTCACCCCCTGCGCGGGCAGATCGAACGGCTCGCCGATCTTCGTCGCCCCCAGCACGTCACGATACAGCCGGATCGAGTCCGCGATGGAGGGTGTCGCCACGCCGACGTGGTTCAGGGCGCCGATCATGCATTTTCCTTTCGCGGCGCAGGCTGGGCGTAACCCAGGCGCAGGTTCAGCTTTTCAATCAGGTCGACCGCCGTGTCCGCAATGGCCGAGCCGGGCGGATAGACGGCGGCGGCCCCCATATCCAGCAAGGGCTGCACGTCCGACGGCGGAATGACGCCGCCAACCACGATCATGATGTCGGGCCGACCCAACTTCTCAAGCTCGGCCTTCAGCTCAGGGACCAGCGTCAGATGTCCGGCGGCCAGCGACGATGCGCCCACCGCATGAACGCCCTTCTCAACCGCATCGCGGGCGGCTTCCGACGGCGTCTGGAACAGGCTGCCCGCCGTCACGTCGAAGCCCAGGTCGCCGTATCCGGTGGCGACAACCTTCTGCCCCCGGTCATGCCCGTCCTGCCCCAGTTTGGCGATCAGGATGCGCGGAGGACCACCGTCGTTCTCCACGAAGGTCGCCACCATGTCGCGGGCGCGTGCGAAGCGCGGGTCGCGCCCCGCCTCCTTGGCGTAAACCCCCGACACCGTCTGGACCGTCGCCACATGGCGGCCGAACGCGGCCTCCAGCGCATCCGAAATCTCACCCACCGTGGCCTTGGCCCGCGCGGCCTGAACCGCCAGCTCCAGCAGGTTCGCATTCCCCCGCGCGCCGTTGGTCAGGGCCTCAAGCGCCGCGTCGGTCGCCGTCTGGTCGCGTTCGGCCCGCAGCCGTTTCAGCTTGTCGATCTGGGCGGCCAGAACAGCGGCGTTGTCGACCTTCAGCATTGGAATGTCGTCGGCGACGGGGTTCAGATATTTGTTCACCCCCACCACCGTCTGCTGGCCGGTGTCGATCCGGGCCTGGGTCCTGGCGGCGGATTCCTCGATCCGCAGCTTTGGAATGCCCGCCTCGATGGCCTTGGCCATGCCGCCCAGCGCCTCCACCTCGGCCATATGGGCGCGCGCCCGTTCGGCCAGTTCGTGGGTCAGACGCTCGACGTAATAGCTGCCGCCCCATGGGTCGATGACCTTGGTCAGCCCCGTCTCCTGCTGCAGCAGGATTTGAGTATTGCGCGCGATCCTGGCCGAAAAGTCGGTCGGCAGGGCCAGGGCCTCGTCCAGGGCATTGGTGTGCAGGCTCTGCGTCTGGCCGCCCGCCGCCGCCATGGCCTCGACCATGGTGCGCGAGACATTGTTGAACACATCCTGCGCCGCCAGGCTCCATCCCGAGGTCTGACAGTGCGCGCGCAAGGACAGGGACTTGGGATCAACCCCGCCCTCCTTTCGCACCGCCTCGGCCCACAGCAGGCGGCCCGCCCGCATCTTGGCCACCTCCATGAAATAGTTCATGCCGATGGCCCAGAAGAAGCTGAGGCGCGGCGCGAAACGGTCGATCGCCATGCCCGCCGCCGTTCCCGCGCGCAGATATTCGATCCCGTCCGCCAGCGTATAGGCCAGCTCGATGTCCGCCGAGGCACCCGCCTCCTGCATATGATAGCCGGAGATGGAGATGCTGTTGAACTTGGGCGTCTCCTGCGCCGTCCAGGCGAAGATGTCGGCGATGATCCGCATCGAGGGTTCGGGCGGATAGATGTAGGTGTTCCTGACCATGAACTCCTTCAGAATGTCGTTCTGAATGGTTCCGGTCAGCTTGGCGTGCGGCACGCCCTGTTCTTCCGCCGCGACGACATACAGGGCCAGGATCGGCAGCACCGCTCCGTTCATCGTCATCGACACCGACATCTGGTCCAGCGGGATCCCGTCGAACAGGGTCCGCATGTCATAGATGCTGTCGATGGCCACGCCCGCCATGCCGACGTCGCCCTTCACCCGGGGGTGGTCCGAGTCATAGCCCCGGTGCGTGGCCAGATCGAAGGCGATGGACAGCCCCTTCTGCCCCGCCGCCAGATTGCGGCGATAGAAGGCGTTGGATTCCTCGGCGGTCGAGAAGCCCGCATATTGCCGGATCGTCCACGGATTACCCGCATACATGGTCGGATACGGCCCGCGCACGAACGGCGCGAACCCCGGCAGGCCGTGAAGCTGATCCAGCCCCTCCAGCGCTTGCGGCCCATAGGCGGTTTCGACCGTCAGACCCTCTGGCGTCCGCCACGGGTCGCGCACGGGCCCCTGCCCGGTCGCGCTGAAGTCCAGATCGATCTTGCTGAAGTCAGGCAAGCTCATTGGGCCGCCTCCTCGAAGGCTTCGGCAAAGCGGATAGGCGCCAGCGCTTCGCAGCCCGGCGTCACCGAGGGTCGCGCTTCGGCCGCCCCCTCGACCGGCGCCACACGCGGCTCAGGATCGACGAACTTCGTCACGCCGATGATCTGGGCGGCGCCGTTCTTGAGGGCCGCCTCACGCACGGCGCGCGCGCGGGCGATGCGGGGCTGGATCACCCCACCTTTCAGCGCCGCGATGATCCCGCCCTCGGCCTCGATGGTCTGAAACTCGGTCCAGCCCACCAGCGCCAGATCATGCGTCCGCGCGTCCAGATACCAGCTGCCCGCCGCCGGATCATCGACGCGGCCCAGGTTGGCCTCCTCCATCAGCACCAGCTGGGTGTTGCGGGCCTGCCTTCGTGCAAAGGCGTCGGGCCGACCGGCGGCGCGGGTGAAGCCGTCCAGCACCACCACATCCGCCCCGCCGACCGCGCCCGCGAACCCCGCCGCCGTCAGCCGCAGCAGATTGGGCCAGGGATCGCGCGCCGACAGCATCCGCCGCGACGACCGCGCCTCGATCACCGCCGACGTCTCGGCGCCGAACGCGCGTGACAGATTCGCCCAGATCAGACGCATAGCCCGAACCTTGGCCAACGCGTCGAAATATTCCTGATCAAGCGACAGGCCGACGACCACGCCCCTCAGCGCCGCCTGAACCGACAAGCCAGCCTCGACCACCGCCTTCACATAGGCGACCGCGCTGGACGCCGCGAAGGCCAGTTCCTGCGCCGCCGACCCGCCCGCCTCATGCGCCACGCGCCCGCTGGCCAGAAAAAGGCTGGCGTCGGGATAGACACCGGCATGACGCACGGCCGCCTTGGCCGCTGCGTCAAGATCATCGTCGATCCCACGCGGCGATCCGCCCGCCTCTGCAAAGGTCGAGATCGGGTCCAGATGGAACCGCAGCATGGCGCGCGGCGAACCCTTGGCCACAGCCGCCAGCGCATCCGCCGCCTCGACGCCCGCGAACCCTGCGTCCAGCGCCACCGGCGCCAGCTCCAGCGCCACGCCGTCCAGCGCCCGCTCCAGCGTCGCTGCATCCGCAAGCACTCCGCCGCTAATCAGCACCGAGGCCGCCCCCTCCTGCAGATCGGTCAGGATGGCGTCGTTCACCGCCTCCGCATCCTCGCCCTCGACCTGGGTGCGCAGGTCCCAGGCCCGGCCCTCGGCGTCCGACGGGCGCGGCGCATTGATCGGCTGAACCCCGGTCGCCCCGGCGTAGAGCGGACGCGTCACAAGCTGGTCCGCATCCAGATGCAGCAGCGACTCGATGGGCCGATCCTTCAGCGCCTTCTGAGCCGACTCACGCCACTCCAGCGGGGTTGGGATGGGGAAGGTCATGCGCGACGCCCGCTCCCCACACACTGCGTCATCCTCGGGCTTGACCCGAGGACCGGGCGCCGGACAGACTCTGCGTCCCAAGGCGCCGCACAGGCAGCGGACCGTCCGATCCTCGGGTCAAGCCCGAGGATGACGGAGAGGGAAAACGCAACCATCACCCGAACTCCACCAGCACGTCGTCCGCCGCCACCGGATCACCGTCCTTGGCCCCCACAGCCTTCACCATGCCGTCGCGCTCGGCCTTCAGGATGTTCTGCATCTTCATGGCCTCGATGATGGCCACGGTCTCGCCGGTCTTGACCTCTTGGCCCACGACCACCGGGATCGACACCACCAGACCCGGCATCGGCGACAGCACCAGTTTCGAGGTGTCCGCCACCGCCTTCTCCGGAAGGCGGGCATACATCTGTGCGATCTCGGGACGCAGCACCCGCACCCGCGCCCTGGCCGCGCGGTGGCGAATGTCGAAGCCATCGGCGACGCGCCGAACCTCGGCGGTGAAGGCCTCCCCGTCCAGATCGGCTTTGAACTGGGCCAGACCCGGCCGCCAGTCGATGTCCGACAGGCGGATGTCGCCGCCGCCCGTCAGGGTCAGGATCATCTCCTCGTCCTCGTCGTAAGACAGGCTGACGCCGTGCGGCGTCTTATCGATCATGACGATCCAGTCGGTGCGGTCGGACGGGTCGCCGTCCTGTTCGGCGATCACCTCGTGCATGGCCAGGGCCGAGGCGATCAGGATGCGCTCCTGCGTCTGTGTCGGGCGCAGACCGTTAAAGCCGTCCGGGAACTCGTCCTTGATATAGCTGGTCGACAGTTCGCCCGACTTGAAGCGGTCCTGGTCCATCACCGCCGCCAGGAAGGGCACATTGTGACCCAGCCCCGCCAGATGGGTGTCCTCCAGCGCGCGGGCCATGCCCTCGACCGCGTCCGCCCGCGTCTCGCCCCAGGCGCACAGTTTCGCGATCATGGGGTCGTAGAACATGCTGATCTCGTCGCCCTCACGGACGCCGGAATCATTGCGGACGGTATAATCCCCCTGATCGCCTTCTTCGGGTTGCTCGTAGCGGACCAGCCGCCCGATGGAGGGCAGGAAGCCGCGATAGGGGTCTTCGGCGTAGATGCGGCTCTCGATGGCCCAGCCGTTGATCGCCAGGTCCTTCTGTTCGAAGGCCAGCGTCTCCCCCCAGGCCGAACGGATCATCTGTTCGACCAGGTCGACGCCCGTGATCAGCTCCGTCACCGGATGCTCGACCTGCAGCCGGGTGTTCATTTCCAGGAAGTAGAAGCTCTTGTCCTGACCGGCGACGAACTCGACCGTGCCGGCTGAATCGTAGTTCACGGCCTGGGCCAGGGCGACGGCCTGCGCCCCCATGGCGGCGCGGGTGGCCTCGTCCAGCAGGGGCGACGGCGCCTCCTCGATGACCTTCTGGTTGCGACGCTGGATCGAGCATTCACGCTCGAACAGGTGGACCACATGGCCGTGCTTGTCGCCCAGCACCTGGATCTCGATGTGGCGCGGATCGACGATGAACTTCTCCAGGAAGACCCGGTCGTCGCCAAAGGCGTTCAGCGCCTCGGCCTTCACCGCGGCGAACCCTTCGGCCATGTCGGCGTCCGAATGGGCCACGCGGATGCCCTTGCCGCCGCCGCCGGCCGAGGCCTTGATCATGACCGGATAGCCGATCTCGCGCGCGATCCTGACCGCCTCGTCCGGCGTTTCGATCAGGCCCATGTGGCCCGGCACGGTCGAGACGCCCGCCTCGGCCGCCAGCTTCTTGGAGCTGATCTTGTCGCCCATGGCCTCGATGGCCTCGGGGTTGGGGCCGATGAAGGCGATTCCCTCGTCCCTCAGCCGCCGCGCGAACCCGGCGTTTTCCGACAGGAAGCCAAAGCCCGGGTGCACGGCCTGCGCCCCCGTCTGACGCACCGCCTCGACGATCTTGTCGGCCAGCAAATAGGATTGCGCCGCCGGCGCCGGCCCGATCAACACCGCCTCGTCGGCCATCTCGACCGCCAACGACCCGGCGTCGGCCTCCGAATAGACCTGCACCGTCTGGATGCCCATCTTGCGGCAGGTCTTGATGATGCGAACCGCGATCTCGCCCCGGTTGGCGATGAGAATTTTGGAGAACATTTTATACCGATGATGCCTTCATCAACGTCAGGAAGCGTCCCTGGTGATTAGGCACTCCCTTGGCGATTTGATTGTGAGGATTCTGAATTTTTGGCTGCTTCCATCGCGCTTCCAAGGAAGCTATCCGGTCGCTGAGGCGGCTTTCCACGCTTTATTTGCTTCAGAGATCGAGAGATTAATGAAGCGTCTCGATCCTCAATTTCTCGATCAAGAATTTTAATCGAATACTCTGTGTAGGCTGCCGTAAAGGGGAATAACGCTTCCATCAGGCCTCGCTCTTCCTCGTTCGGATCGTAAAGACTTCTCAGCGTTTCCACCGCACTTATCGACTGCTCAACAGCGTCAATCGTAGCCGGGGTTGGCAGTGTTGTCGGATCGATACCTTTCAAGGCTACAGACAAATCTGCAATGAGCTGAGATGAAGGAAGCTCTTGCACGTTCAAGCCGCTTTTCAAAAATCCTGCCGTCAATCTTTGAACCGTAGCCAGCTTTAAAAGCTGCAGTCTAACGTAACCGATCACAACTGCTTGTTGGGCCTCAAACCGCCTATTTCCTGTGTTCGATAATGAAATCGCTTGGATAAGAGTCAGAAAAACAAGAACAGCGCCCACCGCGTCCCAGTTGAACAAGCTCGTAATGTCAGCGCCAATTTTCCAGAACGCGGTGCTTTGAATTTTTTCCATCGCTAATTTTGGTAGCCGGGTTCAAGGACGTTAAAGTGGAATATTGTCGTGCTTCTTCCAGGGGTTCTCCTGGACCTTGTTCTTCAGCGTCCGCAGCGCCTTCACCAGCCGCCGCCGCGTGCCGTGGGGCATGATGACGTCGTCGATATAGCCCAGGCCCGCCGCCACGAAGGGGTTGGCGAAGCGGTCCTTGTATTCGGCCTCGCGCGCCGCCAGGGCCTCGGGATCGCCGGCCTCCTTGCGGAAGATGATCTCGACCGCGCCCTTGGCGCCCATGACCGCGATTTCGGCGGTGGGCCAGGCGTAGTTGACGTCGCCGCGCAGGTGTTTGGAGCTCATCACGTCATAGGCGCCGCCATAGGCCTTGCGCGTGATCAGGGTCAGTTTCGGCACGGTCGCCTCGGCATAGGCGAACAGCAACTTGGCCCCGTGTTTGATCAGGGCGCCGTACTCCTGCTTGGTGCCCGGCATGAAGCCCGGCACGTCCACCAGCGTCAGCAGCGGAATGTCGAAGGCGTCGCAAAAGCGCACGAACCGCGCGGCCTTTCGGCTTGAATCGATGTCCAGCACGCCCGCCAGCACCTGGGGCTGGTTGGCGACGATCCCGACCGTCTGACTGTCCAGCCGCCCGAAGCCGGTGATGATGTTCCGGGCGAAGTCTGCGCCGATCTCGAAGAAGTCGGCCTCGTCGACCACCTTCAGGATCAGCTCCTTCATATCATAGGGCTGGTTCGGATTGGCCGGGATCAGGGTGTCCAGCGACGGCTCGTCGCGATCCGGCTCGTCATAGCTCTCGCGCACCGGCGGCTTTTCGCGGTTCGACAGAGGCAGGAAGCCGATCAGGCGGCGCACTTCCGACAGGGCCTCCAGATCGTTCTCGAACGCGCCGTCCGCCACGCCCGACTTGCCCGCATGGACGCGGGCGCCGCCGAGATCCTCGTGGCTGACCACCTCGTTGGTGACCGTCTTCACCACATCGGGGCCGGTCACGTACATGTAGCTCGTGTCCTTCACCATGAAGATGAAGTCGGTGATGGCGGGCGAATAGACGTCGCCCCCCGCGCACGGGCCCATGATCACGCTGATCTGGGGGATGACGCCGCTGGCCAGGGTGTTCTGCAGGAAGATGTCGGCGTATCCGGCCAGGCTCTCGACCCCTTCTTGAATCCGCGCGCCGCCCGCGTCGAACAGGCCGATGATCGGGGCGCCGGTGGTCAGGGCCATCTTCTGCAGCTTGACGATCTTGGCCGCATGGGCGCCCGACAGCGAACCGCCGAACACCGTGAAATCCTTGGAGAAGACATAGACCAAACGTCCGCCAATGGTCCCGCGCCCCGTCACAACCCCGTCGCCGGGAATGCGTTGATCCTGCATGCCGAAGTCGTGGCTGCGGTGTTCCACGAACATGTCGGTCTCTTCGAAGGAGTCCTCGTCCAGCAGCACATCGATGCGTTCGCGCGCCGTCAGCTTGCCCTTGGCGTGCTGGGCGGCGATACGCTTTTCGCCGCCGCCCTGTTTCGCGGCGGTGCGACGACGCTCCAGTTCTTCAAGGATGGCCTGAGTCATGATGGATTTACGCCTCTTGTTCGTGAAGGAAGGCGTGGCGCCTTCATTGCAAACATGCAAACGCAACTTTGCAAAAAGTGTGGAACTGCGCCGACTTGCAAAGGATTTTCTGATGATTTGCAAAACTGCAAATGGCTGAGAAGCTTTTTCTCGGCGCTAAACTTCGCAAGTTGCGCGAGGCGCGCGGCTGGACGCTTGAGGCCTGCGCCGAACGTCTGGGCCTGTCGCCGTCCTATCTGTCGCAGATCGAGACCAATCAGCGTCCGGCCACCGCCCGGGTTCTGATCGCCCTGACCCGCGCCTTCCACGTGGACGCCAGTCTGTTCGATCTGGAGGGGGATGCGCGCCTTCTGGCCGACCTGCGCGAGGCCACCACCGACATCGCCGGTCAGGCGGAGCCGCCGACCGCCGCAGAGCTGAAACAAGCAATCGCCAACACCCCGCGCCTGGCGCGCCAGTTCCTGGCCCTGCACCAGACCTTCCGCCGCCTGGACGAGCGAGTGAAGGCGCTGGACGACACCCTGGGCCGGGACGAGCACGGCGCCAGCGTCGCCCTCTTGCCCTATGAGGAGGTGCGCGACTTCTTCCACTATCGCGACAACTATATCGACGCCCTGGACACGGCGGCCGAGGCGCTGGCGGTGACGCTTGTGCAGGACGGCCAGATCGAACGGGCGCTGGAGACCGCACTGGCCGACACGCACGGGGTGCGGGTCGTCTATGTGGCCGGACAGGAGGCCCTGCGCCGCTATGATCCGACCAGCCGCGTCCTGACGCTGGACGCCTGGCAGCCGGGGGCCAGCCGATCGTTCCAGCTGGCCCACCAGCTGTCCCTGCTGTCGTTCCGCGAGACCATAGAGGCCGAGCTGGATCAGGCCGCCTTCCGCACCGACGCCGCCCGCGCCGTGGCCCGCGTCGGACTGGCCAATTATGCGGCGGGCGCCCTGCTGCTGCCCTACCGCGCCTTCCTGGAAGCGGCGCGCGAGGAGAAGCACGACATCGACCGGCTGCGCACCCGGTTTCAGGTCAGTTTCGAACAGGTCTGCCACCGTCTTTCGACCCTGCAGAAGCCCGGCTGGCGCGGCGTGCCCTTCTATTTCGCCCGCGTGGACATGGCCGGGAACATCACCAAGCGGCACAGCGCCACGCGCTTCCAGTTCGCCCGTTTCGGCGGCGCCTGCCCGCTGTGGAACGTGCACGAGGCCTTCGCCGCGCCGGATCGGATCGGGGTGCAGTTGGCCGAGATGCCTGATGGATCGCGCTACATCTCCATCGCCCGTTCGGTGTCGAAGCCCAGCGGCTCCTATCTGGCGGGCGACCGTCGCTACGCCCTGTCGCTGGGGTGCGAGGTCGAGCACGCCTCGGCCCTGGTCTATGCGTCGGGCCTGGACCTGAACGGCCCCGCCGCCCGCATCGGCGTCAGCTGCCGCATCTGCGAGCGCACCGACTGCACCCAGCGCGCCTTCCCGCCCATCGACCGCACCCTTCATGTGCCGGAAAACGAGCGCGGCGTGGTGCCCTATGTGCTGGATGGGCCGCGTCTGGATCGCTATTGATCGATCCATGAGTTCGAACGATCCGATCGGTGTCGCCGTCGTGGGCTACGGCCTGGCGGGCCAGACCTTCCACGCGCCGTTGATTTCCGCGACGCCAGGGTTGGTCCTGCGCGCCGTCGTCTCATCGCGGCCCGAAGCGGTTCACGCCGACTGGCCTGAGGTCGAGGTGCTGCCTGATCTGGACGCCGCCTTGTCGCGCGCCGACATCGGCCTGATCGTCGTCGCCACGCCCGACGCCCTGCATGCCGAACAATCCATCGCGGCTCTGAAGGCCGGCAAGTCGGTGGTGGTGGACAAACCCTTCGCCGCTACTCTGGACGACGCCGAAAGGGTGGCGGCCGTCGCGGCCGCGTCGCCCGGCGTGTTCAGCGTTTTCCAGAACCGCCGCTGGGACGCCGACTTCCTGACCCTGCGCCGACTGCTCGCCGAGGGGGCTCTGGGTGAGATCGCCGTGTTCGAAAGCCATTTCGACCGCTTTCGCCCCGCCGTCACCGACCGCTGGAAGGACAGTCGCGACGGCGGCGTGTGGGCCGACCTGGGTCCGCATCTGATCGATCAGGCTGTACAATTGTTCGGGCCGCCCTTGGGCGTTTACGCCGACCTGCAGGCCCAGCGTCGGGGCGCGACCGCCATCGACTACGCCCATGTCCTGCTGCTTTATGATCGGCTGCGGGTGATCCTCAACATGGGCCATCTGACCGCGGAGTCCAGCCTGCGCTACGTCGTGCATGGCGACGGCGGCAGTTTCGTCAAACACGGGCTGGACGCTCAGGAGGGTCAGTCCAAGGCGGGCCTGCGCCCCGGCGACGCCGACTGGGGGCTGGACCCGTCGCCCGGCGTTCTGACCCAGATGGTCGACGACCGACCGATCCGCACCACGCCGACGCCCGAGCGTGGCGACTATCCGGCCTTCTACGCCGCCATGCGCGATGCGATCCGGGGCAAGGGTCCGCCCCCCGTCCCCGCCGATCAGGCCCTGATAACGATGCGGATCATCGACGCGGGCCTGCGCAGCGCGGCGGAAGGGCGCGAGATCGCGCTCTAGCCCTTTCTGCGTCCCTTTGACGTGGCCGCCGGCGCATGGGCCAGACGCAGCAGATTGGCCGCTCCCGGCGCCCCGAACGGCGTGCCCGCCAGGATCAGGATGCGCTGGCCAGGCTCTGCCAGACCGTATCGGACGGCGCTGTTCACGGCATCGTCGGTGACGGCCTCCAGCGAGTCCGGCTGATCGCCCAGACGCGGCTCCAGCCCCCAGACCAGGGCCAGACGGCGCGCCGTATTGGGGTTCGGCGTCAGCACCAGGATCGGCTTCAACGGCCGCTCGCGCGCCATCCGCCGCGCCGTGCCGCCCAGGGTCGTGAACACCACCAGACAGCCGGTCGATGGGGCATTGGCCGCCATGGCCGCGGCCCCGACCAGGGCGTCCACGTCATGCTCGTCCATGCCCGCGTGTTCGGCGCCCATCAGGCTGGGCCAGTTGGGATCGCGTTCGACCCGCTCGATGATGCGGCTCATGATGCCGACGGATTCCAGCGGATAGTCGCCCGACGCCGTCTCGGCCGACAGCATCAGGGCGTCCGCGCCTTCATAAACCGCATTGGCCACGTCGGTGGCCTCGGCCCGGGTCGGGGCCGGGGCGCTGGTCATCGACTCCAACATCTGGGTCGCCACGATCACCGGCACGCCGCGATTGCGGGCGGCGCGAACGATCTGCTTCTGCGCCACCGGCACGTCCTCAGGGTCCAGTTCGACCCCCAGGTCGCCGCGCGCCACCATGACCCCGTCGCAATAGTCCAGAATAGCTTCAAGATCGGCCAGAGCCGCCGGCTTCTCGATCTTGGCCAGACAGGCGGCCTGGCCATTCACGATCCGCTTCAACTCGGCCATGTCCTCAGGCTTCTGAACGAAGCTGAGCGCGACCCAGTCCACCCCCATCCGCAGGGCGAAGGCCAGATCCTCGCGGTCCTTGGGCGTCAGCGCCGAGACCGGGATCACCGCTTCCGGCACCGCCACGCCCTTGCGATCCGACAGTTTGGATCCGCTTTCGACCGTCACGTCCGCCCAGTCGTCGCTGCGCTCGCCCACGCGCAGGCGAACCCGCCCGTCGTCAAGCAGCAGCAGCATGCCCGGGCGCAGGGCCTTGAAGATTTCGGGATGCGGCATCTGCACCCGCGTCTCGTCGCCCGGCGTCGGGTCCAGGTCGAACCGCATGGTATGGCCCGGCCGAACCGAGATCTCGACGTCCTTGAACCGGCCCAGCCGCAGCTTGGGTCCCTGCAAGTCGGCCAGCACGCCCAGCGGACGCTGCAGCGCCATCTCGGCGCCGCGCACGGCCTTCAGGGCGGCGGCGTGATCCTCGTGCGAGCCGTGGCTGAAATTCAGGCGAAAGACATCGACCCCGGCCTGCGCCAGCGCCTTGACGGTGCTGGGCGCGCGGCTTGCAGGGCCCAGGGTCGCGACGATGCGGGCGCGGCGAGCTCGGTTCATGAACGTTTCCTATTGGCCTTCAGGGGCGGATTCGCCCCTTACTGCCCACGAAACGCGCCGCACGTAAGACCGCCTTCCCCTCGGGAAACACGAGTTTACGGCGTCGTCACAGAAGTTTACCGCGCCGACGTCTGCGCCGTCGCCGGACAATCCGCGACGTTGAACCCGTTCAGATCGATGCAGCGCCCCTCGACCTGGGGGGCCGAAATGCCGATCAGGTGCGCCAGGGTCGGGGCGATGTCGACGGTGCGGATGGGCAGAAAGCGTTCCTCGCCATGCGCGCCGGGCCACCAGAAGATAATCGGCACGCGGCGGTCGAACTCGAACGGGGTGCCATGGCCGCTGAGCGTTCCGCCGACGCGGCCGCCGGCGTTGACATTCTGGGCCAGGGCGAACTGGATGTCCGGCGAACGCTCGGCCACCGTCGACAGGCGCATCCGCTCGCGAAGCGTCATCATCTCGGGCTGGCGGCTGTCGGGGATCGGTTCGGCCAGCAGCCGGTCGCGGGTCTCGGCGAAGGCCACATCAGGCAGTTGGCGCAGCATCTCGACCGCCGCCTCGGCGACCTGAGTCCGCAAGGGATCAGGCAGGGATTTATGTTCGGCATCGGCGACCATCAGGCCGCTGCCGCCCGCCTGCAACGGCTCGGCCGGCAGGTTAAAGCGGGTCTTCAGCGCCGCATTGACCGCCTGGATCGCATCCATGTCCAGCCGGCGCGCGTGGGGATAACCTTGGGCGTGCAGACGCTCGACAAAGTCCGACCCGCCGTGATCGGCCGTCAGAACCACCAGGGCGCCGCCCGGAACCTGAGCCAGCCTGTCCAGGAAGGCGCCCAAAGCCACATCCAGACGATGCATCTGTTCGCACATCTCCGGCCCCTGGGTGCCGTAGGCGTGGCCGATGCGATCGGTGGCCGACAGGCTGACGCCCAGCATGTCGGTCGTGGCGCCCTGCCCCAGCTTCTGGGTGTCCAGCAGATATTCGGCGGCCTTCAGCGTCTGCTCGTCCAGCAGGGGCGAGTTGTCGAACGACAGCCTGGCTGGCGGCAGTTGCGAATGGAAGGTCTGGCCCCGGATGGTCCAGTCGCCGGCCAGGGCGCGGCACTCGCCGTTCTGATAGTCCCAGCTCACGGGGTTGGCGGCCAGCCAGGCGTTGAAGGCGCGATTGAAGCCGGCGACGGGCACCAGTCGCCCCTCCGCCGTCTGTCCCGGTTCGACATAGGTGGTCAGCCCGAACCCGTCAGTGAACCAGAAGGCCTGGCCCTGATGGCCCGCCAGATTGATGGCCCCCCGATCCTTGCCCGAAACGCCGAACACCTTGCTCTCGGGACTGACGGCCTTCAACCAGTCGCCGACCGTCGTGGCCTGAAGCTGCTCGGTCCCGACCGGACCGTTGTCGGTGTCGTCGCGGCCGTGGGCCAGATGATTGCGGGTCGAGGCCAGGCAATAGACCTCCTTGCCCGTCTTGGCGTCGATCCAGTCATTGGCGGGGATGCCGGTTTCGACCGGATGCATCCCGGTCAGGACGGTGGAATGGCCGGGACAGGTCTCGGTCAAACCGTGGCTTTGATAGCCGTTGATCGACACCAGTCCTTGATCGGCCATGCGACGCAGACCGCCGGTGAAGCGGCCGCGATACTGGTCGAACAGATTGGCGCTGAACTGATCCACCACGATGGTCACGATCAGCTTGGGCGGCGCAAGGGCCGTAGCCGACGCCTGGGTCGCAGGGTTCTGCGTCGCGCCCGACTGAGCTTGCCCCTGTGCGTTGGCGACGCCCGTCATCGACACGGCGGCCAGCACGGCTAGGGCGGCGTTACGCGAAACGTACCTGGCCCAAGGCTTGATCGACGACATGACAGGACACTCCAACAAAAGGCAGGCGGCCTCTAGCGGCTGCAGATTGCATCTACGTGACAGGCGCCAGGGCCAGCTTGACCTTAGTGCGATTCCTTGCCGCGCAGGCGGCCGACCTGATGGACGATCAGCACGACCAGACCGCCGACGATCAGACCGACGATCGCAGAGGCGACAGCCGTCGTCAGCCAGCCCGTCACAGGCCCCACCGGCCCCGTCGCGGCCGCGACCGCGTGCGACAGATGCTCCAGCGGCACGGCGGGCCAATGCAGACCCAGCGTATGCGAGCCGTGGACCAATATGCCCCCGCCGACCCACAGCATGGCCGCCGTGCCGATCACCGACAGGGCGCTCATCACCACCGGCATCCCCTTGACCAGACCGCGCCCCAGGCCGCGCACACCGCCATTGTCGCGGCGCGCCAGCACCAGGCCGATGTCGTCCATCTTCACGATCAGGCCGACGGCCCCATAGACGGCGATGGTCATGGCGACGCCCACCACCACCAGCACCGCCGCCTGGGTCAGGATCGGCTGGGCGGCCACGTCGGCCAGGGCGATGGCCATGATCTCGGCCGACAGGATCAGGTCGGTCCGCACCGCCCCCTTCACCGTCGTCTTCTCCAGTGCGGCGGCGTCGCCGGTCTGGACCGCCGCCTCGTCATGGCCGCCGCGACCAAAGGCCTCCAGCAGCTTCTCGGCCCCCTCGAAACACAGATAGGTCCCGCCGCACATCAGAATGGGCGTGATGGCCCAGGGCGCGAAGGCGCTGAGCAGCAGCGCCGCCGGCAGAATGATGATCAGCTTGTTGCGAAACGACCCTAGCGCGATCTTGCCGATGATCGGCAACTCCCGGCTGGGCGACAGGCCGGTGACATAGCGCGGCGTCACCGCCGCATCGTCCACCACCACGCCCGCCGCCTTGGTCGAAGCCTTGCCGGCGGCCGCGCCGACATCGTCCAGCGACGCCGCCGCCAGTTTGGCGATGCCGGCGACATCGTCCAGCAGCGCAATCAATCCAGAAGGCATGGCGGATCAGTCTTCCCGGCTGGGCGGCACATTGACGCCCTGCGATTTCAGATAGGCTTTCACGTTGCGCGCGGCCTGACGGATGCGCTGCTCGTTCTCGACCATGGCGATCCGGACAAAGCCCTCGCCATTCTCGCCATAGCCGACGCCCGCCGCCACCGCGACCTTGGCGTGGGTCAGAAGCTGTTTGGAGAATTCCAGGCTGCCCAGATGCTTCAGCGCCGGGGGCAGCGGCGCCCAGGCGAACATGGAGGCCGCAGGCTTGGGAATATCCCACCCGGCGCGCCCGAAACTGTCGACCAGCACGTCACGACGGCGGTGGTACAGTTCGCGGTTCTTGTCGACGATGTCCTGCGGCCCGTTCAGCGCGGCGCAGGCCGCCGCCTGGATCGGCGTGAAGGCGCCATAGTCCAGATAGGACTTCACCCGCGACATGGCCGCGATCAGCTTCTTGTTGCCGACCGCGAACCCGATGCGCCAGCCCGCCATGCTATAGGTCTTGGACAGGGAGGTGAACTCGATCGCCACGTCCTTGGCGCCGGGAACCTGCAGGATCGAGACCGTCGGTTTGCCGTCGTAATACAGCTCCGAATAGGCCAGGTCGCTGATGATCCACAGGTCGTTGGCCTTGGCGAAGTCCACGACGCGTTCATAGAAGGCCAGATCGACCGTCTCGGCCGTCGGGTTGGACGGATAGTTCATCACCAGGATCTTGGGGCGCGGCACGGTGAAGGCCATCGCCCGCTCCAACGCCTCGAAATACTTCTCGTCCGGCGTGGTCGGCACGCTGCGGATCGCCGCGCCCGCGATGATGAAGCCGAAGGTGTGGATTGGATAGGACGGATTGGGTGCCAGGATCACGTCGCCCGGCTCGGTGATCGCGGTGGCCAGGCTGGCCAGACCTTCCTTCGAGCCCATGGTGACGATCACCTCGGTCTCGGGATCGACGTCGACGCCGAAACGACGGCCGTAATAATTGGCCTGGGCGCGGCGCAGGCCCGGAATGCCCTTGGACTGCGAATAGCCGTGGGCGTCGGGCTTCCTCGCCACCTCGATCAGCTTGTCGATCACGTGCTGGGGCGGCGGCAGGTCCGGGTTGCCCATGCCAAGATCGATCACGTCCTCGCCCGCTGCGCGTGCCGCCGCTCGCATCGCATTGGTCTCGGCGATGACATAGGGCGGCAACCGCTTCATGCGGTAGAATTCTTCGGACATGACTGGCTCGTCGTTCGGGGTAGCGGCCTGAGATTGGCCTCCCAAGCGATTAGCGCGCCTGCGACCGCCCGCACCAGCGCCGAAAGGCGGTTTTTGCCTCGGATACCGACAAAATCCCCAGTCGAGCGCACGATGCGCGCCGAAAGGCCGTCACGTCCGCTCCGATCCGGGCGTCAGACGACCCGCGCATGCCGGTTGGCGACCGCAGCAACGGCGGCGGGATCGAAGGCGGCGCAGACGGCGCGGACGAAGGGTCTGCCCAGCGCGGTGACGCTTAACCGCTGCCCCTCGATATCGATCAGCCCGTCATCGGCGAACCGCTCCAGCAGGGTCCAGGCGTGAGCAACGCTGTCGACCGGATGATCGTGGCGCGCGGCGATTTCGGCGACATCGACAGCGAAGTCGCACATCAGCCGTTCGATGATCGCGCCCACGAAGACATCCTGCGCGCTCAGGGCCACGCCCCGCGCCGCCGGAAGATCGCCCGCAGACACGGCCGCTCGCCAGTCCCGCTCCAGAGACAGGTTCTGGACATAGCCGTCAGGCGTTCGGCTGATCGACGAGACGCCCAGGCCGATCAGAACCGTCGCCGGGTCGGTGGTGTAGCCCTGGAAGTTGCGTCGCAGTCGACCGGCGCGTTGCGCCGCTGCCAGCCCGTCGTGCGGCAGGGCGAAATGATCCAGGCCGATCGGCGCCCATCCCTTGCCGGTCAGATAGCGCGCCGCCGCCTGGCTCTGCAGGAAGCGCAGCGGCGCGTCGGGCAGTTCGGCGTCCTTGATCAGCTTCTGATGCGGCTTCATCCACGGCACATGGGCATAGCCGAACAGGGCGATCCGCTCGGGCCGCAGGGTCGTGACCAGCCCCAGGGTGGTGACGACATTCTCGGCCGTCTGGCGCGGCAGCCCATACATCAGGTCCAGGTTCAGCGAGACCAGACCCTGCGCCCGCAGCGCCTCGGCCGCCCAGCGGATGGTCTCGAACCGTTCGGGCCGGTTGACCGCCGCCTGCACGTCCGGCGACAGGTCCTGAACCCCCAGGCTGGCCCGGCTCAGGCCGATCCGCCCCGCCGCCTCGACCCATTCCGGCGTCAGCACCTCGGGGTCCAGTTCGGCGGCGATCTCGAAACAGTCGCCCAGGTCGAAACGAGAGGCCAGGCCGGCGAACAGTCGTTCCAGGTCGGCGGGCGCCAGCATATTGGGCGTGCCCCCGCCCAGATGGATCGAGCCGACCCGAACCGGCCGCCCGATCCGCTCCAGCACCAGATCGGCTTCGCGAAGCAGCAGATCGACGTAGCTGGCGATGACGCCTTCGCGGTTCACCGCCCGGGTGTTGCATCCGCAATACCAGCACAGCCGCTTGCAGAAGGGGATATGCAGGTACAGCGACACCGCCTGATCCAGCGGCGCGCGGGCCAGCCAGTCGCCCCACTGCCCGGCCCCGACGGCGGGCGTGAACTGCGCCGCCGTCGGATAGGAGGTGTAGCGCGGCGCATTGGCGTCGTAGCGCGCGATCAGATCGGCGGACGACGCCGGCGCTGACGATGGCGCGACCGGACTAGAGAGGGACATCGCCCTCTTTCGATGCATCGGGCGTGGAAAGCCCGGCGTCGCCTTCGTCGAACAGATGAAACTCGTGCCACAGCCCGTTCAGCACGCCGAAACCGACGGCCAGGCCAAGCCCCAGAATCCAGGAGAAATACCACATCGTCTTTGGCTCCTATGGCTCAGTACAGGTCAGGGTTGGTTTTGAGCGCAGCGGTCGATGTCCGACCCCACAACACCCGGTAGACCCAGGCGGTGTAGAGCAGCACGAACGGCAGGAAGACGCCCGTCACGATCAACATGATGAACAGGGTCAGGTGGCTGGAGGACGAATTCCACACCGTCAGGCTGGACTGGGGATCCACCGAGCTGGGCAGGATGAAGGGGAACATCGACAGGCCGACAGTTGAGATGATGCCAACGGCCGACAGCGACGATCCACCGAACGCCAGCGCCGCCGAACGACGCCACATTCCAACCAGCGCCACCGCAGAACCCAGGAAGCCCAGAACCGGCGCGATCAGCATCCAGGGATAGCGGCCATAGTTGTCCAGCCAGGCGCCCGGCGCAGCCTCGACCGTCGTCCGCAGCGGGTTGGAGAAGCCATTGACGTCCAGCGCGCCGGTGATCCGGTAGCCGAGACCGCCATAGGCGACATACAGGCCGCCAGCCGCGAACAGCACCAGGGCCGCGATACCCGCGATCGTGCCGAAGCGGCGAGCGCGATCCAGAACCGCTCCCTGTTCAGCCTTGACCGACAGCCAGGACGCCCCGTGCAGAACCAGCATGGCCACTGACAGCAGACCGGCGATCAGGCTGAACGGCGTGAACAGGCCCAGCAGATTGCCGTCATAGAAGGCGCGCAGATCGCTATCCAGATGGAAGGGCGCGCCAAGCAGGACATTGCCGACCGCCACGCCGAAAACCAGAGCCGGCACGAAGCTGCCGATGAACAGACCCCAGTCCCACATGGACCGCCACTTAGCCGAAGGCCGTTTCGACCGATACTTGAACGAGACGGGCCGCAGGATCAGCGCGGACAGAACCAGGAACATGGCCAGATAGAAGCCGGAGAAACTGACGGCGTAGACGAAGGGCCAGGCGGCGAAGATCGCCGCCCCGCCTACGATGAACCACACCTGGTTGCCTTCCCAGGTGGCGCCGACGGTGTTGATCACCATGCGGCGCTCCTCGTCGGTCTTGGCGACGAAGGGCAGAAGGGCGCCGACGCCTAGGTCGAAACCATCGGTCAGGGCGAAGGCGATAAGAAGCACGCCCAGCAGCCCCCACCAGATCAGGCGTAGCGTGGCGAAGTCGAGGGGAAGATCCATTGTCGGATATCCTTAAAGGGTCTGGGTCAGGCCACGGCGGGCGCGGTGACGCGCTTGGCCGGCGCTTCGGGATTGGGTTCGCCGAACATCTCCTGTTCGTGGAACGGCCCCTTCTTGATGGCGAACAGCATCAGCCGCACCTCGACCACCGCAAGCGCGCCATACAGCAGGGTGAAGCCGACGATGGTGGCCCACAGTTGCGGCACGGTCAGGGACGAGGCGCCCAGGAAGGTGGGCAGCACCCCTTCCACCGCCCAGGGCTGGCGACCGAACTCGGCTAGTATCCAACCGAACTCGATGGCGATCCACGGCAGGGGGAGGGCCAAGACGGCCAGGCGCAGGAACCATTTGGTCTGGTGTTTACGCAGGGTGCACAGCACGAAGGCCGTAGCGAACATGGCGATCAGGAACATCCCGACGCCGGCCATGATGCGGAAGCTCCAGAACAGGGCCGGCACGTTCGGCACGGTCTCCCAGGCCGTCTGTTTGATCAGTTCAGGCGTGGCCTGACGCGGATCGGCGACATGGCGTTTCAGCAGCAGGCCATATCCCAGATCGCGGCGATGGGTCTCAAACACGCCGCGCGCGACGGGATCGGCCGGGTTGGCCTTGACCTTCTCCAGGGCGTCGTAGGCGATGACGCCGGATTCGATGCGGTCCTCAGCCGTGGCGACCAGTTCGAAGATGCCTTCGACCGGCTTGTCGATGGTGCGGGTGGCGATCAGCCCCATCACCCACGGCACATGGACACCGAAGTGAGTCTGGCGGTCCTTCATGGAGGGAATGCCGATCAGCGTCAGACCAGCCGGCGCGGGTTCGGTGTGCCACATGGCCTCCAGGGCGGCGAGCTTCATCTTCTGGTTATCGGTCAGGGCATAGCCGGACTGGTCGCCCAGCACGACAGCGGACAGCGACGCCGCCAGGCCGAAGGCCGAAGCCACCGTCATCGAACGCTTGGCGAAACCGACGTGCTTGCCCCGCAGCAGATAGAAGGCCGAAATGCCCAGCACGAAGACCGAGGCGCAGACGTAACCCGCGCTGACGGTGTGAACGAACTTGGCCTGGGCCACCGGGTTGAACAGCACGGCCATGAAGTCCGTCACCTCCATCCGCATGGAGTCGGGATTGAAGGCGGCGCCGACCGGGTTCTGCATCCAGCCGTTGGCGATCAGGATCCACAGGGCCGACAGATTGGTGCCCAGCGCGACCATGAAGGTTACGAACAGGTGGGTGTGTGGCTTCAGCTTATCCCAGCCGAAGAACATCAACCCGACAAAGGTCGCCTCCAGGAAGAAGGCCATCAGACCTTCGATGGCCAGCGGCGCGCCGAAGATGTCGCCGACATAATGGCTGTAGTAGCTCCAGTTCATGCCGAACTGGAATTCCATGGTCAGGCCGGTCGCGACGCCCAGGGCGAAGTTGATGCCGAACAGCACCCCCCAGAAGCGGGTGATGGTCCGCCAGATGGGCCGGCGGGTCATCACATAGATCGACTCCATGATGACCAGCATGAATGACAGCCCCAGGGTAAGGGGCACGAAAAGGAAGTGATAAAGGGCCGTCAGCGCAAACTGCAGCCGGGACAGGTCGACGACCGCGAGGTCGATCATGGCTTTGCTCCGTCACGCCAGTCCGGTCGCCGGCGTTTGGATGGCCCTAGAAGCACGCCCGGCTGGTCGCCTTGATCTCGATCAAAGCGGCCGCATACACGCCATCCTATTGGACGGTTCGTCCTTGGACATTCCGCCCAACGGCGTTTTGTCCAAAGGCGTCGCGCGCCCGGACGTGCTGGAGTTCGCCGATGACCGCCCTATCGCCCGATGCCGTTGCGCCGGCCGCCTGGCTGAAGAGCGCCGGTCGGCCCTGGCGCAGGCTGGCGACGCTGGCCGGCCTGTTGACCGTAGCGGACGTCGGGCCCGCCATCGGCTTCGCCGCCGGTCTGGCGCTGGCCATTTCCAACTTCGACGCCGGTCTGGCCGCCGCCGCGCCCTGGCTGGCCCTGGCGGCGTTCAGCCTGGTCGTGCGCGCCCTGATCGGCCAGGTCGCCGTCGTCGTCGGCGCGCGGCTGGGCCGGGCGGTCAAGACCCAGGTGCGCGGCCAGCTGCTGGCCGATCTGTTCGGGCGGGGCGTGCGGTCCCACGACCGTCTGACCGCTCTGGTCGAGGGCGTGAGCGCCCTGGACGGCTATTTCGCCCGGTTTGCGCCTCTACGTCTGGCCGCCGGTCTGTCGCCCCTGCTGCTGATCGCGGCGGCGGCCGTCGCCAGCCCTGTCGCGGCGGGCGTGCTTCTGTTCACCCTGTTTCCCTTCATCGTCGGCATGGCCCTGGCCGGCACGGCGGCGGCGGGCGAAAGCCGGCGCCAATTCCAGGCGCTGGAGCGGCTGTCGGGCCTCTTCGTCGACCGCATCCGCACGCTTCCGGCGATCCTGGCTTTCGACGCCGTGGCGCCGACCACTGATCGGATCGCCAAGGCGGCCGACGAGCTGGAACGCCGTACCGCGCGGGTGATGCGTATCGCCTTCCTATCATCAGGCGTCCTGGAGTTCTTTTCGGCCCTGTCGGTCGCCCTGATCGCGGTCTATTGCGGGTTCAACCTGCTGCGGCTGCTGCCCGTCCCCGTGCCGGAAACCCTGGACCTGCCGCGCGCCTTCTTTGTCCTGGCCCTGGCGCCCGAAGTCTATCAGCCGCTGCGCCGCCTGGCCGCCGCCTATCACGACCGGCAAGCCGCCGAGGCCGCCGCGCCGTCGCTGGTCACGCCGCCGTCGATACGGCGTTCGCACGCGGCGCTCGGCGACCTGGCACCCGCCATCCGTTTCCGGGACGTCGCCATCGCCTACGACGGCCGCGCGCCAGTCGTTCGCAACTTCGATCTCGATGTCGCGCCCGGACAGATCGTCGCCCTGATGGGCGCCAGCGGCGCGGGCAAGTCCAGCCTGCTGCACCTGCTGCTTGGCCTTGCGCCCCTGACCGACGGCGAGGTCGAGATCGGCGCGGCCCGGCTGAGCATCGACGGCGACGTCGCCGGGCGCATCGCCTGGGCCAGCCAGCAGCCCATCGTCGTGCCGGGCGATCTGGCCTGCAACATCGCCCTGGCCGATCCCGCCAGTTGCCCCGGCCGGGTGACGATGGCCGCGCGCACAGCGGGTCTGTCGGGCGACCTGAACCGCCGCATCGACGAGCGCGGCGGCGGTCTGTCGGGCGGCGAACGTCGTCGTCTGGGCTTGGCTCGCGCCCTTTTGAAACGGGCGCCCATCCTTCTGCTGGACGAACCCACGGCCAATCTCGACCCCATCTCGGAGCAGGCCATGATCGCCGTCATCGCCAAGGCGGCGCGCGGGCGCACCACCCTGATCGCGACCCATTCGGCGGCCGTCGCGGCCCTGGCCGACCGCGTGGTGCGGCTGTGAACCGGCGGATGCGGATCCGGGACCTGATCGCGGCCCAGACGCTGGAACAGCGCGCGCGGCTGCGGCTGGCCGCCGCCGCCGGGGCGGTGGTCACCGTTTCGGCCGTCTGCCTGTTGGGCCTGTCGGGCTGGTTCATCACTGGGGCCGCCTTCGCCGGGGCGGCGGGCGCGGCGGCGGCCCAGAGCTTCAACTACATGATGCCCAGCGCCATCATCCGTCTGTTGGCCATCCTGCGCACGGGCGGCCGGTACGTTGAGCGGGTGGCGGGGCACGAGGCGGCGCTGAAGGCGCTGGCCAGGCTGCGTCCGCAACTGTTCCGCGCCATCGCCGATGGTCCGCCCGACGCGGCGCTGAGCCTGTCGTCCGGTGAAATGTCGGCCCGCCTGGTGCAGGATGTGGACGCGGTCCAGACCCTGTTCGTGCGCCGCTCCGTCCCCATCAGCCTGGGCGCCGGGGCCGCCGCCGCCATCATTCTGGCCAGTCTGGCGACGCCCTGGGCGGGTCTGGCCCTGTTGCTGGCCATGGCTGTCGCCTGCGTCGGCGGCGTCCTGATCGCGCGTCGTCTGGCCGAGCCGGCGGGACGCGCGGCCCAAGTCTCCGTGGGAGCGTTGAAGGATCGCCTGGCCGCGCTGGAGGCCGTCACGCCCGAACTGAAGGCCTACGGGCTGGAGGGCTGGGCTGCGGAACAGGCGGCGTGCGCAGCAGCCGATCACGACCAGGCCCAGATCGCCCTGACCCAGGCCGCCGGCTGGATGGCCGCCTGGCAAGCGATTGCGGTCGCCCTCGCCGTCGTTCTGGTCGTGCCGGCCAGCGCCGGCGCCGCCCTGCCGCTGACGGCCCTGGCCGCGCTCGCCGCCATCATGGGGATCGAGGCCGCCGGCGGCCTGGTCGCCGCCCTGCATCAGAACGGCGCCGCCGCCCAGGCCCTGTCACGGCTGGATGCGGTGCTGCCCGTTGAAGCTCTGGCGCCGACCCTCGCGCCGCAGGGCGACGCCATCGCCCTGATCGACGCGGGCGATCCCCTGTCGCCGCCTGCTCGCCTCGGCCTGACCGGCCCGTCCGGCGTCGGCAAGACCACCTTGGTCGAGCGACTGATCGGCCTGCGCCCTGCGTTGAACGGCGAGTTGCGGATCGGCGGCGTCGACATCGCCGACATCGCGCCCCGTGATCGCCGCGCCCTGTTCGCCTATGCCGCTCAGGACGTGCGGCTGCTGAACGGATCGGTTCGCGAGAATCTGGCTCTGGCAGGTTCCACCGACGACACCGCGATGTGGCGCGCCCTAGACGACGCCGGTCTGGGCCAGCGCATCCGCGCCGAAGCGCTGGGTCTGGACGCCCTCGTGGGATCGAACGGAGAGCAGTTGTCGGGCGGCGAACGCCGCCGGCTGAACCTGGCCCGCGCCTATCTGCGCGACGCGCCCTGGCTGGTGCTGGACGAGCCGACCGAGGGGCTGGACGCCGCGACCGAGGCCCGTGTCCTGACTGCGCTTGAGGCGCGGCTGGCCGAACGCGGTCAGGGTCTGATCCTGATCAGCCACCGCGCCCCGCCGATGGCCCTGTGCCCCCGCACGATCCGCATCGAGGGTCTGGACGCCGACGGTCGGGTCCGCCTGGCGTCGGCCAAACGGAACGCCGCCTAGGCCTCGCCGTCGGCCAGTTCCTGCAGACGATCCGGGCGTTCCACCTCGATCTCGTGCAGCGACAGGGCCTGAATGATCTGGGCGTTCTTCAGCTTGGTCAGCTCGCGGCTGACCGTCTCGATCGTCAGGCCCAGATAATCGGCCATTTCGGCCCGCGTCATGGGCAGGCGCACCCGGTTGTCGCGTGACGGCCGGATGGGATCGCGCCCCGGCAGCTCCAGCAGGAAGGAGGCCAGACGCTCCCGGGCCGTCTTGCGGCCCAGAAGCAGCATCTGCTTCTGGGCCGCCGCCAGTTCATGCATCGCCCGATCCAGCAGCGCCGCCTCCAGCGCCGGGCGTGACCGGACCGCCGCCTGATAGTCGGTCTTTCGGAACCGGCACGCGGTCGTCGGCTCGATCGCCTCGGCCGAAAAGCCGTATTCCTCGCCCGCCGCCAGACCGATGAAGTCGCCGGCGAACAGGAAGCCGATGATCTGGCGCCGCCCATCGGCCAACAGCTTATACAGGCGCACCGAACCGGAGGTGATGTTGAACACACTGTTCGCCGGATCGCCCTCCCGCGCCAAAACCCCATCCGCCTGCACCGACAGCTGTTCGGCGATGGAGTCCAGAACGGCCATGTCCTCGGGTTTCAGGCTGGCGCAGACGCTGAAGGGGCGCGCGCCGCAGGTGTCGCACACCGCGCTCTGGCGTCGCTGCAGGCATTCGTTCGACAGGGATCGGACTTCCAACATCATGCCTCGCGTTCCCTGAAAGCCTAAGGCGCGTGGCCCCTCGGTGCAATCCGCGCGCGAACGATCCCGTTCAATAGGTCAATCGCAGGCCGATGCTGGCGGTGCGCGGCGGACCATAGCCCTCGACGCCGTTCCCGGTCTGGGAAACCTCCACGTCCTTGTCGAACAGATTGTCCGCCGCCAGCCACAGGGTGGTGCGCGAATCCAGCGCCCATTCGACGCGCGCATCCAGCGTCACGGCGCCGGCCAGGGTGCGGCTGTTCAGGTCGTCGTCGAAGCGGCGCGATTCGTAGCGTGCGGCCAGGGCCAGGGTCAGGGCGCTGGACAGGCGCCAGTCCAGGCCGGCCGTCGCGCTCCACTCCGGCGCCTGGGCGGGACGAAGGCCCGTCAGTTGCGGCGCCGACGCCCCGCCGTCCACCGTCGCGTCCGTCCACGACACGGCGCCGTTCAGCGACAGCGCGGGCGTCAGATCCATCGCTCCGGTCAGTTCCACACCCCAGGCGTCAATGGTCCCCGCGTTCTGGCGCTGGCGCAGCACCCCGCCCGCCGGCACGAAGCCCGCGCGAGGAAAGGTCGCGGGCCCCGCGCCGAGAGTGACGTTGACGATGGCGTCGTCGATCTGATTCCAGAAGACGGTCGCGCCCCAGCGCACGCCGTCGCGGTCGAACGCCAGGCCCGTCTCGATGCCCTTCAAGGTTTCCGGCGCCAGGGCGGCGTTGGCCTCGGTGATGTCGTTGCCGACCCGGAACGGCCGATGCAGTTCGTTCAGCGTCGCGGGCCGGAAGCCGGAATAGGCCGCCGCGCGCGCCGCATAGCCCCCGCCCAGATCCCGCCGCGCGGCCAGACGCGCGCTGACCACCTCGCCGGACCGATCAGGGTCGGTCTCGTCCAGCAGCATCGCGCCGGTCGCCAGCGTGTATTCGTTGCGGAATCCGCCCGTGTTCCGCCACTGGTCCAGGCGAAGACCGCCCGCGACCAGCCAATCGCCGCCGGTCCACGATCCATCGACATAGGCGCCGCCGACTGAGGTTTCGCCTCCGGCCCGGCGCCCGCGCGCAAAGCCCGCGCCGGTCGGATTGCTGAAGAACTCGTTCGTCTGGCCTTCGTTGAAGCGCGCATCGGCGCCGACCTCCCACTCCAGCCGGCCGCCGGCGAAGTCCGCCACGCGTCGACGCAGGGCGGCGTTCAGGCCCCATCCGGTCGCCGGGGTCTTGTACTGATCGTTGGCGGGCGTGGTCTTGGACCGATCGGCGGACACCGAGACGGAACTGTTGGCCAGGTCGCTGTCGATCCGCCACGCCTGCAGACGCCAGCCGTATCCGTCGGCCGTCGGGGCCTGGGCGACGGCGACGCTGAGGCTGTGGCCGCTGGCGTTGGCGCGCGCGCCCAAAAGGCCCGAACCGCGATCCTCTTCCCAGGTCGCGGCCCGCATCGACAGATTGGTCCGGCCCAGAGCGCCGTCGATCCGCACGGCGGCGGCCCGGCTGTCCAGATCCAGCGGCGCGTCCGCCGCCCCGGCCGCCGGCCCGCGAACGGGGACATAGCCGTCGCTGACCTCGCGCAGTCCGCTGACCGTCACCGCAATAGGCCCCAGCCGCGTCGAGGCCGAACCTGCCGCGCGCCCCCCGCCCCTTTCCGCCGCTGAAACGTCCAGCACCGCTCCCTGGCTGCGTTCGCGCAGGGTGATGGTCCCTGTCAGGGCGCCGGCCCCATAAGGCCCGGATCCGGCGCCGCGCACCACATCCAGACTGTCCAGCGATTCCGGCGCGACCTGGGACCAGATCACCCAGCCCCCGAACGGATCGTTCAGCGGCGCGCCGTCCAGCAGCACCAGCGTCCGTCCCGCGCCCGATGGCGCGATGGCTCTCAGCGACAGCCCCTGGGTCGTCGGATTGGCCGCCAGACTGGTGGTCCGGCGAAACAGCGACACCGCCGGGACGGAGCGCAGGGCCTCGTCGATCCGCGCCGAGCGGGACAATACGGCCTGATCGATCCGCACCACTGAAAAGGCCGCATCCGCCGCCGCTGGGGGCAGCCGGGCGGCGGTCACGACGATGTCCGGCAGAGCCGCTGGCGCGACGATTGGGGGAGGAGCGTCTTGCAGCATTCGCTGTCGATACGGGTTGGCGACCTGTGGCGAAAGCCCAAGCGACAAAATGACCGTCCATCGTCAAGCGAGCGGCGATTGGCAGATACGGCGCATCCCGGTAGGAATGGTCTGGGGAAGACGGGGAACGAAACATGGGCTTGGTTGCGGCCTTCGTGGCCTTGGTGCTGGGCGAAGGCGGGGCGCGCGCGCGTCGATCCGCCAAGGCGACGCGCATTCGCGCTCTGCCCGACCGTCAGGTGATGGCCGACAGCTACGTTCCCGCCCTGGCCGCCGAGGGCGGGCGCATCCTTTGGGTCGGCTGCCGCGAATATACGCTGGACGACTATGCCGCTCTGGAGGCGCTTGGCGCCGAGGTCTGGACCACCGACATCGATACGGGCGCGACGCGCTGGGGTCGACCGGGGCGTCACCGCACCGGCGACGTGTGTCAGGCCGATCAGCTGTTTTCGGACCTGACGTTCGACGCCGTCGTCTGCAATGGCGTGCTGGGCTACGGCGTGGACACCCCAGAGCAGCAGGCAAACGCCCTGGCCGCCCTGGCCGCCGTTCTACGCCCCGGCGGACGCCTGTTGCTGGGCTGGAACACCGACAAGATCGACGATCCCGTCGCAGCCGGCCTGACCGCCGTCGACTTCGCCCCGGCTCCCTTGGGCGATCGCCCGACGCGGGTCGACTTCGAGGCCGTCACCCACGTCTATGACAGCCTGATCCGAACCTAGCCCTGCAACGGGGTGGGCGACCCGTCGCCCTGAACCAGGCCCGAACGATCAGGTTTCACCGGACCCGGTCGGTTCGCCGTCCGATCCGCCAGCGCATGGCGCAAGGCGTCCAGCTCGGCCGCCCGCGCCGCCGGCGAATGCACTCGCGCCACATAGTCCTGACCGCTTATCGCCAGGGCCAGCCGCTCGGCGGGATTGGCCACCAGCCGTTCCATCGCGGCGGCCAGGGGCGCGGCGTCATCGACCTCGACATACAAGGCATGATCGCCGCTGGCCTCGCGCAGTCCGCCCCGACCGGAGGATATCAGGGCCGCGCCCGCCGCATGGGCCTCCAGCGCCGACAGGCCCAGCGCCTCGCGCACCCGCGAGGGAACCACCGCGATGGCGGCGCGGCGTGTGACCGCCTTCACCTCGGCCAAGGACGCCGACTTTTGGATTTCCACCCGGTCGCCGAACCGGTCCAGAGCGCGGACGTACGGCTCGGCCCAGTTCCGATGCTTGTCCCAGTCGCCCAGCATCAGCGCGCCGCGCCAGTCGGGATGCCTGTCCAGCGTCTGGGCCAGGGCGGCGCAGAACAGATCCAGCCCCTTGTCGTGCATGGCGCGCCCCGAAAACAGGATCAGCGTCTCGCGGTCTTGCGGCGGGGCGCGCCAGTCATCGACGGCGATCGGATTGCATACCGCCGAGACCCGTCCGGCCAAACGCGGATAATCGGCCGCGAACTCTTCACCCGCCGCCTGGCTGACGAACACCAGACGGTCGAAACGCGCCAGACGACGGCCGTAACGCCAGGCCGCGATCGGATTGCGCGCCGGCTTGATACGGGTGTGGCGATACAGGACATTGATCGCGTTCGGAAAATCGCGCGCCAGTTCCGAAGACGACTTCAACTGCTGGTGATATTCGATGATGTCGGGCGACAGGGTCCGCAGGATTTCGGCCACCGCTGCATTGCGCGCCTTGCGGCCCAGTCCCGCCGGCACGGTCAGCATCCTGACATCGGTCGGCGCGACAGCGCCCGCATCGGCGATCAAGGTCACGCCCCCCTGCAGACGGCTATGCGTCGACAGGGTGCGGACCACCGTCTCCATCGAATTGGCCTTATCTGGGCAATAGGTGGAGCCACGGGGCAGAACGACGGCGATTCGCATGGCCTCAACCTTCCTTGCGAACGGCGTCGGCTGCAAAGAGTTTCGCATGAACGGCCGGTCCGGTCGCGCGACGACCGCGCGGCCCGTTCAGCCCCAGCAGACGTCGCGCCTTGAACCCGGCCTTCAGCCAGGGCTCGATGGCCGAATGGCGGACGCCCTTAACGTCGATGAAGGTCACGTCGCCGTGGCCGGACAAGGTGTGCAGCCCATCGCCGAACCCGGCCAGCAGATCGCCCGGCTCAAACCGTTTCACCCGGATCGCCGAAAAGGCGTCCGGCGTCAGGGTTTCGATTCGCAGCAGATTGATCGCCGCTCCATAGGTCGCTGTGCAATCCTGGACCGGAAGATGCAGCGCTCCGTCGTGAACGAAGGCCGTCCCGCCAGGCCGCGAGACGTCCAGACCGTCCATCACCGGATTGGCGGAATGAGCGGTCCACGGCCCCGTCAGATGCTCGGCCCAGGCGAGATGCATCTCGCGCATCGCCCGATCGTCCGGTCCCGCCAGGGCGTGGAACATCCACCAGAGGCCGTCGTGGCGCACGACGGTCGCGTCGATGGCGGCCATATCGCCCAGGCGCGCCGCCGGCTCCCACTGGTCGGGGAACCGCACGCAGCGATACAGGATCAGGCCGCCGCTCTTGTAGCCCTCGGGCAGCATATAGAGGTCATCGCCGTCCTGGATCAGGGTCGGATAGGACAGGTGCCAAGGCTCGGCCAAGGCCACGCCCTGCCCGATCAACCTGTCGTCGATGTCGTACTGGCGATAATGAATCTCGCCGCGCCGCGCGTGGTAGTCGAACGCCTCGACAAAGAGGGTCAACACCCCGTCGCGTGTCACGCCGAAAGGATCGGCGACATAGGCGTAGGGCCCGCAATCGGGCAACCACGTCACCTCGTCGGCGGTTGGAGGACGATCGACGACGCTGGACAGGGGGCGGCGGATGAAGCCGGAACGCCAGATATCGAACATGACGCCCCCCCCTAGCCGACCGGAAGGACCAGCGCCGTCGCTCTGCCGTGTGCTGGATACGCGCGCATCGAAACCCTGTTCGCCGCCGCACGGCGACGTCTTCGTTATAGAGACGTCGCCGATCCGCCCTTGCCTCAGGAAAATCGTCGCGGCATGGAGGATCGACGTGCCATTCCGGGACGCGCCAAAGGATTTCGCCTGTTTGACCGCGCCCGCCGCGCATCCCCTGATCGCCGCGTATCTGGAACAGCGACAGGATCTGGCCCGCTTCTGCCGCGCGCGGCTGGGCGGCGCCTCGGGCGATGTCGATGATCTGTTGCAAGATCTCTATCTGAAGGTGTCGGCCCTGCCCGCCGACACGCCGGTCGACAATCCACGCGCCTTCCTGTTTCGCCTGCTCTCCAACCTGATGCTGGACCGCTGGCGCTCGGGCCAGCGCGCCGCCGCACGCGACAGCGCCTGGCGCCAGATCAACCACCAGACCGGCGCGGTCGAGGATGTGGACGACGCCCCGTCCGCCGAGACCGTGGTGGCGTCGCGCGAACGGCTGGCCAGGCTGGTCGCTGCGCTGGACACCCTGCCCCCCAAGACCCGCACCATCTTCCGGCTGCACAAGTTCGACGGCGTCAGCTACGCCGACATCGCCAGCCGGCTCGATATTTCACGCAGCTCGGTCGAGAAACACATGATGGACGCCCTGCGCGTCCTGGCCCGAAAGGCGCAGCCATGACCGCCCTTTCGCCCGTCGCCGAACGAAACTGTGGAGGCGGCGCATTCGCCGTGACGTCTGACTATCAGGGATGGCGTCTCTCCACGTTGATCCCGTCTGGAATGGCATGACGGCGAACACCGAGATCGACGAAAAGGCGCTGTACTGGTTCGTCGCCCTGCGCGACGAAACGGCCGGCGACGACATCTGGCTCGGCTTCCAGTCCTGGCTGGAGGCGTCGCCCGCACACGCCCCGGCCTTTGACGCGGTCGAGCGACTGTGGGTCGATCTGGACGCCGCCGATGCGACGCCGGTCGTCGCGCCCCAGCCCGCTCCCCTGATCGATCTGACCGCCGCGCGCGACCGGCGCGCCCAGCCCCGGCGTGCCTGGTTGGGCGCCGGCCTTGGCATCGCCGCCAGCGTCACCCTGGCGGTCGGCCTGTGGCTGTGGATGACGCCGAACGGCCAGACCTATGCCGCCGCCGAAGCGCCGCTGACGGTGGCGCTGGAGGACGGCTCGCACGTCTATCTGAACCGCCATTCACGCCTTGACGTGCGTTTCGACAGAAACCGCCGCGCGGTGTCGCTGGCCGAGGGCGAGGCCGCTTTCGACGTGACCCATGACCCCGCCCACCCCTTCGTGGTTGCGGCCGGCGCTCATCAGATCGAGGTTCTGGGCACCGCCTTCAATGTGCTGAACCACGGCGACCACTTCGCCGTGGCGGTCGAACGCGGCGTCGTCGCCGTCACCCCGGCCAAGGCGCCCAGGGTGCGACTGACCGCCGGACAGGCTTTGACCCAGACGGCGCAGCAGACCCCGGCCTTGGCCCAGGTCGCGCCTGAACGCGCCTCCGCCTGGCGCCAGGGCGTGCTGGTTTATCGCGATCGCCCGCTGGGTGAAGTCGCAGACGATCTTTCGCGTTATCTCGACAAACCGGTTGTGCTATCGACATCGGCTCGGGCGCTGCGCTTCACGGGCGCCCTGCGTATTGGCGACGAGGCCGTGATGTTGCAGCAACTGCAGGACTTCCTTCCCATTCGGGTCGACGCCTCGGCGAACGCTGTCCGCGTCGATGCGCGTGAGGCCGGCTGAGGCCGGGCGGCCTCGAAACCTCGGCCTGTCCCGGTCACGCGCCGCCGTACTGAACGCCACCCTCGCGCTCGCCGCGACCGCCGCCCTCGCCGCCCCGGCCTGGGCTGCGGAGCCGCACGTCTTTGAGCTATATGTGCCGCGCCAGCCGGTGGACCGCGCCCTTCTGGATCTGGCGTTGCAGGCCCGGGTGTCTCTGGGCGGCGGGGTCGCGGCCTGCAGGGGAACCAGCCCGGCGCTGCGCGGGCGCATGACCCTGGACGCGGCGTTGGATCGCATCCTGGCTGGTTCTGGCTGCCGGTATCTGATCCGGCCGGATGGGGCGGTGATCATCAGTTCGGCGCCCCGGGTCGCTCCCGCGTCGGCCCCGCCGTCTTCCCCGCCTGCGCCCTTGCCTGCGCCTCGTCCTGCCGCAGCGACCGAAACGGTTCAGGTCAGCGAGGTGGTCGTCACCGCCGCCCGCCGCCCCGAGTTGATCCAGCGTTCCCCCTCGACCCTGACCGCCGTCACCGGCGATCGCATCGGCCGGTCCAGCGTCACGGGAATGCAGGGTCTGGACAGCCTGGTCTCGGGCATGACGGTGACGAACCTGGGTCCCGGCCGAAACAAGATCCTGCTGCGCGGCATTTCGGACGGGGTCTTCACCGGCCTGACCCAATCGACGGTCGGCCTTTATCTTGATCTGACGCCCATCACCTACAGCGCGCCCGACCCGGACCTGAAGCTGATCGATGTCGACCGGGTCGAGGTGCTGCGCGGCCCTCAAGGAACGCTGTACGGCACCGGCCCCATCGGGGGCGTCGTGCGGATCGTCACCCGCCGGCCCGAGTTCGGCCGCGAGGATCTGGTCGTCGGCCTGACCCGCTCCAACACCCACGGCGGCGGAACGAACGCCGACTACAATGTCGTCGTCAATCTGCCGCTGCCGGGCGACCGCGCGGCGATCCGCGCGGCGGTCTATGGCGAGACCTTCAGCGGCTATATCAACGACGTCGAACTGAACCTGCGCCGCGTCAACGACGGCACACGTCGGGGCGCGCGCCTGTCGGGGGCCGTGGCCCTGGCGACGGGTTGGACCGCGCGCGCAGGCGTCGTCCACCAGTCGATCATGACCGAGGACACCCACTACGTCTATCTCGGCCTTGGTCCTCTGCGGCGCGCCAATCTGGTGCGCGAACCTCACCAAAATCGCTTCGATCAGGCGTCGCTTTCGCTCGAAGGGCGCGGGACTTGGGGCCGGCTGGACGCCGCGTTGTCCTTGATCGAACACGGATTCAAAAGCCGTTACGACGCCTCCAGCGCCCTGCGGCGCTTCGGCTCGTCTGCCCGTGTGGGAGCTTTGGACGAGGACAAGGACATCCATCTGGCCGTGGGCGAGATGGTGCTCACCTCGCCCGACACAGGGCGCTGGCGCTGGCTGGTCGGCGCCCTGGCCTCCACCAGCACGACGCGCACCGATCCTGTGCTGTCGATCCTGCGCGCCGAACCCCTGACACTCTACGCGGAAACCCGCCGCGACATCCTGCAAGAGTCGGCCATCTACGGCGAAACCGCTTGGGACCTGACCCCGACACTGACCCTGACCGCCGGGGCCCGCTATTACACACTGGACTACGACACCACCTCCAAGGTGCGTCAGCGGACGCGGACGCGGAACTTCGATGGCAAAGGCTCGTCGTCCGGCCTGACGCCCAAGATCGCCCTGGCCTGGCATCCCAATGACCGGCTGAACCTGTCGGCTCAACTCAGCCACGGCCGACGCGCGGGCGGCTTCAATACTGCGGGCGTCATTGGTCAGGACTTCAGCGGCCTGGCGGATTCACCTGCGCGCCAATACCGCCCGGACTCGCTGTGGAACCTGGAGTTCAACGCCAAGGTCCGCTCCGCCGACGGCCGCGCCCGACTGCGCGCCGCCGTCTACGCCGCGCGATGGCGCGACGTGCAGAGCGATCAGTTCCTGCCCAGCGGCCTGGCCTATGTGGTCAATGTCGGAGACGGCGCCGACGTCGGTTTCGAGGCCGAGGCGAACTGGCGGCCGATCGACGGGCTGGAGGTCTTCGCCAACGGTCTGATCGCCGATCCCCGCATCACCGATCCCGCCAGCCGGTTCGCCACCCAGAAAGGCGCGGGCCTGCCTGGCGTGCCCAAGACCTCGGCCAACATCGGCTTCACCTATCGCCGCCCTATGTCGGGTCAGTTGCAACTGATCGCGGACGGCGGTCTGTCCTATGTCGGCGAGTCCCGCCTGACGTTCGATGGCCGCCAGCAGCACCGCATGGGCGATTACGCCACCGGCAGGCTGTCGCTGGGCGTGGAGGCAGGCCCCTGGGTCGCCACGGTCTTCGTGGACAATCTGTTCGACACCGACGCCAACACCTTCGCCTACAGCGACCCCTTCCGCCTGCCCGACGCCCAGGCCGTCACGCCCTTGCGTCCCCGCACCATCGGCGTCGCGCTGAGATGGGCGCTGCAATAGGCGGCCCGCAGAGAAAAGCCGCCCTGAGAACAGGGCGGCTTTCCTTTGGGTATTCAACTTGGTTTCGACCTCAGAACCGCTTGGTCAGCTGCACGCCGTAGGTGCGCGGTTCGTTGACGAAGGCGGTCAGGTTGTTGAAGTCGATAGCCCCGATGACGTTTTCTTCGTCGGTCAGGTTGCGGACATAGGCGGCCGCCTCGATGCCGCGGCTCAGATCACGCCAGCCTGCGCGCAAGCCGCCTTCGAACGCCGTATCCTCCATGAATTCGACCGATTCATAGAGGAACAGGTTGAAGTCCTTCTGCATCACCCAGTCCGTGGAGGCGAACAGTTCCGTGTCGTTCCCCAGCGCGCGGACATAGTTCAGCGTCAGATTGGCGGTGTATTCCGGCGCCTGCGGGAAGGGGTTGCCGTCGATGGCGGCGCGGCGGGTCGCGCCCACCATGACGATCGGATCGGTGACGGTGCAGTTGGAGCCGCACACCGCGACCAGCAGATTCTTGTCCTTGATTTCGGTGTGGTTCCAGGAACCGCCGGCCGACAGGCTGAAGCCCGCCCCCAGATAGACGTCGCCGTCCAGTTCCAGGCCATGGCCCTCGCCCTTCTTGGCGTTCAGCAGGCGATTGGTGTTGTCCGCCCCGCCGATGGCGGTGAACTGCATATCGCTGACTTCATAGACATAGGCGGTGGCGTTGAAGCGCGCCCGACCGTCCATCATCCGGGCCTTCAGGCCGGCCTCATACGACATGACCGTCTCGGAATCCGCCGTGGTCAGGACCGGCAGGTTGCGGCCCTGGATCGACGGGCCGCGATACCCCTTGGCCACGCGGGCGAACAGGTTCAGGTCGTCATTGACCTGATAGACGGCGCTGACGTCCCAACTGACCTGCTGGTCGTCGACCGAGACGGCGCCCGTGCCGCCCGCGCCATTCCCCAGAACAATCTGGCCGTTATAGTGGCGGTTGTCGTCGGTGTAGCGCACGCCCGCCGTCACCTTCAGGGCGTCCGTCACCTTGTAGCTGCCTTGACCGAACACCGACCACGAATCCGACTTCTGCACGATGTCGGTGGCCTTGGTCGGCAGCGGATCGCCGATGCCGTTGAAGGTGCCGGTCACCAGGTTGAAGCGTTCATCCCAGTAGAAGGCGCCGACCTGCCAGCCCAGCCGGCCGTCGCCGTTGGAGGCCAGGCGCAGTTCATAGGTGTTCTGCCGCAGGTCGCTGGACAGGGTGCCGCTCTCGGAGTTGAACGGCGTCTTGTACGACGCTGTCGTCGGGGCCGAGGCCACGCCGCCGTCGATGTCGCCATCGCCCTGCGACCAGCCCTGATACGAACCGACGATGCCGGTCAGGGTCGCGGGACCGAAGTCATAGGCGACCTGCAGCGACTCGGACGTGGTCTTCTGCTTCTGGAAGTTGTTGCGGCCGCCGTCGTAATAGACGGTGTCGCGGTCGAAGTTGTCGTTCAGCTTGTTGGAGCCCTTGGTCAGGGCGTTGGCGCGGTTCATCGTGCCCGTGCCGTCATAGTCGCGCGCCTGCAGGGTCAGCAGGGTCGAAAGGCGATCGGTCGGGGTCCAGGCGACGTGGACGCGCGCGGCCAGATCGTCGAACCCGCCCAGATCATCCTTGTCGGGATTGGCGAACGACGGATTGTAGGCGTTGTTCACCCAGTCGTCGCGGTGGTTCCACAGAATGGCGCCGCGAACCTGAAGCGTGTCCGACGCCGGCAGGGTGACGGCGGCCTCGGCGCGCGTCGAACCCAGATTGCCGTAGGTCAGCGAGCCGAAGCCGGTGAACGCGTCCGACGGCTTGACGGTGTCGATCTTGACCACGCCGGCCGGGGTGTTGCGGCCGAACAGCGTGCCCTGCGGTCCCCGCAGCACTTCCAACTGCTGAACGTCGAACAGGGGGAAGCCCTTCAGATAGACGCTTTCCAGAACCACATTGTCCAGCACCACCGACACCGGCTGCGAGGCGGTGAAATCGAAGTCCACATTGCCCAGCCCGCGAATATAGAAGCGCGGAGCATAGCGGCCGTTCGAGCTTTCCACCTGCAGGCTGGGCACGCGGCCCGACAGCGACAGGATGTCGGCGCCGCCGGCCGAAACCTCCTGCAGCGTCTGGGTGCTCAGCGCGGTGACGGCGAAAGGCACGTCGCGGATGTTCTCGCTGCGGCGCTGGGCGGTGACCACGATGTCGTCCACGCCGGTGGATTCGGCGGCGGCGGGAACGGTCTGGGCGGTTTGCGCTGAAACGGCGCCGGCGCTCAGCAGAGCGACGCCGCTGACGGTGGCGGCCAAAAGGGCTTGGCGAAGCATAAAGAAGATTCCTTGACGACAGGGGGGAGGACGTGTCGCGCGACGCCCTAAAGCTTCGCCATCTTAATCGCCAGAGGCGACCATGCCCGGTTTCTTGAACCTTTGACGACGCGGCCACAGCCCTGTGACAATTTGCTTTCCCGCGCCCTCACCGCATTGCGTCACGTCTCTTGCGATGCGAAACTAGGTGCGTGCGTGAGCGCTGCTCCGCGCCTTTCCGGACATCACCTGGAGCAAGCATGGCCCTCATCGCGCCTTCTCGTCGTCGGCTTCTTCAGTTCGCGGCCGCAGCGGCCATGACGCCCGGGTTGACGGCCATGAAGTCTCAGGCGGTCATCGGCCGGGTGTTGGCTGTGTCGGATCTGCACTCCGCCTATGAGCGAACCGCCCAGCTGTTGGCGGCCTTCGAACACGAGATCCGGTCTCACCCCGTTCCCCATGTGATCGCCGTCAACGGCGACATCTTCGAGCATGGTAATGTCGTCGCCCAGCGTTCGGACGGCGTGGTGGACTGGACATTTCTGGCGGCCCTGCCCGCCCTGGCGCCGACAGTGGTGAACCTGGGCAATCACGACAATGACCTGACGCCTGACCTGGCCGATGTCGTGGCCCGGATGAAGGCTTTGGGAATCCACGTCGTCAGCACCATCGCCGACACCCGCACCGGCGTCGGCTATGCCCAGCCCGTGGCTACGCTGCCGTTCGGCGCCCATCGGCTGCGGGTCGTCGGCATGGCCACCGATTCGATGAATACCTATCCCAAGGCATCGCGCGATCAACTCCTGATCCCGGCGGCCGCCGACTGGGCGCGGGCGAACCTGTCGGACAGTCTTTCGGGTGCGGACAAGGTCATGGTCATGAGCCATGCGGGGGTTGTCGCGGACCGGGACATTCTACCGCTGCTGCCGGCCGGCGCGCTGATGGTCGGCGGTCACGATCACCTGTTGTTCCAGCACCGGCAGGGCGCCAGCGCCTATGTGCATACGGGTTCGTTCACCAGCGCCTATACGGTCGCGGAATTCGAAGCGGGGGGTTCCGTGACCGCCGCCTCTCATCCGGTTTCGACAGACGGCCCCGCCTCCCCCGTCCTGGCGGCCTTGGCGGCCAAGACGCTGGCCGACACGCTGACGCCCGACGAACGGGCGATACTGTGGACCAGCCGCCGGGCGATGTCCTTGGGCGACACGGGCCGCATCATTGCCTCTGGCATGGCTCGCGCGACGGGCGCGCACGCCGGCTTTGTCGGCCACACCACCCTGGGCGCCGCCGCCCCCGCCGGGCCCGTCAACCGCTACGTCTTCGATTCCATCGTCCGCTTCGACGGCGCCCTGATGACGGCCGAGGTGACCCGCGCCCGGTTCGAAACCTTCATGACCAGATCGAACCAGGACCACCCCTTGGCCCTGAGCGCCCGCACCGGCGACTTCCTCTACGCCTCAGGCTCCGCCTCCCGACGCGATCCGATCCGCATTGTCACCACCGACTGGTGCGCGACCAACCAGCAGAAATATTTCGGGGTCGACGACTTGGTTTTCCAAGCCGCGCCTGGCCTGACCCTGAAGGCGGTCGCCGCCTCGGCGCTTGCGGACGAGTGACGGCCAGGCGCATTTTCCAGCCTCGCCACAAACCTGTCTGGTACGCGGGCGGGATGGGCGAAGGTCGGGCAGGGCGACGACGGTCTTGGACAGTAAGTCGCTCAGGACGTGAGGAACGCGGCCAGCGATTTGATGTCGGTGGCGCAGTGACCGCCGTATAGAGGATGCCATTCCGTCCTGACGCCCCGGCGGGTCGCCCGTTCGGCGAGAAGCCGCGTGCCTTCGTAATTTCCGTAGGCGTCATACAGACCATTGGACAGGTAGAGCGCTGGCGATGCGGAGTCGGCGCGCTCTATGAGCGCGAGTGGAGACACGCGCCGCCATTCTTCCTCGCTCGCGAGGTATTTTCGGGCGAGGAGCCAGACCCCGAACGCCATTTTCGGGTTTGCGCCGGTCCGCTTGATGGCGGCTCTGCTCGCCGACAGTGAGGCAAAAGGCGAAACCGCGTAGACGCCGGGACAAAGGGCTGCAATCCGGTCAAAGGCCTGTGGGTTGGAGAGCCCGGCGATCAGTGCATTGAGGCCGCCCATGGACTCGCCCGCCAGCATACGTCGACGCGGCGTTCCAATATGGCTCTCGATCTCCGGCAATCTTCCCATCAGGTCTGGCAGCAGACCGCTGTTCTCGCGCTCACCCGCCGGCGTCAGGAGCCATGTGGGACCGTAAGACAGCGTGACCACGGTCGGCGGCGTAACGCCGGTCGCCTCCCACTGCGCCTGCAACATGGCGGTAAGATAGGTGTCATCGTTCCAGACCCGCTCATCCAACCCGCGGCCGTGCAGGTGATAAAGCACATCGCCGTTTGCGCCATTGGCGGCCCGATATACGCAATACCGAAGCGGTCCGGACGCGCCGCAGTCCTCATCCGCCCTTGTGAACGACACCTTCTGCGCGCCCCACGGATTCGTCAGTTCCTTCCATCCCAAGTGGCCGAGCCAGGCGAACGCAATGACGCCGAGGATGACAAGCCAGCGTTGGCGGATACGAGGTAAGGCAAGGTGACGCATTCTGACTCCGTGTCGTGCGACCTCGTCAACTTTGCGAAGGCTCGCCCGATTCCGCGCGCCCGAACGTGGAAACGCGACCATAAATCTACCTAGGTAGAAATGGAGTCAAGCGGTCATGTGACGTCGCCTTTCCGGCAATCTGTCCAATCCCATGAGCCGACGTTGACAAAAACTCTACATAGATAGAACGAGAGGCATGCTTCGAAGCCGCGCCCCCTCCCCCGCGACCCGCGCCGTATTGAGCGCGCTGATCGACGCGGCCCATGCCTGGTCTCATGGGTATGAGCTTTGTCGCCTGACCGGCCTGAAGTCGGGGACGTTATATCCGCTGCTCATCCGACTGGAGAGACAAGGCTATCTGCACGCCGAGTGGCAGCCGCCAGAGCCGGGCCGCCCTCCTCGACACGCCTATCGCCTGACAGCGGAGGGGCATCGGTACACGACGCAAATCCAAGCCGCCGCGCAGGGGGCGGATCATCGGCTTACGAGGCCGGCGTGACTTTGGCCGAGCGGCTCGTCAGGCTTTGTCTGCCATGGCTTCCACCCCACCTTCGCGACTGGGGCGAAGCCATGGCGCGAGAGGCGGGCGAGGTCCCGGGTGGCCTGCGCGCGATATTGTTCGCCGCGGGCTGCGTCGTCTTTGCAGCGAGGGTCGGCGTCGGCGGCCGGATGCGAGCCGGACTTCGCGCCGTCATGCCGGTAAAAGCCTATGGCGATCGAATTCCGATAAGCGCTCTGTGCGAACCGCGCGGTTTCACCCTGGCGTGCGCCTTCACGGCCACCACACTGGGGCTTGTCCAACTGGGCGCGTCGGGCGCCGCGCATGGGATGCTCGTCATGAACGCCATGGCGTTTGTGGCCGGACTGATCATGGTTTTCCCACTGGCGAAAAGAGAGACTGCGGACCATCCCTTCTTCGGGTTGTTGTCGTTGGGAACCGGCGCGGCCCTGCTGTTCACCGCAGCCTTTGGCGAGCAGGTTTCCGGCGCCAGTCGTTGGATGTTGATCGGTCAGATCGCCCTTCAGCCGAGCCTGATCATGCTGCCTCTGATAATCGTCGGCTTCGCAAGGACGCGGGATTCACTGACGGCGTTAGGCATCGTCATGGCGGCGATGGCCCTCGCGCTCCAGCCGGACAGAGCGATGGCGGGCGCCCTGCTGGCAGGCCTTTTGGCTGTCGCGATCTTTGCAAGACATCCACGGATTCTGTTCTGCGTAGGCGCAGCCGGGTTGGCTTTTGCGATCACCTGGTTCAGGCCTGACGTCGTCCCGGCCGCACCCCATGTCGATCGGCTGTTCAGAACGGCCTTTTCAAAAGGTGTTGTTCCAGGTCTTTCGGTTTGGACTGGGGCTGTCGTCCTGATGCTTCCGGCGGTCTTCGGAATTCTTCGCGACCGAGCCCATTGCGCTGTTCATGCCGCTTTCGGCGCGACCTGGCTGGCGATCCTGACCGCTGCAGCCTGGGGTGACTTCCCTGCACCTCTCGTCGGCTACGGCGGAAGCGCCATCGTCGGCTATATCCTCGCGACACTGGCGCTGCCGCGTCGCTGGACCACATCTCGCAGCGCCGTTGAGGCCGTCGTGATTGACCAAGACAAGGGCAACGCGCGCCGTTGCGACTTGTCGCCGACGCAAGAACTGCGGACAAATCTGAATCTGTGAGGTCAGTCGGCTGGACTAACCGACAAACCGATATCCAATGCCCGGCTCTGTAAGGATCAGAGCTGGTTGCGCCGGATCCCTCTCGAGCTTTTGCCTTAACTGCCCCACGACGACGCGCAGATACTGGACATCATCAGCGTGGCCAGCGCCCCAGACGGTCTTCAGGAGTTCGGCGTGACCCAGCAGCTTGCCGGCATTACGAGCCAGATTGGCCAGGACCTCATATTCCTTGGGTCTCAACTTCACCCGTTCGCCGGCGCGGGTGACGATGCGACGATCCAGGTCGATGACGACATCCCCGGCCGCGACCACGCCCCCCAGGACCGGCGTCCTCGCACCCTGGCGCAGGCCGGCGCGGATGCGGGCCAGAAGTTCGCCGACGCCGAACGGCTTTTCCACATAGTCGTTGGCGCCCAGGTCCAGGGCGACGATCTTCTCGGCCTCACGGTCGCGGGCGGACAGGACGATGATCGGTCCCTGATAGAAGTCCCGCGCCCGCGTCAACACGTCCTTGCCGTCCATGTCGGGCAGGCCGAGGTCCAGCACCACCGCGTCGGGGCTCCACAAGGCGATAGCGCGCAGCCCCTCCTGGCCGCTGTCGGCGCGGCGGGGTTGATAGCCGGCGACGTCCAGGGCGTGGCCCAGGAAGCGGTGGATCTGGGGCTCATCGTCGATGACCAGAACCTGGGGGCGAACGGCGGTCATCACAGCAGATCCGGGTGGGTGGCGATGGATTTGGGCAGGCTGATCAGGATGCGCGTGCCAAGCTTGCTCCCATCGGGTCCGTCCTGGATCGGGCTGGCGGCGGCGATACGCCCACGCATGGCTTCAACGAACCCCTTGGCGATGGCCAGACCCAGACCCGCCCCTTGAACCCTTTCGGGCGCGCGGTCGGTGGACTCTTCCATGCGGCGGAACTTGTCAAACACCCGCTCCAGTTCGGCGGTGGGAATGCCGCGCCCCTCGTCCTCTATGGAGATGACGACGGCGCCGCGGTCCTCATAGGCCGCCAGTTCGATGGTCGTGCCGTCGGGGCTGTAGGCGATGGCGTTTTCCATAATGTTGACCAAAGCCTGCTCCAGCAGCCCCGGATCGGCCTCGACCAGGCTGAGGCGAGCCGGAAAATCGCGGGTGATCTGGCGCTGGCCCAGACGGCGCGATACCCGGTCAGCGGCGGCGTTCAGGATGTCGCGCACATCGGTCCAGTCGGTGCGGACGTTCAGACCGCCGCCCTCCAGCCGGGTCATGTCAAGCAGGTCGCCGACATAACGAGACAGCCGTTCGGCCTCCTCGCGGATGCTGAGCAGCAGGTCGTCGCGCACCTCGGGCTTCAGGGTCGCGCCATAGTCGATCAGAGTCGTCGCCGATCCCAGGACAGTGGACAGGGGCGTGCGCAGATCGTGACTGACCGAGTTCATCAGGGCGGCGCGGAAATGGTCGGCGCGGCGCAAGGTCTCGGTCTCTAGCGCCTGACCCGCCAGGTCGGCCCGCTCCAGCGCGACGGCGCCCTGATCCAGCAGGGCCATCGCCAGCCGTTCTTCGTCCGACCCCGCCGCCACGGCCGAGGCGTCGATGCCCGCCACGCCCGCCCGACCGCGCACGCCCTGCAACGGCTGGAAGCGCCAGGAGGTCTGCGGCAGGGTGCCGGTGCCGTGTCCCGTGACCTCGCCGTGGGTCCAGGCCCAGCGGGCGGCGGCCATGGCGTCGGCGGCCAGGGTCACGCCCTCTGGGCTCGCGGCGGTCAGGATCAGGTCGTCGCCCTCGGGCAGCAGCACCACCGCCCCGGCGCCGGCGGCGGCCGAGGCCTGTTCGGACAGGGTGCGGGCCGTGGCGGCGCGGTCCTGGCCCGCCGACAGCGTCTGGCTGGCGGCCAGCAGGGCCGAAACGGCGGCGGCGCGACGCTGGGCCGCCCTGGCCTGTTCGCGCACTCTCCCCGCCAGGGCGCCCGTACCCAGCGCCACGCTCCAGAACAGAACCAGGGTCAGCACATCGGTCGGCGAACCGATCAGGAAGCTGTAGCGCGGCTGAAGAAACAGGAAGTTGTAGGTCAGGAAGGCCAGTGTCGCCGCCGCCAGCGCGGGCCGCAGCCCGTTCAGCACCCCCGCCGCCACCACGGCGGCCAGATAGATGACGCCCAGGTCCACCCGCTCGAACCGCGCATCCAGCACCAGGGCCGCGCCGGTTGCGGCCAGAACGAAAGCCGCGCCCGCCGGATAACCGCGCCAGTCCAGCGCCGCCCGCACGCCCGATTTGATGGCCGGTTCCGGCGCGGCAAGATCGCCCTCGGTCACGACGTGGACGGCGACGCCCTGCGCCTTGCGCAGCAGTTCGGTCGCCAGCGCCCGGCCGGTCCATTCGGCGAACCGACCGCCGCGCGTCTTGCCGATGACGATCTGGGTGACGTTGTTGCGGTGGGCATGGTCCAGAACGGCGCGCACCACGTCGTCGCCGCTGATCGTCACGGGCCGACCGCCCAGCTGTTCCGCCAGTTTAAAGCCTTCGGACAGCCGGCCCGTCGACCGGGCGTCGGTGCGCGAGCCGCTGGGCCGTTCGACGTGGGCCACCGACCATGGGGCGTCCATCATCATGTCGGACATGCGCCGGCCGGTGCGCACCAGTGAGGCGGTCATGGCGTCGCCGCCGACCAGAACCAATACACGTTCGCTCGCCGCCCATGGCCCCGACACGCCCCGCTCACGCAGGTGCGACAGCAACTGGTCGTCCACCGTCTGGGCCGCGCGGCGCAGGGCCAGTTCGCGCAGCGCCGTCAGGTTCTCGATCTTGAAGAAGTTCTCGGCCGCCATCCGCGCCGTCTCGGGCACATAGACCTTGCCCTCGGCCAGACGCGCCCGCAGGTCCTCGGGCGTGATGTCGATGACCTCGATGTCGTCGGCGCCGGTCAGGGCGCTGTCGGGCACCGCCTCGCGCTGGCGCACGCCGGTGATGCGCAGGATGACGTCCGACAGGCTCTCCAGATGCTGGATGTTCAGCGTGGTCCAGACATCGATGCCGGCGTCGCGCAACTCCTCCACGTCCTGCCAGCGTTTGGGATGGCGCGAGCCGGGCGCGTTGGAGTGGGCGTATTCGTCGACCAGCAGCAGTTCCGGCCGCCGCGCCAGGGCGCCGTCGAGATCAAACTCCATCAACGCGCGGTCGCGGTGGTCGATGGGCGCGCGCGGCATGACGTCCAGCCCGCGCAGCAGGCTCATAGTCTCCTTGCGGCCATGGGTCTCGACCACCCCGACCACGACATCCAGACCCTCGGCCTTCCGGCGACGGGCCGCGCGCAGCATCTCATAGGTCTTGCCCACGCCGGGCGACATGCCCAGAAACACCTTCAGCCGCCCGCGCCTGCGGCGCGGAACGGCTGAAGTCGCAGACGTCTCGGGCGCCGGCTCGGGCAATCAGCCCTCCGCCCCGAAGCGGGCGTCCAGTGCGCGGTTGGTCATCAGGACATTGACGTGCGGCTGACCGATGAAACCGAGGAAGGCCCCCTCGATATGGGCGTCGATGATGCTGTGAACCTGCTGCACGGAGACGCCTCTGGCGCGGGCGATCCGCGCGGCCTGAAGCCGAGCGTAGGCCGGAGAGATGTCCGGGTCGAGGCCCGACCCCGAGGTCGTCACCGCATCGGGGGGGATGGCGCCCGGACCATCCTCGGCGCGGATCGCCCTGGCGCTTTCGGCCACGCGCGCGGCCAGGTCAGGGTTCAACGGCCCCAGATTGGAACCGGACGAGGCGGAGGCGTCATAGCTCTTGCCCGCCGCCGAGGGGCGCGGATGCAGATAGGTCGCCCCCACGAACGGCTGACCGACCAGGGCCGAGCCGACGACCCGGCCGCCGGCGTCGCGCACCAGACTGCCGTTCGCCTGATCGGGAAAGGCCAGTTGGGCCACGCCGGTGACGGCCAGCGGATAGGCCAGCCCCAGCAGGAGCGTGAACAGGGCCGTCATGACGAGGGCCGGGCGAAGTTGATTGACCATGATCGTCGCCTCAGAAAGTCGCCTTCAGCGTGGCTGCGGCGCGCGCGCCGTAACCGTCGCCGAAATCGTGTTGGTCGGTGTCGTGATAGCGGAGATCGACCGCCAGATTGTCGGTCAGCTGATAGGCCGCGCCCAGGTTCCAGGTCATATAGTCCAGGTCCGATGACACCCACTGACGCCCGACAGCGCCGGAAACGGTCCATTTGTCGGCGGGGCGGACGGCGCCGTTGACCTCTGCATAGGTCGCCTGATCCTCGGCCGCGCCGAAGAAGTCGGGCGAGTAATAGACGGCGGCGCCCACGGTGGCTGGGCCGATGGCGCGCGAGGCGGCGGCTTTCAGCTCGACATAATCATAGTCCGCGCCATTCGGCTGGCCGGGGTAGAGATAGCCGACCACGCCGAAGTCCAGCGCATAGCCTGCGACCTCGGGGCGATAGCCGGCGTAGAGATCGACCTCGGCGTCCGTCTTGTCGCCGAAATCGACGTTGGACGCCCAGCCGCCAGCGTAGACGCCGTTTCGCGTCAGATCGACGCCGGCGGAAACGGCCGGCTTTTCCCGGGTCTGGCTGACGCCGCGAAAGACGTAGTCGGAGGAGACGGCGACATTAACCGAAACTGTTGGGGCCGACACGGTCTGGGCCTTGGCTTCGCTGCACAGGCCCAGGCCGGCGAGACCGAGAATACAGGCTGCGGCGAACCAGGCGTCATTGCGGCCCGAGGCCTTGGAGAGGGGTTTACGCATGGAGATGTCCTTGGAAGCGCGCATCAGGCCAGGCCGAGCGCGGAAATAAGCAGGTCGATCAGCTTGATGCCGACGAAGGGGGCGATCAGACCGCCGAGGCCGTAGATCAGCAGATTGCGGCCCAGAAGCGCGCCCGCGCCGATGGCCCGGTATTTGACGCCCTTCAGCGCCAGCGGGATCAGGGCCACGATGACCAGGGCGTTGAAGATCACCGCCGACAGGATGGCGCTCTGCGGGCTATGCAGCCGCATCACGTTCAGCGCGCCCAGCGAAGGCAGGGCGACCACGAACATCGCCGGGATGATGGCGAAATATTTCGCCACGTCGTTGGCCACCGAGAAGGTGGTCAGGGCGCCGCGCGTGATCAGCAGTTGCTTGCCGACCTCGACGATCTCGATGACCTTGGTGGGGTCCGAGTCCAGATCGACCATATTGCCGGCCTCGCGCGCGGCCTGGGCGCCGGTCTGCATGGCCACGCCGACGTCGGCCTGAGCGAGCGCAGGCGCGTCGTTGGCGCCGTCGCCGCACATGGCGACCAGACGGCCCTTGGCCTGTTCGGCCTTGATCAGGCGCATCTTGTCCTCGGGCGTCGCCTCGGCGAGGTAATCGTCGACCCCGGCCTCCGACGCGATGGCCGCCGCCGTGACCGGATTGTCGCCCGTGATCATGACGGTGCGCAGACCCATGCGGCGCAGGTCGGCGAAGCGCGCCTTCACGCCCGGTTTGACCACGTCCTTCAGGTGGATGACGCCAACCAGCAAGCCGTTCTGGGTGATGGCCAGAGGCGTGCCGCCCGAGCGGGCGATCCGGTCCACGGCCTGGCGGAATTCGACCGGGGCCGAACTATCGGTCAGCCCCAAATCCTTCAACACCGCGTCGACCGCGCCCTTGCGCCAGCTGTCCTCCCCCACATCCAGGCCCGACTGACGGGTGACGGCGGTGAAGGGAATGGCGATGGCGCCAGCGGGCTGATCGACCGACAGGCCTGCGTTGCGCCCCAGTTCGACGATGGAGCGACCCTCGGGCGTCTCGTCAGCCAGGGACGCCATGACGGCGGCGGCCAGGGCGGCCTCGGGACGGACGCCGGGAACCGGAATCACCTCGGTCGCCATGCGGTTGCCGAAGGTGATGGTGCCGGTCTTGTCGAGCAGCAGGGTGTCGACGTCGCCGGCCGCCTCCACCGCCCGGCCCGAGGTGGCCAGCACATTCACCTTCAGCAACCGATCCATGCCCGCGATGCCGACAGCCGACAGCAGCCCCCCGATCGTGGTCGGGATCAGGGTGATGAACAGGGCGCCCAGCACCATCGGGTCCAGATCGACGCCGGAATAGGCGCCCAGCCCCACCAGGGTCACGACCGCGATCAGAAAGATCAGCGTCAGGCCGGCCAGCAGCACGGCCAGGGCCAGTTCGTTCGGCGTCTTCCGGCGGTCCGCCCCCTCCACCATGGCGATCATGCGGTCCAGAAAGGTCGAGCCGGGCTTTGCGGTGATGCGGACCTTGATCCAGTCCGAGACGACGGTGGTGCCGCCGGTCACGGCCGAACGGTCGCCGCCGCTTTCGCGGATCACCGGGGCGCTCTCGCCGGTGATGGCGGCCTCGTTGACCGAGGCCACGCCCTCGATGATCTCCCCGTCCGAGGCGATCACATCGCCGGCCTCGACCAGGATGATCGACCCGACCTCCAGCTCCGAGGCGTTGGTGGGGACTACGGTTCCTGTCGCCGGATCGACGATCAGCTTGGCCTTGGTGGTGACGCGGGTGGCGCGCAGGCTGTCGGCTGCCGCCTTGCCGCGCCCCTCGGCGATGCTTTCGGCGATGTTGGCGAACAGGACCGTGGCCCACAGCCACAGCGCCAGCTGCACCGCGAAGCCCGCCGACTGTCCGCCCGCGAGCGCCGCCGCCGCCGCCGCCGAGATGGTGGACAGCAGCGCCACGATCCAGGTGGTGAAGATGACCGGGTTCCTGATCAGTTTGACCGGGTTCAGCTTGACGACCGCGTCGCCTACGGCGCGCCCGATCATCTGTCCCGAGAGCCCGCCCGCGAGGGGGGATGAACGGCCGCCCTCGCCAGGGTCTAGAGTGATTTGTGTCATGTCAGGATGTCCGAAGGATCAGGCCCCGGCGACCGCCGCCAGCACCTGGAAGTGCTCGACGATCGGTCCCAGGGCGAGGGCGGGCAGGAACTGCAAACCGCCGAGGATGAGGATCACGCCGATCAACAGGCCGATGAACAGGCCGTTGTCGGTGGGCAGGGTGCCGGGGCTGGGCGCCAGCTTGGGCTTGACGACCAGACTGCCGGCGATGGCCAGGACGGCGACGGCCGGCACGAACCGCCCCAACAGCATGGCCAAGCCCAGTGTCGTGTTCCACCAGGGCGAATTGGCGCTCAGACCCGCAAAGGCCGAGCCGTTGTTCGCCGCCGCCGAAGTGTAGGCGTACAGGATTTCCGAAAGCCCATGCGGCCCCTTGTTCAGCAGACCTCCCAGCGCCGTGGGGAAGACCGCCGCCACGGCCGAGAAGCCCAGCACCGCCAGCGGCAGGATCAACACCGCGATCATGGCGAACTGGATCTCGCGCGCCTCGATCTTCTTGCCCAGATATTCGGGCGTGCGCCCGACCATCAAACCAGCCACGAAGACCGACAGCAGGGCCATGACCACCATGATGGCGATGCCCGAGCCGACGCCGCCGGGCAGAATCTCGCCCAACTGCATCAGGAACATCTGCAAGCCCCCGCCCAGGGGCATGAAGCTGGCGTGCATGGCGTTGACCGAGCCGTTGGAGGCGCCGGTCGTGACCACGGACCAGACGGTCGAGGCCGGGGCGCCGAAGCGCACCTCCTTGCCCTCCATATTGGCCGAGGCGTCCACATGGGCGGCGACCAGCGCGGGGGCCGGTCGCGTCTCGATCACATACATGGCCGCGCTGGCCGCGCTCAGCAGGATCAACGCCGCCGCCGCCAGGGCGCGAATGTCGCGTCCCGCCATCGCCGTCCGGCCGAAGGCGAAGAACGAGGCCCAGCCCATGACGTTGATCGCCACGGCGGTCAGCAGATTGGTGACGGCGTTCGGATTCTCGAATGGATGGGCGCCGTTGGCGTTGAAGACGCCGCCGCCGTTGATGCCGAGCTGTTTGATCGCCACCTGGCTGGCCGCCGGGAACAGCGGCAGGGTCTGCGCCCCGCCCTCCACACCGGTCGCGTGGACATTGGCCGCCAGGCTCTGAACGACGCCGAGACCGGACAGTGTCACGGCCAGGATCAGGGCGGCCGGCAGCAGCACGTAAAGGGTCGTCCGCGTCAGGTCGGCCCAGAAGTTGCCGACGCCCTCGCCGCGATTGGCGACGAAGGCCCGCGCCAGGGCCGCTGCGATGGTCGCGCCTGTCGCCGCCGAAACGAAGTTCTGCACCGTTAGACCGACCATCTGGGTGAAGGTCGACACAGTCGTCTCGCCGCCATAGCTCTGCCAGTTGGTGTTGGTGACGAAGCTGACGGCGGTGTTGAAGGCCAGGTGCGGCGACATGCCCGCAAACCCCTGAGGATTCATCGGCAGAACGCCCTGCAGACGCAGGATCGCATACAGCAGGACGAAGCCCGCCAGATTGAACGCCAGCAGCGCACCGGCATAGCCCAACCAGCCCTGGCTGCGTTTCGGATCGACGCCGGCCGCGCCATAGAAGACGGCCTCCACCGGCTTCAGCACCGGGTCCAGCCAGGTCCGTTCGCCGTTCCAGACGCGCGACATATAGATGCCGATGGGCCAGCCGAGCATTACGGCCAACCCAAGGGTCAGGGCGATCTCGCCCCATCCTTGAATATTCATGGATTTCGTTCCGGTTTCTCAGAACCGCTCGGGCCGCAGCAACGCCGCGACCATGTAGACAGCGACGACCAGCGCCCCCGCCCCCCAGAGCATGGCGATCATCGTCACACCCGTTTCAATGCTGCGGCCAGCAGGGCGAAGACAGCGAACGCCCCCGCACCCACGCCCAGAAAGATTACATCGGCCAACCCGGCCTCCTCGCTTTACTTGGAGCGGAAGAACACCATCAGGCGGCATAATGGCGCGATGCGAGTCTTGGGCCCGCGCCTAAAGAATAAATAAAAGCTTGGCTGGCGCGTGGATCGAGATGCATGATCGACGGAGGGTCGCATGGCCCTTACTTGCCACGATGCGCCAATCGGCCGTTGAAGGCTGCAAGCAATGCACTGACCAGGCGCTGAGAGGGCAGAGCACGCCCGGTCGTTCGCACGCCTGTCAGGGCGCCTCCGCATCATCACTGCAATCCTCTCGACCGCTTTCTCCTGCGGACAGATCGAAACGCCACACAGGTTCAGTCGTGAATTTTTTGTGTCGCCGCCCCGTTGGCGAGGTTTGAAGCCCGGCGGTCTTCCGGGTGCGATTGCGCCCAGCCGTACAATGTTGCAGAGGCGGTCAGGGCCAGATCGCCAGGGCCAAATCGCCAAGGGGCAGTCGAGGCGAGCATGGACAGCGACAGCATATCCTTGGAAGGGCCGCTCGGCAGACCAGACGCCGCAGCCCGGACGCGCCAGCGCGCCCTCGACAAGATCGCCGCAGACCATGGCGACGATCTGCGGCGATTTCTTCACAAGCGCGTCGCTGACCCTTCCGACCTCGACGAGGTCATTCAGGAGTCCTTCCTTCGGCTTTCGCGATACGGAGCCGTTGCGGACCTGCAGAACCCGCGCGCCTTTCTGTTCCGCGTCGCCGAGAACCTCGTGCGGGATCGCCGCCGCCGCAACCGTGCGAGGCATGCGGAACACCATGAGACGCTGGACGACCAGGCGCTCTACGATCCCTCACCGGACGCCTGCACCGTCCTGCAGCACCGCGACGCCCTGGCGCGGGTGAAGATCGCCATCGCCGCACTGGATGAGCCGGGCCGGACGGCCTTCATCCTCAGTCGTTATCACGAGATGAGTTACGGCGAGATCGCTGTTTACATGAAGGTTTCTGTCAAGACGGTGGAAAAATACATATCAGCGGCCTTGGCCGCTCTACGCCAGGCCGTAGGGTCCGATCGTCCCGATGCGTCTTTAAGCACGGAGACCAGACGATGACGGATCACCGCTTTGCGCCCCGCCCCGAAGAAAAGACCGCACAGGACGCCGCCGCCTGGTTCGTGCGCCTGCGGGCGGTTGACGGCCGCAAGGACCGGCCCGCTTTCGCGCGCTGGCGCCTGACGGATCAGAAACACGCCCGAACCTATCGCGAGATCGAGGACGTCTGGTCTCTGGCTGGAGAAGCGGCGCAAGACGCCGATATCGCTGCGCTGATCGAGCAGACCCGCCCCCGCCGGCAAAAGCTCGCGGATAGACGTCGGCTTGAGACGGGCCGCTGGACCCGACGTGCGGCATGTATGGCGGCGGCCATCGCGCTGATCGGCGCCATGACGGCGTTGCTGACCTCAAACGCCCCCTTCCCTGTCCTGGGCCACATCACCCCAACCCTCTATCAGACAGCAGTGGGCGAGCAGAAGGACGTGACCCTGGCCGATGGATCGGTGATCCATCTGGACACGGCGTCACAGGTGGCGGTCGCATTGGATTCTCAGAGACGCGATGTCCGACTGATGGCTGGCCGGGCCCGGTTCACGGTCGCTCATGATGCGCAGCGGCCCTTCGTGGTGCGGGCTGACGACGCCGGGGTCACGGCCTTGGGCACGGTGTTCGATGTTCAGCGTTCCGCGGCGGGCGTGGATGTGGCGCTGCTTCAGGGCAAGGTCGAGGTGCGTCGCCAACAGATCGACCCCAAGGCCGGCTATGTGCGCCTGACGCCGCGTCAGGGCGTGCGCATAGCGCCCAATGGCGGCGCGCTTCAGGTGCGCGCGCTGGCCGGCGATGAATGGGGCTGGACCCAAGGCCGCCTGGTCTTCTCTGGCGCGCCCCTTTCTGAGGTGGCCTCTGCGATCAACCGGTACTCCGACCGCAAGATCATCATCGCTCCGAGCGAGGACAAGCATCGGTTCCGCGGGGAATTCAAGGCCGGCGATATAGACGGAGCCGCACTTGTTCTTTCGACTCTGTACGGATTCAAGACGATCAAGAACGCGAACGGCGATGTTCAATTGATGGAAAAGTAGTCCGTATTCGGATCGGACGCAAAAACTTCACGTCATACTTCATAGGGGAGCGCCCCTCGCCTGCGTCTTTTTGAGTCAGGGCCTTTCAGGCTTTGATTAGACTTGACCAGGGGGACTTTCCGAGTGCTGAAGAATAAAAACCGCATCCGTGCCTTGTTGGGGGCGACGGCTCTGTCCTTGACCGGCGGCGCCGTTGTGATCGCGATGGCCGCGCCGACGGCGGCCTATGCCCAGGCGACGCGAACCTATGCCATCCAGGCTCAGCCGCTGAGTTCGGCGCTTCAAGCCTTCGCGCAGCAATCCGGCCTGCAGGTCGCCGTCGACGACAATGAGATCGCCGGGCTGCGGGCCACCGCCGTGCGCGGCGCCATGACACCCGATGCCGCGCTGCGTCGCCTGGTGGGCCAGGGCGCGACCTATCGAATGGCCGGCGCCGTCGTGGTCGTGAACCGTCGCGCCCCGTCATCCGATACGCCCGTGGCGCGCCGCCGAGTCGTGACGCCAGTCGCCTTGACGTCGCCGCAGCAGGTCAATCCGAACGCCACGGCTCTGCAGGACATCGTGGTCACCGCCCGGCGGATGGAGGAGCGGATCATCGACGTGCCGGTCGCCGTCTCGGCCTTCACGGCCGAACAGTTGGACGAGCGCAAGATCGAGGGCGGGTCGGAACTGCTGCGCGTTATTCCGAACGTCAACTTCTCCAAGGACAATTTCACCGGCTACAACTTCTCGATCCGGGGTATCGGCGCCAAGGTGCTGGCCACGACCGCCGATCCGGGCGTGGCAATCAGCTTCAATAACACCACCCTGCTCCGGAACCGGCTGTTCGAGCAGGAGTATTTCGACGTCCAGCGTCTGGAGGTTCTGCGCGGGCCACAGGGCACTCTGTACGGCCGCAACGCCACCGCGGGCGTGGTCAACATGCTGCCCAACCTGCCGAAACTGAGCGACTTCGCCATGGACATGCAGTGGGAGGTCGGCAACCACGACAGCCGCCGCGCCAAGGGGATGATCAACATCCCGATCGGCGACACCCTGGCGGTGCGTTTCGCGGCGGCGGCGACCCAGCGCGACGGTTTCGACTTCAATACGGTGACGGACAAGAACGTCAACGGCCGCGACCTGTGGGGGGCGCGCCTGGGCGTGCTGTGGCAACCGACCGAGAATTTTCGCGCCAACTTCCTGTGGGAGCGGTTCCGCGAAGAAGACGACCGCGCCCGCACCGGCAAGATGCTGTGCACGCGGGGTGAAACTCCGAAGACTCTGGATTGGAGGGCGCCGGACGGGACGGCACAGACCTCGAACATCTTTTCCTACTGGACCAGCACGAGCATCACGCCGGCCTGCACGCCATCGTCCCTCTATGCCGACGAGGCCTATGGCGTGCCGGATGGTCGTGGTTTTCCGCTGACGGCCGCCGTCATCAACTTCACCGGCGTGTTCGAGAACCCGACCTGGACCGGTAGTGGCTTTCCGCCGACGGACTGGGGCAACTCCGCGCGCAACGGCTGGGACGGCACCTATCTGCTACCTCTGTTTGTCGATCCCTTCGGCGTGGAGGGCAATCGTCAGTCAGCGAATCTGCGCACCATATCGACGGGCTATGACCCGAAGTTCAAGGCTGAGAACGACGTCTTCCAAATGAACCTGGAATGGGACCTGACGCCGAGCCTGACCCTCTATTCCCAGACCCTCTATATGGAAGACTCCTACTCCGGCTTCCAGGATTTCTTCCGGACCTACGCCACAGGCCAGATGTATCGTTATGAGACGCCGGGCATGGTCAATGGCCTGCCGCGCACCGTCGCCCCAGAATGGGCGCCCTGGATCGGCGCGTCCAGCCCGAACGTGGGAACCGTCTATTCGATGGCCTGGTCTGGCCAGGGGGTCTGCGGTCCCCTGCCGAATTGCGGCATCCCTTCGGGCGGGATCTTTCTCGATCCGCAACTAGGCGCCACCGACCGCTTCATGGCTCTGGACCTCAGCCAGGCCAAAAGCACCCAGTGGTCGCAGGAATTCCGTCTGCAATCGGATTGGGATGGCCCCTTCAACTTCAACCTCGGGGCCAACTGGCTGAAGTACAAGACGGAAGAGAACTACTGGGTATTCTCGAACATCTTCTCCATGATGGCGGTGCAGCAGAATGGTGATAATCATGTCAACTCGGGCAACTTTGATCGCTACTGCAACCTGACGGCCCAGGGTCAGGCGGGGGTCGCGGGCGGGACGTTGGACCCGCACACCTGCGCCTATATCGACAACACACCTCTGGCCGACATCATCGCCGGCAAGGGCGGCGACGGTCACAACTACATCCGCAACATCAGCATCAGCGAGACCGAGTCCTGGGCGGTGTTCGGCGAAGGCTACTGGACCGTCCGCGACGATCTGAGGCTGACCCTGGGCCTGCGCTACACCGACGACGCCAAGACCATCACCCCGGTGCCGTCGCAGCTCCTGGCCTCCACCCCCCACCTGTACAAGCCGGACGCGACCGGTCTGGTGGGCCGGGGTTATCCTCGATATCCGAGCGAAGAGATGCACTGGGGCGAATGGACCGGCCGAGCCGCCATCGACTGGCGTCCGGACCTGTCGTTCACCAACGACACCCTGATCTACGCCTCCTATTCTCGGGGCTATAAGGGCGGCGGAGGCAATCCGCGTGATCGGGATTACAACCCCAATCTGGTCAATGTCGCGGAACTGCCGTCGCGCTATGATCCTGAGTTCGTCAATGCCTATGAGATCGGCATGAAGAACAGTCTGATGAGCGGCCAGCTGGTCTTCAACGCCACCGGCTTCTTCTATGACTACAGTGACTATCAGGTCGCGCAGTTGATGGAGCGTCAGATTCATAATGAGAATTTCGACGCCCGCATCTGGGGCGCGGAATTCGAAACGGCCTGGCGGCCGACTCGCAACTTCCGGCTCGATGCGACTCTGGGCCTTTTGCGCACTCGCATCGGCGACGGCGAGGAATCCGTGGATGTCATGAACCGCACCCAGGGCAATCCCGACTGGGTGGTGCTGAAGCCCTGGCCCGGCAGCCCCTCGACCTGCATTGTTCCGGCCGAATTCTTGGGACGGAGCATAGAGAGCAGAGACTACGTTGTTAGGCGAGGGGTTAAGACCCCGAATATGCAGGGCAGCATCCTGATGCGATCCGTCTGTCCGGCCCGAGAGTATCAGGGCACCTGGATTCCGGGTTCCGGTTCGAAGTTCAACTACGCTGACAACTTCAGGGACCCCTGGCAGGCTCAGTATCCGATCTCGTACGACCCACGAAAGGCGCCCAACGGCGGGCGCGGCTTCTCCGCCGACCTGCCGGGCAATGAACTTCCCAACGCCCCGCGCTGGACCTTCAACGTCGGCGCCCAGTACCGGTTCGAACTGCCGGCCGGATGGGACCTGATGGTGCGCGGCGACTATTACCGCCAGTCCGACAGCTGGATGCGGGTCTATAATCTGGAACCCTATGACCGGCTGAAGGGCTGGGGCAACGCCAACCTGTCGGTGACCCTGAGCAATACCGCCGCCGATTTCGTGGTCCAGGCCTATGTCAAGAACGTCTTCGACGACACGCCGTTGACCGATGGCTTCACCGGGCCGGACGACATGGGCAACGCCACCAACGTCTTCACGCTTGATCCCCGCATCATCGGAGCGTCAATCAGAAAATCTTTCTGAAAGAATCAAAGCTTGAATAAAAAGTGCACCGACCTGATTTCTCAGGCCGGTGCATAGCTTTGCAAAAAACAACGTACATAATAAAATCTCACATTTACTTAAAATCGAATCCTGATTGTCACGATCAACATTTAGGGTTGTCCTGTCGCCGCTTGGCGATGGAGCTCCTGCTGAAAAACTGCGCTTTCTAATCAACCTCACACAAGGAATTAGACTATGAATCGCATGTCCAAAATGGCTTCGGCCGCTGTCGCTTCTTTCATCCTGGTCACGGGCGCCTCCGCCGCCTCGGCCGCATCGTTCAACCAACCCGCCGGCACGGCCGTCACCGCTCGTGGCCAGTTGATCCAGTACGTCAATGTTCCGGGCGTCGTCGAAACGACCTGCAATGTGGCGATCCACGGCGTTGTGGACGCGAACGGCTCGACCATCACCTTCAACAGCTATGAAGGCGCCAAGGCGGCAGGCAACCCCGGCAACCTGGCCTGCGACGAATCGCTGACTTTCCCGATCGTCGCTACGCCTTCGGCTGGCCAGATCAGCCTGGACGTGTTCGAGGTCGGCACGCGCGGCGGCCCTTGCATTGAAGAAGACTATGCGCTGAGCTATTCGGGCAACACGGCTAACTTCAATGGCCAATACTTCGGCAATCCGCCCATCTGCCGCGCCTCGGGCAGCTTGGCCCTGACGACCGACGTCGGCAACAACCCGGTGCTGATCCAGTAGGATCAACGTCGGTCTGGAGCAAGGCGCGCGCCCCCCGTCGCGCCTTGCTCTTTCTATTTCACCGTCACGCCGATGCGATGAAGTCGCGTCAGGATGGGCGGGCGCAGTTTCGAGGGGATGTTCGCCTTGGCTGGCCTAGTTCTCGCCCTAGCCGTGTCCGCCGTCGCGCCTCAGCAGGCCGCGCCGTCCGACGCGGCCCCGCCCGTGGTTTTGGAGGATGTCGAGGTTCAAGGTCGGCGCGGCGCGGCGCGGGTGGACCCCGAGATCGAACTGGACGGCGCCCAGATCGACGCCTTGGGCGCCAATGACATCGGCGAGGCTGTCCGGCGCCTCGCGGAAGACTACGCCTTGGGCGACGCCCCCATGATCGTCGTCAACGGCAAGCGGATGGCCGATCCCGACGTCTTCTCCGGCTTCCCTCCCGACGCCCTGGTGTGTCTGGAGGTCCTGCCACCCCAGGCCGGGGCGCTGTATGGGTCCGCCGATCCCTCACGCCGAGTGGTGAATATCGTCCTGCAGCGCCGGTTCCACAGCCGGGATGGCCGCGCCAGCCTGCGTCGACCGACCGCCGGTGGAATGAGCGACGCCGACCTTGAGCTGCGCCAATCCTCCATTTTGGATGCGCGAACGCGCCAGTTGGGCCTTCAGATCGGCATCGATACGGCCCTGCGCGCCGGAGAGCGCGATCAGGACCGAAACGCTGAGCCAGGCGCCGACGCCGTGACCCTGCGCGCGCCATCCAAGTCTGTCGGCGTTCGAATGGCCCAGACCGGTGAGATCGGCGATTGGTCCGCCAGCCTAAGAGCCGACGCCCGCGCCCAGGAGACACGCTCCGTCACCCTCACGGACGGCCAGGCGACCGAAAATCGGCGACGCTCGCAAAGCCTGAACCTAACCGCTGGACTGAACGGCGAGGCCGTCGGCTGGTCGATCCAAACTGCCCTGAGCGGCCTTTTTTCGCACAACGACCAGTCGGGACCATCGCCATCCGACGCCAACCAGCAGGCGGCTTCGGCCAGCGTAACGCTGAACCGCACCCTGTTCGACATGGCGGCCGGTCCCGTCGCCCTCAGCCTGTCGGCGCGCGCGTCGCGATCCCGCTCGGCGTCCGAACGCTTGGGGCGCCGCCAGACGTTTTCCGGGCGAGCCGAGGATCTAGGCGGCAGTCTGTCCGTCCCCCTGCTGCGGCGCCGACCGGGCGCGGGCGCGCTCGGCGCCCTGGGCGACCTGGCCGTGACGCTGGGCGCCAATGCGAACACGACAGACGCAGGTCGGGGCGATGGCGCAAGCATCGGCCTGACCTGGAGCCCGCTTCCCAAGCTAAGAGTCAATGCAGACCGATCGAGCGCGAACCAGAGCCTGCCAGATCAGCAGAGGTTCGACCCGGAATACTATGGCGAGCCCATAAGGGTCTTTGATTTCCGTACGGGTGAAGCGGTGGAGGTCTTGCCGATCCTTGGCGGCAATCCCGACCTGCGCCCGCCCAGTTCGGACCGGATCGCCCTGTCGGTCTCCGCTGGCCCGTTCACGGCCTGGGCGTTGCAAGGCGCCGTGAACTTTCAAAGAAGCGAGGCTGTCGACGGGGTCGGCGCCCTGCCCGATCCGACGCCTGAAGTGGAGGCCGCCTTTCCCGGCCGCTTCCAGCGCGACGCCGACGGCCGACTGGTCAGCATCGACCGGCGACCGATCAATTTCGCCTCCGCGATGACCGAGACCGTGGCGACCAATTTCAGCGCGGCCTTTCCCCTGGGCGCGAAGAGAGCCGGACGGCCGGGCGTTATTCGCGTGACGATCAATCACAACTGGGAGATCGCAAGCGCCGCAACCATCCACGAGGGCCTGCCGAAGATGGATCGGCTCGCGGGCGACGGCGGTGGCGCGCCACGCCATGCTGTGAGCGCCGCAATCGACGTTCAGCAAGGGCGATGGCGCGCGAACGCCGCTGGGCGCTGGAGAGACGGCTATCGCATCCGACGTGACAGCGGACAGGACGGCCCGGACGACCTGAGGATGAACGCCTTCACCACTTTCGATCTAAAGCTCAACTATCAGTTCGAACGCAATCCGCCGGCGCAAGGTCAAGACGCCGGACGCAGGGGTCGGGGTCTGCAGATGGAGCTGATGGTCGCCAATATCTTTGATGCCCGACCGACCGCGCGCCTCGGCGACGGCCGGTCCGCGCCTGGATTTGGACGAGACGATCAGGACCCCATCGGGCGAACCCTATCCATCAGCCTGAAACAGCGGTTTTAGGCATAGGGCTCCATAGCCGGTAAGGCACTGCCGCGCCGAGGGCTATGGCGGGCTGGTGAACTTATCCTCCCGCTTGGGCGCCTCCACGCTCATGCCCTTCAGCCCGCCGTCGCCGGGCGCAAGTCGGGGTGTTGCGGCGCGGCTGCAAAGGTTCGTCCCGTCGCGATGGCGCGGCTTACGATCAGGAACAGCGGAACCGCCGAGAAGGCGATCCCTGCCCAGATATAGAGCGCTGAGGAATAGCCCCCGGTTATATCGCGCGCGATGCTGAACAGGACCGGCCCCGCCCCCGTGCCCAGATAGAGCATGGCATGGCCGACGATGCCAAAGATGCTGCTGAAGGCGCGACGTCCGAAAAGCTTGGCGGTGATGTAGGCGACGCAGTCCGCCTCCGCCCCCATCGTCAGTCCGAAGATCGGTATGGCGATCAGCATATATTGGGTCGATGTCAGCCCCAGAAGCGCAAAAGCGCCGGTCTGTATGATGACAGCGCCGACCATGAATAGCCCCGCATTCAACTGGAAGTGGTCGATCGCCACCCCGGTCAGGAAACGACCGGCCATCGTCGATACCCCCAACAGACCCAGGGCCGTCGCGGCCTCTGTGCGGCTGATCCCTTCGCTGGTTAAATAGGGGATCAGATTCACCGCCATGCCGCCCGCGCACAGGCCGTACAGGACCGTTCCGGCCGCCAGCACCCAGAAGACGGGAAGCCGAACAGCCGTCTTCAAGGTATGGCCGACCTGATCCAGAACGCGGCCAGACACACCCCCCGAAGCCCGAACCTTAAGCCAGAACCAAGCCGCCGGCAGAACCAGAAGCGGCGCGATCCCGGCCAACAGAAAGGCCGTACGCCAGCCTTGGTCATCCATCACAGCCTGCATGAGCCGCGGCCCGAACCCGGCGCTCAGCCCGATGCCGCAGGACATGAGGCCAAAGGCCGTGGCCATGCCGCGGTTGAACAGGCCGGCGATAATCCGACCATAGGTGATAGCGCTCGTACCCACGGACGCCACGCCGATTGAAAAACCGGACAGGTAGAGCAAGGGCAGGATTGGCGGCAGAAAACTGGTCGCGAACAAGACCAGGGCCAGCAGCGACAGACCGCCCATCGCCACCTGACGCGGCCCGAACCGATCCGACAGGACGCCAATGAATGGCGCGGAAATCACCGCGCCCGCCGCATGAGCGAGCGCCCAGCCGACCACCTGGGTTTCACTCCAGTTCATCTCGGCGGCGATGGGGCTGATAAAGGCGCCGATCGAATAGACAGGCAGAACCCCCACGCCCATGCCCAGAACAATGGCGACCATCGCGCGCCATGACCGGCGCAACTCCGGAACGATGCCGACAGAGGCCTCGGTCGTCGCTTCGGGATCGCGCATGCAGCCACTCCTCAATCAACTCGGCGACGATATTTGATTGTATGATTGATTACATTGGGCGGCCCGCTTGACAAGCGGTGCGCATAACCCGCATCGCCGTTGATAGGCCGGTACCCACGGACCAGTTTTCGCTGATCGAACAGGACCGAGACAGGATGACCCGCTGAGCGTTTTTGACGATTGCCGGAAACTTTCGGCAAGTAGCCGCAGCCTTGCGATAAGTTCAGACTTAATTTAATTGTCTGATTAATTTCAACCGTTCTAATCAAGTGATAACGACAGGACCCACTATGGATCTGAACTGGTCAGACGCCGATCTCGAGTTTCGCGACGAGGTCCGGGCTTTTTTCGCAGAGAACCTGACGGACGACATTCGAGACGCGGGACGATTGATGACCAGCGTCTACGCCCAGCACGACGTCGCAATGAAATGGCAGACCATTCTGCACGCCAAGGGCTGGGTGGCCCCTGCATGGCCGGTCGAGAACGGCGGCTGCGGCTGGACAGTGCTGCAACGTTACATCTTCACGCGTGAACGCGTCGCCGCCGGCGCTCCGCCAGTGTCGCCCATGGGTGTTCAGATGTGTGGCCCAGCCCTGATCGGCTACGGCTCGGACGAACAGAAGGCCCATTTCCTGCCGCGCATGCTCAGCGGCGAGCATTTCTGGTGCCAGGGCTATTCCGAACCGGAGGCGGGCTCGGACCTCGCTTCGTTGCAGATGGAGGCCCTGGACGATGGGGATGATCTGATCTGCACCGGAACCAAGATCTGGACCACCCACGCCGACGAGGCGAACTGGATCTTCTGTCTGGTTCGCACATCCAAGGAGGATCGCCCGCAGAAGGGCATCACCTTTATCCTGATCGACATGACCACGCCCGGCATTTCGGTTCGCCCGATCGTCGCCCCCTCGGGCGAGCATATCCAGAACCAGGTGTTCTTCGATCAGGTCCGCGTCCCCAAGACCCAGGTCGTCGGGCGGATCGGCGAGGGATGGACCGTCGCCAAATACCTGCTGGAGTTTGAGCGCGGCGGCGTGGCCTATGCGCCGGAACTGCAGGAGCGGCTGGACCGCGTCGAGGCCTATGCGCGCCAAAGCCCTTGCGGGGGTTCCATGCTGGCCGAAACGCCCGGCTTCGCCCGCAAGCTGGCCGAGACCCGCGCCCGGCTGGCCGTGCTTGAGGTGTTCGAGTTCCGTGTCATGTCCGGCGCGACCGACGCCGCCTTGGCCGCCGCCGGTCCCTCGGCGATGAAGGTTCTCGGCACAGAGTTGAGCCAGCGCATAACCGAACTGGCGCTGGAAGCCGCCGGCGACTGGGGTCGCGCCTATCAGCCCGAGGCGGGTCGACCCGGCGGCGCGCCCCGACTGCCGCACGCTTCGGGCGTCGCGGGACCGATGTTCCCGGCGCTGGCCGGCATCCACTATCTGAACGACCGGGCGGGCTCCATCTATGCGGGCTCGAACGAGATTCAGCGCAACATCATCGCCAAGGCGGCATTGGGGCTCTGACTGGAGGGGGCCGACGTCCGGACGATCAAGCCGCCCGGACGTCGAGTTCTATGGTGCGGTCGAGGTGATGATCGCGCGTGCCCAACTGCGTCTCGATCATCGCCGCGCGCTTGAAGTAACGCGTCACCTCGGTTTCCAGGCTCATGCCGAGCCCGCCATGCAGTTGTACGGCGTTCTGGCTGATGAACCGGCATGCGTCGCTGACCGCGACCTTGGCTGCCGAAACCGCCAAGGTCCGCTCGCGATCCGGCTTGTCGAGACTGAGCGTTGCGAGAACCGCCGCCGAGCGGGCCAGTTCGAACTGGATGAACATGTCCGCCATCCGGTGCTGCAAGGCCTGGAACCGTCCGATCGCCTGGCCGAACTGACGCCGCTCCTTGGCGAAGGCGACGGTGTCGTCCAGCATGCGACGCAGCACGCCGACCGCTTCGGCGCACAGGGCCGCCGTGGCTTCGTCCAGAACCAGCGCGATCAAAGGTCCCGCCTCATGCTCGACGCCGATCAGGCTGTCTGTCGATAGGCTCACCCCGTCCAGCACAACCTCGGCCGCCCAGCGCTCGTCCAGCGTCGCAACGTCGCGCAGGATCAGACCGGGCGTATCCCGCTCGACCAGAAACAATGACAGACCGTTGGCCTGACCGTCGTCGCCTCGCGTGCGGGCCGCGACAATCAGCGACTGGGCCGACGCGCCCGGCGTCACCAGACCCTTGCCGCCGGTCAGAAGCCAACCGTCGCCGTCGCGTTCGGCGCGCGTGGCGCAGAAGCGCCAGTCGGCACGGCCCGCCGGTTCGGTCAGGGCCGGAGCAACAATGGCCGCCCCTTCCCCAATCGCTTGCGCCAGGGCGCGCGCCCGAGGCTGGTCGCAGCGGCGCAGCAAACCCGCCGCCGTCACCACAGTCTCCAGATAGGGTTCGGTCAGCAGGGCTTCGCCGAACGCCTCCATCACCACCATGACGTCAGCCGCCTCGCCGCCGAGACCGCCGAGGTCTTCGGGCAGGGCCAGGGCCAGTACGCCCAGCGCCTCGCCCATATCACGCCACACCGCCGTCGGCCCCGGCGCGCCTGGCGCCTCCGCCATGCCGCTGGCCGACAGGCGCGCCAGGAAGGTGCGCACGCTATCGGCCAGTTGGGTCTGGGTTTCGCTGAGCGTGAGGTCCATCAGACAGTCTTTGGAATGAAGATCGCCTTCGGCACGGTGAACTCCAGCAGACCAGCCAGGCCGTTTTCAACGCCGAAGCCCGATTGCTTGTGACCGGCCAGAGGCGTGAAGGGCGTGGACTGCAGGTTCTGGTTGATCCAGACCGTGCCGGTCTCAAGCCGATGGGCGATCTCTACCGCCTTGTCGATGTCCTTGGACCAGACGGCGCCGGCCAGACCGTAGTCACTGTCATTGGCCCGCTCGATCACCTCGTCGATTGAGCTGAAACGCAGCAGCGGCAGGATGGGACCGAAGGCCTCCTCGACCACGACGCGCGCGTCGTCAGGCGGATTGTCGACCAGGGTCAACGGAATGAAATAGCCGGCGTTGGGGACCGAGCCGCCTTCAAGAACCGTATAGCCGTTCTTGCGGCTGTCTTCGATCAGGTCCTGGACCCGGCGGAACTGCGGCGCATTCTGCACCGGCCCGATGACCATCCCGTCCTTCGAGCCCTCGCCCACGGGAATGGTCTGGGCGATCTGATGCAGCTTGTCGCGCAGGGCGTCATAGATGTCTTCGTGAATATAGAGCCGCTTGGTCGCCACGCAGATCTGGGCCGTGTTCCAGAAGGCGCCCATGAACAACTGCATGGCCACCTCGTCCAGATCGACGTCAGGCAGGACGATGGCCGCGTCGTTGCCGCCCAGCTCCAGCGTAATGCGCTTGAGGTCCTTGGCCGCCGATTCCATCACGCGTCGGCCGGTCGCGGTCGAGCCAGTGAAGGAAATCTTGTGGAAGCCGGGGTGTGACGTCATCCACGGGCCCAACTCATCGCCGCCGGCGATGATGTTGAGCACCCCCTTGGGGAAGACATCGAGCAGGATTTCGCCAAGCTTCAGCGTCGTCAAGGGGGTGAAGGGCGAGGGTTTCAGCACCACCGTATTGCCCGCCATCAGCGAGGGACCGATCTTCCAGGTCGCCAGCAGGAAAGGGAAGTTCCACGGAACGATGGCGCAGACCACGCCCAGGGGCTCATGGTGGACTTCGACGCGGCGGCGCTTGCTGTCCTCGGTCACTTCGATCGGGATATCCAGTTTGGCCGTCGCGCGGAACCAGCCGGCGCCGCCCAGCACTTCTTCGCGCGCCATGGCCAGGGGACGCCCCTGCTCGCGCATGAACAGGGCGCCGAGTTCGTCGGCGTTCGCCTCGATCGCTTCGGCGGCCTTGACCAACAGGGCTTTGCGCTCTTCCAGCGGCACAGCGCGCCACGACTGCTGCGCCAAAGTGGCTGCGGCCACCGCGCGGTCCAGATCGGCCGCCGTCGCCGCAGGCGCCTTGGCGAAGACTTCGCCGGTCGCCGGGTTGACGACGTCGAACGTCGCCTCGGCGGGCACGGCCTCGCCGTCGATTGTCATCCGATAGTCGTTAGCGAAATCCATGACGCTTCCTCACCCGTGATCTGGGCGCCGAAGGCTGTTCATTCAGCCTGTTCCGGCGGATTGGTCCGAAAGATATCGCAGGCCCGAACACATATCTAGTCGATTGATTGAAATTACGGCAGAGGCGTAGAGGGGTGAGCTTTCGCCCAGCGGATAGGGAAGCTGTCCCTGAAACGCCGGTGATCCACGACCTCGTCGAATGCAGAAGGCCGGTCCATCACTGGACCGGCCCCTTCCATGCGCCTTAGATCAAGCAGCGACGCTCATGCCCGACAGGCGCTGACGGATCACCGCCTCGGCGTCGCTGACGATACGCTCGACCAACTCCCTGACCGTCGGCACGTCGTGGATCAGGCCCTGCACCGTGCCGGCCGTCCAGACGCCATGATCCAGGTCACCCGTCGCCAGCCCCTCGCGACCGCGCGCGCCCTTGACCAGATGCGCCACGTCCTCGAACGGCCGACCTTCGCTCTCCAACCGCAGCACTTCCTGACTGACGGCGTTGCGGGCCACACGGGCGCTGTTGCGATAGGTGCGGAAGATGATGTCCGTCGCCCGCTCGTCGTTGGCCACCATGGCCTGCTTGAAAGCGTCGTGGATCGGGGCCTCAACCGAGGCGCAGAAGCGCGTTCCCATGTTGATCCCGTCCGCGCCCAGAGCCAGAGCCGCCGCCAGACCGCGCCCGTCGCCAAACCCGCCCGACGCCAGGATCGGCACGCTCAGCCGGTCCGCCGCCGCGGGGATAAGCACCAGGCCCGGCACGTCGTCCTCGCCCGGGTGGCCGGCGCATTCGAAACCGTCGATTGAGATGGCGTCCACCCCCATCCGCTCGGCAGACAGGGCGTGGCGGACAGCCGTGCATTTGTGGATGATCTTGACCCCGTTGGCCTTGAAGTCATCGATATGCTCCTGCGGCTTGTAGCCCGCCGTCTCGACGATGGTGACGCCGCTTTCGATGATGGCGCGGCGGTACTCGGCATAGGGCGGGGGATTGATCGACGGCAGGATGGTCAGGTTCACGCCGAACGGCTTGTCCGTCCTCTCGCGCGTCCGCGCGATCTCCTTCGCCAGCGCTTCGGGCGTCGGCTGGGTCAGGGCGGTGAGGAAGCCCAAGGCCCCGGCGTTGGCCACCGCCGACACCAGTTCGGTCGTGCCGACCCACTGCATCCCACCTTGGGCGATGGGGTGCTCGACGCCGAACAGCTCGGTGAAACGTGTCTTCAGCATCAGCGTCCCTTCCATTGCGGCGTGCGCTTCTGGGCGAAGGCCGTTGGCCCTTCACGCACGTCAGCCGAACGGAACAGGGCGCGCACGGCCGGGTATCGGTTTTGTTGAACGGTGGCGTCGGCGACGGTCGTATCCAGCGCCTTCTGCACGATCTGCTTGGAGGCGCGCAGCGACATCGGGCTGCACTCCAGCATCTGCGCGGCCCAGCGGCGCGCGGCAGCCAGCGCCTCGCCGTCCGCCACGACCTGGTTGACGAAGCCCAGGCGTTCCCCCTCGGCCGCCTTCACGCGTCGCCCGGTCAGGATCATGCCCATGGCCTGTTTCAGGCCGATCTGCTGCGGCAGCCGCAGCAGACCGCCCGCCAGGGCCGCCAGACCCACGCGCGGCTCCGGCAAGGCGAAGACCGCCCCCTCGCCCGCCACGATGAGGTCGCAAGCCAGGGCGATCTCAAAGCCGCCGCCCATGGCCACCCCCTCGACCGCTGCGATCACCGGCTTGTCCAGATCGAAGCGAGCCGTCAGACCAGCGAACCCGGTGACGGGCGTCTCCAGCGGCTCGCCGCGCGCCATAGAAATGGCCGTGGCTTTCAAGTCGTTGCCCGCCGAAAAAGCCTTGCCGCCCGCGCCGGTCAGGATGGCGACCCATTGGTCGGGATCGGCGGCGAAGGCGTCGAAGATTTCGGCCAACTCAGCATTGGCTTGGGGGTGCAGCGCGTTCATCGCGTCTGCGCGATCAATGGTGACGATGGTCAGCGGTCCCTCGCGATCAACCCTGGCGAACCGGAGCGGACGCGACCGGGCTTGATCACCCGCTTCCCACACCAGCTTGCCGAAGGCGTCGAGGCGAACAAAGCCCGACGCCCCCACCGCCGACCGATCGGTCGAACGCAGCAGGTCCAGGCTTTCCGTATCGCTGGCGATGACCCGCGCCATCGTCCGCGCCCCGGTCGGCGTTCTCAGGATGACCACGCCCTGCAGCGGCTCGCCGTCGCGGGCATAGGTGATCGTATAGGTCTCGATCGCCGCCGGTCCCTCATAGGTCTCGAGCAATTCGGGAATGGGACCGCGCTCCGCCTCGGCCCGGTCCTGTACCGAATAGTCCAGAGCCAGCGGCCTGGGCGCCGGACGGTGGCTGACCACAAGGGCGTGGTGCTTGTTGACGTAGCCGCCCTGCCCATAAAGCAGACCAACCTCCTCGCGCGCCGCCCGCAGCTGCCGGGTCATCGCGCAGACCGCGTGGGTCATGTAGTTGTTCAGCGGACCGCCGAAGAAGGTCAGGCCGCCCGCCACCGTCGGGACGGTGGCCTCGAGGTCCAGTCCCAGGGTGCGCAGCGCCATTTTCGGAACCACCGGGAAACAGCTGTACAGTTCCAGCCGGTCAAAGGCCTTGGCGTCGCCGCCGACGATCTCGACCGCCGCCTCCAGCGCCGCCTTCTGGGCGGTGGAGTGATCATAGGCGTCGCGCAGCAGATAGTCTTCCGGCTCGCTGGCCGCCGCCCCGCCCCAGATATGAATAATCCGATCCTCGGGAACACCCGCAGCGCGCGCCGCCGCCAGGCTGGCCACGATAACCGCGCCCGACTGGTTCACACTGGGGTTGGCCACCATGAATTTCGGATAGGGCCAGTTGATCAGGCGGTTGTCCGCCGACGGCGCGCCGATGGTGTCGGCGTCCGGCGCGGTTTTGATCCAGGCCCCGTCGTTGGTCGCCGCCACGGCGGCGTAACGGCTCCACAGCAGGGCGGACTCGCCTTGCGCCTCAGCCGGCGTCTGGCCCCATGCGGCCTGGGCGGCGACTTCGTAGAAGGGATAGACCTGCGCCGGATCCATCATGCCCAGCGCCTTGGCCGGTCGGCTCATGGCGTAACGGCTGGCCGGGAAGGCCACGCTATCTTCCGCCGAGACTTGAGGCGTCCAGTTCAGACGCGCCTTGTCTTTCCGCGCGCGGTTGCGGGCGTTCATCGCCTCGCCGCCGACGATCAAGGCCACGTTCTGCTCGCCACGCGCGATCCGCACGGCGGCTTCGTGGATCAGACGGATCGGTGTCTCGCCGCCCATGCTGGCGTTGGTGCGGCGCGCAGGCGCGATGCCCAGCTTTTCACACAACAGGTTGACCGGATCGGCGTATCGCCAGCTGATCAGGCCGATCAATTCAATCGACTCGGCCTTTGACAGCAGGTCGCCGCCCGCGTCCCGCTCGGCTGCGCGCAGGGCCTCGGCCATCGACGCCACCGGTTCGAGCGCTTGGGTCACGTCGGCGGGGCGGTCGATGAACTCGCCGACGCCGACGATTACGGGCGTGGTTTCAGGCCTGCTCATGGCTGTCCTCCCAGATCACGAGGCCATCCAGGGCCTCGATGCGGTCGCCATTGCCAAGCAACGGATTCACTTCCAGCGACACCAGATCGGAGCCTAGCGCCAGGGCCGCCTCGCCGATGGCGACGATAGCGCGAGCGGCGGCGGCGCGATCCACCGCGGCCGCGCCCCGGAACCCGTCCAGCAGCACCTTGCCGCGCAGTTCGTCCATCATCTCCAGAGCGTCCGCCTCGGTGATCGGCAGCAGACGCAGGGACGTGTCCTTCAACGCTTCGACCAAGACCCCGCCCAGACCGACGGCGATGGCCGGTCCCCACTGCGGGTCCTTCAACGTGCCGACGAACAGTTCGACGCCCGCCGAACGCATCGGCGAGACGATGACGCCGTCGATACGCGCTTCCGGCCTGGCCGCCGCAACCCGGGCGCGGATATCGGCATAGGCTCCGGCCACCGCCTCATCGCCGCTCAGCCGCAGAGCGACGCCGCCGACCTCGGTCTTGTGGGGAATATCGGGCGAGGCGATCTTCAACACCGCCGGACTGTCGAAGCCGCGCGCCGTGTCGACCGCCTGTTCGGCGCTGGTCGCGACCACGCCCGGAATGACGGGCACGCCGTGCGAGGCCAGATAGTCCAGCACCCCACGCTCGCCGCCGCCGACTTCAGGGCGCCCGCCAGCGGCCCGGCCCAGATCGAGCGGCCGCGCTTTCGCCGACGACCAGCGGAACAGATGGCCTATCGCCGTCAGGGCGTGACGCAATCCCCCGCCGGAATAGGCGACGCCCGCCGCATCCGTCATGCCGCGTCCCTCGCCGCTGACCGGCGAGAAGGTGTGACTGAACATCAGGCCCGGCGTGGCGGCGTCCTTGATCCCCTGCCCCACCGCATCGATGAAACGGGCGGCGAAGCCGCGCGCATCAGCCTTGGCCGGGGCGTCGAAAACGAAGGACACCAGACCGATTGACGGATCGTTCGAAATGACGCGCAGGGCCTTGGCGATCAGGTCCGGCTGCGTCATCGCCGCGCCTGTCGTGTCCAGCGGATTGTTGGGCGTGGCGTAGGACGGCAGGGCTTCGCGCAGCGCCGTCAGGGTTTCGGGCGCCAGGGTCGGCAAGGACAACCCCTCCACCTCGGCCTGATCGACGGCGATCTCGCAAAGGCCGCCCGACATGGCCATCATGGCCAGACCCGGACGCTCGACCTTGCCGATGCGACCGATGACATCAGCGGTGACGACGAGCTCCTCCAGCGACCTGACCCGCACCACGCCCAGACGGCGACACAGAGCGTCGAACACGCGGTCATCGCCAACAAGAGAACCCGTATGAGCCTGGGCCGCTGCAGCCGCAGCCTCGCTGGTCCCGACCTTCAGCACCACCACGGCCTTGCCGGCGGCGTTGGCGGCCTCGACCGCGCGGACGAATCCGACAGGATCGCGCACTGTCTCCAGGAACAGGGCGATGGCGCGCGCCTCCGACCGATGCGCCAGATACTCGATGGCGTCGGCGATGGTGAGGTCCGCCTCATTGCCGGTCGAGATCATATGGGTCAGGGCGATCCGCTGTTGATAGGCGAACTGCTCCATCTGGCTGGCCAAGGCGCCGCTCTGGGACACCACGGCCAGGGTCGGGTTGGGCATGGGACGGCGCAGCGGCGTCGTCCAGATCGGTGTGCCGTCGGCGAAGTTGGCGAAGCCGAGGCAGTTGGGACCGAGGATACGGATACCCGATTCGCGCGCCGCCGCCGTCAGGGCCGCTTGTCGCTGAGCGCCGTCATCGCCGGTCTCGGCGAAGCCCGCCGACAGGATCACCGCGCCGCCGACCCCAGCCGTCTTCAAGTCCTGCAAGGTATCAGCCAGGGCAGCTTCCGGCACCATCAGCAGCGCCGCATCGATCGGCTCGCCAATGGCGGCGATGGACGTCGCCGCCTCGACGCCATGGATGACGCCGCCCTTTGGATTGACAGTAACGACGCGCCCTTCGAAGCCTGCGCGTTTCAGATTATCGAAGGCCGACACCGACCAGATCGACCGGTCCGAGGCGCCGACCAGGGCGATCGACCGCGGTCGGAACAGACGATCCAGCGACTGCAGCCGCTCCTGAAGATCAGTATCTTTATGCAAAGCCGTTTCCCCGTTCAGGCCCGCCCGAGACAAGGCCCGGCGCGTCGCTCTCTTGAGCAAAACCATAATGAGGCGACGATTTTAATCAATCGATTATCTATCAGTCAGTTCAGCATTTTCGACAGGTTGCGCCAAATGATGGTTTTCTGAACCTCGGTCGCCCCGCCATAGATGGTCTGCGCCCGCTCGAACAGATAGGCGGCGGACGCCGTGGGCGCGAACCCCAGAACCCCAGGCGCCGCCTCACGCCAGTCCGCGCCTTCGCGCGGCGGAAAGGCTATCTGGTCGCGGCCCGCCAGCAAAATCTCCAGAGCGGTGATCTTCTGCGCCAGTTCCGTGGCGCTGATCTTCAGCGCCGAGACGCCAATGGGGTCGACCTCGCCGCTGAGCGCGCGCAGGACCGAGACCTCCAGCACTTCGGCCTCGATTTCCAGCCGCGTCAGGCGCGCCATGAAGAGAGGGTCGTCGCTCCGCTTTCTTCCGCCGCTCCAGGCGGTCTCTGTCGCCAGGGCCCGGACGCGGGCCAGATCGGCCTTCTTGCGACCGACATGGGCGTACGACAGCCGCTCGGCCTTCAGCAGGACATTGGCATAGGTCCAGGCCTTGCCCTCCTCCCCGATACGGTTGGCGACCGGGACACGCACCCCGTCAAAGCTGACCCGGTTCAGTTCGTGCGAACCGTCGATGCCGATAATCGGATGCACCCGGACGCCGGGCGAGCGCATATCGACGCAGATCATCGACAGACCGTCCTGCCGACGCGGCTCGGAAGAGGTTCGCACGAGACAGAAAATCCAGTCGGCCCAATGGGCTGACGATGTCCAGATTTTCTCGCCGTGCAACACATAATGGTCGCCGTCTCGTTCTGCCCGCATCGAAAGACTGGCCAGGTCTGAGCCGGCTTCCGGTTCGGAATAGCCCTGGGCCCACAGGGCTCGGGACTCCAGAATATCGGGCAGCCAGGTCTTCTTCTGCTGCTCGGTGCCGAATGCGCAGATGATCGGGCCGATATAGATGACCGCCATGGGGATCAGGCCGGGCGCGCCCGCCCGTTCCAGTTCGCTTTCGAAGATATACCGCCGGATCGGCGTCCAGTCCGGTCCGCCATGCTCGATCGGCCAGCCCACCCCGAACCAGCCCCTGGCGTTCAACGCCTGCTGCGACCGGACATGATCCGCGCGGGTCAGGGGCTCGCCGTTCCGCATCTTGGCCAGAATTTCCACGGGATAGGCGCTGGCGAAATAGCGGCGCACGTCGTCGCGAAAGGCCAGATCAGCCGGATCGAATGATAGATTCACTACGCCGCTCCGCCTGGCTTCAGTCCCAATTTTAATTGACTGATGAAAAACTCGATGGCAAGCCGTTAGGCCTTAATTGAACATATAACCGGGAACGTCTCATGAGCGGTCGATTGCAGGGACGCGTGGCTCTGGTCACGGGCGCGGGCCGTTTGAGGGGGATAGGGCGCGCCACGGCCCTGAGGCTGGCCGCCGAGGGCGCAGCGGTGGTGGTGTCCGCCCCTTCTCGCGATCCCGCCTCCTTCCCCGAAGAGGAAAAGGCCTGCGGCTGGATGGGCGCAGCCTCGGTCGCCGAAGAAATCCGCCAGAGCGGCGGCCGCGCAATCTCGGTTGAGTGCGACGTGACCGACACGGCCCAGGTCGACGCCATGATCGAGCGCGCCCGCGCCGAACTTGGCACGCCCGACGCCGTCGTCAACAATGCGGGTACAGCCGGCGGCGCCGGCGGCGCGCCCCTGCTGGATATCGAAGACGATCAATGGCGCCGAACCATCGACATCAATCTGAACGGCGTCTTCCACGTCTGCCGCGCGGCAGGCCGGGCCATGCGCGCCGATGGAAAGCCGGGCGCCATCGTCAACCTGTCCTCGCTGGCGGGACGGACGGGTATGGCCAACTACGGCGGCTATTGCGCGTCCAAGTTCGGGGTTATCGGCCTGACCCAGCAGCTGGCGCTGGAGTTGGCCCCCTTGAGCATCCGCGTCAACGCCGTCTGCCCCGGGTCGGTCGACACCGACATGATGGACGGCACCTTCAACCGCCTGGCCGACCGCTCAAGCCGCAATGACTTCGACGCCATCAAACAGGCCGTGGCGCGCAGCATCCCCATGCGCCGCCAGGGACGGCCCGACGAACAGGCCGCGACGATCGCCTTCCTGCTAGGGCCGGACGCCGGCTACATCACGGGACAGACCGTCAATGTCGACGGCGGCGTCCGGTTCGACTGAGCCATGCCCGCCTCGGTCACCTTGGAGCGGCGCGACAGCGCCGCCATCATCCGCTACGCTAATGCTCCGACCGGCTTCATCAGCAACGGCGGGGCGGCCCAGTTGGCCGACGCCGTTCAGGCGGGGCTCGACGACGCCCAGACGCGAGTCCTGATCCTGACCGGCCAGGACGACGTCTTCATCCGCCATGCTGACGTGGCCCAGATCGCACGCGCGGCCCAAGCCGTCGCGGACGGCGCGATCCAGCCCGCCAGCTTCATCGGCGCGCCCTTCGACCGTCTGGGACGGCTGATCGAACGCGCGGACAAACCGGTCATCGCCGCCATCAACGGCGTCTGCATGGGCGGGGGCTTCGAAATCGCTCTCGCCTGCCACATGCGGATCGCCCAGGCCTCGGTTCAGGCGATCGGCCTGCCCGAAATCCGGCTCGACATCTTCCCCGGCGCTGGCGGGCCCGAGCGCCTGTCGCGCCTCATCGGGCCGCACCGGGCGCGACTGTTCATGCTGGACGGAAGCGTGGTGGGGGCGGACGTCGCCCTGGCTCAGGGCCTGGTTGACGCCGTGGCGCCCGACGCTCTGGTGGCCGCGCTGGAGATCGCCGCCGGATGGGCGGGGCGCAGCCAACGGGCCGTGGCCGCTATCCTGAGCCTTACGCAACCGGACGACGGCCACGCCGTCAACAGCGTAGAGGCGTTTGGCCAACTGCTGCGCGACGATGCGGCTATCCGTCCGCGCCTCGCTCGCTTCACCACCGACGGCGAGGCGCTGGACGCCCTGCCCTGACAGTCAGTCCGTCAGGGCGATGATCTCATGCTCGTAAGCATAGAAGAGCGGCGAAGCCTTCAGGTCGATGAAACGCTTCTCGTCCTCCAGCAGGCGCCGCCCCGCGGCACGGCCCTCCTTCGTCGCACCCGCAGCAAGAATGGCGTCCATGTCATCCCACCACAGCTCGGCAATGCCATCGTAAGGCGCCGCTTCAATCCCGCGCGCGTCGATCATCGGGGTCAGGCGCTGATCGGAAAAGGCGTGGCTCTGCACATAGCGGCGGATGTTGAGAGGACCGGCCGCCTGGCGCACCAGATCGGCATGATCCTCGCGCCAATAGCGCTGGAATTCTCCGTCCGTCAGCCCGGGTAATTTACGGATGCAGAAAATGATCTTGATCACGCTCAGGCCTCCGGCTCATCCGATATGCGGATCACCAGCTTGCCGTCATTGGCGCCGGTGAACAGCAGGCCCAGAGCGTCGGGAGCGTTCTCCAGCCCGTCGACGACGTGATCCTTCCACTGCAGACCCCCCTCGGCGATCCAGCGTCCGATATCGGCCCAGGCGTCGCGCGCGCGATGGAAATGATCGATGACGATGAAACCACTGACGGTCAGCCGCTTCATCAGCATCCGACCGAAATCCTTGGGGCCAGGGATCGGCCCCTCGTCGTTGTAGTTTGAGATCAGGCCGCAGACGGCCACGCGCCCGCCGATGTTCATGCGCTCATAGACCGCGTCCATGATCGGCCCACCGACGTTCTCAAACGCGGAATCGATACCGTCGGGGCAAAGACGATCCAGCGCCGCGCCGACGTCCTCTCGCTTGTAGTCGACGGCGCCGTCGAAACCGAGGTCGTCCGTCAGCCAGGCGGTCTTGGCGGGCCCGCCGGCGATACCGACGACGCGAGCCCCCTGGATGGCGGCGATCTGCCCCGCCACCGAACCGACCGCGCCCGCGCCGGCCGTCACCGCAAAGGTCTCGCCCGTCTTGGGACGGCAGATGTCCATGACCCCGACATAGGCCGTCAGCCCCGTCACCCCCAAGACCGACAGATAGGCGGTCAGCGGCACGCCCGGCTGTCGCTTGACCCTTTGCGTCCGGCCGGCGTCAGCGATCGTATAGAGTTGCCAGCCGCCATCCGGGGGAAGCACCAGATCGCCGGGCGCGAACCGTTCGGACCGGCTCTCAACCACCACGCCCAGGGTGGCGCCGCGCATGACGTCGCCCAGGCCGACCGGCGGCAGATACTGATCGCGATCACTCATCCAGATGCGGTTGGTCGGATCCAGAGACAGGTATATGTTGCGGATCAGAATCTGGCCGTCCGCGGGCGAAGCCGCCGGGGCCTCAACCAGTTGGAGATTATCTGTCGCCAACGACGCGGTAGGACGCTGCTTCAGGATCCACTTACGATTGATCAGGGTCATAGAGGTCTCTTGGCCCGCCGCAGACCTGCGGTCGTGAATAGGTGGGTCGGCTACAAACTTAACCGACCAGCTAAGTCGTCTATCCGCGTCCATGGGTTTTGGAAAGACGAGAGCATCGAAATTTAGTCGATCGATTGACGCCCACTTGAACAGAGGCCTAAATCCGTAGCGGGCGCTTACGCGTCAGGGCCTTTTCCCCAAAGGCCCGTCCTTTCCCGGAGATGCAGCGCCTTCCATGACCGACGTGAACCCCAGCACTAGCCCAGTCTTCGATCTCCGCGGACGCACGGTTCTCGTGACCGGGGCTTCGTCCGGCATTGGGCGCCGCTTCGCAAAGATTCTGGGTGCGAGCGGCGCAAATGTGGTGCTGGCCGCCCGCCGTCTGCCTCTGCTGCAACAACTCCAGACGGAACTCGAGTCGGACGGAGTTCAGGCGATCTCGGTGGCCATGGACGTCGCGGACGAGACCTCAACCATCTCCGCCTATGACGCGGCCGAGGCGGCCTTCGGTCAGGTCGACAGCGTGGTCGCCAACGCCGGCCTGAGCAGCATCGGACGCGCCATCGATCTGCCGATCGAGGAGTTTGACCGGGTGGTGGCGGTGAACCTGCGCGGCGTCTTCCTGACCGTCCGCGAGGGGGCGCGTCGGATGATCGCCAAGGGTTCCCAAGTGAGCGGACGCGGCCGGATCGTCATCATCTCCTCCATCACGGGACAGCAGGTTTCGCCGGGCCTGGCCTCCTACAGCGCCACCAAGGCGGGCGTCACACAGATGGGCCGCGTCCTGGCGCGCGACTGGGCGGAAAAGGGGGTCAATGTGAACACGATCGCCCCCGGCTACATGCACACGGACTTGACCGAAGGTCTGGCGGAATCACGCACGGGTCAGGCCCTGTTGGCCAAGTTTCCGCGCCACCGTTTCATGGACGCCGACGCCCTGGACACCACCCTGCTCTACCTCTGTTCGGACGCCAGCGCCCAGGTGACGGGCTCGGTGTTCACCATCGATGACGGCCAGACTCTGTAGGGCGCCAAGGGGACCGCTTTCAGCACTGAAGATCGTCGTTCTGGCGGATCACGGCGCTGAGACGCTCGCGTAGAACGACCGGGCGCCGCGCACGAACCGCATCGCCATTTCCGGCGCTTTGGGCGGCAAGGCCAGAGCCGACACCGTCCCTAATTCTAGTCGACGACCGACGCCTGCTTCGCCCCGTGCTGTCGATGGCCGAGACGCCGAAGCATTCGCCCACCGTCGCGCGCGGGACCTTCTTAGCCGTCGACGGCGCTTCCCAGCCAGCGCCCGTGCCTGCTATTCAGCCACGCCCTGCGCTCCACCTTGAGCGCCGGCCGCGCCAGAGCCTAGCAGTGGTAGATTTTTCAAGGACCTAGCGATGGCGACGCGCCTTGACCGAACGCCTAACCAACCGCTTAAATGGCTCCAAATCGAACGGACCTCCCGATGACTGATGTTGAAGCCACGAAATCCTCATCTCGCTCGCAGCTGCTGCAAGCAGCAGCGGCGTTGATGAGCGAGCGCGGCTCGATCGAAGTCTCCCTGAGCGAGATCGCGCAGAGGTCGCAGCTGAACTCGGCCCTGGTGAAGTATTATTTCGGCAGCAAGAACGGCCTGATGATGGAACTGGTCAAGGAGATCCTTGGTCGCGCCCTCGTTCAGATGGATGAACTGGTCGACATGGACCTGGCCCCGGTCGAGAAGCTGAAGCTTCACATCAAGGGCATCATCACCGTCTACTTCCGCTATCCGTTCGTGAACCGACTGATCCACGCCATGTTCCAGACCCCGGAGACGGCAAGGGAAGTGGCGGAGACCATTTCCAAGCCTCTGGCCGAGACCCAGCGCCGCCTGCTCGAAGAAGCCGTAGCCCAGGGCCGGATCCGCGAGATCGATCCGATGCTGTTCTACTTCATCGTCCTGGGCGCGTGCGACCACATCTTCTTCGGCCAGCACATCCTGCACCACTGCTTCGGCGTGGATGAAATCGACGACAACCTGCGCCGCCGCTACACCGACACCCTTCTCGACATGGTGCTGACGGGCCTGCTCATCGACAAGGACGGCGCCACCGCGGCAACGGCCATCAAGTCTGGCAAGGCGGCCTAGCCAAACGGCGCCCTAGCCGCCCGCCAAAGCCCCATAACGTTGGAGATGATGGTCCTCGTCGCCAAACTCGGCATCGATAGTCATGGCGCGCTTGAAGTAATGGCCAAGCGGCAGGTCGTCCGTCATCCCCATGCCGCCATGCAGCTGGATGGCGTTCTGGCCGACGAACCGGCACGCCTCGCCCACGGTGACCTTGGCGGCGGACACCGCCCGGGCGCGCTGCCGGGTCGACGCCTCCAGATTCAGTGTCGCTAACAGGACCGCCGAATCCGCCGCCTCGACCTGCATGAACATGTCGACCATGCGGTGCTGCAGAACCTGGAGCTCCGACAATGGTTTGCCGAACTGACGACGCTGGCTGGTATAGGCCACGGTGTCGCACAGCATCCGGCGCAGCACCCCGACCGCCTCGGCCGACAGAGCGGCGATGGTTTCGTCCGCAACCTTCTCGACCACCGGCAAAGCCTGTCCCGCCACGCCCAGCAAGGCCTCTGCATCCAGCCGCACATCGTCGAGCAGGACATCGGCGGCGCAACGTCCGTCTATCGTCGGATAGGGCTTCAGCGTCACGCCCGATTGGCGAGGGTCCAGCAGGAACAGCGACACCCCTTCAGGATCGCCCGGCGCCCCGTCGGTCCGCGCCGTTATGATCAGATGATTGGCCCCGGGCGCCGCGGTCACCAGCGACTTCATGCCCTTCACTCGCCAGCCGTCGCCGTCGCGCGCGGCCGTCGTCCTCACATCGGCAAAGGCATGGCGCGCCGTCAGCTCGGCCCAGCCGAAAGCCACCACAGCCTCTCCAACGACGATCCGGCGCAGCAGGTCATGGGCGACCGCACCGCCCGCCTCGCGCAACAGACCGCCGCACGTCACCACCGTCTCGATATAGGGCTCCAGCGCCAGGACCGCGCCAAGCTCCCCGGCGATCAGCATGACCTCGACGGCGCCGCCGCCCTGGCCGCCGATCGCTTCCGGCAGGGCCGCGCCCAGCAGGCCCAGATCCCTGGCCAGGGCGCGCCAGACCTCCGGCCGTCGTCCGGGTCCGTTGCGACTGGCCTCTGTACGGGCGGCGAAGGGATAGGCTTCGGCTAGGTAGCGTCGAAGCGTGTCACGCAGTTGCGACTGCTCGCTGGTCAGATCGAAATCCACGTCGGCTCCGGCCTTTCAACGATAGGGCTCGTCGTCCCACCACGGATAGAAGTCCGGCATGTCTTTCGACACCGCGTCGGGGTAGGTGGCTGCGCGCTTCTCGAGGAAGGAGGCCACACCCTCGGCGGCGTCGGCGCTGGCCGTGCGTGACAGGATGGCGCGGCTGTCGATGCGGTGGGCCTCCATCGGGTGGCTCTGGCCCAGGCCGCGCCACAGCATCTGGCGGGTCAGGGCGACCGAGACTGGCGACGTGTTCTCGACGATCTCACGTGCGATGGCCCGCGCCGCCGGCAACAGGTCCTCGGGCGCGTGAAGCGAACGGACCAGCCCTCCATCCAAAGCCTCCTGGGCATCGAGCACCCGGCCGCTGTAGCACCACTCCAAGGCCTTCGAGACGCCCACCACACGCGGCAGGAACCAGGATGAAGCGGCCTCGGGCACAATGCCGCGTCGCGTGAAGACGAAGCCGAAACGGGCCTTCTCGCTGGCCAGTCGGATATCCATCGGCAGGGTCATGGTCACGCCGACGCCCACGGCCGCGCCATTGATGGCTCCGATCAGGGGCTTGGTCGATTCAAACAGGCGCAGGGTCAGCAGGCCGCCGCCGTCCCGCGCGGCCTCTGCGCCATAGTTGACCGAGCCGTCGGCGTTCATCAGCGACTGCTGGCCTTCATCGACGAAGCCGCGCGTTCCGGCAGACAGGTCGGCGCCGGCGCAATAGGCCCGTCCCTCGCCCGTGAAGATCACCGCCCGCACCGCGTCGTCGGCGTCGGTCCGATCCAGGGCGTCGATCATCTCGTGCATCATCACGGGCGTGAAGGCGTTCAGCTTGTCAGGCCGCGACAGGGTGATCAGGGCGACGCCGTCTTCGACCTCATAACGGATCGTATTGTAACTCATGATCTTGCTCGGTTTACTGTTGGAAGCGTCTCAGGCGCCGGTGAAGGCCGCAGCCCGTTTTTCCATGAAGGCGCGCACGCCTTCGCGGTGATCGGCGCTTTGCCCCGCCGTACGCTGGGCCGCGCGCTCTTGGGCCAAGGCGGTTTCCCAGTCCGCATCGACCGCCGACCAGGCCAGTTGGCGGATAAGCCTCTGGGAATAGGCGCCCTTGGCCAGACGCTGCGCCAGGGCCAAGGCCGCCTCGGCCAGTTCAGCGTCCGGCACGACCCGGTTGATCAGGCCCCATTCCAGCGCCTTGGCCGCAGACAACCGTTCACCCAGCAGCATCAGCTCGGACGCCCGCGCCCGGCCGATGGTGCGTACCAGCAGATGTGAGGAGCCGCCGTCGGGGGCCAGTCCAATGCGGGAAAAGGCCTGAAGAAAGAAGGCGCTCTCTCCCGCCACGATCATGTCGCCCGCCAGAGCCAGCGAGGCCCCGACGCCAGCCGCAGCCCCGTTGACGGCGCTGACCCAAGGCAGGGGCATGTTCCGCAGCCGGGTCATCAGCGGATTGATATGACTGTCCAGGGTCTCGCCGGCGTCATAATCCGCCCCGTCCATCCGGCCCTCCATGCCCATGCCGATATTGGCCCCGGAACAAAAGGCCCGACCGGCGCCGGTCAAGATCATCGCCCGCGCCTTGGCCGCAACCTCGTCCAGAAGGTCGCCAAAGGCCTCGATCGAGCCCAGGGTGACGGCATTCAGGGTTGATGGGTCGTCCATCCGCAGAATCGCGATCTGATCGCGCCATTCCAGGCTCATGCCGGTCGTAGTCATCTTGTTTTCTCCCTTGCCAATCCAATCAGGCGGGCGGGCTTTTCTCGAATTGAACGGCGCCTGCGGGCAGTTCGACCCAGGGCAGCTTTGAACGGGTCCATATGTGCACCTGCGGTCCATAGGGGCCGGCGTCGTCCAGAGTGCCGGCCTTGACGGCCACGATCTTGGGCGTTGCCGCAGGAACCGAGCGGATCGGCGATCCACAGGCCGGGCAAAACTGCCGCTCGACCGGCGCGCCGCTTTCGGTGTCGGTATCCGAATAGACCGCCAGCTCACCTTCAATCGACAGGGTTGAGGCGCGCACCACCAGATTGACCGAATAGGCCGCGCCCGACTGCTTGCGACAGTTGGTGCAGTGACAGGCTGCGACGGCCAGCGGCGGCGCGCTCAGAACGTAGCGTACGGCTCCGCAGTTGCAGCCGCCGGTCAGTTTGAAATCGTCGGACATGGCAGGCTCTCCGATCAGGCCGCCGAGGCGGCGTCACGCTGGATGATGTCGGCCGCGCGCCAGGCCATGGCCATGGTCGGGCCGTTAGTGTTGCCCGATGGGACGACCGGCATGATGGAGGTATCCATCACGCGCAGGCCATCGACGCCGCGCACCTTCAACTCGGGATCAACCACCGAGGCCGCGTCCTTGCCCATGCGACAGCTGCCGACCGCGTGGTAGCCGCAAATCCCATGACGGTCGAAGGCGTCCAGAATCTCGGCGTCGCTCTGATAGTTCGGGCCGGGCATAGTCTCTTCGACGATCAACGCCTTCAGCGCCGGTTGCTCGGCCCAGTCACGCGCTCGCTTCAGCGCCGCGACCATCGCTTTGCGATCCGCCTCGGTCGACCGATAGTTGGGCTGGAACACGGCCGGCGCCGCCGGATCGCGCGTCTCGATGTGGATGCTGCCGCGCGATGTGGGGCGCAGCGGATAGATGACCACATTCATGCCCGGGAAGGGCTCCAGCTCTGTGCGATTGGCGAGATTGAAGCTGTAGGGAGCCGCCAGCATCTGCAGGTCCGGTCGCGGCTGCGACGGGTCAGATTTGAACCAGGCGCCGATCTCATAAGCGGCGGACGACATGGGGCCGTCCTTGGTCAGATAGTAGAGCGCCGTCGATTTAAGCAGCCGCAGTCCCGAGAACTCGCGGTTCTGGGACAGCTGGGCGTTCAGCTTCCACTGCATGACAATGCCACGATGTTCGATCAGGCCCTCGCCGACCTCGGGCAGGTCATGAACAACCGGAACCCCCAGCGCCTCCAGCCGCGCCGCGTCGCCGACGCCTGAACGTTCCAAAATGCCCGGCGTGGACATGGCGCCGCCGCACAGGATGACCTCGCGTGCGGCCTGGATGGTTTCGGCGGCGCCGTTACGACGAACCTCGACACCCACGGCCCGGCGCCCCTTGAACAGGACGCGGTCGGCGGTGCGGTCGGTCAGGATGGTCAGATTCCGACGTCCTTCGACCGGACGGATGAAGGCCGTGGCCGCGCTCTGACGCTTGCCCTTGTAAATCGTCCGCGGCGTATAGCCGATGCGCTCGACGTCATCCGGCTCGTTGATGTCCGCCTTGACAGTCCAGCCGAGGGTGCGTCCTGCGGCCACCTGGGCGTCGCTGAGCTTATCGCGCAAGGTCGGCATGGAGACCTTGAGCGGCCCCTTGTCGCCGCGCGTCGGCGCCGCGCCCAGCTCGTGGTTTTCAAGGGCTTGATAGGCCGCACCGATGTGATCCCAGGACCAGTCGTCGCTGGACAGGGCGGCGATGCCGTCGAAGTCGGCAGGCTGGCCACGAACATACATCATGCCGTTGACCGAGCTGGAACCGCCCAGCACCCGCCCGCGCACCCAGATCTCGGCCTGACCGCCGCTGGCCTCTTCGGGCTTGCTGGCGTGCAACCATAGATGGGCCGGGTCCTGCATGACCTTGGCTAGGCCCTTGGGCATGGAGATGAACGGGTGGCTATCGCGCGGCCCGGCCTCGATCAGCGCCACGCTGACGGACGGATCTTCGCTCAGGCGATAGGCCAGGACACAGCCCGCCGCGCCGGCGCCGACGATCACATAGTCAAATTCCGACACGACAACCTCCTTTGGATGGTCTCCGCCTCAAAGTTTCGAGACGGTTCGAAAAATCAGCGGGCGGCCCGCACCACCAAGGGCGGGGCTTTCAGTCTTCGGGCGCGATGGTGACGCTTAGGCCGTCGAGATCGTCGACGAACCGCAGCTGACAGGACAGACGCGAATTGGCCTGCCGATACTCGGAGCTGTCCAGCAGATCGTTCTCCGCCGCTTGGATCGGCGACAACCGCCCCAGGTCGCTCTCGAGCACATAGACATGGCAGGTCGCGCAGGAGCAGGAGCCGCCACACATGGCGACCAGTTCGTCGAAGCCCGCGTCACGCAGAATCTCCATGACGCTGCGTCCGGCATCACCCTCGATCTGGCGGCTCTCGCCGTCCCGGGTGGTCACGGTCAGTTGGGGCAATTTTGACCCTCTTCTTGGTCAGACTGAAGCTACAAAGTGAAAAGAGGACTGGGCGGCGGGTCGCACCGCCGCCCAGTCCGCCGGATCAGAACCGCCAGGCGAACTCCAGATAGACTTCGCGGTGGTTGTCGACGAAGGCCGACATGTCGGCCAGAACGCCAGTCGTCGTGCCCGTGCCCGTGCCCCCGCTGAACGGGATGTCGTTGGCGGCCGTCACGACCAGTTCGTTGGTCAGGTTTCGACCGATCAGTGACACGGTCCAGCGGCCATCAGGTGCCACCAGGGCGATCGAGGTGTCGATCTTGGTGAAGGCGTCCTGGACGGCGTCAGGACGAAGGGCATCGGTGAAGTTGTATTCGGACGTATAGCTGAGGTCGCCGTTCCACTTCAGCGTGATGCCGGAAGCCGTCACCGCGCGTTCAAAACTGGCGCCCAGACGGCCGGCGAACTCCGGCGCCTTGGGCGGGGTCCGACCTTCATAATCCTGGCCGTTGAAGACACCGCCAAACTCAAGCTTGTTACAGCCTTCGGCGATCGTCTGCCCCGGATAACATTGACCGATATAGTCCTGGTATTCGGCGCTATTCCAGGCGGCCGCACCTCTGAAACTCAACCCATCAACGCTGGCCACGCGATAGTTGAAGTCCGCTTCGATGCCCATGGTGCGCAGCTTGCCGGCATTGCCGGCGGTCAGCGAATTCGTCTGCGGGTCATAGTATTGGACCTGCAGATCCTCGTAGAGATAGTGGTAGGCTGTAATGCCCAGGTTCAATCGACGGTCCAGCGCCAGGGTGCGAAGGCCGGCCTCAAAGCCTTGAGCCGTCTCTGCGCCAAAGCGGCCTTTTTCCACCGAGGCGTCGGGCGTCAAGGCCTGCGAGACGTTGAAGCCGCCCGCCTTGAAGCCTTGTTTGTAGGCGGCGTAGATCGTCGTATCGTGGGCTGGCTTGTAGCGCAGCGTGACTTCCGGCGAGAAGTTGTCGTCGTCATACTCGTCATACAGCGCGATGCCGCCAGGGAAATTCGCCGCGACAAAGCTGTGGCCATCCAACGAGCGCTGATAGCTGTCGCGCTTTTCCTTGCTGTAGCGCCCGCCGCCGCTCAGTTCCCACTGATCGCCGATCGCCCATGACGCCTGAGCGAAGACCGACATGGAATCGGACTTGAATCCGTTATCGCGGCGGAAGGTGACGTAGGAACCCGTGACCGGATCGAGCGGCAGCGGAATGATATAGGCGTCGGTGTTGAACTCGAACTCGCCACGCGCCCAGAAGGCGCCGGTCGAGAAGTTGATCGGCCCATCGAACTTCGTCTCGAAACGCAGCTCCTGAGAATACTGCGTGAAGTCGGCGAACTGGGTGAAGGAGGCTGGGTAGGCCTCGCCCGAGACGTTGTTCAGATCGTACTGGTCGAAGTGGTAGTAGCCGGTGATCGACTCCACATCGAACTTGTCATCCTCCCACTTGGCGGTGACGACCGCGTACTCGGAACCGAACTCGGCATAGGGCTCGCCATCACGTGCATAGCGATAGTTGGCCTCGGCGACATTGCGCGGCAGGGCCGACGAGTCGGAACGGCCGTCGATCTTGCAGTCCGCGTTCGGGCTGGGCGGCAAACCGTTGGCCGAGGCCGGCGTGGTTCGGCCGCCCCCACAGATGCGCTCAATGATGTCTGTCGGACCGCCGTCATCAACCGAGGTCATGCCTGCCTTAAGCCGCACCGACAATTGCGACGTCGGATCCCAATCCAGGGTCAGACGCGCCGCCCGGCTTTGCGCACCCCCACGATGGTCGCTGGGCCGGTGCCAGTCATCCTGGCCCGGGACCAGGGCGGGATAGGTATCGGCGGCGGTGTTGGTGAAGGCGCCCTTGCTGTCCGACAGGCGGGCGGCGAAACGACCCCGCAAGGTGTCGGTGATCGGGCCGGAGACGTAGGCCTCGCCATACCACTCCTGGCCCTCGAAGCCGTAACCCGTCTTGGCGCCAGCTTCGAAATTGGCCGTTGGATTATTCGAGTTGACGTTGATCAGGCCGCCGGTCGTGTTCTTGCCGTAGAACAGCGCCTGAGGTCCCTTCAGGACCTCAACGTTCTGAATGTCGAACTGCGGCAGACTGATTTCGCGGCCGCGGCTCATTGGCAGGCCGTCGATCACGAAGGAGACCGACTGGTCGAACCCGGCGGACAGGGCGGTCGAGCCGACGCCACGCAAAAAGATGCTGGCCGACGAACCAGAAGCCGCCTTGCCCGTCACCAGGGACGGCACCAGGGTGGCCAGGTCGCTGACCCGCGACACCGAGTAGTCGCTGAGCGACTCGCCGCCGATGGCGGTGATCGCAACCGGAACATCGATCAGACGCTCATCGCGACGGCGCGCCTGCACCACGATATCCTCAACTACCGTCGGCGTCTGCGCATCCGCCTGCTGCGCGATAGCCATCGGCGCCGAGCCGAGGCTCGACACCAGGGCGATGCCCGCCACGCCAGCCCAAAGGCTTGCCTTTCTCCTCATTGTCGTCTCTCCCTTTTCGCCGTTTAGACGGCTTGTTTTGATGCCTTATAGCCGCACAATTAACTTCGGGCGTCAATTTATTTGATTGATTGATTACTACGCGTTTTCTCCGCTAGCCCAGATTGGCGTCAGCAGCGGGTTGAGCACCGAAGCGGGAAATGCAAAGAAATAGCTTTTGAAGTTCAGGAATAGATCTTGGCGCGCCCCTCCACTCCGCTCATCAGTCGCAGCGCCGCCACACAGGCTGCCTTGGATGTCATTGATGAAGTCGGACTGGCGCGCTTTAGCTTGAATCACGTGGCCCGCAAGCTCGGTGTCAGCTCCCCGTCTCTCTATCACTACTTTCAAGATAAGGACGAACTTCTTGAAGAAGTCGTCCGTTTGCTTTTTCTGGGACTGCCAGAACTGAAGGATGGACTTGCTCTGCCGGAACTCAAGAGCAGCGCGTTGCCCTTCGAGGAGCGGATGGTGAACCTCTGCGTCTCCGCCCGGCACGCCATCCTCAAACACCCGAACGCCGCCGTTCTGGTGCTGCAGTACTTCCCGCGCCGACTGCTGCTTCAAGCCTACGAGGATGCGGCCGACGCCAATCCCTATCCGCCGCAGTTTCACATGGTCATCCTGGAAGGCACCGACAAGCTGATGTTCGGGTCAGCTCTGTTCGGCGCCGCAGCGCGAGCGCGCGGCATTGACACCATGCCGGCCTTCAAGCCCGACGGCTATCCGGCAGTCGCGCGCGCGCTGCAGGCAAGCCCCTTCTCAGACGACGAAAAGCTGCTGGAAGAGACCTTGCGGATGTTCTTTCTCGGTGCGGCCGAGCGCTATCGTCGCGGCACATTGGGACAGCCGGTCAATGATACCGAGCATTTGTTCGACACGCCGCCACCTCTGCCCAAGACCTGAAAAAGACAGGCGGCCCCGCCAAGTCGGCAGGACCGCCCAGGGGGAGGAAATCAATGGGTCAGGCTGCCTGCCATTGCAGCGGCAGGGTCTCCAGCGCCATCACCGTCCCGACCCGGAAATGGTGGGGTCGGCCCGGGGTCGCCTCAAAGGACGGAATGCGCTTGAACCACTCCTCGGTCAGGATGCGCAGCTCCGTGCGACCGAGCACATGGCCAATGCAGAGATGTGGGCCTGACGAGAAGGTCAGATGGGCGACCTTCTTGCGATCCATGTTGAAGGCATTGGGCGCATCGTAACGCTTTGGATCGCGGCTCCCGAGGCACAGGACGTTCAGCACCATGTCGCCGTCACGGAAGACGGCGTCGCCGATCTGGCGATCCTTGACGACCATGCGCGGCGTGCTCACCACGCCGTACAGACGAATGGCCTCATCGACGAAGGCGGGAATCTGGGACGGATCGTCCGCCAGACGCTTCTGTACGTCCGGCATCTGCGCCAGCTGCTGATAGGCGAAGCCTGTGACGTTGGTGACGGTATCCATGCCGCCGAGGAACAGCACGAAGCTCATGGCCAGAATCTCGTCATCGCCCATCTGGCGGCCGCCCACATCGACGGTGATGAAGTGGCTCATCAGTTTGTCGTCCGGGTTGGCGCGCTTTTCGGCGATCAATTCGGTCAGAATCCCCATGATGATGCCGCTGAGGCGGGCCAGCTCGGGGCCGTTGTTCTGGGTCTCGAAGAAGCCCTCGGCCAGATGGCGGAATTCCTGAAGCCGCGACAGGTCCATGCCCATCAGCTCCATGAAGACCGTAACTGGAAACAGCTTGGAGACTTCGCCCTGGAAGTCGCAGGCGCCAGTGGCGACGACCTTGTCGATGATCTGGCGCGCCAGCTCGCGGATGCGCGGCTCCAGAACCTTGACGGCGACCGGGCCGAACATGGGCATCATCGCCTGCCGGTAAGGCAGATTCTCAGGCGGATCGAGGCTTAGGGGAATAAAGAAGGGCGGATTCTCGACGCGCGGAATCTGCATCTCCCGAACCGAGAAATGCTCGGGATCGCGCACCACTTCGCCAATGGCGTCAAAGCCTTTGACCATCCAGTGGCCGCCATTCATGCGGGTCCAGAAGATGTCCGGCGTCCCATCGAGGGCCGCCGCATAGGTTCCCTGGACATCCTCGCCCACACGCGGGTCGTTATAGATGTCGAAGTCGAAGACCAGGTGATCGGCCACATAATCGGGCTTGGGCGAGATGTCTGCAGTAACGGCCATGACGATTTTCCCTAACGGACACGCTGAAGGGCTTCATGAGCCCCGGCATAGGCTTCACGAACGGCTGGCTTGGACAGTTTTCCTGTCGCCAGACGGGGCAGCGGCTCCGCCGAGAACGCGACGTAGCGCGGCACCTTGTAGTTCGACAGATTGGCGTTGCAGTGGGCGATCAACCCCTCGACATTGACCTCGGCCGGGCCGTGATAGACGGCGAACGGGGTCTCTCCGAACTTGTCGCAGGGGGCGGCTATGACCAGAACCTCGACAATCCCCGGATATTCACAGACCACCGCCTCGACCTCGGCGGCGGAGATGTTCAGCCCGCCCGAGATGATCAGGTCCTTCATCCGGTCAATGTAAGTCAGCAGGCCGCGCTCATCGAGCGCGCCGATGTCGCCCGAGTGCAGCCAGCCGCCGCTAAGGGCCTTGGCCGTCTCATCGGGGTTGCGCCAGTATTCCTTCATCATTCCCGGCGAGCGCATTAGAATCTCACCCGGCTCGCCCGGATCGCAGTCAATGTCGCCTGGCCGGACAACGCGCAGTTCGATGTAGGCGCCGCCCCAGCCGCATTTTTCGGGCTCTTCCAGCGCCAGATGCTCGGGCATCATGGTGGCGTTGCCGCCGACTTCGGTCTGGCCGTAGATCTGGCGGATGATGACGCCCTTGGCCTTGTAGGCTTCCAGCAGCCGTCGGCTGACGCGAGCGCCGCCGCAGGTCGCCAGCTTCAGCGCCGACAGGTCCGCATCGGCGAACTCAGGCAGGGCCGCCAGAGCCTCGAAGAAGACCGGCACCGCGCCGAAACAGGTAATCTTCTCGTCCACAATCATCTTCAGCGTCTTGGCCGGGATGAACTGCGGCTCCATGTAGATGGTGCAGCCTTGGACACTGTACTGGATCAGTTGCACGAAGCCGGCCGAGGTGTTGAGCGGCGCCAGACTGATGACCCGCGCCCCGGCGGACGACCCCGTCCCCTCCAGCGCCCAGTTGCCGACATAGGAGGTCATTGACCGGTGGGTCAGGACCACGCCCTTGGGCTTGGCGGTCGATCCCGAGGTGGCGATGATGACGACCGGCGCGTCCGGGTCGACATCGCGGTCGATCACAGCCGGTTCACCTTCACGCAGGGCGTTGATCTCGGCCATGGACCGCGTCGACAAGCCCGCCGCCTGAACCTTGGCGGCGAAGTCATCGCCGACAAAGACGAAGCGGGGCTCGGTCGTGCCGCACAGGTCGACGATTTCCCGTGTGGTGAAACGCGAGTTCACCGGGCTGACGATGCCGCCCGCGCGAATGACGCCCATGATCAGGGCGCAATAGGCCAGGCTGTTCAGGTCACAGACGCCGACACGCTCGCCGGGCTGCAGTCCATCCGCAATCAGCATCGCCGCCACACGGTCTGACCAGGCCTTGTAGGTGCGATAGGATAGCGGCTCGCCATCCATGATGATGGCATTCTGCTCAGGCCGAACCCTCGCCCACCAGGCGATTGCATCCGATAGTGTTTGCGCCATGCGCATCTCCCCAGAAACACGCCGCGCAAAAGCTGATCTATCGTCAGCCTGATCTTGCGCGTCGCGACAGTAAACTAACTAACGATATTCAAATCACACCAAATCTGACCGACCGGGTCGAGCCGCCTACTTCATCAACATTTCGAGCTGATCGTAATAACGCACGATATTCTCTTCGAGCCCGCAGTAGATCGTTTCCTTGGGTACGCCAGCGCTCAAACCGGCCTGACTGATCTCGGCGGCACGGAAATCCTCCCCGCCAAAGACCTTGATGATGAGATCATAGGAGCGCTCGAACACTTCCTGGGCCTTGGGCGTCGTCGCCGGACCCGGGGTGAGCATGAAGTATTCAACAGTGGTCCGATCCACGCCGCGCGGCTTCAGCAGCATGACGCTGATATAATACTGGCTGGTGACCACCACGCAGTTCGGGAAGGCCGTATAGGCGTGGGTGATCAGCTTGTGGATATTGGCCGCCGGGTTCTCATCCAGCATGGCCGGCTCATAGCCGATCCGCCCTGAGAGCTGACGCACATTGGGGCCGAACAGGTCGACGATATTCGGTGCATCCACGAACAGGTCGCCGATCGACGCCGAGTGCAGACGCTGGACGTGGTAGCCTTCGAGGAAGGGCTCGAGCACCAGCTTCCAGTTGGCCTTCAGGTCAAAGGTCTTGCGACCATAGACATGCGCCGTGGGAATGCCGAGAGACTCGAAATCCGCAGCGACCTGATCCGACAGGTTGGACCAGTCCGGATCGCGGCCGTCGAGCTGCACATAGACGACACCGCCCCATTCACGGGCCGGCAGTTCCTTGAGGTTGCGCTCGGACTTGTCCAGGTCCTTGAACATGTCGGCGCGCGCCACGCCGACCAGCTTGCCGTCCAGCGCATAGGTCCAGGCGTGATAGGGGCAGGACAGACGTCCCTGCTTGTGGACCTCGCAGTCCTCGACGATCTTCGAGCCCTTGTGCTGGCAGGCGTTGATGAAGGCGCGGATCACGCCATCACGCGCCCGCGTGATCAACAGCGGGATGCCATAGCCGTCGTTGGCGATGACCGTCCCCGGCTCGGCCAACAAGGCCGACAGGGTCACAGGCACCGGATAGCGACTGAAGAGCTTTTCCTGCTCCAGATCGAACTGGGCCTGGCTGGTGAAGATCGCGTTGGGACGCGTCTCCGCTAGGGGATCGGTGTGGGCGTCACGCTCTGCCGGAATGCGGCGAATGGCCGCCTGCAGGTCAGGATTCAATGCGCCCAGCGTGGTGACCTGACGTTCGGGCGCTCTCGTGATCTCGGAAACCTGATTCATGGCCAAACCTTCCTGCTGATTTAACCGAACGATTATCACATCTTTATCTATCAGCAATAGATAAAGGTCTCACAATGCCGCGATGTCCTTCAGAGGGACCCCTGCATCACCCAGAAGCGCGCGATTTATCGACGTTTCTTCGACAATTAATTTGCGTGCCTGGACGTAGTCTTTGACGGCGTTGACGCAGTCGATGGCGCAGATCACATCGCCGCGCAGATAAACCACCGAGAAGCTGCGCGAGGCGGGATCGCCGCGCACCACCCAGGCGTCATGCCCCGTTAGCAGGCCTATAGTTTGAAGCTTCAGATCGTACTGATCCGACCAGAACCAGGGGATGGCGTCATAGGCGATCGGATCACCAACAATGGCCCGGGCCGCGACCTTGGCTTGATCATTGGCGTTCTGAACGGACTCCAGACGGATGTCGGCCCCCTGAGCGAAACGGTTTGCGTGCAGGGCGCAATCGCCGATGGCGAAGACGTCAGACAGGCTGGTGCGGCATTGAGCGTCCACCCAGACGCCGTTACCCCCGGCCGCGCCCGCGTCCAGCAGGGGCTCGACCGCCGGAATGACGCCGACCCCGACGATGACCATCTGGGCCGGAAGGATCTGACCGTCCGCCAGCTTGACGCCGGTCGCCAGACCGCCCTCCTCCAGGATGCAGTCAACCGCCGCGCCCAGACGCAGGTCCACGCCGTGGGCGCGATGCTCCGCCTCAAAGAAACGCGACAACGGTTCTCCCGCAACCCGCGCCAGCACCCGATCCAGCGCCTCCAGCAGCACCACCGACTTGCCCAGCTTGCTCAGGACCGCCGCCGCTTCCAGACCGATATAGCCGCCGCCGATGATGACCACCTGCTGCACCGCGGCCAGCTCGGACGCCATCTGATCCACATCAGCGCGCGTGCGCACGCTGTGTACCCCGACCAGATCAGCTCCCGCGCAGCTCAGCCGCCGAGGCCGTCCGCCGGTTGCCCAGATAAGATGGCCATAACTTAAGGTCGCACCATCCGACGTCGTGACCTGATGCTCCAACGGCGCCACCCGCTCGGCCGTGCGACCCAGCAGAAGCTCAATCTTGCGCTCGGCCCAGAAGGCTTCGGGCCGGATCAGCAGGCGGTCAAAGGCCTTTTCGCCCGACAGATAGTCTTTGGAGAGCGGCGGCCGCTCATAGGGGGCCTCAGGCTCGGCGCCCAGAATGGCGACGCTGCCCTCATAGCCAAGCTGCCGAAGCGAGGCGGCCGCGCTCGCGCCGGCGTGGCCGCCGCCGACAATCAGGGTATCAAAATGCTGCATGGCCTAGCGTCCCTGCTGGGCGTCGTCGACGATGATGGTCGTGCCCGTCACAAAACCGGAGGCCGGGTCGACCAGATAGAGAAGGGTGCTTTCCAGAAACTCCGGCTCGCCGACCCGCCCACGCGGAAAGCGTCCGGTGAAGTCGCCCGCGCGTTCGATGTAGCCGGCGCTCATTTCCGACCTGAACAGGCCCGGAGCGATGGCGTTGACGTTAATCTTCTGCGCCGACCACTCGATCGCCAGCGCCTCGGTCATCTTGACCACCGCCGCCTTGGTCGTGGCGTAGAGGGCCGCGGCGCTCTTGTGCGTATAGGTATAGGCCGCCACCGACGACAGGTTGACGATCCGGCCCGGCATTTCCGCCGCCATCAACCGTCGCGCCGCCTCGGTCGCCATCAGGAAGGGCGCGCGAACATTGATCGCCAGAACGTGATCCACTTCTTCCAGCGTCATGCGGGTAGCGTACTTCCCATCCGCCACCCCGGCGTTGTTGACCAGGATGTCCACCGTGCCAAACGCCGCCTCGGCGGCGTCGAAAGCCCCGGCCATGGCCGAGGCGTCAGACAGATCGAGCGCGAGCGGCAGCGCCCTGCCCCCCTCGGCCCGGATGTCCTCCGCCAGATCTTCAAGAACCTCCAGACGCCGCGCGCACAGCACCACCGCCGCCCCCGCCCGGGCCAGGGTCAGGGCGAAATAGCGGCCCAGTCCTGCGCTGGCCCCCGTCACCAGGGCGACGCGGCCGCTCAGATCCACGCTCATGCTGACCGCTCCACCGGCATCTTTCGCGCGAGAAAGTCGATCACTCCCGCATTGAAGGCGTCGTTGCGGTCGCCGGCGACCATATGGCCCGCCCCCGCCACATCGACGACCTCGAGGTCCGACATCAGAGCCCGAAAGGACGCCACGCCGGCGTCGCTGACGACATCGCTGTGCAGACCGCGCACCAGAAGGAAGGGCGGGGGTTCGGCCGCCGCCGCCGCTGCCTCGGCCGAACGCCGAATGATGGCCTTCTGCCCGGTAGGGTCCTGCAGGATCCGTGGGTCCCAGTGCCAGTAGAGACGTCCATTGTCGCGGCGACGCAGATTGCGCATCAGCCCTGTCGGATTCGTGGGGCGCGGCCGCTCGGGATTATAGGCCGCAACCGCGTCCGCCGCCTCGTCCAGATCGGCAAAGCCGTCCAGATGGCCGTTCATGAAGTCGGTGATCCGCCCGATGCCCAGCGGCTCGGGGTCGGGAACAATGTCCACCATGACGACCGCTGAAGCCGCCAGACCAGACGCCACCGCGTGGATGGCGGTCGCGCCTCCCAGCGAGGCGCCGACCAGAGCGAACGGCGCCGTCGTATCGCCCAAGACCGCACGCACGTCATCCACGCGATCGTCCAGCGCATAGGCGCCGTCCTCGGCCCAGCTGCTGTCGCCGTGACCGCGCGCGTCATAGTTGACGACGCGATAGCCCCGCTCGACCAGCGACGCCATTGCTCCAGACCAACTATGCCGCGTTTGACCGCCGCCATGCATCAGCAGCACGACCGGCGCATCATCTGGTCCATCAACGTCTGCGACGATGCTCACCCCGCCGCTGGAGCTGTAGGTGCGGACTCCAGAAGCTTGGCCCGCCATCGGCTCACTCCGTATCCGTGGAGAAGATGGCCGAGCTGACCGTCGGCGCGCCTGGTCCACCCGCCAGCAGGGAGTAGCGCGCCCCTGGCACCGGATTGGCCGAGGTTCCGCGCAGTTGCTCGACCGCCTCGATGGCCGTGCCAATGCCATGGATGAAGCCCTGGGCCAGATTGCCGCCCCCGGTGTTCACCGGCAGCTTGCCTGTCGGCGCGATCAAGTTCTCGTAGCGCACCACCTCGCCCACAGTGTCATAGGTGCAGAACCCGTGATCGATCAGCGAGGCGATGCCCTGGGCGCTGAAGTTCTCGTAGACCTGCACCACATCGATATCGGCGGGCGTCAGACCTGTCTGCGCCCACAGACGACGCGACACAGACTTAAAACCGGCCGAGGCGTAGTCTGCGTCGTTCTGCAACAGGTCGCCCCAACCCTTGCCCGTCCCCTGGGCCACACCCTTCAGATAGACCGGTTTTTGCTTCAGATCGCGCGCCCGTTCGGCGGTTGTCAGGATGACCACCCCTGCCCCGTCGTTTTCCCGGCTGCAGTCAAACAGGTGGAAGGGTTCGGCGATGATCCGCGAGGCGCGATACTCCTCCACGTCCAACTCTTTGCCATAGCTGACCGCCTTGGGATTGCGCGCACCGTGGTAATAGGAAGCCCGAACCAGGTCCTCCATGCACTGACGCGGCACGCCGTGATGCTCCAGCATCCGCTGGGCGCGCATGGCGCATTCCACCGCCGGCGCCGTCAGTCCGACCCCGACGATATAGTCGGTCAAATGGTGGGCCATGACCGCCGCCGACATGCGGCCGCTGTTGTCCTGAACCAAGGCGCGAAAGACCGCCACCGTCTTGGCCTGGCCGCTGATTATGGCCGCCGCCGCCACACCGAAGGTCGCCGCGATGCCCCCGCCGCCGCCGCCGAAAATCTGGCTGGACCAGCTCAACTCCTTTGTGCCGAGGTCCGACATCAGTCGGACTGGCTCGTTCTTGTCGTCTCCGTAGGTGACAAAGCCGTCGACGTCGGCGGGATCAATGCCCGCATCCTCGCAGGCGTCGACGATGGCGCGGACCAGCACGCCATGCTCCGACATCGGCGCAGCGCCGCGCTTGTACTGACGGACCCCCAGGCCGACGACTGCGGTGCTCACAGGAAATCGCGGCGCGCTCATGCGACTGGGCTCCAGCTGATGGCGAGAACATCTCGATCAAAGGCGTGGGTGGTGCGAACCTTGCCCGTCACCTTCAGGCCGATGGCGGCGTCGTCGCCCGGCTCCAGAAGGCCGAACAAACGAATGCCGTTCGCCTGCGGCAGAGCGACAGAGGCGACCACATAGGGCAGGCCCAGGGCTTCCGCCCCGCCGAACGGATGGCGCACCCGCGTCCAGGCGTAGACCTCGCCCTTCATCTCCACGTCCTGCCACGCCAACTCCCAACTTCCGCACTCGGAACAGCGGAACGGCGCAGGCCAGACCCAACGTTTGCAGCCTGCGCATTTCGGCAGGGACAGACGACCCTCGCCCAAAGCGCGCCAGTAATTGGCGTCGTTACCTAGACCGTTCAACGCGACCTCCATGCCGTCATACACGCGGCTTGCGGCAACAGCTAACGGCATTAGATTTCTGAGGCAAGGCCCTGCAATGCGGATTAATTAAACGACTAGTGATATACTTGATCCATGACCTTTCCTCCCTCGGAAGGGCTGCGCACTTACCTTTCACCGCTCCGTTCGACAGCCTGAAGGTCGCAGAGCAGACGTTGCTCGAGGCTTTCGTGGACTGGCGTATGCCCGACCTGCATCCCGACGGACTTGCGGATATCGCCTCCATGCCGGTCGATGGCGGGCCTCGACGACTTCGGATCAGGTATCAGCGAGCTGAGAGGGAGCATGTAACTGCGAAAACTCACGCGCCGTTAGGTCTCGCAATATCCCAGCATATTCAGATTCTCGCACGACAAACATCATCCACATGATGACCTTCGCCAGGCTCGCCTGCGTCATGAGTTGTTCTTGATAAGGCCGGGGCCTTCCATGATGTTAGGATCTCACCGCCCGATCCGGGCGCCCGGGGCGATCAAAAGCGCGAGCGGGTCTGTGCAATAATCACGTCGCTGGCGCGTTCGCTGACCATGTAGACGGCGCTGGCGATGAACAGGCCGGGGATGCGCGCAAACACGCTGGCGTCCACAACCCGCAACCCTTCCACGCCTCGCACCCGGAAATCGCCGTCCAGCACCGCCATTTCGTCATCCTCCGCCCCGATCGGGCAGGTGCAGGATGCGTGGTGTCCCCAGGCGTTGTCGCGGATCCACTGCTGGACCTCTGCCGGTTCGGCGACGCCCGGACCCGGCAGGACTTCTTCGGCCACGATGCCGTCAAGCCTCGCGGCGATTCGACGCGCGATGGCGATGCCGTCGACGACACCCTGAAGATCGCGCCCCTCGTCGTCGTCGCCTTCCTCGAAATAGGCGAAGTTGATCGCCGGGGGATCGCGCGGGTCCGTCGTCGTCAATCGCACGGTTCCCGCACGATTGCGGGTGTGGCCCTTCAGGACGACCATTGTGAACTGATCGTGCTTGGCCGCGCTCTGGGCGGCGTAGCCGGGATAGTAGCCGTGGAAATCCACCGGCAGGGCGAAGACGAACAGGTCAGCTTCTTCCTCGGCGACGCTGGACTTGGCGATGAAGGCCGCCAGCGACCCATTGGTGCTGTAGGGGCCATTCTTGTCCTTTTCCCATTCCTGGAAGTGCTGGTCGCCCTTTCCGTCGCGCCCAGGCACGTCCAGATCGGCGTTCTCGAACAGGGGATAGTCGTGGATCAGCCGATGCACGACGCCAACCTCGTAACGATCCTGAAGATTGGACCCGACGCCGGGTCGATCCAGTTTCACCTGGATGCCCAGGTCCGCCAGATGATCGCGCGGGCCGATGCCGGACAACATCAGGATCTGCGGCGTGTTGAAGGCGCCGCCGGACAGGATGACCTCGCGTTTAGCGTGAAAGGTCACCGGCTCTCCCGGTCCATGAGCGCGGGCCATTTCTGGATCGGCGCCATACAGATGCGCGCCGTCCAAGGCGGCCACGCCCACCGCGCGGTCGCCATCAAACAGGACGCGAGTGACCAGCGTGTCATATCGGATGTTCAGTCGGCCGGGATGCGCGGCCTGGGCGGCCAAAATGCGCTCGCGGGCGCCGTTTCGGCGTCCATTATCGATGGCGACCGGGATGAAGCTCATGCCTTCGCGCCGTTCGGACACGAACCGCCAGTCGTTCGGATCATTGGGCAACAACACATCTTCCGGCGTGCCGAACGTCGCCCGGCTTTCCGCTTCCACCGCGCCGATGATGTCCAGGAACCAAGGTTCGCGTCCCGCCAGTTTGGGGTCTGCGCGGGTCGTCTTCAGCCAGCCGTCGAACCCGTGGCGTCCGGCGTCGCCGGGTCGCGCCGGACGGTCTGGGTCTGGATCCTTGCCGCGCCAGGCCTCCAGCCGTTGGAACCGTTTCCGCATCGCCTCTGCGCGCCAATCCGGATCTCCGGTCAACTCCGCCAGATGATCCCAGTCGGAGTTATGAGGATAAACGGCGACCAGGGCGCTGATCGCCGTCGATCCGCCCAGGGTCGCGCCGCGGGGATAGAGCACGCCGTCCCGTTCCGCGACGAACTTGCTATCGCGTTTTTGTTGCGCGTCATCGGCATAATGACGCACGAAGAAGTCCCAGCGCATTTCGGCGTCTTCACTGGCTCGAGCCTGCATGATCGGCACATCGTAGTAGGGACACCGGTGGTCGCTCCCGGCCTCGATCAGCAGGACGGAATGCCCCGCCTCGACCAGATTGGCGGCCAGCGGCCCCCCGCCTGCGCCGGAGCCGACGATGATGAAGTCGTGCACGGCGTCGATCATCACAGGCTCCGCGTCCAGGCGTCCTCTTGCTCGCGCCGGACCATCGCCTCGGCGCCGGCGGGCCGAACCGTTCGATAAGGCGGATGGTCCGCCTCGATCACCGCGATGATGGCGGCGATCATCTCGGCGGGGTCATGCTGCTTGTCCAGTTCGCGCACTGGCCAGTGTTCCACAATCCGCTCGCCCTGACCCCACCACTGATCCATGCTCTCCATGCCGGTGTCGTTGAACCCTGTCCGGTAGGCGCCGGGATTAACGGTGACAACCTCCACGCCATAGGGCTTCAGCTCTTCGTGCATGGCCGAGCAGATGCCCTCCACCGCATGTTTAGAAGCGGCGTAGGCGCCGTCGAACGGCACCTTGACCAAACCGGCCACCGAGGACGTCCAGACGATGCGGCCAGCGCCCCGGCCCACCATGGTCCGCGCGAAGCCCTGCGCCAGTTCAAGTGCGGCGAAGACATTGGTCTCGAACACCGAGCGGAAGACTTCCATCGGAATCTCGACCATGGGACCAGATTCCATAATCCCCGCATTGTTGAACAGGGTGTCGATCTCCAATGCCAGCGCGTGCGCGCGATCGATCGAGTTCAACACGTCCAGCTTGATGACCTGAAGCGACAGGTTCTCGGCCTTGGCCGCCTGACGCAACTCCCACACCTGGGGCCAGATCTGGCAGCCGGCGATCACCTCGTGCCCGTTACGAGCCAGGCCGAGAGCCACGCCGCGCCCGAAGCCGGTGGCCGCGCCGGTGACCAGTATGCGTTTGGACATGGACGATCTCTCCAAGGTTCAGTTTTCAAGTTGGCCGGAACGAACCAGCACCTGGACCGCCTGGGCGGTGTTGCTGACGCCCAGGCGGCGACGGATGCGTCGCAGGTGGTTTTCGATGGTGCGTTCGGACAGATTAAGACGCACGGCGATGTCGGCGTGCTGACGTCCCGAAGCGATCCAGCGCATCACCTCCAGCTCACGACCCGAGAGGCGGCGATCCTGGGTCAAATCCCCGCCGGCGACCGTCAGTCGGCGGGCCACGCCGACCGCAGCCATCGCCACCGCCTGCAACTGAATGCGGGCCTCCGTCGAACTGTCGATCACGCCGCCGCCGAAGCTCATGGCGCCGACCAGGCCGACCTGCCCGAAGACCGGGATCTGCAGGCCGTGAACGCCGGCGCCGACGGGCCGATCGACGACGCGATAGGTTTCGGAGCCAGGCGCGCCCGTCTTGGTCCAGAAAAACGGGCGGTCTGTTTCAAGGACGTGCTGATTGATCGGGCACCGCGCCAGATAGGCGGCCGTGTCGATCTCACCGCCGTCGCCGAACCAATCCCCCTCGATCCACAACAGGTGGTCGATCACGCCCTCGCCCGCTGGCGGCGTGGTGTAGAGCACAAAGCGATCATAGCCCATCGGGGCCGCAAAGGCGCGCACAGGGGACCTCAATGCATCCAGGTCCGTGCTCTGCTCGATCAGGCTGATCGTCGAAGCAAGCGGCGAAGGTTTCGACGCCGGCATCGCGCTAGATCACGCCGACCTCGGCCAGGAGCGTTTCCGCCGCAAGCTTGCCCAGGGCGTTGCCGGCGAACGGGCTGTCGCCGGTCAGCAGCTTGCGGTCGGCGTGCACGGCGCCGGTCGGTTCGGTATTCAGGATGGTCACGCCCAGCGCCTTCAACTTCTCGCCGAAATGCCAAGCCAGGTGGCCCGGCATATAGCCAATCTCGGGCGTCTCGCGGTCTGTCGCGTCGGGGAAGGCCATGATCGAATAGCCCTTGAATGGAAAGTCGTTGGCCTTTCCATCGTGCGCGCAAGCGAGGAAGGCGCCCGGGCCGTGGCAGATCGAGATGATGTGCCGGTCGTTGGCGAACGCCCAGCGAAGGACGGCGTCGACTTCGTCGCTGAACGGCAGGCCCGCCAGGGGGCCATGCCCGCCCGGGATGAAGACGGCCACATAGTCCGAATCGGGCCCTAGGGTATCGACGACCTCTCGAAGGTTCAGCGGGTTCTGGAACTGCTGCAGATAGGCCAGGTGCAGTCCCGTAATCTCCTTGTCCTCCTTGGGCATGGCCCAGAACTCGAACTTCACCGGATTGCCCGACACCGTGGCGATATCGAACTCGAACCCAGCCTTGTGCAGATGATACATCGGCAGCAGCGTCTCGACGGGATGGTTGCCGGTCGAAAACAGCTTGCCGTTCGCCATCTCAAGATACCGCTCGTCCGTGCCGATCACGAGAATGCGGCGATTGCCGGTGTAGGGGTTGGGATAGTCGGCCCCGGACAGATCGCTCTTCGGGCTGGTGAACTGGCTCAGCGAAAACTTCGATGGGAAGTAGGCGTTGAACTCCGCCTCATCCGTCTGAGGCTCTTTGCTGAGGGGGAGGATGCTCATTTGGGCGGCTCCGTTGTCTGATCGGCGCACCTTGAACGCATGACGACCAAGTTAAAATGAGGGCTGCCCCTCAATCCGTGGCGCACGATAGGCGCGCCTTGGACAATGGATACACGCCGCATCCGATCCATACGGCTCCGCATCAAGCCCAGCACGCGGCCTTTGAGGCGGCTTGGCGTCCCGCTTGAATGGCGCCGCCGCCGACCTCCGCTTTGAGTAGCGGCGCTGTAGAGCCACGCGATGGCGGAACCCGGTGAAGCCTCGCGATGACGGGATCGCTGCGGACGTAAACTCAAATTCCGATTCCCTTGAGTAAACGGAGACCAGGCCGACAAGGCTGATCCTATGGTTCCCCGTCACACGGCAGGTGCAGAACAGCGGTCAACCCGACATCCCCATGCCTGATCTCCAAACGGCCGTTCATGGCATGAGCGAGTTGTTTGGCAATCGACAGTCCCAGACCGGATCCAGAGACGTGGTCATCGTCGATGGCGCGATAGAAGCGCTCGGTCAGTCTTTGTCGCCTGTCTGGTGCGACGCCTGGGCCATCATCTGAAACCGAAATACCGATCTCTTCGCCTTCTTTCGTCACCCTGACCGTCAGCATGGCGCCCGAACCGGCGTAGCGGATCGCGTTGTCCAATAGATTGCTGATGATCTCGGTCGTCAGCAGAGGATCGCAAAATCCATCCAGGCGAGGCGCCTGGGCCACGAAATCCAGGTCCTGTCCAGCGGCCAGAGCACGCGGTGCGTGGTCCATCGCGATCTGCCGCGAAAGCTCGACCAGATCGACCGAGCGGGGGGCGGCGCTTACAGCGTTCTCCGCGCGGGACAAGGCCAGAAGCTGTTCGAGCAGCCTTTGCAAACGGGTCGCGCTGGCGTCCAGATCGGCGATCCGCTCACGCCCCTCAGACGGTTCGGTGATCATCCGGTCGAGCAGCCCGATGTTGGTCCGCATGACGGCGACCGGCGTTCTCAGTTGATGCGAGGCGTCGGCGGTGAAGCGGCGCAAGCCGTCGACGGCCGCATCCAGCCTGAGCAACAGGGCGTTGAAGGCGCCGATCAGGCGACGAACCTCGGCGGGGGCCTGGTCGATCGGCAAGGGAGTGAAGTCGGCTTCTGCGCCCCGCGCGTCGGCGGCGGCCTCGATGCGCCGCAAAGGTCTCAGCCCCCATCGAACGGCGGCCGGAACCAGCAGGGCGGTCAGGGCGATAATCGAAATCTCCAGCGCGCCGAGCGCCAATAGAAGCTGGGCGGCCAGCGCATGACGCGCATCCAGGGTCTCGGCGACCTGGACGACAACCAAGCCCTCGATCCTGGGCAACCGCCGCGCCTCTGACGCGATGCGGACACGCCGGTCACGGTAATCCAGGTATCGAAACTGGGTGACGCCCAGGGCGGGCGACGGCGTGACGGGCAGATCGTCATAGCCCGTCACCAAACCTTGGGGCGCAGTCACGCTGTAATAGACATTGTCGCGGGCGTCGTTCTCCAGCATCCCGAACGCGGCTGGCGGCAGGTCCAGGGTGACGCGCCCCCGGTCGACGGCCACAGTGTCGGCGACAGCGCGGGTCGAGGCCTCCAGCAGCCGGTCGTGAACCCGCTCGACAATCCTGTTGATCAGCAGCGCTCCGCCCGCGCCCAAGACGAGAGCCACAGCGATCATCGGCCCCAGCAATGCGCGCAGGAGTCGGCTGGTGACCGACCCGGGCGGCGGGCGAAGGATGAGATCAGGCGGAGGCGTCAAGCAGATACCCCAGACCACGCAGGGTTCGGATAGAAGGACCGTCCGGCTCCAACTTGCGACGCAGGCGGCCGATATAGACCTCGAGGGCGTTGGGCGCGATTTCGTCCTCGTAATCGAACACGTCGGCCAACAACCGTTCCCTGGGGACCACCTTGCCGCTCCGAACGGCCAAACTTTCCAGAACGGCCCATTCGCGGCGCCGCAGGTCGAGCCCCCTGCCGTTGACACTGGCGACGCCCGCGCCGCGATCCAACGTCAGGCTGCCGACGACCAGCAGCGGACTGGGTTCGCCCTGGCCGCGTCGCACCAGGGCCCGCACCCGCGCCTCCAGTTCGGCCGGCGCGAAAGGTTTCAACAGGTAGTCGTCCGCCCCAAGGTCCAGACCTGCAACGCGATCATCCACAGTGTCACGCGCCGTCAGGATCAGGATCGGGGTGCGCGATCCCCCCCGCCGCAGATCGCGCAGCACATCGAACCCGGACACGTCGGGCAGACCGATGTCCAGAATGATCAGGGCGTAGGCGTGGTCTCTTGCGAACTCGACCGCCGTCTTGCCATCCGGCGCCGCATCGACGGCGTGCCCCAGCGCCTTCAGCGAAGCCGCCAGTCCTCGCCGTAATGGGGTGTCGTCCTCGACAAGAAGGATGCGGGCCATGAGCTCCGAAACGCGACAGGTTGACGACAGCTTCTGAGGGCTAGCCTCACCAGACAAGAGCAACAAGACTCTTTTGGAAGAAACATTTCAGGAGGCGGCCGTGCAGAGACGCACGTTCCTTACCCTATGCGCGGTCGGCGGAACCGCAGCCTCTGGCGGGCTGCTGTGGAACGCCTTGCGCGACGATCCCCTGGCGGATCGTCCCGTCCGTCCGCCGTCGCCGGCCAGCGTCGCATCCGTCCCTGCCGGCTATTCGCGCTCCTACGCGCAGATCATCGAGGCGGCCAAGCAGGAGGGCGTGCTCAGCATCTATTCGGCGACCGACGCCCGCGAGGTCGCCGCCCTGCTGGCAGACTTCCGCAGCCTGTATCCCGGCATCAGCGTCGAATACGCCGACCTGAACTCCACCGAGATCTACAGCCGCTTCATCGCCGAAGTCGCCGCCCGCGAGGGCACCGCCGACTTTCTGTGGAGTTCGGCGATGGACCTGCAGATCAAGCTGGTCAACGACGGCTACGCCCAGGCCTATGCCTCGCCCGAGAAGCCGGCCTTGCCGGACAGCGCGGTCTGGAAGAACGAGGCATATGGCACCACCGCCGAGCCGATCGTCTTCGCCTACAACAAGCGACTGATGCCGGCGGGCGACGTGCCGCACAGCCACGCCGAACTGACGGCCCTGCTTCAACGCAAGCCCGATTTCTATCGGGACAAGATCACGTCCTACAATCCCGAGAAATCGGGCGTCGGCTTCCTCTACATCACCCAGGACGCCCAGGTGACGGGCGACACCTGGGACTTCGTCAGGGCCTTGGGACCGACCGCGCCCAAGCTCTACACCTCGACCGGGGCCATGATGGAGCGCGTCGTTTCCGGCGAGAGCCTGCTGGCCTTCAACATGATCGGCTCCTATGCGCTGGAACGATCGTCCAAGGACCCGAGCGTCGGCGTCATTCTCCCGAATGACTATACGCTGGTGATGTCGCGGATCGCGTTGATCCCCGCCGATGCGCGCCACCCCAACGCCGCGAAACTGTTCCTCGATTTCCTGCTGTCGAAGCGCGGTCAGGAACATTTGCGCGCGCGTCACATGCGGTCGATCCGCTCCGATGTCGCCGCTCCCGAAGGCGTGGACGAAATCCCGCAGGACACGCGCGAAATCCGCGTCGGACCGGCGCTGCTCGCCAACCTGGATCAGGAGACGCGGCTTCGCTTCCTGCGGCGCTGGCGCGACACCCTTGGCGCCAAGGGAGCCGCCTGACCATGAACCGTAATCTTCGCATCGCCCTCATAGTGGCGGCCGCCATCGCCATCTTGGCGCCGATCGGTCTGGTCATCTGGCAGAGTTTCCTGGACGGCCCCTTCTTCGCCCGAAACATCCACCTCAGCCTGAACGCCTTCCGCTTCGTCTTCAACGATCCGGCCTTCTACAAGGCCCTGGGCAATTCGGCGTTGATCTCGACGGGAATGACCCTGATCGCCGTACCGATCGGGGCGCTTCTGGCCCTGCTGCTGGTGCGCACCGATTTGCCAGGCGTGCGCTGGCTCGAGCCGCTGATGCTGGCGCCGATGTTCATTTCGTCAATCGTCCTGGCCTTCGGTTTCGTCGTCGCCTTCGGCCCGGTCGGTTTCGTCAGTCTGTGGGTGAAGGACCTGATCGGGTTCATCCCCTGGAACCTCTATTCCAAGACCTCCCTGATCCTTCTGGCCGGTCTGACGCATGTTCCGCACGTCTATATCTACGCCTCGACCGCCCTGCGCAGCCTGGGCTCCGACGTCGAGGACGCGGCGCGCGCGACCGGCGCCGGTCCGTTCCGCACGGCCTTGACGGTTTCGCTGCCCATGATCATGCCCAGCCTGCTGTATGCGGCGGTTCTGGTCTTCTTCCTGGGTTTTGAACTTTTCGGCCTGCCGCTGATCCTGGCCGATCCTCAAGGCGTGCAGGTTCTGGCCACCTACCTCTACGGCCTGACCAATGTGCTCGGCGTGCCCAGCTATCAGCTGATGGCCGTGGTGGTGATCGTCATCATCGCCATCGCCCTGCCGCTCGTGTTCCTGCAACGCCGTCTGCTGCAGAACGCCAACCGCTACATCTCGGTGAAGGGCAAGGCGTCGCAGAGCCGGCCGTTGAGGATCGGAGCCTGGAAATGGCCGGCGTTCGTCTTCATCGCCCTGTGGCTGCTGATCACGGTCGTCGCGCCGGTCGGCGCCCTTCTGATGCGCGCCTTCGTCTCCTCCTGGGGCGAAGGCGTGGATATCGGCCAGGTTCTGACGCTGAACAACTTCCGCGAACTGTCCGAATATCCGAACGTGATCCGCGGGATCATCAACACCCTCTTGCTGGCTGTGGTCGGCGGGGCGGCGGCGGTCGGCGTCTATACGCTGCTGAACTTCGCCACCCACCGCTGGCCCACGAAATGGAGCGCGGCGCTCGACTATCTTGTGCTGCTGCCGCGCGCCATGCCGGGCATCATCGCGGGCCTGGCCATCTTCTGGGTCTTCCTGTTCTTCCCGCCCTTGCAGCCGTTCCGCCAAACCCTTCTGGCCATGTGGTTCGCCTATATGCTGGTGTGGATGGCCTACGGCATGCGGCTGGTCTCGGCCTCGCTGCTGCAGATCGCGCCTGAGCTGGAAGAAGCGGGTCGGGTGGTCGGAGCCTCAGCGGGCCGCGTCAGCCGGGAGCTGACCCTGCCCCTCATCCGGGCCGGCCTGATCGGTTCCTGGCTGCTGCTCTTCGTCACCTTCGTCCGCGAATATTCGACCGGCGTCTATCTGCTTAGCCCCGGCACAGAGGTCATCGGATCCCTGCTCGTCTCCCTGTGGGCGACCGGCGGTGTCGATCTGGTGGTCACCCTATCCGTCCTGAACATCGCGATGGTCTGCAGCGGCCTGCTGCTCCTCGCCGCCTTCGGAAAGAAGAAAAATGGCTAAGCTCAGCGTCAACCAACTGCACGTTCAGTACGGCAAGACTCAGGTTCTGAAAGGCGTCAGCATAGACGTCGCCGATGGCGAGATCGTCGCCCTGCTGGGCCGTTCGGGATGCGGAAAATCCACCCTGCTCCGCTCCATCGCCGGGCTGGAAAACCCAACCGCCGGCTCCATCGTCATCGGCGACCGCACGGTCTTCGATGCCGACAAGAAGACCAATCTGCCGCCCGAGAAACGTGACCTGGGCCTGGTGTTCCAGTCCTACGCCCTGTGGCCGCACAAGACGGTGCTGGAGAACGTCGCCTACGGCCTGAAGGTGCGCGGCAAGGACAGGGTCGAAACCCAGATCCAGGCGCAGGAGGTCCTTCAAGGCGTCGGTCTCGCCGACTACGGCCATCGCTATCCGTCAGAACTGTCGGGCGGCCAGCAACAGCGCGTCGCCCTGGCGCGGGCCCTGGCCTATCGTCCGCCGCTGATCCTGCTGGACGAACCCCTCTCCAACCTAGACGCCAAGCTGCGTGAAGAGGCGCGGGTCTGGATTCGTCAGTTGATCAAGAAGTCAGGACTGACCGCCATCTTCGTCACCCACGACCAGGTCGAGGCCATGGCGATCGCCGACCGGGTCATGCTGTTGAACGAAGGCCTGCTGGTCCAGGAGGGCGTCCCTGAAACCCTCTACACCGACCCCAACAGTCTATTCGCCGCCGACTTCATGGGGGTCAACAACACCTTTGAAGCCAAGGTGAAAGAGGTTGCGGGCCAGCGAGTGCGACTGGATCTGGGCGGGCGTCAGGTCTGGGGCGTCAATAAGGGCGGGCGTTCGGTCGGCGATTCCGCCACGGCCGTCATCAGAGTTGAGGCTGTCGGCGTGGCCCAGACCGACGGGGTCGGCGCCACGCTGGACGCGTCAGCCTATCTCGGCGGACGCTGGGAGCACGTGTTCGACCTGCAGGGACAGTCGGTGCGGGCCGTCACACCCCACAGGCTGGCGCCCGGCGACTATCCGCTCACGCTTCCCGAAACGGCGCTCTGGGTCTTCTGACCCGGCGCTGAAGGATCGCTCCATGCACCGCCTGCTCATCTTCGGCGTCAGCACGCTCGCCCTGCTGACCGCCTCGCCCTCGCTCGCGCAAAACGCCGCCTCACCCGCTCAGGGACCGACCGTCGAAGCCCTGCTGCGCCTGCTCGTTCAGGAAGGTGTCGTAAGCCAGGTCAAGGCCGACGCCCTCTACGCGGCCGCAGCGGCCGAAACCGTTTCTCCCACGCCCACGATCATCGCCGCGGCTCCCCCAACGACTATCGCCGCCTCGGCCGTCGCTTCCGCCCCCGCGGGGCATGCGGACCCAGGCCTGAAGGTCGATTGGGGCGGGGGCGCCCCAGAGTTCTCGGGCGACGGCTTTCGCTTCAAACCGCGCGGACGCATCCTGGCCGACCTTTCGACCACGACCGGTTCCGACTTCGCCGCACGTAATCTGACCGCCACGGGCGCGCGCGCCATCCGGCTGGGCTTCGAGGGCGGTGTCGGAAACAGGCTATTCTATCAGGTCGAGGCTGATTTCTCGGAAAGCGTCGTCGGCGTGACCAGCGCCTATGTCGGCTGGCGTGACCGCCTGTTCGACCATCCGGTCGAGGTCAGTTTGGGTCAACGCCTGTCAGAGCGCGGCATCGAGGGTTCGACAGGCTCGGACGCAACGCCCTTCCTGGAGCGGAACGTCATCGGCACGGCCCTGGTCCCGCAGAAAGGCTTCTTCGGCCTGGGCGTGATGGGCAAGGTCTATGGCGACAACTGGCATTTGACCGCGCAAGTCGCCGGAGATGACTTGGATGACGACGCCGCCAGCCGCGACACCTTGACCTTCATGCAACGCGGACATTGGAATCCGGTCAAGACAGACACGGCCATCCTGCACCTTGGCGCCTGGGGCTTCCAGGAACAGTTTCCCGCCAACGCCCCGATCATTAGTCGCAACACCGCCATCGGCGGTCGCTTCAACGATAGGCTACGTTTGAGCAGCGGCCCGCTCGGCGCGCCGGACAGGGGCTCTGGCTATGGACTGGAGTTGGGCGGCGTCTGGCGCAACGTCTGGGCCTTCGCAGAAGGCGGCGTCAGAAGCCTGGATTATCGCGACGGCGTCGCCTCGACCCAATTCGACGCTTTCAGCCTATCCGCTGGTTGGTTCGTCACAGGCGACAAGCCAGGCTATTCGCCTCGCATCGGCGCGTGGAGCCAGCCCAAGGTCAAACGCCCCGTCTTCGACGGCGGATCAGGCGCCTTGGAACTGCTCGCCCGCTGGGAGCGCCTCGACTATACTGACGCGCCTTTAGGCGGCGAGGGCCATGCCACGACCTTGGGCGGCAACTGGTATCTGAACGACTTCACCCGCCTGATGTTGAACACCATCTTTTGGGACATCGACAACACCTCGGGCGTCTTTGACCGCCAGGACAAGGGAACAACGATCACTGCCCGCGCGCAGGTGTCGTTCTAGGCGCCGTCAGTCCCACTGATAAAAAGTCTCCAGTTGGCGAACCAGTGGCAAGGAATATGATCGTCATGCGGCGAGCGCATTCCATTCAGCCAGGGCGGCCAGGCGTTGGGTTCTGTCATTCGTTCTGTTGATGAAATGGCGACCCTGGTTGAAATATTTGGGGAAGGCGCTGAATTTCCGCCAGCGTTTGTGGCTCGGCTCGATGACCTGCAGGATGGGTCGCGGTCCTTCGCGCATGTCGCACCCGAACATCGCCGAGACCTACCGCAAGAAGGTCGCGCTTTTAGCGGAGGCTCTGAACCAGCCGGCGGAACGCGACGAAGCCGCGACGGCCATTCGCGCCTTGATCGAGAATGTGGTGCTGACGCCTGGAGCACAGCGCGGCGAGATGCACGCCACCCTGCTTGGCGAGCTCGGCGTGATCCTGGATTGGCTGGGCGAGCGTCCCCGGACCCAAACGACAACACCCCCAGCGCTTACGCGGCGGGGGTGTGAGGTATCGTTGGGTGC